>NZ_BCTC01000116.1 GCF_001571085.1 Azohydromonas lata NBRC 102462
GGCGAGGTGCGCGCCCTGGCGCAGCGCTCCGCCGAAGCGGCCAAGGAGATCAAGGACCTGATCAGCGCCTCGACCGAGAGGGTCGAGGGCGGCACCAGGCTGGTCAAGGAAGCCGGCAACGCGATGGAGGAGATCGTGGCGGGCGTGCAGCGCGTCACCGCCGTCATCGCCGAGATCAGCGCCGCCACGCACAGCCAGTCCTGCGGCATCGCGCAGGTGGACCAGTCGGTGCAAAGCCTGGACCGCATGACACAGCAGAACGCGGCCATGGTGGAAGAGTCCGCCGCCGCCGCCGAGAGCCTGCGCGAACAGTCGCAGCGCCTGGCACTGGCGGTGAGCGCCTTCCGCCTGGACGGCAGCGACGATGGCCAAGGCTTCAGCAACCAGGGTTCCGCCCCCGTGGGCCGCGCCACGATGCTGCAACGCACCGTCGCGCCCGCCCTGGGCTACGACGAGGAAAGCGCCGCGCCCAGCCTGGGCTGAAGCCGGCCGCAAGCCGCCGCGATGCTGCGGCCGGCTCGCCCGCACCGCCGGTGCGGCATGCCTGGAACGGTGCTTGCCCCAGTCCGGCGGTGAAGCACCTTCTTCCTTCTGCGGTTCGTTCTTCGGCCCTGCGCCTTGCCCTGGCGGTGGCCGGCTTGTCCGGCGGCCTGGCTTGCATCGCCCCGAACACCGCCGCGGCGCAGGGCGGCGAGGGCGACGCGCAGGCGCTGCGGGCACGGTTGTCCGAGCTGGAGCCTCGGCTCGCTTCCAGCCCCTTCGGCCGGCCGCTGCTGTTGCAGTCCAACGACTCCACCAGCGCGCCGCTGGGCGAGGTGTGGGCCGTGCTCGACCAGCCCTTCGACGCCGTGGCCGGCGCGCTGCGCCAGCCGCGCCACTGGTGCGACATCCTGCTGCTGCAAACCAACGTCAAGCGCTGTGCGCCTTCCGCCGGCGAGGGTGCGGCGCAGCAACTGGAAGTGGGCGTGGCGCGCCGCTATACCGACCCGGTGGACGAGGCGCAAAGCCTGGCCTTCCGCTTCGCCGTGCCGGCGCGGCAGGACGACTTCTTTGCCGTGGCGCTGTTGGCCGACCAGGGCCCCCTGGGCACGCAGAACTACAGGCTGCGCCTGCAGGCCGTGCCCGCGCCGGGCGGGCGCACCTTCATGCACATGTCCTACGCCTACGAGATGGGCTTGGCCGCGCGGCTGGCCACCAGCGCCTATCTCGCCAGCGCGGGGCGCGACAAGGTGGGCTTCAGCGTCGTGGACCGCGACGAGCAGGGCCACGCGCAGTTCGTGCGCGGCATGCAGGGCGTGGCCGAGCGCAACACCATGCGCTACTTCCTGGCCATCGATTCCTTTGTGGCCACCGCGTCCGCCCCGGTGCAGGAGCGGCTGCGCCGCTTCCACGCCGCGCTGGAGCGCTACCCGGCGCAACTGCACGAGACCACGCAGGCCGAGTACCTCACCATGAAGCAGCGCGAGGTGCTCGCGCGCTGAGGTGCCGCTCCGCCAGGCCACGCCGGCCGCGGCCGAGAATCGCGCCATGGCACAAGCGCAACTGCAGCAACTGGTGGACACCGTCATGCCCTACGGCAAGTACAAGGGCAGGGCGATTGCCGACCTGCCCGGCCCCTACCTGCAATGGTTCGCCCGCACGGGCTTTCCCAAGGGACAGCTCGGCAGCCTGCTGGCCCTCATGCACGAGGTGGACCACAACGGCCTGCGCCACCTGCTTTCGCCGCTGCGCCGTGGGGACGGCGAAGCTGGCTCAAAGCCGGGTGACGCGGGCACCGGCGTCTAAGACTGGCCTAACTTTTCCCCTGCAACATGCCTGTCATGGGCAGCGCCAAACACAAGGCGTTGTCCGCCGAACACTGATCCCTTTCCAGGGCGAATCGCGGGCCGGGTTGACTACTCCTCCCTTCTCCCCTTGCCGCTTTTCCCGATCCGCGCAGCTCCGGCTGCCGCCCTCCTTCCTTCCCTGCCACGGCCATGACGCCGGTGGCGGCCCCCGCGGGCCGCCACCGGCGCTGGCGTTTCGCGCTGACGCTGCCCCTCAGGCTGGCGCCGCCTGCTTCAGCGGCAGCCGCAGCGTGAAACAGACGTCGTTGCCGCGGGCCTCGTAGCGCAACTGTCCACCGTGGCCGCGGGCCACCTGGTTGGCGATGTACAGGCCCAGCCCCATGCCGCTGGGGTTGCGCGCATTGCGCAGCGACTCGCGCTTGAAGGGGTCGAACAAGCTGGCGGCGATGTCCGAAGGGATGGGCTTGCTGGGGTTGCACACCACGATCACGGCCTCGCCCGCTTCCTGCCGGGCCTCGATCACGATGCCGCCGCTGCCGTGCTGGCGCGCGTTGCTCAGCAGGTTGGCGATGACTTGGGCGAAGCGGCCCGCGTCCACGTCCGCCCGCAGTTGCGCGGGCAACTTGCGCGCTATCACCGTTTCCGGGTACGCCACCAGCACCTCTTCCACCAGTTGCTCCAGCAGCGGGACAAGGTCGGTGCACTGGAAGCTCATGCCCAGGCCCAGGCCGCTTTGCAGCCGCGAGATGTCCAGCACGTCGGCGATGAGCCGCTCCATGCGGTGAGCCGAGTTGCGCAGCACCGAGTTCATGCGCTCGCTGCTGCCGGCGCGGCCTATGACCTGCGCAGCCATGCTGATGGACTGCAGCGGGTTGCGCAGGTCGTGGCCCAGCACGGCCCAAAGCTGGGTGCGGGCCCGGTCCAGCGTCATGACGCGGTCGGCGTGCGCCCGGCTGAGCGCGTCCAGCAACTGGCGGGCGATTTCGAGCTGCGTCTCGTCCCAGGGCTCGGCCGTGCCGTGCACCGTTTCGCGCCACTCGGCAAACGACCCCCTTGGCGTCAGCCTCGGCCCAAGCGGCCCGTGCGCGATCGCCTTATCGGGCTTGCCGCCCCAGCGTATGGTCTGCACCTGCTCGCGCCGCAGCCCAATGAGCCAGCCGCCGCCGGCGCGGTCGTAGCCCAGGGCCAGCACGCCGCAATAGCGCGAAGTGGCGGGCGGCGCGGCGCCGTCCGGCGAGGAGGGCAGCTCCTCGGCGCGGGTGATGTGAACGAGCGTGCCCTCGCGTCGCGCCAGCGCGCCCAACAGCGCCTGAGCCCAGGCCGCGTCCACCAGCCCGTGCACGTGCAGCCGCTCGCCGCCGGCCACCACCAGCGCGTCGCAGCCCAGGTTGTCGGCGATCAGCGGCGCCTCGGCCACCAGCACGTCCTCCACCGTCTCGCCCGTGGCCACGCGGCCTATGAGCTCGGTGCGCAGCCAGGCCGCGCGCGCCACCGAGGCCTCGCGCGCCTTGGCGTCCAGCGACTGCACCGTGGAGGCCAGCAGTTGCGCGAGCACGTCACAGGCCAGCCGCACCGCGAAGGGCACCTGCAGCGGTGCCATGTGATGGCAGGCGATCATTCCCCACAGCCGCGCGCCCACCACGATGGACACGCTCATCGACGCCGCCACGCCCAAGTTGCGCAGGTACTCCACGTGTATGGGCGAAACGCTGCGCAGCACGCTGTGGCTCAGGTCCAGCGGGGGCGAGGCGGCGTCGCCGGCCAGCAGCGGCACGGGCTCGTAGGTGACGTCGGCAATCAGCCGCAGCGTGTTGAGCACGTACAGCCGCCGCGCCTGCGCGGGGATGTCGCTGGCCGGGTAGCGGCGGCCCAGGTAGGGCTCCAGATCGTCGCGCCGCGCCTCGGCCACCACGTCGCCGCTGTCGTCGTGGCGAAAGCGGTAGCCCATGACGCGGTCGAAGCCGGTCATGTCGCGAATCTGCGCCACCGCCTCCTCCATGAGGCGCTCGATGCTGGGCTGGCGCTTGAGGCTGCCCATGGAGCGGTAGGCCTTTTGCGCGAAGGCGGCGCGCTCCTCGGCGCTTTGCTCGCGGCGCTCGAACTCGCAGATCACGTGCTGGTTGTGGGCGTGCACCACGGCGTCGAAGCAGTGCCCGTCCAGCTCCATGGGCGCGGAGCGCAGGCCCAGCTCGCCGTCCACCGCGTTGGCCCGCAGCGCCTCGCGTATGAGCTCGTGCGCGGCAGCCTGGCTGCCCAAGTCGCTGGCGCGCAGCGGCTGACCGAAGGCGGGCAGCGGTCCCAGCAGGGCGCGCGCGTTGGCGCTGGCGTGGCTCAGGCGCCCCAAGCGGTCCAGCGCCAGCAGCGCACCGTGGGGCTGTATGGCGCCGGGCACGTGTATGGGCTCGCGGTCGCAGTTGTCCAGCGAGATGACGGTGCCCGGCGGCAGCACTTGGGCTTCGGCGGGGAGGCGGCTGGGGGGTGGCATGCGCAGCGGCAGGTGGTGGTGGCGGGAGTATCAGGCCGCGTGCCCGGCCGCGGGGCGCGCCAGCGCCAGCCGCACCTTGGCCTCCAGCTCCTCGGCTGAGAAGGGTTTGAAGACGATGTCGTAATGGCCGCCGCCGTGGCGTGCGGGCGTGCCGTCGGCAAAGCCCGTCATGAGCAGCACCTGCAGCGCCGGCTGGCGCTGCTGGGCCTGGCGGGCCAGCATCACGCCGTTCATGCCGCCCGGCATGATCAGGTCCGTGAGCAGCAACTGAAACGGCGGCCCCGCCTCCAGCAGCTCCAGCGCGCGCTGTGCTCCGTGGCACCGCACCGTCTCGTAGCCCGCGTGCTCCAGCAGCAGCGCGGCCATCTCGGCCACCTCGGGGCGGTCGTCCACCACCAGGATGCGCCCACTGCCGCCCGCGCGCAGCGGCGCGGGCGCGGGGCGCGTGGCCTGGTCGTCCGGCGTGGCCGGGAAGTACAGCCGCACGGTGGTGCCCTGGCCGGGCGTGGATTCGATGGTGGCCGTGCCGCCGCTCTGGCGCGCGAAGCCATAGACCATGGACAAACCCAGACCCGTTCCCTGGCCGGGCGGCTTGGTGGTGAAGAAGGGCTCCATGACGCGCGGCAGCACGTCGGCCGCGATGCCTTCGCCCGTGTCCGACACGCTCAGCATCACGTAGGGGCCGGGCATGGGCAGCGCGTGGGCGTCGGCTTCGGCCTCATCGGCCCGCAGGTTGGCGGTGCGCAGCACCACCTGGCCGCCGCCGGACATGGCGTCGCGCGCGTTGATGAGCAGGTTCAGCAGCGCCACCTCGGCCTGCGTGGGGTCTATGCGCGTGTTCCACAGCCCCGGCTCCAGCGCCAGCCGCAGCTCGACGTGGCCGCCCAAGCTGCGGTCGGCCATGTCCGACAGCCGCTGCGCCAGCTCGTTGAGATTGATCACGCGCCCCTGCAACTGCTGCTTGCGCGCGAAGGCCAGGAGCTGCTGCGTGAGCGTGCCGGACTTGCGCGCGGCCTCGCGCACGTTGGACAGGGCGCGGGCGATGAGCGCGTCGTCCAGCCCAAGCAGCCGTGCCTTGGTGCTGGCCACCTCCACGTTGCTGACGATGACCTGCAGCAGGTTGTTGAAGTCGTGGGCGATGCCGCCGGTGAGCTGGCCCAGCGCCTCCATCTTCTGCGAGTGGTGCAGTGCGCCTTCGGCGTCGCGTCGCCGGCTCACGTCCAATTGCGAGGAGAAGAAATAGATCAGCTCGCCCTCCGGATTGCGCACCGGCGTGAGGAACAGCGCGTTCCAGAAGCTGCTGCCGTCCTTGCGGTAGTTGATCAGCTCCACGGCGATCTCCTGCTGGCGCGCCACGGCTTGCCGTATCTGGTCCACCACGGCGCGGTCGGTGTCCGGCCCCTGCAGGAAACGGCAGTTGCGCCCAAGCACCTCCTCCTGGGCGTAGCCGGTCATGTCCAGGAAGGCGTTGTTGGCGAAGACGATGGGCGTGTCCGGCAGCCGCGGATCGGCCACCACCATGGGCATGCGCGTGGCCTCGACGGCGGCAAAGAAGATGTCGCGCCCGTCGCCGCGCGATGCGAAGCCCTCGGATTCGACCGGGGTGGCCGGGTGGGCAGGGTGCGGCTTGCCGCCGTCGGGACTGAAGTCGTGCATGGACGGGCGCCGGTGGCCGGGTGCCTGCTTTTGGCCGTCACCCCCGAACCGGCTGGAACTGCGAAAACTGCGTTGAGCCCCTAGAGCAGCTTTGATGCCCAGGCATTGCCTGGGCCGCTATTGGGGCAAAACCGGGCCGCCCACCGTGGGGCCGCCCAAGGATGGAAGACGCCTGTAAGCGCAGTGTGAAAGATTTCCGCCTAGCGGCAGCCTGACAAGGAAGCCGTGTAACAGCCCGTGGCAAGCGTGCAGATGCCGCAGCACTTCCCGCCGCCTGCCCCTACGCTGGTTTTCAGGAGGGAGCCGAGGCCGGTGTGAAGGCGGCAGGCTGCCGGCACGAAGGCGCCGGCGGGCGGTTCCCGTGAGTGACCAGGAGAAGTAGCCATGTCCCTGACGACTCGTTCATTTGCAGCCCTGCCCAACCCCGGCGCGGCCGACGGTTTCGAACTGCGCTTCAACTGCCTGTTCACCGGGCGCGGCCTGAGCTTTCCCTGCGACGCCAGCGGCGCCGTGGACCTCGCGGCCTTGAGCCAGCGCGCCCGCGACAATTTCGACCGCGCCCTCAGCGGCGTGGGACGCGACTTCAGCGTGCCGCAGGTGGTGCCGGCTTACTGAGCACGCCCGGCTGTTGGCGCGGCGGCACCGTCCGACCGCCTGAGCTCCAGCAGCGTCAGCTCCGTGCGCGTGCCAAAGCGCACCGGCGGCCCCCAGCTGCCGGTGCCGGGGCAGACGTAGACCCACATCTTTCCCTGCCGCGACAGGCCGGCCACATGCGGCGCGTGCACCGCGCGCACGGCCAGCGTCCACGGAAAAAACTGGCCGGCATGCGTGTGGCCGGAGAGCTGGACGTCAAAGCCCGCCCGCTCGCCCAACTCGGCCAGCGCCGGGTTGTGCGCCAGCAGGATGCGCAGGCCCGCCCCCGCCTGCGGCGCGGCGGCCAGGTCGGCGCGGGGCTGCTGGTCCGGCTCCGACAGGCGCAGCGCCGGGTCCACCACGCCGCCGACGATCAGCCGGGCGCCGCCGTGCTCCAGCACCAGGGCCTCGTTGAGCAGCACGCGCATGCCCAGGCCGCGGAACTGCGCGATCCAGCGTCGCGCACCGGAATAGCAGTCGTGGTTGCCCAGGATGAACACGCTGCCGTGCCGCGCGCGCAGCCCGCCCAGCGGCGCCACGTGCGGCGCCAGGCGCTGCGGGGCGCCGTCCACGATGTCGCCGGTGAGCACCGTCAAGTCCGGCGCCAGCGCGTTGGCGCGCTCCACCACGCGGCTCACGTAGCGCCGGCCGATGGTCGGCCCCACGTGCAGGTCGCTGATCTGGACGATCTTGAAACCTTCCAGCGCCGCGTCCAGCCCGGCCACGGGAATGCTCACGCGCTGGACGGCCGGCCCGCGCAGCGCCGCCAGCGCCCCCACGGCCAGCGCCGCCAGTGAGGCGGCGAACACCAGCGGCGTGCCGGTGGTGGCCAGCAGCTCCCGCGCCTTCTCGGCGCCCGCCAGCCAGGCCAGGCCCAGCAGCCCGTCGCGCAGCAGCGCGAACAGCAGCAGGAAGTTGAGCCAGCCCATGCTGAGGTAGCTCGCGGCGTGCAGCAGCTCATCGGCGCGCCGCGTGCTCTCGCGCCCGCCGGCCCAATAGGCCATGGGAACCAGCCACACCAGCAGGCAGGGCACGGCCAGCAGCAGCCGGCCGGCAGTCCCGCCGGCCAGCCGCCAGGCCAGGTAGGCGTAGCCCAGCACCACGATGGCGCTGAGCGTCAGGAAAAAGGGCGTGAAGAAGCGTCGCATGCGGTGCGCATTGTGACGATGCCGCTTCGGACGGCAGGCCGCCCGCCCTGTTGCGCAGCCGCCTGCGGCCAGGCAGCCGGCGGCCGGCGCGGCGTCAGCGGTTGACGTCCACCACCACGCGGCCGCGCACCTGGCCTGCGAGCAGCGCGGCGGCGGTGGGGAGGGCCTCGTCCAGCGTGATCTCGTGCGCCATGCGGCCCAAGCGGGCGAGGTCCAGGTCGGCGGCCAGGCGCTGCCAGGCCTGCAGCCGCTCGGGGCGGGGGCACATCACGCTGTCTATGCCGGCCAGCGTCACGCCGCGCAGGATGAAGGGCGCCACGGTGGCGGGCAGCTCCATGCCGCCGGCCAGGCCGCAGGCGGTGACCACGCCGCGGTACTTCATCTGCGCGCAGACGTTGGCCAGGGTGTGGCTGCCCACGGTGTCCACGGCGCCGGCCCAGCGCTCCTTGGCCAGCGGCTTGCCCGGGGCGCTGAGCTCGGCGCGCTCCAGCACCTCGCTGGCGCCCAGGCTGCGCAGGTAGTCGGCCTCCTGGGGCCGGCCGGTGACGGCGGCCACGCTGAAGCCCAGCTTGGCCAGCAGCGCCACCGCCACGCTGCCCACGCCGCCGGCCGCGCCGGTGACGACGACGGGCCCGTGCGCCGGCGTCACGCCGTGGCGCTCTAGCGCCAGCACGCACAGCATGGCCGTGTAGCCCGCCGTGCCTATGGCCATGGCCTGCGCCGGCGTGAAGGCCGCGGGCAGCGGCACCAGCCAGTCGCCGCTCAGCCGTGCGCGCTGCGCGAGGCCTCCCCAGTGCGTCTCGCCCACGCCCCAGCCGTTGAGCACCACGGCGTCGCCCGCCTGGTAGTCCGGGTGCGAGCTGCTTTCCACCGTGCCGGCCAGGTCGATGCCCGGCACCATGGGGAACTTGCGCACCACGGGCGACTTGCCGGTGATGGCCAGGCCGTCCTTGTAGTTGAGCGTGGAGTAGGCCACGCGCACGGTCACGTCGCCCGCGGGCAGCGCGGCGTCATCGAGCTCGCGCACGGCGGCGCGGTAGCCCGCTTCGTCCTTCTCTATCAGGATGGCCTTGAACATGGTGAACTCCTGTCGGGTGAAAACTAGACCGGTCGTCTAGAACCGGGCAAAAAAATGGCCTACCTGGGCAGGCCGGCGAAAAACACGTCGGCAAAGAGCTGAAGCGGCGCGGCGCGGCGTTCGAGCTTGGCGCGCAGCACGGCGCCTTCCCAGCCCATCCAGAAGTAGGCGGCCAGGCGGGCGACGTCGGCCGCGGGTGAGAGCTCGCCCGCAGCCTGCGCGGCGGCCAGGCATTGGGCGGTGCGGGCCTGCCAGTCGTCAAAAATGTCCATCAGCCGCTGGCGAAAGGCCTCAGGCAGCGCGCCCATCTCCTGGCCCAGGTTGCCCACCAGGCAGCCGCGCTCGAAGCCGTGGCGGGCCATGGCGGTTTGGGCGTCGCCGGTGAAGTTGCGCAGGCGCTGCAGCGGGGCTTGCGATTCGTCGAGCAGAAAGCCGTCCAGCCGCCGTGCGAAGTACTCGGCGTAGCGGTCTATGAGCTCCGCGCCGTAGGCCTCCTTGCTGCCGAAGTAGTGATAGAAGCTGCCCTTGGGCACGCCCACGCCGCGCAGGATCTCGTCTATGCCCGTGGCCGTGAAACCCTTGCTGGTGAGGGCCACCACGCCGGCGCGCACCAGGGCCTCGCGGGTCTGGCCATAGCCTTCGATGTCGCGGGCCGGACGGCCGCGGCGGCGCGGCGCAAGAGGCTGCTCACTGCTCATGCGGGCATTATTAAACCGATCGTCTATAAAAATCAAACCGGCTTGCGAGCCGCGCCGCGCGCCCAAAGAAAAAGGGGCCCCGTGCGGGGCCCCTTGGCAATCGGTGGAGCGCTGAGGCTCAGGCGCCGGTGGTCTTGTCCAGCAGGGCCTTGCGGGCCTGGGCCAGTTGTTCCACGGCGGCCACCACGGTCTGCGAGGCGGTCTTGTAGGCGTCCACCACGGGCTTGAGCTGCTCCTTGGCGGCGTTGTCCTGCAGTGCGGCGTCCATCAGCTGGGCGGCCTGCACGTCCATCAGCTTCACGGCCTTGACCATGAACTCGTCAGCCTGCGCGGTGGCCTTGACGAAACCGGCCATGGCGGCGCTCGGGTCCGGCGTGGCGGTGGGCGTGGCCAGCGGGGCCTGGAACAGCTTGGCCTGCTCTTGGAAGAAAGAGGTGCTCAGCTCGCCCCACTGCTTGGCGGCTTCCTGGGCCTGGGTGATGAAAGGATTCATTAGGGTCTCCTCGATCATGTTGCGGCGCAGCAATTGTGCCTTCACTTGGGGCATGCACGGACGCACCTATAAGAATTTTTTCAAGGCGACATAAGTAGCTTGATGTAAGCCATGCGAAGGGCCGAGTCCGTGGCCACGCAAACGCAGCAGGTCACATGCCCAAAGCGGGCGTTCGGCACGCGGGCCCGGGAATCGGGCTTGCCCGGCGCCGACCCCGACCACAGGTGACTTCATGAACCCACCCCGCTTGCTGGACAACGCCGCCGAGCACCGCTTCGAGCTGCACGAGGACGGCGCCGTCGCCGGCTTTGCCGAGTACCGGATCGACGATGGCGCGATGCGCTTCATGCACACCGAAGTCGATAGGGCGCGCGAAGGCCAGGGCCTGGGCTCCGAGCTGGCCGCGTTTGCGCTGGACGAGGCGCGCCGCCGCGGCCTGCGCGTCGTGCCGGCCTGCGGCTTCATCGCCGCGTTCATGCAGCGCCATCCGCACTACCAGGACCTGCTGGACGAAGGCTCGCGCCGCGATTTCAAGGCCTGAACCCGGCTCGCCCCCGCCTTGACGCTGCCAGGGCCGGCGCGGCTCGGGTACAAGGGCCGGCTCATCTGCTTTGGAGGCCCTGGATGGAGATCACGGAGTCCACCCCGCTGGACATCATCATCTTCGGCGGCGCCGGCGACCTGGCCTGGCGCAAGCTCTTGCCCGCGCTGTACATGGCCCACCTGCACCGCAGCCTGGGCGAGCGTCACCGCATCATCGGCCTGGGGCGCCACGAGTGGACGCGGCGCCAGTACGTGGAGTTCGTGGACCGCATGTCGCGCCGCTGCATCGAGCCCGCCGACATGCAGCCGCTGCAGTGGCAGGACTTCCTGCGCCGCCTGGACTACGTGCGGCTCGACGCCACGCAGCCCCAGGGCTTCGTGGGCCTGAAGGAAGCCTGCCAGGCCAACTCCGTGAAGCTCTTTTATCTGGCCACGGCGCCGCAGCTCTTCACCGTCACGTGCGAGCACCTGGCCGGCGCCGGGCTGCTCGATGCGCAGTCGCGCGTGGTGCTGGAAAAGCCGCTGGGCCACGACCTGGCCTCGGCGCGCGCCATCAACGAGGCCGTGGCCCGCCACTTCGAGGAGCGGCAGATCTACCGCATCGACCACTACCTGGGCAAGGAGACGGTGCAGAACCTCATGGTGCTGCGCTTTGGCAACGCCATCTACGAGCCCATGTGGCGCGCGCCCTACATACGCAGCGTGCAGATCACCGTGGCCGAGACCGTGGGCGTGGGCACGCGCGCGGGCTTCTACGACGGCACGGGCGCCATGCGCGACATGGTGCAAAACCACCTGCTGCAACTGCTGTGCATCGTGGCCATGGAGCCGCCCATCTCGCTGGACGCCGACGACGTGCGCGACGAAAAGCTCAAGGTGCTGCGCTCGCTGCGCAAGCTCGGCGAGGCCGACCTGCGCCAGCACACCGTGCGCGGCCAGTACACCGCCGGCACCACCGATGGCCAGTCCGTGCCCGGCTACCAGCAGGAGGAGGGCGTGCCCGCGGGCAGCCGCACCGAGACCTTCGTGGCGTTGCGCGCGCACATAGACAACGCACGCTGGGCCGGCGTGCCCATCTTCCTGCGCACGGGCAAGCGCATGCCCAAGCGGCATTCGGAAATCCTGGTGGAGTTCTCGCAGCCGCCGTTTTCCATCTTTGCGGACCAGTCCGGCGCCGCGCAGCCCAACCGCTTGCTGATCACGCTGCAGCCCGACGAGTCCATCAAGCTGCAGATCATGGCCAAGGAGCCGGGGTCGGGCATGCGCATGCGCCCGGTGCATCTCAACCTGGACTTGCAGTCCGCCTTCACCGAGCGCCGCGCCGAGGCCTACGAGCGGCTGCTCATCGACGTGGTCCGCGGCCGCCTCACGCACTTCATGCGCCGCGACGAGCTCGAAGCCGCCTGGAAATGGGCCGACCCCATCCTGCAAGGCTGGCAGAACCAGGGCGACGCGCCCAAACCGTACACCGCCGGCACCTGGGGCCCGGCCGCCGCCTCGGCGCTGGTGGCACGCGAAAACGCCCTGTGGGCCGAGGCGCAGTGAGCCGCCCGGCAGCGTTGCCACAACTCGCACAACAACATACACGCGACTTCCGGAAAACCCACATCACCGCTTTTCCCTGTGACATGGGACCGGAACACATGCGGCCCTGTACCTGCCTGGCTTTTCCTTTCTCGACCTGAAAGAGGGCGGTCGGCGCAGGGAAGGTTGGTGATTAAGACTTGTTTGGAATCTCGTATGTTGTATTGATGTCCGAAAGGCTGCCCTTCCCGGCTCTGCCTCAGCGTGCAACCGCTCATCCCGCCAGCGTCGGCGGCATCGCCCGCCTGAACACCTCGACGAAGCGCCGCAGCCGCGCCGGGTAGTGCGGGGCCGGCGGGTAGAGCAGGAACACGGGCAGCGGCGGCGCGACCCAGTCCGGCGCCACGTGCAGCAGCCGGCCTTGGGCGATGTCCTCCGTCACGCTCCAGGCGGACACCGCCGCCACGCCCAGCCCCTGCAGCGCCGCCGAGCGCAGCGCGTAGAGGCTGTCGGTGCTCAGGCGCGGGCGCAGCGCCAGGTGGCGGCTTTGCCGGCCGTCGCGGTGGTGCAGCTCGATGTCGGCGCGGTAGTAGGTGCGCAGCGCCAGCCACGGCAGCCCGGCCAGGTCCTGCGGGTCGGACGGCGCTTCGGCGCCCGCCAGCACCTGCGGCGCCGCCACCAGGATGCGCTCCACGGAGGACAGCCGGATCGCCACCAGCGACGTGTCCGTCACCTCGCCGACCTGTATGGCGCAGTCCACGCCCTGGGCGATCAGCCCGTGCGCGTCGTCGTGCAGCAGCCATTCGATGTCCACGCGCGGATGCGCGTGCAGGAACTCCGCCAGCGGCGCCATCAGGTGGTGCTGGCCCATCGCATGCGGGACGACCACGCGCAGCCGCCCCTCGGCCACCTCGCCGCGGCCGCGCAGGTCGGACTCGAACGCTTCCCAGTCCGCCAGCAGCGCCTTGGCACGCTCCAGGCAGCGCTGGCCGTCCTCGGTGAGCTGCATGGCGTGGGTGGAACGCTGGATCAGCCGCAGCCCCAGCGAGCGCTCCAGCGCCTGCAGGCGGCGGCTCACCGTGGGCTGCGTCGTGCCCAACTGCGCCGCGGCGGCCGAGAGGCTGCCGGCTTCCACGATGCGCACGAAGGTCGCCATCAGCGCCAGCCGGTCCAGTGCGGAAGCCGCGGGCAGCGCGGGCGAGGGGGTGGTTTCGGACGTGCTCATACGCCAAGCGTATAGCCGCTGTGCGCTCCAGCCGTCTTCCAAGGGGGTAACGCGCCGTGGACACTGCGCCCATCACACCACCACACAGGGTCAACCCCATGTCCACCATTCACACAGCGCATGCATCGCCTCCGGCGGCAGCGGCGGGCCGGCCGGCAGAAGGCCTGCCCGCTTCGCTCATCCTGCTGCTGGGTGCGGGCGCCGGTTTCGCGGCCGCCTCGCTCTACTACGCCCAACCGCTGCTGGGCCTGCTGGCCGACGATCTTCACGTCGACGCCGGCGCCATGGGCGGCGTGCCCACGCTCACGCAACTGGGCTACGCGGCGGGGCTGGCGCTGCTGGCGCCCTTGGGCGACCGCTACGACCGCCGCCGCATCATCCTGGTCAAGGCCGTGCTGCTGGTGCTGGCGCTGCTGATGGCCGCGAGCGCCTCCTCGCTGCCCGCGCTGCTGGCCGCCAGCCTGGCCATTGGCCTGAGCGCCACCGTGGCGCAGGACTTCGTTCCGGCCGCCGCCACGCTGGCGCCGCCGGCCCAGCGCGGCCGTGCCGTGGGCACGGTGATGACGGGGCTGCTGCTGGGCATCCTGCTGTCGCGCGTGGCCGCCGGCGTGGTGGCCGAGCAGTGGGGCTGGCGCACGGTGTTCGTGGCCGCGTCGCTGAGCGTGGCGGCCATCGCGGTGGTGGCGCGGCTGCGCCTGCCGCGCTTCGAGCCGACCACGCAGCTGTCCTACCTCGCGCTGCTGGGCACGCTGCCGGCGCTGTGGCGGCGCCACCGCGCGCTGCGGCTGGCGGCCGTGGCGCAGGGGCTGCTGTCGGTGGGCTTCAGCGCCTTCTGGTCCACGCTGGCGGTGATGCTGCACGGCGCGCCGTTCCACCTGGGCAGCAGCGCGGCCGGGGCCTTTGGCATCGCCGGGGCGGCCGGCGCGCTGGCCGCGCCGCTGGCCGGGCGCATCGCCGACCGGCGCGGGCCGGAAGTCGTGACGCGGCTGGGGGCGGGTTTGGCGGCGCTGTCGTTTGCGGCGATGTTCGTGCTGCCCTGGCTGCCGGTGCCGCTGGCCCTGGCACTGCTGTGCGCGACGGCCGTGGGCTTCGACATGGGCGTGCAGGGCTCGCTCATCGGCCACCAGAGCATCGTCTACGGGCTGGAGCCCGCCGCGCGCAGCCGGCTCAACGCGGTGCTGTTCGTCGTGATCTTCCTGGGCATGGCCAGCGGCGCGGCGCTGGGGGCGGCGCTGTTCGCGGCCTTCGGCTGGATGGGCGTGACGGTGCTGTCCACGGCCTCCGCGCTGGGGGCGCTGGCGGTGCGGGTGCTGGGCGCGCGGCGGGGGTGAAGGCGCGCAGGGCCGGATGAATACCGGTCCGCTCCTGCTTGCGGGCCTCCTACAAGCGGTGCTGCGGCAGGAGCGATGGAGCGACAACGTCACGCGACCTCGTTCCCGAACGATGCGCAAACCCACGGGCCTGCCGGCCTGAGCAGCGCGGTTTGGGACGTCCCAAACCACCCCAGTTGACCGGCCGTGAAGCGAGAATTTCCGCAGATTCGCCGCAGGCCCAACTTCTGCCCGCACGCCCCCAACGCCGGTTTGGGACGTCCCAAACTTCACCGGAACGCCCCCTTCGCGGCCGCCTTCCGGGGCCCTCAGCCTCCGGCCGCGCCGTCCACCGGCAGCCTGCGCCGCACCACCTCCGCGAAGTAGCGCGCCCCGATCGGCAGCACGCCGTCGTTGAAGTCATACGCCCCGTTGTGCAGCGGCACGCCGCCGGGCTCGTCCGCGGCGCCGTTGCCGATGAAAACGAAGGCGCCCGGCACGACTTTCAGGAACGCCCCGAAATCCTCGGAAATCATCATGGGCCGCACGTCGTCGCCCACGTTCTCGCGGCCCACCACGGCCGCGGCGGCTTCCACCGCCACCGGCACGCATTGCGGCCAGTTCACCGTGGGCGCGAACTCGTGCGTGTACGCCACCTCGCACACCGCGCCATGCGCGGCGCAGATGCCGGCGCACAGCTCGCGCAGGCGCCGCTCCAGCAGCGCCTGCACCTGCGGCGAGTAGCTGCGCGTGTCGCCCTTGATCGTGACGTTGGAGGGCAGCGCGTTGCGTATGCCGTCGCTGAAGATCTCGGTGCACGACACCACGGCCGGCTCGCCCGGGTCCACCGAGCGCGCGACGACGGTTTGCAGCGCCAGGATGATCTCCGCCGCAATCACCAGCGGATCGACCGCCATGTGCGGCCGCGCCGCATGCCCGCCGCGGCCCTGGATGCGGATGACGAAATTGTCCTCGCTGGCCATCAGGCCGCCCACGCGCGTGGCGATGCGCCCAAGCGGCAGGCCGGGGATGTTGTGCGCGCCGTAGATCTCGTCCACCGGAAAGCGCTCGAACAGCCCATCCGCGATCATCGCCGCCGCCCCGCGGCCGTGCTCCTCGGCCGGCTGGAAGATGAAGCGCACCGTGCCGTTGAAATCGCGCCGCTGCGCCAGCAGTTGCGCCGCGCCCAGCACCATGGCCATGTGGCCGTCGTGCCCGCAACCGTGCATGCAGCCCGCGTTCTGGGAGGCATGGGGACGGCCGGCGGCGGTCTCCGCCATGGCCAGCGCGTCCATGTCCGCGCGCAGGGCGATCACGCCCGGCCCGTCGCCCACGCGCAGGCTGGCCACCACGCCCGTGCCGCCCATGCCGCGGTGGACCTCCAGCCCAAGCACCTGCAGCACGCCGGCCACGGTGTCGGCCGTGCGGTGCTCGTTGAAACCCGTTTCCGGGAACCGGTGGAAGTGGTGGCGCCAGCGCACCATCTGCGCCTGCAGCGCGTCATCGACGTACATCGCTCATTCCTGGTTGGTGCCTGCTGGGTCCCTGCATGGTCCCTGGTGGAAGCCGTTGCCCGCGCTCAGCGCGCGCGCCAGGCGGCTTGGCGCGCGAGCACGGCCCAAGCCGGCTCGCCGGCCAGTTGCTCATAGACGGCCGGCGCCGTCGCGCCCTCGGTGTTCACCAGCAGCACGCGGGCGTGCCCGTCCAGGCCGAAGTGCCGCGCCGCCGCCGCGTCCGCGCGCAAGGCCTGCAGCCCGGCCAGGCCCGCGACGCCGGACTCGCCGGCGACGATAGGCAGGTCGCGCGCGTCGCCCGCGGCCAGCACGCGCATGGCCTGCACGGCGGCGGCGTCCGCGATGGTCATGAAGCCGTCCACGCAGGGCTGCAGGAAGCGCCAGGCCAGCGGTGACGTCTCGCCGCAGGCCAGGCCCGCCATCACGGAGTCGACCGAGCCCGTCGCCCGCGCCGGCCGGCCCGCCAGCGCGCTTTGCAACAGGCAGTCCGCCTGCGCCGGCTCCACCACGATGAGGCAGGGCCGCTGCGCCCCGTGGAATTCCCAGAAAAAGCTCGCCAGCCCGGCGGCCAGGCCGCCCACGCCGCCCTGCAGGAACACGTGCGTGAAGGCGCCGGGCTGGTCCGCCACCGCGCCGGTCTGCTCCACCACCTCGGCGGCGATGGTGGCGTAGCCCTGCATCACGTCGCGCGGGATGTCCTCGTAGCCCTCGTAGGAGGTGTCGGACACCACCTGCCAGCCCTGGGCCGCGGCCAGCCGCGCGGCTTGCGCGACCGACTCGTCGTAGTTGCCCTCGATGCGGACGATGCGCGCCCCATGCTGCGCGATCGCCTGTTCGCGCTCCGGGCTCACCTGGGCGTGCAGGACGATCACGCAGCGGCAGCCCACGCTGCGCGCCGCGGCGGCCAGGCCGCGGCCGTGGTTGCCGTCGGTGGCGCTGATGACGGTGTAGTCCTGCAGCAGCGCCGCATGGCGGCCGGCCAGCAGCGCGGCGGGATCGAGGTCCGGATGCAGTCGCAGGATCTGGCGCACCAGCGCGATGGGGGCGCCCAGCGCCTTGAAGCTGCCCAGCGGCGAGCGCACGGATTCGTCCTTGAGCGACACCCGCGCCACGCCCAGGCGCGCAGCCAGGTCCGGCAGCTCGTACAGCGGCGTGGCGCCGCGTGCGATGCCGTCCCACTGCGACAGCCACTGCCGGCTCTCGCGGGCGCGCGCGACGCTCAGGAGCGCTTGCAGCGGCGCGGGGTAGGGCACGCGCACGGCGCGCGGGTTGGCCATCAGCATGGGAAGCCTTTCAGCAAGGGGGTTCGGGGACGGCGCCGCGGGGCGGCGGCGCGTCACCACGTCCAACTCTCCGGCACGAATCTTGGGCTGAATCCTATTGACGCTCCTGCGCTGCTTTTTTCGAAAATCCGGCCTCGCTGCTGAACGTTTTATCGAAAATCCGCCTGCATCCTGAACGGCGAGGCCTGACCCATGAAACTCGACCCCTACGACCGCGCGCTGCTGGCCGCGCTGCAGGACGACGCCCGCACGCCGCAAAGCGCGTTGGGCGAGCAGGTGAGCCTCTCCACCGCCGCGGTGAACCGCCGCCTGAAGGCGCTGGCCGGCGAGGGCGTGATCGAGCGCTTCAGCGCCCAACTCAACCCCAAGGCGCTGGGCTACGACCTGACGGTGGTGGTGGAAGTGAAGGTGGAGAGCGAGCGCGCCGACCTGCTGGACCAGATGCAGCGCAGCTTTGCCGCCTGTCCGCAGGTGCAGCAGTGCTACTACGTGGCCGGCGACTGCGACTTCGTCCTGATCTTCCTGGTGCGCGACATGGAGCAGTACGTGGCGCTCACGCGCAAGCTCTTTTTCGAGAGCCACAACGTCAAGACTTTTAAAACGCTGGTGGCCATGAACCGCGTCAAGACCGGCGCCACCGTGCCCGTGGACCCGGCCTGATCGCGTTCCCCAGCGCGCGCGGGGCAGGGCGCCCAAAGCGCACCTGCGCGCGGCATGGGCCCTTCGTCATGGGCCCAGCGCTAGAGTTCCGGCGATAGGAACCCTGCGGCGCTCAGCCTGCCACGACCGCTTCGGACGCCCGTGCCTGCATGCGCGCGCGTTCCACGGCCTCGCGGGCCAGGACCTGCGGGTTGGGGTGCACGCCGGACGACAGGCCGCCCTGCGTGCCCACGTTGAACACCGCCACCGCCTGCGCCAGGCGCTGGGCCTGCTGGCGCAGCGACTGCGCCGCGGCGGCCGACTGCTCCACCAGCGCCGCGTTCTGCTGCGTGACCTGGTCCAGTTGGCTCACGGCGTGGTTGACCTGGCCGATGCCGTCGCGCTGCTCGCCCGCGGCGGCGGCGATGTCGCCGATGAGGTCGGCCACGCGCTGCACGTCCTGGACGATGTGTTTCATCGCATCGCCCGTCTGCGCCACCAGCGCGCCGCCGGCTTCCACGGTCTGCGTGGAGGAGACGATGAGCGTCTTGATCTCCTTGGCCGCGTCGGCGCTGCGCTGCGCCAGTGCCCGCACCTCGCCGGCCACGACGGCGAAGCC
>NZ_BCTC01000117.1 GCF_001571085.1 Azohydromonas lata NBRC 102462
CCGTCTATCGTCCCGATGATGTCGGCGATGCGCCGGCTGGCGGCCTGAATCTGCTCCATGGTCGCCACCACTTGCCCCACCACCTCGCCGCCCTGGCCCGCGGCCGTGCTGGCGCGTTCGGCCAGTTGCGTGGCGTGCTGCGAGGTCTGGGCGTTGTTGGCCACGGTGGCGTTCAGCTCCTCCATGGTCGCCGCCGTCTGCTGCAGGTTGGAGGCCTGCTCCTCGGTGCGCTGCGACAGGTCGGCATTGCCCGTGGCGATCTGGTTGGAGCCGGTGGCGATGGAGTCGGACGCCGAGCGCACCTGGCCCACCAGCGCGGCGAGGCTGTCGCTCATGCGCTTGAGCGCGGCCAGCAGCCGGCCGGTCTCGTCGCTGCTGTCCACGCGCAGGGCCTGGCCCTGGCTCAGGTCGCCCGCGGCCACGGCTTCGGCGATCTGCACCGCGCGCTGCATGGGCCGCGTGATGGAGCGCGCAATGGTGAGGCCCAGCGCCACCGCCACCACCACCGCCAGCAGGCTGCCCAGGGCGGTGGAGAGCCTGTTGACCGTGCGCAGCGAGTCGGCGGCCGCGCTGCGCTGCACGAGCAACGCCTCTTCCATGGTCGTCATCTGGCCCTGCAGCGTGCGGAAGGCATCCATCGCCGCCTTGTCGCGGCCCTGGCAGAACTCGGTTGTGAGCGCATCCAGCGGCTTCCTGCCGGCCGTCACCTCGCGGCGCAGCGCGATCAGGCCTTCGGCCACGCGCTGGAACTCGCTGCTCCTGGCCTTGATGTCGTCCAGGCGCGCCTGCTGCACGGGGTTGTCGGCGGTCAGCGACTTGAGCTCGTTCCAGTTCTTGTCGAAGCCCTCCTTGCCGCCGTTCCAGGGGCCCAGGTGGCCGTCCATGCCGGAGAGCAGGAAGCCGCGCGTACCCGTCTCCATGTTGACCATGCCGGCGAGCATGTTGGCCGCGCGGTCCAGCACCACGTAGGTGTGCTGGTTGATGCTGTCCGCCTCCTTGAGCCGCGCGCCCGTGTAGAGCGACACCGCCCCCACCGCCAGGAACACCGCAATGACGGCGGCGAAAGCCAGGGCAAGCCGTTTGCCCAGCGCGAGGTTCTTGAACATGCAGTCATCCATTCTTTGACGCTGGCCTACACACGCGCAGGCCGTGGCTTTCTTTCGGCGGCGGAAACATTGCTTTGAGCGGTGCTTTCACGGTTGCCTGCACAAAAAGAGCTTGCGGCGTGCGGGTTGTCACGCCGGGCGCATGGCGCGGGCAGTCGGCGCGTCACGCCTGGATACATCTGCCTGCGGCAATGCCTGGATGCTGAGGGCCTGTCCCGGGTAGGGCAGCCAGGCTGGCCTGGCCGGCGCCCTGGGACAGGGAAGTACGGAACGCTTTGAGATGTCGAACACCTTGGATGCGATGCAGGCCCGGCTGGCCGGGATGATGTTCAACCTCAGCAGCGTGGGCATGGCGCACACGGATGCGCTCTCGCGCCGCTTCCTGTGCGTCAACCCGGCGCTGTGTGCGCTCACCGGCTACGGCGAGGCCGAGCTGCTGGACATGACGGTGGACGAGCTCAATCACCCCGAGGACCGCGGCGCCGACGGCCTGGTGTTCGAGCGCTTCATGCGCGGCGAGGCCAGCTACCAGGTGGAAAAGCGCTACCGGCGCAAGGGCGGCGGCGTGGTCTGGGTGCGGGTGACGGCCGACGTGGTGCGCGATGCGCAGGGGTGCCCGCTGCGCTGCTGTGCCGTCATCGAGGACATCAGCGAGCGCAAGCGCGGCGAGCAGCGGCTGCGCGAGAGCGAATCGCGGCTGCATGCCATTGCCAACCTGGTGCCCGGCCTGTTGTGGAGCACCGACCCGGCCGGCCATGCCGACTGGTTCAACCGGCGGTGGTGCGAATACACCGGCCAGAGCGAAGCCCAGGCCATGGGCGACGGTTGGGCCGACGTGGTGCACCCCGACGACCGCGCGGAGGCCGTGGCCCGCTGGCACGAGGCGCTGCGGCGGCACCAGCCGCTGGACAACGAGCTGCGCCTGCGCGGCCACGACGGGCATTACCGCTGGCACCTGGTGCGCGCCGAACCGCAGTTGGGCGACGACGGGCGCGTGCTGCGCTGGTTCGGCTCGGCCACCGACGCGCACGCCGTGCACGGCGTGCGCGACCTGCTGGAGCAGCGCGTGCAGGACCGCACCCGCGAGCTGCGCACGCTGCTGGCCCGCGTGGAGCACGTGCAGGACGAGGAGCGCCGCCGCATCGCGCGCGAGCTGCACGACTCGCTGGGCCAGTACCTCTCTTCGCTGGCGCTGGCCGTGGGCACCGTCACGCAGCAGCAGCGCGACGCCGAGGACCGCGAGTGGCTGCGGCGGCTGCAGCCGCTCATGCAGCAGGTGGACCGGGAGCTGGACCGCATCGTCTTCACGCTGCGGCCCACGGCGCTGGAGGACTGCGGCCTGGGCGACGGCGTGGCCGCCTACGTGGCGACGTGGTCGGCGCTGTCGTCCACGCCGGTGGACCTGGAGCAGCACGGGCTGGACGGCGAGCGGCTGCCCGCGCCGGTGGAGGCGGCCGTGTTCCGCGTCATCCAGGAGGCGCTCAACAACGTCGCCAAGCATGCCGGCGCCACGCGCGTGAGCGTGAGCCTCAAGCGCTCGCGCCGCCACCTGCAGGCCAGCGTGGAGGACGACGGCGTGGGCTTCGAGGCCGCCGAGGGCCGCGACGGTGGCGCCGGCCGCGCCGGCTGGGGCGTGCTGGGCATGAAGGAGCGCATCGAGGCCTTGGGCGGGCAGTTCGCCGTCGAGTCCCAGCCCGGCACGGGCACCACGGTGCTGCTGCGCGTGCCGCTGCAGGAGGACTCGGCGGCCCAGTGAGGCTGCGCGGCGACTGCGGCCTCGTCGCCTGGGCAACGGCTCTTGCGCGGCCGGCGCCGCGGGGTAGGTGCCGGCGCAACGCCCCGGGCCGGCGGGCGCGTTGCCCGGCACTACACTGACTTGCATGAGCTCCGCGGGCAGCCTGATCACCATTGCGTTCCTCATCGCGCTCAGCGCCTTCTTCTCCGTGGCGGAAATCGCCTTGGCCTCGGCGCGGCGGCTGCGGCTGCGGCTGCGGCAACTGGCCGACGAGGGCGAGGAGCGCGCCGAAGCCGTGCTGCAGGTGCAGGCCCGCCCGGGCAACTACTTCACCGTGGTGCAGATAGGCCAGAACATGGTGGCCATCCTGGGCGGCGTGGTGGGCGAGGACGCCTTGAGCCCCTTTGCCGCGGCGCTGCTGGGCCAGGCGCTGGAGCCGCGCACGGCCGAGCTCACGGGCTTCATCGTCTCTTTTTCCATCGTCACGTCGCTCTTCATCCTGCTGGCCGACCTGCTGCCCAAGCGGCTGGCGATGACGCAGCCCGAGAGGCTGGCCATGCGGCTGCTGCCCGCGATGCGCGGGTTCATGCGGCTGCTGCACCCGGTGGTGTGGCTGTTCAACGGCCTGGCCGATGCGCTGGTGCGGCTGCTGGGCTTCCCGGAGCAGCGCGACGAGCGCATCACGCCCGCGGACATCCTGGCGCTCACCGAGGCCGGCGCCGAGGCCGGCGTGCTGCACGAGCGCGAGCAGGAGGTGATCGAAAACGTGTTCGAGCTGGACACGCGCACGGTGGAAAGCGCCATGACCACGCGCGACCGCATCGTCTACCTGCTGCAGGACGAGTCCGAGGACATCATCCGCGCCCGCATCGCGGCGCAGCCGCATTCGACCTATCTCGTCTGCGACGGGCACATCGACCAGGTCGTGGGCTACGTGGACGCGGCCGACCTGTTCGCGCGCATGCTGCGCGAGGAGCCCCTTGCGCTCAAGGGCGAGGCCGGCAGCGCGCTGGTGAAGAAGGTGCTGCTGGTGCCGGACCGGCTGACGCTGTGGGAGGTGCTGTCGCAGTTCCGCCAGGCGCACGAGGACTTCGCGGCCATCGTCAACGAGTACAGCCTGGTGGTGGGCGTGATCACGCTCAACGACGTGATGAGCACCGTCATGGGCAGCCTGGTGCAGACGGGCGACGAGGAGCAGATCGTCCGCCGCGAGGACGGCTCCTGGCTGATGGACGGCCTCACGCCCATTGGCGACGTGTTGCGCGCGCTGCAGATCGACCCCGAGGAGCTGCCCCAGCGCGGCCAGTACGACACGCTGGCCGGCTTTCTCATGGTCACGCTGCGCCGCATCCCGCGGCGCACCGACTGCGCGGTGTGGAGCGGCTACCGCTTCGAGGTCATGGACGTGGACAGCACGCGCATCGACCAGGTGCTGGTGACGCCGCAGGCGGACAGCGCGGCGCAGTTGATTGGGACGTGAGGGGCAGGCGTCCCCTCAGAAATTGAACAGCGCCACCCCCACGCCCAGGCTCGTCTGGCGGTGGTTGTAGTCCAGCAGCGTTTCGCCGTAACCGGTGAAGAGCTGGACGTACCAGCGCAGCCCCTGCGGGTTGTCGCGGCGCACGGGGTAGGTCCAGTCCAGTTGCAGCGAGCCGCGCCTGAAGTCCGTGAGGTGCGTGCGCCAGCCCACCTGCACCGTGTGCGCGCCGGGCAGCCAGTTGGCGGTGAGCTCGGCGTTGCCTATGTAGCGGGTGAGGCCGGGGTTGTCGTCGTCGCCGCTGTCGGACTGGAGCCGGTGGTTCAGGCGCAGTTGCAGGCCCAGCCCGTCGCGCTCGGCGGCGGTGCCGAAGTACACGCGGTTCCAGCTGCGCGATAGCGCGTCGCCCTGGCCGTTGGACTGGTGCGCCAGCCCAAGCTGCACCATGCGCCAGCGCCAGCCCCCGGGCAGCTCGCCCAGCGCTTGCGGCACAGGCACCACGTAGATCGCCTCGGGCTCGTAGTCGGTATTGCGAAAGGGCGAGGACTCCGCGCGGTTCCACACCTGCCACAGCGAGCGCTGTGTGTAGGCGAACCACAAGTCGGCGTCCGGCAGCAGCAGCCCCTCGGCGATCTTGGCGCGCAGCGAGATGCGCAGCTTGGCTTCCAGCGAGCGGTAGCCCGGCCGCGCCGGCGCCAGGCCGCGCGTGGGACTGAAGGGCTGGCGGTTGAGGCTGCTGGTGACGTGCAGCGGCAGCAGGTAGGTGGGCAGGTACGTCCTGACCACGAAGGTGCCGCGCTTGTCCGCGGGCGTGAGCTCCCAGTACTGCGACATCGCCTCGCTCAGCGCCAGCCCGGTGCCGGCGGCCGGCGGCGTGGGCGCGCCGCCGGAGACGGGCATGGAGCCGGGCTCCACCGGGCCGGGCGGCTGCGTGCGCTCAGGCGCCCGCTCAGGCGCCCGCTCAAAAGGCTGCGCGGGAGCCACGCCAGCCGCGGGCGGCGCCGTGCCGGCGCGAAACAGCGCGTCGTAGCAGGCCAGGCGCTGCGCGTCCTCGGCCAGCGCGGCGCAATCGGCCGCAGCCGCGTGCGCGCCGGGAGGCCAAAGCAGGGTGGCGCCGCACAGCAGCGCCGGCAAGGCGGCCGCGGCGCGGCCAGGGGCTGTGCGCTTCATCCGCCCGCGGCGCGGCGTTGGTCCAAGCGCATCCGCCGTGCGGGCCGCGATGGCGTGGCGCGCGCCGCGCGCCGCAGGGCTGTGGCGGGAGCCGGTGTCCCTTTGTCTTTGACGTCCTTCATGCCGTGGCGCACTCCGTGGGATGTGCGCGGCCCTGGCAATTACCGCACCCGCTCTGGGCGCCGCATCCTGACGTCCTTACAGACCCGCCACGCAGGCCGTGAACAGTGTCGGACAGGCCGTGTTCAGCCCTCCGGCCGCGTCTTTGGGGAAGCTGGCGGACTTGAACATCTTCATGACGTTGTCGTAGGGGATGAGCGGCGGCGTGAGCGTCTTGCTCCAGAACAGGTAGTTGGCGTGCAGCCGCCCGCGGGCGAAGGCGTACAGGTCCGTCACGGCCGGCGGCGCGTAGGGGCCGAACTGGTAGGTGGTGACGTAGTTCTCCGCCTGCACCGAGGGCCCAAGCGGCAGCTTGCCGGCCACGGTGTCGTACAGCGGGTAGGCCGAGGCTTCCAGCGTGCTGTCGTTGAGGAAGGTGTCCGGCCCGCCCAGCGCCACGCCGGCGTTCAGCATGTTGCTCACCAGGCCCGGCATGTTGGGCTTGGGGAAGTTGAGGAACTGCATCACCACCGTGTTGGGGAAGGCCTGGCGCGTGGCCGTGTCCACCTGCGCGAGGTTGGCGAAGAAGGTGTTCTTCTGCGCGTCGGTCAGCGGCACCACGGCCTGGCCCAGCGCCGTCTCGTTGTAGGCGATGCCTTCGAAATTGTTCTGCGCGTTGTAGCGGCGGCCCAGCACGCGGGCCAGGGCGACCAGGCGGTCGCGTACCGAGGGCTCGTACAGCGCGATGTTCTCGCCCGTGGTGGCCTCGCTGCCCGTGGCGTCCTTGCCGCTGATGCGTATGCGGTACACCCCGCCGCCGTACTCGGCCGTGTGCAGGTAGTCCGGCAGCGCGCGGGCTCCGGCCTGGAAGGCCTTGGTGCTGATGGTGATGAAGAGCTGCTTGCCCGCGGCGCGCGCCAGGCTGAGGTCGCGGTCGATGCGGGAGAAGTCGTAGACGCCCCGGGACGTCTCGATGTCGCGCCAGGCGTAGCGCGTCATCACGCCGCGCACGTTGGGCAGCGCCGAGATTTCCTTGAAGGTGTTGGTCGTGAGGTACTCGCCCGCGGACGCGCCCAACGCGACGTAGTGGCCCGGATGCCACTTGACCGGGGCCGTGGGCGCGGTCACCGCCGCCTGCGACAGCGCCGCGCCGCCCAGGGCCAGCAGCAGCGCCGCCAGGGAGGCGCGAACGGAGTTGAGCTTCTTCATCGCGTTGATTCGTCTGGTTTCATTCCGCGCGGCCAGTCGTTGGCCGGGAAACTGCAGGCCGTTGCATTTCGCGTGGGCGAAAATCCAATGCTCAATTTCCGGCAAGAAAAAGACAAAAGGCTGCCTTCAAGGCGGTTTGCCTTGTGCCGCTTGGTGCCGCGGGAAATTCGGTTTAATGAAAAGCTGCCGGTGAATACCGGCACGCGTGCTCGGACTGTTCAAGAGGCGCCTGCCGCCGGTTTTTTTGGCCGCGGCGGGCGCTGCTGCCTGCTTTTCGGCCTGCCGCGAGGCGCGTTGAGGGCCGGCGTGGTGGCTGGATGCTTCGGAAGTAAGCGCTTGTCATGCGGGCGCGGCGCCGGCCGCTGCCGCAGGTGAAAAGGCCCGTCGGGTTGGGCGGGGCTAGGTTCAGATTTCTTTGCGGCGGCGCTTTTCCCTGGTGCTACAGCGGGTGGCGAGCAATACCGACATTTGCGTGCGCTCCGGCGGCGACGAGTTTTGCGTGCTGCTGCTGGATACAAAGCTGGCCGGCGCGCAGGAATTTGAGCAATGGCTGTTGGCGGCGCTGGAAACGAAGCTTGATCTGCCCTAGCCCAGTATCGGAATGGGGCAGGCCAGGCCGTTTGAATGGCCTGCGCCTGCAGCCCTGATTGCCCAGGCGGACATGGCGGCGGGCGACTTGGGCACCCACATCGACGCGGGCCGGCAGGATAAGCCTGGGCTGCTGCAGTCCCTGGCGCGCCATGCGCGACAAGCTGGCCCAACTCGTGTTTGAAGTGCGGCTCAACGCCGCGGTGGAGGCTGCGCGTGCGGGCGAGCAAGGCCGGGGCTTCGCGGTGGTGGCTGGCGAGGTGCGCACGCTGGCGCAGCGCTGCGCCGCGTGACGGCGCTCATGAGCGAGATCAACAGCGCCAGCGCCGAGCAAAGCCGCGGCGTGACGCAGGTGGGCCAGGCCGTCAACCAGATGGACGAGGCCACGCAGCAAAACGCCGCACTGGTGGAGCAGAGCGCGGCGGCCACGGACAGCCTGCGCCGGCAGGCGCAGCGCCTGGTTGATGCGGTGTCGGTGTTCCGGCTGGGCAGCAGCCAGGCGGCTTGAGCGGTGCCGGCCGGGCGCAGCCTCAGGCCAGCGCCTTTTCCTCCACCGGCTGGCGCATGCCTATGGCCATGCGGTTCCAGGCGTTGATCTGCGCGACGGCCCAGCACAGCTCCACGACCTCCTGCTCGCTGAAGTGGGGCTGCAGCGCGGCGAAGGCGGCGTCCTGCCCGGCGTGGCCGTCGGCCAGCCGCGTCATCGCCTCGGCCCACTGCAGCGCGGCGCGCTCGCGCTCGCTGTAGAGGCCGGTCTCGCGCCAGGTGGGCAGGCTGTTGATGCGCTGCCAGCCCTCGCCGTGTTCGCGCAGCGTGCGGACGTGCATGTCCAGGCAGAAGGCGCAGCCGTTGATCTGCGAAACGCGGGTCTGGACCAGCTCGATGAGCACGGCCCCCAGGCTGGAAGCGGCGGTGGCCGCGCTGACGGCGGCCATGGCCTGGTAGGCCTTGGGGGCCAGGCGGGTCCAGGGCAGGCGGGGCTGGTGGGTGTCTTGCACGGTGTTTCCTCGTCAAAAAAAGTGGGCTTGCACCTTCAAGACGAGGCGGGCAGCGCGCTTGTGACGCCGGCGGCCGGGTTTTTGGCGCGCTCCCAGGCTGCGGCGATGCGCGCGAGCTTGTCGGGGTTGCGCTGGACGTGGATGCGCAGGATGCGCTGCCCGTCGGTCTCCAGCGCCTGCACCGATTCGAGCCGCCCGTCCACGAAGCGCAGCAGGCCCCATTCGCCGTTGACGACGGCCATTTCCCACTGGACGAGCGCGCCGTGGCGCAGCTTGGTGGCGAGGAAGAGTTGCGCGATGCGCCGCCCGCCCTGGAGCACCTTGCCGAAGCTGGGCACCTTGCCGCCGCCGTCGCTGAGCAGTTGCGCGTCCTCGGCCAGCAGGCTCTGCAGCGCGGCGAAATCGCCGCTGCTGGAGGCGTGAATGAAACCCTGGAGCAGCCGGCGCTGCGTGTCGTGCGGGACGGCGTGGCGGCGCCGTGCGTCGCGCAACTGCGTCTTGGCGCGGCTCACGAGCTGGCGGCAGGCGTCCTCGCTCTTGTCCAGCACGCGTGCGAGCTCGGCGTAGTCGGCATCGAACACCTCGCGCAGCAGGAAGGCGACGCGGGCCTCGGGAGACAGGCGCTCCAGCACGGTGAGGAAGGCCACGGAGAGGTCGTCGCAGCGCTCCAGCAACTGCTGCGGCGAGGGCGGCGAGTCCTCCACCAGCGGCTCCGGCAGCCAGAAGCCCACGTAGTGCTCGCGCTGCGCCTTGGCCGCGCGCAGCCGGTCCAGCGCCAGGCGCGAGGTGACGGTGACGAGCCAGGCCTCGGCGCTTTGCAGCGCGGCGTGGTCCGCCTCGTGCCAGCGCAGCCAGGCGTCCTGCACGACCTCCTCGGCCTCGGCGCGCGAGCCGAGCATGCGGTAGGCCACGCCCTGCAGCCGCGGGCGCAGGCGGGAAAACGTGGCGGTGGAGGTGTCGGCGGCGGCAGCGGTGGCGGTGTGGTCCATGGCGGGGAAGACGAATCAGGCGGGGCGTTTGTGACAGGGACGATTCCCCCGCGGTGTTTCGGTTGGTACGTCCTCGGGGCCTGCCCGTCAGGGTGAGGTGAGCGTCGCCTGCGGCAGTTGCGCCATCAGCCCTTCGCAGTGCGCCTGCAGCGCCGCGTGCAGCAGCCGCACCGCCGGTGAGAACTGGCGGCGGTGCGGGCACACCAGGTGCAGCGGCACCGGCTCGCCCAGGTGCTGCGGCAGCAGCAGCTCCAGGCGGCCGGCGAGCACGTCCTCGCGCACGTCCAGCCAGGACTTGTAGGCGATGCCCTCGCCGGCCACGGCCCAACGGCGCACCACGTCGGCGTCGTCGCTCAGCAGCGGGCCGCGCACGCGCACCAGGCGGCGCCGCGCCAGCTCGCCGCCGGCTTCGGTGAAGGCCCATTCGTCATAGACGCTGCCGCGGCGCACGTAGCACAGGCAGTCGTGCTCGGCCAGCGCCTGCGGCGTGGACGGGCGGCCGCGGCGCGCCAGGTAGTCCGGCGCGGCCACCAGCATGCGGCGGTTGCCCGGGGCCAGCGGCAGGGCCACGAAGCTCGCGTCCTCCATGCGGCCGTAGCGCAGCGCCACGTCCACCGGGTCGCGGAACACGTCGGTGATCTGGTCGGAGAGGAACAGGCGCAGCGTCAGCGCCGGGTGCGTGCGCCTGAAGGCCGTGAGCACGGGCAGCATCACGTTGCGGCCCAAGTCCGAGGACACGGCCACCTGCAGCACGCCGCGCACCTCGGCGTCGCGCCGCACCAGCTCCTGTCCCTCGCGCAGTCCCTCCAGGGCGCCCAACGCGTAGGGCAGGTACTGCCCGCCCTCGGCCGTCAGCCGCAGGCTGCGCGTGGAGCGGGCGAACAGGCAGATGCCCAGCGCCGCCTCCAGCCGCTTCACGGCCGCGCTGGCCTGGCCCGGCAGCAGCCCGGCCTCGCGCGCCGCGGCCGAAAAGCTGCCCAGCGCCGCGGAGCGGACGAAAAGGTTGAGGTCTTCAAAACGGACCACGCCATCTGTCTCCAAGGGATGAAAGTGCCACCATTCATTGGGCTCGATTTTCACTCCGGGAGTGAAAGTGCTGCTGCGGCCCACGGCTGTTTCGCGCGGGCGGGTGCGGCCACCATGGCGACCATGCCGCAGCGACCACCTAACCCCGTTGCGGCGCAGTGACCTCCGTCTACACACCCCTGCACCCCTGCACAGAGAGAGCCGCCATGAACGTTCTTGCCGCCGCCCAAAGCCGCTACACCGCCAAGGCCTACGACGCCTCGCGCCGCATCCCGCAGGCCACCGTCAACGAGCTGCTGGAGCTGCTGCGCTTCGCGCCCTCGTCGGTGAACTCGCAGCCCTGGCATTTCATCCTGGCGGGTGACGCAGCCGGCCGCGAGCGCATCGCCAAGGCGGCGCAGGGCGGCTATGCCTACAACGTTTCGAAGATCCGGGATGCGTCGCACGTCGTCGTCCTGTGCGCGCGCCAGGACCTGGACGAGGCCCACACCAGCGCCGTGCTGGCGCAGGAGGCGGCCGATGGCCGCTTCGCCAACGACGCTGCCCGCGAAGGCCAGCGCAAGACGCGCGACGGCTACATCACCCTGCACCGCGAGGCGGGCGACCTGACGCATTGGGCGCAGAAGCAGGTGTACCTGGCCCTGGGCACGCTGCTGTTGGGCGCCGGTGCGCTGGGTGTGGACGCCACGCCCATGGAAGGTTTTGACGCCCAGCTGCTGGACGAGGAGCTGGGCCTGGCCGCCAAGGGTTTCAACAGCGTGGTGCTCGTGTCGCTGGGCTACCGCGGCGAGGCGGACTTCAACGCCAGGCTGCCCAAGTCGCGCCTGCCGGCCGACGCCGTGATCACGCGCCTTTGACGTCCCGCCAGCACGGAAGGAGCCCTGCCATGAAAGCCATCGCCTACATCGAACACGGCCTGCCCATCGACGACCCGCTGGCGCTGGTCGAGCTGGAGCTGCCCGCGCCGCAGCCGGGTCCGCGCGACCTGCTGGTGGAGGTGCGCGCCGTGTCCGTGAACCCCGTGGACACCAAGGTGCGCCGGGGGGCCGCCGTGCAGCAGCCGCGCGTGCTGGGCTGGGATGCCGCGGGCGTGGTGCGCGCGGTGGGCCCGCAGGTGACCCTCTTCAAGCCGGGCGACGAGGTGTTCTATGCCGGCTCCATCACCCGCCCCGGCAGCAACAGCGAGCTGCATGCGGTGGACGAGCGCATCGTGGGCCCCAAGCCCGCGAGCCTGTCGTTCGCGCAGGCCGCGGCGCTGCCGCTGACCTCCATCACCGCCTGGGAGCTGCTGTTCGACCGCTTGGGCGTGCCTGAAGGCGGCGGGGAAGGGCAAAGCCTGCTGATCATCGGCGCGGGCGGCGGCGTGGGCTCCATGCTCACGCAACTGGCGCGGCGGCTCACGCGGCTGCAGGTCATAGGCACGGCCTCGCGCGAGGAGACGCGCCAGTGGGTGCGCGAGTTGGGTGCGCACGAGGTGATAGACCATGCCCAGCCCCTCACCGAGGAGCTCAGGCGCGTGGGCGTGGACGCGGTGAGCCACGTCGCCAGCCTCACGCACACCGACGCGCACTACGGGCAGATCATCGAGGCGCTGCAGCCCCAGGGCCGCCTGGCGCTCATCGACGACCCGGCCCAGCTGGACGCCGTGCCGCTCAAGCGCAAGAGCCTGTCGCTGCACTGGGAGCTGATGTTCACGCGGCCCATGTTCGAGACGCCGGACATGGCCCGCCAGCACGCGCTGCTGCAGCGCGTGGCCGAGCTGGTGGACGCCAGCACGCTGCGCAGCACGCTGGCCGAGCACTTCGGCGTCATCAACGCCGCCAACCTGCGGCGCGCGCATGCGCTGCTGGAGTCCCAGCGCGCACGCGGCAAGGTGGTGCTGGAAGGGTTCTGAGCGACCCCGGGGCTTCAGCGGACGGCGCTGCCGGCGCCGCGCGCGGGCTTGTTGCCGCTGCTGAAGCCGCCGCCGGCGCTCGTCGTGGCATCGCGGGCGCCCTCCGCACCCTGCACGTCGCCGTGCATGAGCGCCGTGGCGATCAGGCCGAAATCCGCCGACTGCTTGTGCACCGTGGGCGCCACGGTGCCGCCGCCCAGCAGCACCGAGGCCACGGCCGGATGGCGCGGGCCCACCGCAATGGCCACGCCGCCGCCGCTTTGGCCAAGGCCCGCGGCCAGCGCGGGCAGGGACAGCGCGGCCAGCAGCGCCAGCGTGACGGTGGGACGAACGGATTTCTTCATGCTTGTGGGGCTTTCCTCGGAACGGCCTGGACGGGTGTGCGGCGGCGCCCGCCGGGGCAGTGGCGGGCCGCGCAGCATAGGGCCGGCCCGGTAGGGAACCGGCCTGGCTGCCCGCGTCCAACGCGCCGCAGCGCCAACGGTGCACGCCTTTGGGGCAGCGTTTCATCCCGCTACACGCGCGCCGCGCGGGGCCGGGCCCCGGCTGCGCCGCCGCGCCCGCGGGCCGTTTCAGGGCTTGAACAGCGCCAGGTTCACGGCCTGGCCCATGGCCTCGTAGCCGGCATCGCTGGGGTGCAGCGAGTCGCCGCTGTCGTACAGGGGCAGCATGCGGCGCGGGGCGGCAGGGTCGCGCAGCGCGGCGTCGAAGTCGATGACTGCATCGAAAGCGCCGCTGTTGCGTATCCAGGCATTCACGTTTTTGCGCTGCGTTTCCTGGAAGTCCGTGCCGCGGCCATAGGGCGTGAGCGTTGCGCCATATATTTTCAAGCCGCTCTTGCGGGCCTGGGAAATCAGTGCCTGGTAGCCGCTGATCAATTTGTCGGCGGTGAAATTCTTCTTGATGTCGTTGATGCCGCCGAGAACGATGGTGAATTTCGCCCCAGGCTGATTCACCACGTCGCGCTCGAAGCGCTTGACCATGCTGCCGCCCTGTCCCCAGGCCACCAGGGTATTGCCGCCTATGCCCTGGTTGAGCACGCCCAGGGAGGGGCCGTCGGCGCGCAGTCGGCGCGCGAGCACGTCGGTCCAGCGGCGGTTGAGGTTGCCGCTGGAATAGGCGCCGTTGGTGATGGAATCTCCCAGGGCGACGACGGCGGGCAGCGGGCTGGCAGTTTGCACGTCCACGTTGGTGAGCAGATACCAGGACGAGGTGCAGGTCTTGGGATTCAGCCCTTCCGTGCACAGGCTGGAAAATACGCCCGCTTGTGCGGCGGCACCGGCGAAATTGCCGGGCGTGGACACATAAGTGGTCTGGCGGGCGCGCAAATGCTGTGTCGTGGCGGTGGTGAATACCGGCAGGTAAATGCTGACGGCGAGGTTCTGCCCGCTGTTGAAGCTCAGGTTGACCGGGTCGCTGACGGCCGTGGCGCCCGCGGGCACGGTGATGCCGGCCTGGCCGTTGAAGGTCAGCACGCGGTCGGTCGAGGGGTCGGTGGACGAGCCGGTGGTCTGCAGCGCGACATGGGCTTCGCCAATGACCAGCGGTGCGGTGCCGTAGGCGTTGCTCAGCCGCACGCGCAGCCGCTGGCCGCCCAAGCTGGTGTGGACGATCTGGCGCAGCGTCTGGTTGTTGAATTTCCCGGCGGTGGTTTCCGCCTGGGAAGTGGCCGGCTGCGGCGCCGTGCCCCAAGTGCCCACCCAATAGGAGAGGTCGCCGCTTTGTTGCGCCCAAGCCGGCAGGGTGCCGGCCGTGCAAATCAACAGGCCGGCCCATGCCTGGGAAGCCATGCGCTTGGGGTCGATCAAATTCATCGTGGAATTTTGAGGGCAGGTTTAATGGCCCGACGCAAAGGCGCGGGAGCTGCAACTTTGCTGGAAGAGGGTATTTATTGTGCTGGGCAAAAGTATCTGAAAAATTTCCTTCAGGAAACAATTTATTTTTGTGGGGCATATCGAATGTAAGCTCTTATTTTGTGCCCGATTGTTTTATGAGAGGGATTTTTGCTGCGCCTTGTTTCGGGTGGTCGCGGCTGGAATCTGAATTTACATCCGTGCAAGGCCGCGCCGGGTCAATTTATGGGTTGGCAAATCAGCAGGTGCAGGGCGTAGATCGGCACGGCGGCGTTTTCAACATTTCACGATGCTTAACTCGCCCAATTTCACGCCGTGGGCCAAGCTTTTGTCCATGCGGCCGGCACCTTTTGCCGCCGGCGCTGTACCCGGAGCACGCCATGAGCTGGTTCGACGCACCCGACGGCACGTCGCTTTACTACAAGGACTGGGGCCGGGGGCGGCCGGTCGTGTTCTCGCACGGCTGGCCGCTGAGCGCGGACGCGTGGGAGGACCAGATGGTGTTCCTGGCCGAGCACGGCTGCCGCGTCATCGCCCACGACCGGCGCGGCCACGGCCGCTCCGGCCAGCCCTGGCAGGGCAACGACATGAACACCTATGCCGACGACCTCGCGGCGCTGGTGGACGCGCTGGACCTGCGCGAGGCCGTCTTCGTGGGCCACTCCACGGGCGGCGGCGAGGTGGCGCGCTACCTGGGCCGCCACGGTGGCGCCCGCGCCGCCAAGGCCGTGCTGGTGGGCGCCGTGCCGCCCATCATGCTCAAGACGCCGGCCAACCCCGATGGGCTGCCGCTGGACGTGTTCGACGGCATACGCGCCGGCGTGCACGCCGACCGCGCCCAGTTCTTCCGCGACCTCTCCGGCCCCTTCTACGGCGCCAACCGCGCCGGCGCCAAGGTGTCGCAAGGCTTGCGCGACACCTTCTGGCTCATAGGCATGCAGGGCTCGCTCAAGGCGGAGCTGGACTGCATCAAGCAGTTCTCCGAGACCGACTTCACCGAGGACCTCAGGCGGATCGAGGTGCCCACGCTCTTCATCCACGGCGACGACGACCAGATCGTCCCGCTGGCCAACTCCGCGCAAAAGGCCGTGAAGCTCGTGCGCAACGCCACGCTCAAGGTCTACCCCGGCGCCCCGCACGGCCTGGCAGCCACGCACAAGGACCAGCTCAACCAGGACCTGCTGCGCTTCATCCAGGCCTGAGCCGCGGCCGGCTGCGCGCGCGGCCGGCCGCGGAGCATGGGGTGGCGGTGCAGGGGCGGCGGGTGTCGGCCTGGGAAGGGCTCGGTAGCCCACCAAGGACTTAAACTGGTACTGAAAACGGTACTCATTTAATTCGTTGGGGGCGCTCATGAACACTCTCCCGGCCATTGAGCTCAAGCGGCGCGGCATGGCCGCCGTGGAAGAGGGGCTGCGACATGGCCCCGTGCACATCCTCAAACGCAACCGGCCGGCCGCCGTGGTGTTGAGCGAACAGGAATACCAGCGCCTGTTGGCGCGGGCCGGTGAGGCGGAGGCCGCCAAGGGAGGCGGCGCGTTGGAGTGGTTGCTGGCACAGCCGCTGGACGGCGGCCGCGCGACGGCCGACATCGACCGCCAGATCGATGACGAGCGCGATGGGTGGGACCGTTGATCGCCTACCTAGATGCCAATGCGCTGATTTATCTGTTGGAGGGGCAAGCCGACACGGCGCGGCAGGTGCGCCGCTGTCTGGAGGAACTGGCCCAAGAGGCAGGCCGGGTCACGGTGGCGATGAGCCGCTTGTCGTGGATGGAGTGCCGCATCAAGCCCTTGCGTGATGGCGATACCGCGCTGCTGTTGCGCTACGACAGCTTCTTTGCCGCGCCTGACTTGCGCTGGATGGAGCTTGACCGCGGCACCGTGGAGTTGGCCACCACGCTGCGCGCATGCCACGGCTTGCGGACCCCGGATGCCTTGCAGGCCGCCGGCTGCCTTCTGGCTGGCCAGCCCCATGCCTTCATCACCGGCGATCAGGCCTTTGCAAAGGTGGCGGGCTTGGCCTGCCGCTTCGTCTGCGTGAAGGCGGCAGGCCCTCCCGGCGCGTGAGCGCGTGTAGCCAAAGCTTGCCGGTGAGTGCCGGCGGCAGCGTTTCGTATCACTCCCATTTCCCTGATGCCCCCGGAGCCCTTCCCGGGTGTGAAAAACTGCCGCGCTCTGACCTGGTGACCGCGCCCGCGGCGGCGCCCGTCGTTTCTCACCGCCCCGCCTGCGCCGAGGCTGCTTGCACGAGCCCCGTGGCGGGCGCCACCGGAGCGCCATGCAGCCCGTTCCCCCGCCCAACGCCCTTCCAGCGCCACCGCGCATCGCGCGCTTCGGACCGTTCCAACTGGTGCCCGCGCGGCGCCGCCTGCTGCTCGACGGCGAGCCCGTGCGCCTGAGCGACCGCGCGCTGGACCTGCTGGTGGCGCTGGTCGAGCAGCGGGGCGAGGTCGTCTCCAAGCCGCAGATGCTGCAGCGCGGCTGGCCGGGGCTGGTGGTGGAGGAAAGCAACCTGCGCGTGCAGATCGCCGCGCTGCGCCGCGCGCTGCGGGACCCGCGCGACGCGCCGCGCTTCATCATGAGCGTTCCCGGGCGCGGCTACGCCTTCGTGGCCGACGTCGCCTGGACGGCCGACGAGGGCGAGGCGGCGCAACGCGGCGCGGCGGCGGCCCCCTCCCCCGCTGCCCCGGCCGCGCGCGCGGCGCCGGCGCAGCCGCTGGTGGGCCGCGACGACTTCGTGGCCGCGCTGCAGTACGAGCTGGCGCTGCGGCGCTTCATCACCGTCATAGGCCCCGGCGGCATGGGCAAGACCGCCGTGGCGCGGCTGGTGGCCGCGCGCAGCGCGTCGCGCTACGCCGACGGTGTGCAGTTGCTGGACCTGGCGACGCTGGCCGGCGCCGATCTGGTGTTGCCGCACCTGGCCTCGCGGCTGCGCGTGCCCGCCACCGGCGCGGGCACGCTGGCTGCGCTGGTCGAGCATCTGCGCCATCGCCACCTGCTGCTGGTGCTGGACAACTGCGAGCACGTGGTGGACGCCGTGTGCACGCTCGCCCAGGCGCTGCGCGAGCAGTGCGAGGGCGTGGACGTGCTGGCCACCAGCCGCGAGGCGCTGCGCGCCGCGGGCGAGTACGTCAAGCGCTTGCCGCCGCTGGCCGTGCCGCCGGCGGGGCAGGCGATGAGCGCCGAGCAGGCCCTGGACCATGCCGCGCTGCGGCTGCTGGTCGAGCGCATACGGGCGCAGGACGTGCGGCTGTCGCTGGACGAGGGCGAGCTGGCGCTGTTGGGCGACATCTGCCGCCGCCTGGACGGCCTGCCGCTGGCGCTGGAGCTGGCGGCGTCCTGGGTGCCGGTGCTGGGCCTGGCCGGCGTGGCCTCGCTGCTGGACCAGCGGCTGAGCCGCCTGGGTGGCGGTGCGCGCGACGCCCCGCCGCGCCACCGCAGCCTGGCCGCGGCCATCGCCTCCAGCTACGACACGCTGGACGCCGGCGAGCGCGCGCTGTTCCGCCAGCTCGGCGCCTTTCGCGGCAGCTTCACACTGGCGGCGGTGGAGTCGGTGTGCCGGCTGCGCGGCGGCGAGGCGGCGGCCTGCGCCGCGCTGTCGCAGTTGGGCCGGCTGGTGGACAAGTCGCTGGTGAGCGTGGAGCTGGCCGAGGTGCCGCCGCGCTACCGGCTGTACGAATCGCTGCGCCGCTATGCCCTGGAGCAGTTGCACGACCTGGCCGAGTGGCGCGCGGCCTCGCAGGCGCATGCGCGCCAGGTGCTGGCGCACTGCGAGGGCCTGATGCGGCAGCACATGAATCCGTCCTGGCCGCAGCGCCACGGCGGCGACATGGCCGACATCCGGGCCGCGCTGGCGTGGGCCTTGGGCCCGGACGGCGACGCGCCGCTGGCCATGGCGCTGGTGCGGGCGTCCGAGCCGTTGTGGACGGGGCTGCTGCTGGTGGACGAATGGCGCGTCCTGCTGGAGCGGGCGCTGGCGCAGGCGCGCGACGCCGGCCGCGAGGGGGAGGGGATGCCGCCTGGTTGCAGACGCATCTGGCCGGCCTGCAGGCCCTGGAGGCTGCGGCCGGCTGAAGCCCTGGCGTCCTGCAAGGGGTGGCCGCTGCACGGGCTGCCTTGGGAAGATTGTCAATCACTCATCTGGCACACCACCCCGCAAAGTGTGTATACTTCGCTCCCTCGCAAACGCACTGCCAGCAACGCCGACAAGTCGGACGCGCCGGCGGGTGAGTTTGAAACCCCAGAGGTTGCGGAGTCGGGCCGGCGCCATTCATGGTTTGCTGATTTGCATCTGTGTTGCCTGAAGGGTTTGTTGAAACCTTGCGAAAGGTTGGCGTCAGAAATATGTGCGCCAGCGGACACAAGGTTTTGGGCGAGTCGGGAAATTGCTTGTTGCAGCGGTTCTAAATAACCAAGCAG
>NZ_BCTC01000118.1 GCF_001571085.1 Azohydromonas lata NBRC 102462
GGCGGCGGGGGCGGCGCGGCCACCACGGCCGGGGCGGGCGCGGCAGCGCGCGGCGCCGCGGACTTGCCTTCGGCCAGCACGCGGATGCGCTGGCACAGATCGGCCGTCTCCACCGGGGCACCGGCGCCGCCGGCCTCGTGGCGGGCGAGCTGCGCGCGCAGCGCGTCGCCGGACTCCAGCAGCACGTCCACCATGGCGTGGTCGGGCGCCAGCTCGTGGCGGCGCAGCCGGTCCAGCAGCGTCTCCATCTGGTGGGTGAGCTCGGCCACGTCGTTGAAGCCGAACGTGGCGGCACCGCCCTTGACGGAGTGGGCGCAGCGGAAGATGGCGTTGAGCGCCTCGTCGTCTGCGGCCGCCAGGTCGATTTCCAGGAGCATCTGCTCCAGGCGCTCCAGGTTCTCCAGCGCTTCCTCGAAGAAGACCTGGTAGAACTGGCTCAGGTCTATGCCAACGGCACTGCTGTTGTCGGTCGACGGTTCAGCCATGGATGATTTCTCCTGAGCGCCGGGGTCAGCGGATGACCTTGCCGATCACCTCGATCAGCTTGGCCGGGTCGAAGGGCTTCACCATCCAGCCCGTGGCGCCGGCGGCGCGGCCCTCGCGCTTCATCTCGTCGCTGGATTCCGTGGTGAGGATGAGGATGGGCGTGCGGCCGAACTTGGGGTGCTGGCGCAGCTTGCGCGTGAGCGAGATGCCGTCCATGCGCGGCATGTTCTGGTCCGTGAGGACGAGGTCAAAGTCCTGGTTGTCGGCCTTGTCCCAGGCGTCCATTCCATCCACCGCCTCGACCACGTGGAACCCGGCGTTCTTCAGCGTGAAGGACACCATCTGGCGCATCGAGGTCGAGTCATCGACGGCGAGAATTGAAGGCATGCGTTATTTCTCCAGAGCTGGCTGGACGGTCTATCGGCGCGCGGCACCTCGACTTGAGGCGACGGCGGCTTGAGCTGCCGCAAACCTTGACGAACCTGCTCGGCGTGCGCATTAGTCACGCTGAGCGGCCGGCAGGGCATGCCCGGCAGCCTTCAATTCTTGGCGCACCCGCCCCGCGGCATTGCCCCGATCACTGGGCCCAAGCCGGCGCAATTCCGCGCTTCCAGGGCTTTGCGATACTCGCCCGCATGACATCCCGCCGCCTGCGCGTGCTCCACCTCGAAGACGCCGAGCTCGACCACGAGCTCGCGCTGGCCCATTTGCGCCGCGGCGGGCAGGCCGTGGACACGCTGCGCGTGGAAACCGAGCAGGCCTTCTGCGACGCGCTGAGCCCCGAGTGGGACGTGGTGCTGTCGGACTTCAACCTGCCCGGCGGCTTCACGGGGTTGCGGGCGCTGGACATCGTCAAGGCCAGCGGGCTGGTGCTGCCCTTCATCCTGATCTCCGGCGCCATCGGCGAGGACGTGGCCGTGGAGGCCATGCGCAACGGCGCCAGCGACTACCTGCTCAAGGCCAACCTGGCGCGGCTGGCGCCGGCGGTGGAAAACGCCATCCAGGCCGCCGAGATGCGCCGCGCCAAGCTGCGCGCCGACGAGCTGCTGGCGCAGTCGCAGCGCCAGTTGCGCGAGCTCGCGCAGCACCTGCAGACCAGCGTGGAGGCCGAGCGCGTGGCCATCGCCCGCGAGATCCACGACGACGTGGGCGGCTCCCTCACCGCGCTGCGCTTCGAGCTGGCCTGGCTGGAGCGGCGCAACGCCGACCCCGAGGCGCAGGCCCACCTCGAAAGCGCCCGCGAGACCCTCACCCACGCCATCGAGGCGAGCAAACGCATCATGCAGAACCTGCGCCCGGCCATCCTGGAGCAGGGCCTGGTGGCGGCGCTGCAGTGGATGACGCAGCGCTTTGCCCGCCGCACGGGGCTGGAGTGCGCCTTTCGCACCAGCCACGAGTCGCTGCAGTTGCCCGCCGGCGTGCCGCTGGTGGCCTACCGCACGGCGCAGGAAGCATTGACCAACATCCACAAGCACGCGCAGGCGCAGCACGTGGCGGTGGACCTCTCGCTGGGCGCGGGCGTGCTGTCGCTGGAGATCAGCGACGACGGCCGTGGCCTCAGCCGCGAAGACCTGGCCAAGGCGCAGAGCTTTGGCATACGCGGCCTGCACGAGCGGGCCGGCACGGTGGGCGGCTGGATGGACCTCAGCAGCCGCCCCGGTGGCGGCACCACGCTCATCCTCTCCATTCCACTGGCCGCCGAAGGCGGCGACGGCGCGGCGCCGGACGCCGCGGCCTGGGGAACGACAACATGATCAAGGTAATCCTCTGCGACGACCACGCGCTCATCCGGCGCGGCATACGCGACACGCTCTCCGACGCGCCCGATATCGAGGTGGTGGGCGAGGCCGCCGACTACGGCGAGCTGCGCGCGCTCATGCGCCACACCGGCTGCGACGTGCTGGTGCTCGACATCAACCTGCCCGGCCGCAGCGGCCTGGACGTGCTGCACGCCCTCAAGGACGAGGGCAGCCCGGTGCGCGTGCTCATCGTGAGCATGTACCCCGAGGACCAGTACGCCATCCGCGCCCTGCGCGCCGGCGCCTACGGCTACGTCAACAAGGGCGGCGATCCGCAGCAGATCGTGCAGGCCGTGCGCACCGTCGCCCAGGGACGCAAGAACGTCACGCCGGAGATCGCGCACATGCTCATCGAAAGCCTGACCACGCCCGCGGCCGAGCAGGCGCACGAAAAGCTCTCCGACCGCGAGCTGCAGACGCTGGTGATGATCGCGTCGGGCAAGCGCCTGTCCGACATCGCCGAGGAACTCATGCTCAGCCCGAAGACCGTGAGCGTCTACCGCGCCCGGGTGCTGGAGAAGCTGGGCCTGGCCAACAACTCCGAGCTCACCGTCTACGCCATACGCAACGGGCTGGTCGGCCAGTGAGCGCGGGCGCCTGGCAGGCCTGCCCATAGACAAACAGGCGCGCCAGGCAGGACAAAGGGCGGCCCCTGCGCGGGGCCGCCCTTTGCCGTTTTCCCCCTCCGTGATGTCGTGGCGTCCGCGCCGTGTGGTCAGCAGGCCCAGCCGTAGGCGCTGCAGGTCTGGTTGAACAGCGTGGCGAAGCTGCTGTTGAACTGCGCGCCGCCCTGGACCTGCGGGCCCGCCGAGGTGTAGCCCCAGGACACGACGCTGGTGGCGCGGTTGGCGGCGTTGTCCTGCGTGGCGGCGGACAGGCCCGCGTAGTCCTGGCGGAAGTTCAGGATGACGGGGCCGCCGCTGGAACCGCCGGTCATGTCCGAGCCCCACAGGCCGTTGTTGCTGCCGCCGTTGGTGGCCATGCTGTCCACGCGGTGCATCTGCGTGCCGCTGTCGAGGTTGGCCGGGTAGCCCAGCACCGTCACGTGGCGGCCGATCAAGGCCGGGTACTGGATGCCCAGGTAGCCGGTGTAGTCGCCGATGCGCCGGCCCGCGCCGTCGGGGTTGAAGACGATGAGCGCCCAATCGCCCACGTTGGGCACGTTGCCGCCGCCGGTGGACCAGGCCGTGGTGGTGCTCACGTACTGCCAGTTGCTCCAGGTGCCGAAGGGGCGCGTCTCCGTCAGGCCCACGCGGCTGTAGCCGGGGACGAAGGTGAAGCTGTTGTAGAAGCCCGCGTTGCCGCCGCTGCCGCGGTGCACGCAGTGGCCGGCGGTGAGCACCACGCCCGGGCGCACCACGGAGCCGGTGCAGATGTAGGAGTTGCCCGCGCTGTCGCGGAAGAAGAGCTTGCCCACGGCGCTGCTGGGGTAGACGCGGTCCTGCTGGCGCGGGTAGGTGCGGGTGGAGGTGAACTGGATGTTGCCCGTGCCCACGGCCTCGGGCACGGCTTCCGGCGCCGGCATGGCCGCCAGCGCCGCGGCGCTGATCTGGCGGCGCTGCTCCAGCACCGGCTCGGCCACGGCGGGGCGCTTGCCCGGCTTGTCGAAGGCCACGGCGCTGCCCTGCGCCTCGGCGGCGGCGGCGTTGAGGTCGAAGGCCGAGGCCGGCAGGAAGCGCACCTTGGGCATGGGCGACTTGGCCCCCACCAGCTCCGCATCGCTGAAGGACGAGGACTGCAGCGTGGGCGCCGCCTTGAGCGACACGGTCTGCGCCTGCGCCGCCTGGGCGGCGAAAGCGGCGATGGCGGCGGCGGTCAGGGCGGCGAAGGAAGCGTTGTTCATGGCGTGGCCTTTGGGCGGTGATTCGTGGTCTTGAGGGCGGTGGCTGCGTGTGTCCGGAACTTCTGTGCTGTGGGTTGTGTGCCGAACTGCCGTGAAGCTTAGGCAGCGGGCCGCTTCGGCGCGTCCCTCTGCGGGGCGGCAGCAGCGGGGGCGTGCCGGCGGGGGGAAGGGGGGAACGCCGCTTGCTCGGGCGCGGCCGGCGCAAAAAAAAGCGGCCCGCTCGGGGCCGCCTCGTTCAGGGCGAAACGTCGGTTCGGGACCGCGGCGGCGGCACCGCCGCCGCGCTCACTGGAAGCGCGAGAGCATGCGCTCCAGCGCCATCATGAAAGGCTGCTCCAGCAGCGGCAGCGTGGTGAGCATGCCGATGAGGCCCACGCCCAAGGTGACGGGAAAGCCCACCGAGAACACGTTCATCTGCGAGGCCACGCGCGAGATCACGCCCAGCACCAGGTTCACGAACAGCAGCATCACGATCAGCGGCAGCGCGATCCACAGGCCCAGCAGGAAGATCTCCGAGCCCCAGGTGTGGGGCGCGAGCTTCATCACGTCCTGAAAGGGCTGCGGGCTCACCGGAAACACCTCGAAGCTGCGCACCAGCGAGGCCAGCACCACCAGGTGGCCGTTGGTCACGATGAACACCCACGCCACCAGCGTGCCGAACATGCGCCCGGTGACCGTGCCCTGGCCGGAGGTGGAAGGGTCGAAGAAGCCCGCGAAGTTCAGCCCCATCTGCAGCCCCACCACCTCGCCGGCGAACTCCACCGCCGCGAACACGATGCGCACCGCAAAGCCCAGCGACACGCCCACCAGCAGCTGCTGCAGCACCAGCGCGAAGGCCACGGGCGAGTCCAGCGCCACCGGCGCAATGGGCGGCAGCACCGCCTGCGCCGCCACCGCCAGCAGCAGCGCCAGGCCCACGCGCACGCGCGCCATGACCATGCGCGTGCCCAGCACCGGCATGATCGACAGCAGCGCCAGCGCGCGCAGCAGCGGCCACAGCAGCGGCGTGATCCAGGCCAGCAGTTGCGCTTCGGTGAAGGTCAGCACGGCACGGCGGCGCCCGTCGGGTGCGGGCCGCTCAACCCACCGCGGTGGGAATGGCCTGCAGCGTGCGCTGCAGGAACTCCACCAGCGTCGTCATCATCCACGGGCCCGCGATGGCCAGCACCGCCACCGCGGCAACGATCTTGGGGACGAAGGAGAGCGTGGCCTCGTTGATCTGCGTGGCCGCCTGCAGCACGCTCACCACCACGCCCACGCCCAGGATGACCAGCAGCAGCGGCGCGCACACGATCAGCAGCGTGTAGAGGGCCTGCTGGCCCACGGTGAAGACTTGGGTTGCGTCCATGAGGGAAGGTCCAATCCGTTGCGTTGGAAGGCGGCGCCTATTGGGCGAAGGAGGCCGCCAGCGAGCCCAGCATGAGGTTCCAGCCGTCGGCCAGGACGAAGAGCATGAGCTTGAAGGGCAGCGCCACCAGCACGGGGCTGAGCATCATCATCCCCAGGCTCATGAGCACGCTGGCCACGACCATGTCGATGATCAGGAAGGGGATGAAGATCAGGAAGCCGATCTGGAAGGCGCTCTTGAGCTCGCTGGTGACGAAGGCCGGCACCAGCACCTTGAAGGGCAGTTGCTCGGCCGTGGTGCCGTCGGGGAGCTTGGCCATGCGGCTGAAGAGCTGCACGTCGCTCTGGCGGGTTTGCTTGAGCATGAAGCCGCGCAGCGGCACCTGGCCGCGGTCCAGCGCCTGCTCGAAGCTGATCTGCCCGGCGCTGTAGGGCTGCCAGGCCTGCTCGTAGATGCGGTCCAGCGTGGGCCCCATCACGAAGAAGGTCAGGAACAGGCTCAGCCCCACGATGACCTGGTTGGGCGGCGTGGACTGCGTGCCCATCGCCTGGCGCAGCAGGCCCAGCACGATCACGATGCGGGTGAAGCCCGTCATCATCAGCAGCACCGCGGGCAGGAAGCTCAGCGAGGTGAAGAACAGCAGCGTCTGGATGGGCACCGAATAGCTGGCCCCGCCCGCGCCCTGGCCGATGAGCAGCGGCAGCGTGCCGGGCGCGCCCTGCTGCTGCGCCAGCGCCGGCAGCGCCGCGCCGGCCAGCAGCGCGAGGGCCGCGGCGGCCGGCGCGAGGCGGCGCCGGCTGGAGAAGAAGGCTTTCATGCTCGCAAGACTCGGGCAGTTCAGTCGCGCTGGCCGCGCATCTGGCGCAGCGCTTGGGCAAAGGAGGGCGCGGACGGCGCCGCCGTGGGCGCGTCGGCCTGCGGGGCCATGGTGTGCAGCGTGCTGATCTGCTGCGGCGTCACGCCCAGCACCAGCCAGCGCCGCTCGTCGCCGCTGCCCACCTCCACCGTCACCAGGCGCTGGTTGGGCGACAGCGGCAGCACGGCCACGGTGCGCATCACGCCTGCCGCGCCCGCGCCCTGCGCCAGCGGCGTGCGCTTGAGCAGCCACAGCGCCACGGGAATGAGCGCCAGCACGGCCAGGAACCACAGCAGCGACAGCCAGGTGGTGTTCATGGAAACGGGGCTTTCATGAATGCGGCCCCCGCCAGTGCCCGGCGGGGAGCGGGCCGTCCTGGCGGACGCGGGTGGTGTTCGGGCAGGCAGGGCGGGAGCCGTGCGGCCGAAGGCGGCGCGGCGGCGGTACGCCGCGGCCCAAATCCCAGGGATTTCAGGTGCGGCTGAGCCGGCGCACGCGCTCGCTGGGCGTGACGATGTCGGTGAGGCGGATGCCGAACTTGTCGTTGACCACCACCACCTCGCCCTGGGCGATGAGGTAGCCGTTGACCAGCACGTCCATGGGCTCGCCGGCCATGGCTTCGAGCTCCACCACCGAGCCCTGGGCGAGCTGCAGGATGTGCTTGATCGGGATCCTCGTGCGGCCCAGCTCCACCGTGAGCTGCACGGGGATGTCCAGGATCATGTTGATGTCGTTGATCCCGGACGGGTTCTGCGCCTCCGACGCGCCGAAGTCGGTGAAGGCCGCGGCCTTGACCGACTGCAGCGGCGACGCCTCTTCTTCGGGCACGGCGGCCGTGTCGGAGCGGGCTTCGGCCAGTGCGGCCTCCCACTCGGCGGCCATGCGGTCCTCTTCGGACATGGTTTCGTCAACTGCCATGATGCTGCTCTCCGATCCAGCTCAGCTGCGAGCTGGAAATCAGTCTTTCGACCTTGATGGCGTACTTGCCGTTGCGCGTGCCGCACTGCGCTTCGAGCACCGGCACGCCGTCCACCTTGGCGGTGAGCGTCGGCGTGCGGTCCAGCTCTATGAAGTCGCCCGCCTTGAGCGACAGCAGCTGCTCGACGGTGGCCGGCGCATGCGCGAGCTCCGCCACCAGCTCCACCTCCGCGGCCTGAAGCTGCGTCTTGAGCAGGTTGACCCAGCGCCTGTCGGGCTCGGTGGAGTCGCCCTGCACCGACGAGTACAGCACGTCGCGAATGGGCTCCAGCGTGGAGTACGGAATGCAAAAGTGCACCGACCCCGCCGTGGTGCCGATTTCCATGGTGAAGCTCGTGGCCACCACGATTTCACTGGGCGTGGCGATGTTGGCGAACTGCGGCTGCATCTCCGAGCGCTGGTACTCCAGCTCCAGCGGGTAGATGCCCGCCCACGCCTTCTTGTACTCGCCGATGATCACCTCCAGCAGCCGCGTGATCACGCGCTGCTCGGTGGCGCTGAAGTCGCGGCCTTCGATGCGGGTGTGAAAGCGCCCGCTGCCGCCGAAGAGCGCATCGATCACCGCGAACACCAGGTTGGGCTCGCACACGATCAGCCCCGAGCCGCGCAGCGGCCGCACCGACACGATGTTGATGTTGGTGGGCACCACGATCTCGCGCAGGAAGGCGCTGTACTTCTGCACCTTGATGCCGCCGATGGCCACCTCGGGGCTCTTGCGTATGAAATTGAAGAGGCCCACGCGCACGTTGCGCGCAAAGCGCTCGTTGATGATTTCCATCGTGGGCATGCGCCCACGAACGATGCGTTCCTGGCTGGCGATGTCGTAGGTGCGGACCGCACCGGTAGGAGTTTCCTCCTGCTCCAGCTTCTGGCTTTCGCCGGTGATGCCCTGGAGCAGTGCATCGACCTCGTCCTGCGACAGGAACTGCTGGTTCATCATGGCCTTACTGCACGATGAAGTTGGAAAAGTGCACGGACTTGATGGGCAGTGCCGTGGGCGCCGACTTGCGCTGCTTGCGCGGCCTGGCGGCGTTGGACGCGGCCGGGGCCTGGCCCTCGTCCATCAGGTCCTCGGCGGCGACGTCGTAGCCCAGCGGGCGCAGCGCCTGCGCGCGTATCTCGGCGGCCAGCCGCCGCTTGCCCGCCTCGTCGCGCACGGCCTCGGCCGTCTTGCTCGACAGCAGCATCAGGATGTTGTTTCGAATCGCGGGCATGTAGGCCTTGACTTGTTCGAGCACCTTGGCGTCCTCCACTTCCAGCGTCACGCCCACCTGCGCGAAGCGGTCGGTGTCACGGTCGGCGAGGTTGACGGTGAAGACATCCATCGGCATGAAGGTCGGTGCCGTCTTGGGGTCGAAGGTGCCGGGCTGCACCGCCTTGGCCGGGTGCGCGTCATGCACTTCCACCTCGTCGTCGTCTTCGGCGTGCGCGGACTTGGTGGCAACGTAAGCCACGCCGCCGCCCAAGAGCAGCAACACCACCACCGCGATGAGGATGATCTTGATGCGGCCCTTCTTCAGCGAAGCTCCCAGGGCGGCGACGGCAGCGGACATTCAGGCTCCAATGGACGAACGGATGCCAAGCGGGCAGGGCCGTTCAGCATGTATGGGCCGGATTATTCGGCCCGCGGCCTCGCCGCGAAGGCGGAAATAGCAGGACAAAACGACAGCTTAACCACCCCCGCGGCAGGCGGCCGGCCCGGCGCGGGCGGCCGTGGCGTCCAGGCGTCAGGAAGTCTCACGCGGCCACGCCGCGACGCCGCCCGCCGCGAGGCGGGTCTTGCGGGGCCGGCGCCCACCGGTTGCGCCAGGCGCGCCGGGTGCCGGCGCGGACTTCAGGCGCGAACCTCAGGCGCGAACCTCAGGCGCGGGCTTCAGGCGCGGGCTTCAGGCGTAAAGGTCCACCGTGCTGCGGCCGCGCCCGGCGGCCGGCGCCGCAGGGCCGGCCGGGGTGGCCGCGACGTCGCCGCGGCCCGCGCCCACGCCGGCGGGCGCATTGGGCGAGCGCCGGCCACCCGGTTCCTCGCCGCTGGCGCCGCTGCCGCCGCCGGCCTGGCGTTCGGAGACGCCGCCGCCCGTGAGCGTGAAGCCGCTTTCGCGCAGCGCCGCGGCCAGCGAAGGCATGCTGTCCTGCAAGGCCGCGCGCGTGTCGGCCAGGTCGGCGCCGAATTCCACGCGCGCCTGCATGCCCTCCAGCGCGATGCGCACGGACACCGGCCCCATGTCGGGCGGGTTGAGCTCCAGTTGCGCCTCGCTCACGCCCTCGCTCACCAGCATGCGCATCTGCGCGCCCAGCGCCGGCGCGAAGCCGCGCGACTGCACGGCCGCCGCCACGTAGGCGTGGAAGGGCGACGTGGCCGTGCCCGGCGGCGGCGCGGCGGGCGCGGCTCCCGGCTGCGTCGGCACCGGCGCCGTGGCGGCCGAGGCCATCAGCGTGGAGGCCAGGGTCGAATCCTGTGGGGCCGCGGTGGGGTCGGGCCCGTTGGCCTGCGTGGGCTGGCCTGCGGTGCCCGGCATGCCCGGCGTTGCCGTCGCGGGCAGCTCGTTGGCACCCGCCACGGTCTCCGGGCGGCTGTCGCGCGCTTGGGCGCCGGCGGTGCGCGCCTCGTTGCCCGCCGCGGCGCGCGAACCGCGCTCGGCGGCCACGGCACGGCCGGAAACGCCGTCCACCGCCGGGCGTCCCGAGGCCGGGCGCGCTGCGGACAGCGGGCGCTCAGGGGCCGGCGTCACGCCGGTGGCCGCTGCCGCCAGGGGTGATGCCGCGGCCTGGCCGGTGGCCGGCATTTCGGAGAGCGTGGCGTTTGGCGGCTGCGCCTGCCCGGACGCGGCCTGTGCACGCCCGTCCCGCGCGCCGGCCGCCTTTGCGGCGAGGGCTGCGGCCGTGGGGGCTGGGGCGTCGAGGGCTTCGGGACCCACGGGGCCTGCGGGTACGGCCGGGCCCGCGGACGTCCTTCGGCCGGACGCCACTGGCGCCGTGGAACCCGCCGGCGTGCCCGCAACCAAGGGCGCCGCGGAGGCCGATGGAGCGGCTGAGCCCAGCGGCGCAGCGGAAGCGGCAGGCTGCGCCGTGCCGGACGGGGCGGCGGAAGTGCCCCTGGCGGGCAGGTGGCGGCGTGCGCCTGCGGCCGTGCGGGCATCGGCGCGGCCGCCGCCGTCCACGGCTGCCTCTATGCCGGCGTCGTCCTGCGAGGCGCTGGTGGTGGCGCTGCCGGCCGTTGGTGTCGGGGTGCCGCCCTGGTGGCCCATTTGCGCCAGCAGCGACGACAGGTCCAGCGCGTTGGGCGTGGCGTCCGCCCCGCCGTTGGCGGGTGTGGCGGGCGCCTCGGCGGGGGGCAGGGCCAGCGGGCCGGAGGAGGTTTCCTCGTCCGTGCGCGCGTGCCGGGCGGGCGGGCCGTCCGAGGCGGCCGTGTCGTCCGCGGCCTGGGCTGCGGACTGCAGCGCCTGCCGGAAGCCGGCCGGGCCGTAGGCGGGGTTCAGGCCGCGTGCCATGGCCGGCGTGGCGGGCGAGGCCGCGCGGCCGGCGGCCGGGGCGGTGGATAAGGTGTTCATCAGGGTACTGCTCATGGGGCGGCGCCGCCCGGGTGGTTCCAGCCACTGCTGGTGGCCAGTCGCGCCGCCGCCTCGTCGTTGCGCTTCTGGTCGCGTTTGTTCTCTGCGGCGCGGGCCTGGGCCAGCCGCCGCTCGATCAGCTTGCCCACCGCCGCCACGCGCAGCTCCTGCGCCTGCAGCGCCTGGCGGGCGCGCTCGCACTGCGTGCTGGCCAGTGACTGGGCCTGCTGCTGCTGGTCCACGGCCTGGTGCAGCCGCTCGCCGAAGCTCTGGTAGCACTGCAGCAGCGCCGCGCCCGTGGCCGCGCTGCTGAACTGCGTGGTCCAGCGCTGCTGGTACTCGCCGCGGTAGTGGTCGAGCTGCTGGGCCTGCGTCTGTACCTGCAGCAGCCGGGCCTGGGCCTGGCGCATCTGCGCCAGCAGCTCGTCGCGCTGGCGCTGCTCGTGCTCCAGCAGGGTGTACAGCGAGCGCAGCTCACTCATGGCGGACCTCGGCGGCGCGCGGGCTGTGGCCGGCGGTGGGGAAAGGGAACATCTCCCCGCAGTTTCGGTCGCCGGGGACGGCAGTTAAGCGCGGAAAAGGCGTTGGAGAAGGGCCCATTCGCTGCGAGTGGCCCGCCGCAGGGCCCGCAATGGCCGTGCCGCCCTGCCGCCAGGACGCCCCAGTCCCGGCCTCAACCCGCCACCGTCGCCGCCAGTTGCCGCTTGCACAAATCCAGCGGCGCGTGCTCGTGCATGCCCTGCTGCAGCAGCGTCATGAGCTTGGGGTGCAGGCGAACCGCGAGGTCCAGCTCCGCGTCGTGGCCGGGCGTGTAGGCGCCCAGCGCGATGAGGTCGCGCGCCCGCGTGTAGCGCGCCAGCATCTGCCGCGCGCGCCGCGCGGCGTCGATGTGCGGCTTCTCCGCCACGCTGGTCATCACGCGGGAAATGGACTTCTCCACGTCGATGGCCGGGTAGTGGCCGCTCTCGGCCAGCTCGCGCGAGAGCACGATGTGGCCGTCCAGGATGCCGCGTGCCGCGTCGGCGATCGGGTCCTGCTGGTCGTCGCCTTCGGACAGCACCGTGTAGAAGGCCGTGATCGAGCCGCCGCCCTTGACCCCGTTGCCGCTCCTCTCCACCAGTTGCGGCAGCTTGGAAAAGCAGCTCGGCGGGTAGCCCTTGGTGGCCGGCGGCTCGCCGATGGCCAGCGCGATCTCGCGCTGCGCCTGCGCGTAGCGGGTGAGGCTGTCCATGAGCAGCAGCACGTCCAGGCCCTGGTCGCGGAAGTGCTCGGCGATGGCCGTGGAGTAGGTCGCGCCCTGCATGCGCACCAGCGGCGGCGCGTCCGCGGGCGCGGCCACCACCACCGAGCGGCGCAGACCCTCCTCGCCCAGGATGTCCTCTATGAATTCCTTCACTTCGCGGCCGCGCTCGCCGATGAGGCCCACCACGATCACGTCGGCCTCGGTGTAGCGGGCCATCATCCCCAGCAGCACCGACTTGCCCACGCCCGTGCCGGCGAACAGGCCCAGCCGCTGGCCGCGGCCCACGGTGAGCATGGAGTTGATGGCGCGCACGCCCGTGTCCAGCGGCTGGCGCACGGGGTCGCGGTCCATGGCGTTGATGGGGCGGCGCGCCAGCGGCGCCAGCGCGGTGGCGGTGATGGGGCCGGCGCGGTCCAGCGGCTCGCCATGCGGGTCCACCACGCGCCCAAGCAGCCCGGCGCCCACGGGCAGCAGCAGCCCGCGGTCCTCGCTGCGGCGCCAGGGGTGCACTTCCGTTCCGAATTGCGGCGCGGACACCGGCGCGGGCCGCGGCAGCACGCGCGCGCCGCTGGCCAGGCCGTGGATCTCGCCCGTGGGCATGAGAAAGGCGCGATCGCCGTTGAAGCCCACCACCTCGGCCTGCACCGGCGAGTCCTTCCCCATGCGCACCTCGCAGGCCGCGCCCACGGGCAGCCGCAGGCCTGCGGCCTCCAGCACCAGGCCGGTCACGCGCATGAGCGTGCCTTCGGCCGGCAGCGGCTGGGGCTGGTCGGCGAAGTCCGGCAGCCGCGACAGGAACTTGTCCCAGCGCTGCTGGCGCCGCGCCTGGGCGGCTTCTATGAATTCGCGGCTCATCTGCGGCTCATCTGCGGCTCACCTGTGGCTCAGCGCGGGAAGCTGCCCGGATCGGGCAGGTCGTCCAGGTCGGGCATGGGCGGCGGCGGCGGTGCGTCGTCGGCGCCCAGGTCCAGCTCGAACGACGGCTCCGGCGGCAGCGCCGGCGCCGCAGCCGCTGCCCGCTGGGGTGCCGCGGCCGGTGGCGCAGCGGGCGCCTCTTCCCAGGGCAGAGGCGCGCCCAGCAGCTTCGCGGCCTGCGCCCAGCGCTGCTCGATGCGCGCGTCCACGCGGCCCAGCTCCGACTCCACCACGCAGCCCCCGCGCGCCACGGCCGCGCTGGCCAGGACGCGCGCGCCGCGCGCCTCCAGTTGCAGCGCCGCGGCGCCGGCGGCCAGCAGCGGCTCATCCTCGGGGTTCACGGTCACGCGCATCTGGCGCGCGCCCGCCAGCATGGCGCCCACGGCCTCCAGCGCCACGGACTCCACCACTTCCGGCCGCGTGCTCAGCTCGGTGCGCAGCACCGCGCGCGCCAGCCGCGTGGCCGACTCGGCCACCGCCCGCGCCATGGGCTCCTCCAGCGCGTCGAGCTGCGCCTCCATGGACTCCAGCAGCGAGGCCACCTGCGCCGCCATCTGCGCGGTGTGGTGCTGCTTGAAGCTCTCCAGCGCCGCCAGGCCGTCGCGGTAACCCTCCTCGTAGCCCTGGCGCTGGCCTTCCGCATGGCCTTCCTCGCGCCCGGCCAGCCGCGCCGCGTGCAGCAGCAGCGCGTGCTCGGCCGCGGGGATGTCCGGCGGCGGGGTAGGGGCCGGAGGCGCCTTGACGGGCTTGGGCGGCTCGAAGCTGTCGGGCATCCACGCCTTGAAGCTCTGCAGCTCCTCGCGCGGGATGAAGCGCGCGTACAGGCTGCCGCTCGCGCGCGCGGGACGGTCAGACGAACTGGTCATCGCCGCCGCCGCCCAGCACTATGGTGCCCTCGTCGGCCAGGCGCCGCACGATCTTGAGCATCTCCTTCTGCTGGGCCTCGACCTCGGACAGCCGCACCGGGCCGCGCGCATCCAGCTCTTCCCGCAGCATCTCGGCGGCGCGGCTGGACATGTTCTTGAAGATCTTGTCGCGCAGCTCCGGCGAGGAGCCCTTGAGCGCCACCACCAGCTCGCTGGACTGCACTTCCTTGAGCAGCGCCTGCATGCCGCGGTCGTCCACCTTGACCAGGTCGTCGAAGGTGAACATGTTGTCCATGATCTTCTGCGCCAGGTCGGTGTCGGCCTCGCGGATGTAGTCCAGCACCGCCGTCTCGGCCGAGCCGCCGAGCATGTTGATGATCTCGGCCGCGGCCTTGACGCCGCCCAGGCTGGCCTTGCGCGTGGTGCGGTCGCCGCCGCCGGCCAGCACGCGGCCCATCACGTCGTTGAGGTCCTTGAGCGCGCTGGGCTGGATGCCGTCCAGCGTGGCGATGCGCACCAGCACCTCGTTGCGCTGGCGGTCGGGGAAGCACTTGAGCACGCCGCTGGCCTGGTCGTAGTCCAGGTGCACCAGGATGGCCGCCACGATCTGCGGGTGCTCGTTGCGCAGCAGCTCGGCCACCGAGGGCGCGTCCATCCACTTCAGGCTCTCGATGCCGGTGATGTCGCTGGCCTGCATGATGCGGTCGATCAGCAGGTTGGCCTTGTCGTCGCCCAGCGCCTTGCGCAGCACGTTCTTCACGTACTCGTCGGTATCGGGCAGCAGCAGGCTTTGCTGGTTGGCCTCGTCGGCAAAGCGGCGCAGCACCTCCTGCAGCCGGTCGCGCGAGACGGGCTTCATGCGCGTGAGCGTCTCGCCCAGGCGCTGAACCTCCTTGGGTCCCAGGTGCTTGAACACCTCGGCCGCCTCTTCCTCGCCCAGCGTCATGAGCATGATGGCGGCGTTCTCCAGGCCTTCTTCGTCCATGGCGGGTCAAGCTTCCTTCTTGTTGAACCAGCCGCGCAGGATCTCGGCCACCACGGCGGGCTTTTCCTTGGCCAGCGCGCGCAACTGCTCCAGCGTCTGCACGTCGGCGCTGTCGTTGATGAGCATCGGCGCGGCGATCCTGACCCCCGCGGTCGAGGCCAGGGCGTCCTCCTGCGAGGGATCGGGCAGGGCCTCCTGGTCGTCCACCAGCGCGTCGAGCTGCGTGCCCGGCGGCGGAACCGGCGGCTCCTCGGCCTTGGGCTGGCGCAGCGCCGGGCGCACCACGCCCAGCAGCAGCATCAGCGCCACCAGCGTCAGCGCCAAGGGCATGCCGCCGGTGCGCAGCAGCTCCATCACCCAGGGCTGGCGCCACAGCGGCAGCTCCTCGGTCTTGTCGGCCGCGGGCGCCTGGAACGGGGCGCTGACCACGCGCACCGAGTCGCCGCGCTCCTTGCTGAAGCCGATGCTCTCCTGCACCAGCGAGGTGAGCTTGTCGAGCTCCTCGTCGCTGATGGGCACGGGCGTGACCTTGCCCTTGGGGTCGGTGGTGCTGCGCTGGTTGAGCACCACCGCCGCCGTGAGCCGCTTGATGACGCCGGTGGCGTTGCGCGTGACGCGCACCGTCTTGTCCACCTCGTAGTTGATGACGTTCTCGCGCCGTCCGCCCGCGCCCAGCGCGCCGCTGCCGGAGTTGGGCTGCGTGGGTTGCAGCGGCGCGGAGGCGCCGTTGACGGGCGCCGCCGGCGCGACGGGCGGCTGGTTGCTCACCGCGCCGGGAATGCCCGACGGCACGGCCGAGTTGGGGTTGGGCCCGGCCTCGATGCTGTGCTGGCTGCGCACGGCCGCGGGCTCGGCGCCCTGGTTGGGACGGAAGGACTCGGCGGTGGACTCGGTCTGCGAGAAGTCGATCTCCGCCGTCACCGAGGCGCGCAGGTTGTCCCGCCCGGCCACGGGCTCCAGGATGTCCATCACCCGCTGCTGCAGCCCGCGCTCGACCTGCTGCACGTAGGCCAGCTGCTGCGCGTCCAGGTTGCCCTGCTGGGCGGAGGCGCCCTCGGGGCCGGAGAGCAGCGCGCCGCTCTGGTCCAGGATGCTCACCGCCTTGGGGTTCATCTCCGGCACCGACGAGGACACCAGGTGCACGATGCCCGCGAGCTGCGTGCGGTCCAGGCTGCGGCCTCCGCGCAGCGTCAGCAGCACCGAGGCGCTGGGCTTTTGCTGCTCGCGGAAGAAGCCGGTCTGCTGCGGAATGGCCAGGTGCACGCGGGCGCTCTCCACCGCGTCCAGCGACATGATGGAGCGCGTGAGCTCGCCTTCGAGGCCGCGCTGGTAGGTCGTGCGTTCCTGGAACTGCGTCTGGCCGAAGCGGGCGTTGTCCATCAGCTCGAAGCCGACGATGCCCCCTTTGGGCAGCCCGGCCGAAGCGAGCTTCAAGCGCGCCTCGTGCACTTTTTCGGCCGGCACCAGCAGCGTGCCGCCCTCGCCGTGGCGGTAGGGCACGTTCATCTGCTGCAGCGCCGCCAGCACGGCGCCGCCGTCCTTGTCGGTCATGCCGGTGAACAGCACCCGGTAGTCCGGCTCGCGGCCCCACAGCATCAGCGCCACCAGCACGGCCAGCAGCCCGGCCACGCCCGCGCCTAGCATCATCTTGTTGCGGGGGGGCAACGCTGCCAGGCGCGCGAAGCGGCCGACCGGGGCCGGCGGCTGCGGAGTGACGGGGGAAAGAGCTTGGTCCATGGCGGCGCAACGGGTACAGCGCGGGCGAGCGTCGGAAAGGTCGCCATTTTTGGCCCTCAAGCTTGGGCGCCATCGGCCGATGAAGCCGGCAAAGCCCGCCCACTTCGCGCCACCGGCGCCGCGGCCGCACTTCTAGAGTCGCGTCCATCCTGGGAGGGGTGTACCCATGGCCGTGCGGCCTGGATTCTCCTTGTCCAGGACAGGACCGTACCCGTTAGTGCCCGCCATGGAACTGAAGCTCAAACCTTTCGATTTCGCCCAAGCCGCCGCCCGCGCCGGGCTGCAGACCGACGGCCAGCCGCTGCGCAACACCCAGCAAGTGCAGCCCGGCGGCTTCGCCGCGGCCATGTCGGACGCGCTCAAGTCCGTGAGCGCCACGCAAAACGAGGCCACGCGGCTGCAGCAGGAAGTCCAGCTCGACAACCCCAGCGTCAGCATCGAACAGACCATGGTCGCGATGCAGAAGGCCCAGATCGGTTTTCAGGCCACGCTCACCGTGCGAAACCGCCTCGTGCAGGCGTACACGGACATCATGAGCATGCAGGTTTGAGCCCCGTCAAACCGCCAAAAAGTTTGCGCTTCGCGCTCTTGCTGTCCTCAAGTTCTCCGGACCCAGGCCGATAGCACGTAACAGAACGTCCCCACAACTAGTGGGGCGTACGGCACTACCACTCCCCAGAGTGCGTGTTGCTTGTCTTGACCCATCACATCCCTTTCCAGGGGCGCGCTTGCGACTCGGCTTGAGGCTGGTCCGGTAGCGATTGACTTTTTGAGGAACGCATATGCCCACCAACATTGCAGCGTTGACTCCGGCCCAGATCGCCCAACTGTCCACGGCAACCATTGCCGGACTGACGGCGACGGAATGGGGTCAGTTCACTTCGGACAAGATTGCTGCCCTGACCGAGGCACAAGTGGCAGCCATCAGCGCCGCCGGAGCTGCATCGTTGAAAGCGGCCCAACTGGCTGCCTTTGAAGCTGAGGACGTCAGCCGGCTGTCCACGGCAGCGCTGGCTGCGGTCGGCACGGCCCAGATCAATGCATTCACTGATGTTCAGTGGGCGTCGCTCACCACCCGCCAGGTGGGTGCGCTGACGTCGGCGCAACTTGCTGCGCTGAGCACTAGCGACCTCAATGCGCTGAGCGCATCGCAGTTTGCGGTGCTGAGCTCGGCACAAGCCGCCGGCCTGACCGCCACGCAAATTTCCCGGCTCGCAGCGGAAGACGTTGCGGCCTTGTCCGTTGCCGTGATGCGCTCGCTGAGCACGGCTCAGGCGGCTGCACTCACCGGCGACCATATCGCACAGTTGAGCGCGGCACAGGTCGCCGCGCTGAGCGGCGCTCAGTTGTCGACGTTCAGCTCGGCGGAGATGGCCGTGCTGAGCAACGTGCAGGTGCAGGCGATGACCACGGCGGCCATCGCTGGCCTGGGGTCGGTCCAGCTCAATGCGCTCAACGCCGACCAGATCGCGGCGCTGAAGACTTCGCAGATCGCCGCGCTGAGCACGGCGCAACTGTCCCGGCTTTCCAGCGACGACCTCAATGCGCTGACCACGGCGCAGTTCGCCGCGCTGAGCACCGCGCAGATCAAGGGGCTGAGCGCGGCCCAGCTCTCCAAGCTGGAAGCCGAAGATTTGGCCGTGCTGTCCACGGCGAGCATCAAGTCGCTGAGCTCGGCACAGGTGGGTGCCCTCACCAGCGACCAGATCATGGGGATGCGCACCGCGCAGATCGCTGCGCTGGACAGCGCCCAACTGGCGTCCTTCAGCACGGCCGAGCTTTCTACGCTGTCGGTGGCGCAAGTGATGGCCCTGAGCAGCACGGCGCTGGCCGGCCTGAGCTCGGCGCAGCTCGGCGCATTCACCGCCGACCAGTTCGCCGCGATGAAGACGTCGCAGATCGCGGCGCTAAGCACGGCACAGCTGTCGCGGCTCACCAGT
>NZ_BCTC01000119.1 GCF_001571085.1 Azohydromonas lata NBRC 102462
GTCATGGTGCTGCACAACGGCGACTTGAACATGGTCACCTGGGAGCAGCGCGTGGGCGCGGGCGACCCCAAGTTCGAAGCCTCGCAGGCGCTGCCGGCCTTTCCCTTCGCGCAGTACGCGCAGATGCTGGGCCTGCACGGCCTGCGGGTGGACCACCCGGACGCCATTGCCGGCGCCTGGGAGCAGGCGCTTGCGGCCGACCGCCCGGTGCTGCTGGAAATGGTGACCGATGCCAACGTGCCGCCGCTGCCGCCGCACGTGACGTGGAAGCAGGCGCGGCACTACGCCAAGGCGCTGCTGCACGGTGACCCCGAGGCGCTGCAGACCGTCATGGCCAGCATGCGCGAAGCCTGGGACGGGCTCACGGCCGGGCGCGGCGGCTGAGGCCCGCTGGCCGTGCGGTGGCTGGCGCTCGAAACCGCGGCCCTGCAGCGCTGCCTGCGCCCTCAATGCCCCGAGCCGCCCTGGCGCAGCGGCCGCAACTGCTGCGGCGGCTTCATGGCCGCGGGCTCCGTCACGCGCGTGGCGTAATCCACGCTGCCCAGGATCAGGCGATGGTTCGCACCAGGCCGCCGTCCACGCGCAGCGCCGCGCCGGTGGTCGCCGAGGCCCGGGCGCTGCAGACATAAGCGATCAGCGACGCCACCTCGTCCGGACTGGCGAAGCGCTGCAGCACCGAGGACGGGCGCGCGGTGGCAAAGAATTCGCGCTCCATGGTGGCGGCGTCCACGCCGCGCTCGGTGGCCATGCGCGCCACGAACTCGCCCACGCCTTCGCTGGCCGTGGGCCCGGGCAGCACGCAGTTGACGGTGACGCCGGTGCGCGCCAGCGTCTCAGCCAGGCCGCGTGAGACGGCCAGCTGCGCAGTCTTCGTCATGCCGTAGTGGATCATTTCGGTGGGTATGTTGAGACCCGACTCGCTGGAGACGAAGACGATGCGGCCCCAGTTGCGCGCGCGCATGCCCTCGACGTAGTGGCGCGACAGCCGCACCCCGCTGAGCACGTTGACCTCGAAGAAGCGCAGCCAGTCCGCGTCGTCGATCTGCTCAAAGGGTTTGGGCTCGAAGATGCCCAGGTTGTTGACCAGCACGTCCACGTCTGCCAGTTGCGCAACCAGTTGCGCGCAGCCTTCGGCGTTGCCCAGGTCAGCGGCGATGCCCTGCACCTGCGCACCGGGCAGCTCGCCGCGCAGCTTGGCCACGGCCGCCTCGACGCGCGCGGAACTGCGCCCGTTGACGATGACATGGGCCCCTTCGGCCGCCAGCGCGCGGGCCGTGGCCCAGCCGATGCCTGCGGTCGATCCGGTGACCAGCGCCCGCTTGCCTTGCAGTCCAAGATCCATGAGAGCTCCTTGCGTTACCTGGTGGCGTGGAGAAAGCCGTTGCGGCCTGGCGGCCGCTCCGCCGGGGCGGCACGCCTCATCTTGCCGCCGGCGTCAAAGTGCCACGGCAGCGGCCGTGGCACGGTCCGTTCCCACGGCCGCGCGCCGGGTGTCGCCGGTGTCACCAAAGCCGTGGAGCAGCCCCCACGCCGGCGCCGATGCCGTGCACGAAACGGTTGCGCAGGATTCTGCTCCCTTGGGACATCAGGTGCGCGTGATGGACACGCCGCCGTCCACCAGCGATGCCGTGCCGGTGACGAACGAGGAGTCGTCCGAGGCCAGGTACAGGACCGCGCGGGCCAGCTCTTCCGGACGGCCCACGCGCTTGAGCGCGTGCAACTGCGTCACGAAGGCCTGCGCTTCGGCCGTGTTGTTCTTGTCCCGGTACATGTCGGTGTCCACGGCACCGGGCAGCACGGCGTTGACCCGCACGCCTTGCGCTCCGAACTCCGCGGCCAGCGCCTGCGTCAGGCCGATGAGCCCCGACTTGCTCGCGGCGTAGGCCGCCATGCCCGGGAAGGCAAAGGTGTGGCCCACGAAGGTGGACGTGAAGATGACCGAGCCGCCCCCGCCTTGCTTGAGCATCTGCGCGATCTGGTGCTTGGCGCCCAGGAAGGACCCGGTGAGGTTGATGGCCAGCGTGTCGTTCCAGCCCGCGGCCGAAACCTCGGTGCTCGCGCCGCCTTCGCCCAGCGTGCCGGCATTGTTGAAGGCCACGTCCAGCCGGCCGAAGCGCTCCACCGCCAGCGCCACCAGCGCCTGGGCATAGTCCTCGGAGCGCACGTCGCCCGCCAGGGCCGCAGCCTGGCCGCCACCGGCGGCGATTTCCCCGACCAGGTCGTCAAGCTCGCCCTGGCGGCGGGCCCCGACGACGATGCGTGCGCCTTCGGTGGCGAAGAGCCGGGCCGTGGCGCGGCCAATGCCGGCGCTGGCGCCGGTGATGAGGGCAACTTTTCCGGACAGGCGTCCCATGGCGATCTCCTGAAGCACGTTGAACATGGAGCGCAGTGTGGGCGGCCTGGTGCGTTCGGAATAGTGTTCGAAAAGTGGATCTGCCTTCCGGAAAGACCGAACGATGCTGAAGCTCGATGGAGCGGCCGGTCGCGTGGGGGCGAAGCGGGCTCCATGAGCGATGGCGGCCATGCCCGCGGCATGGCGCGGGAAAGGACCGGTCAGAAGTCGTGGCGCAGGCCCAGCTCGTGGGCCGTGGAGCGCTGGCCACCGAAGTAGTTGGCCGCCGCGGGGTTGCCACTCACGGCCGGACCACCCGCCACGGCGAAGCTCGCCGCCCCATCGTTGGAGATGCACGAGGCGTGCGCGCACAGCGCCGTGCCGGCACCGTCTGCGCGGGCAGCGGAACCGACGGCGGTGCGGACTGCCTCCAGCGGCCCGGCGCCTGTACGACTGCCACGGACGGGAATGCCGTTGATAGAGGCTTGGCCCTTCAGTCTTCCGGCGTGAAGCCGCTGGCCTTGACGACTGCTGGCCAGTAGGCCGACTCACGCTGCTGCAAGCTTGCAAGCTCCACGGGCGTGCTTGCGGCCGCATCCAGGTTGAAGCGGGCCAGCCGCTCGCGCAACGCCGGTTCTGCCAACACGCTGCCCACGGCCTGCTGCAGGCTGTTCACCTGCGAATTGGACAATCCCGCCGGGCCGTAGAGCCCGAACCAGCCAACCATCTCCACATCGATGCCATATTCCTTGAACGTCGGCACACCGGGCGTCGCCACATTGCGGCGTGGGCCGCTGGTCGCCAGGAACTTCACCTTTCCGGCCCGTGCCAACTCGGCTGCATCGGCCATGGGGGAAATGACCAGCGGGATGACCCCACCCACCAAATCCACCATCGCGGGCGCGCCGCCACGGTAGGGCACATGGGGCATCGTGACGTTCAGCGAACGCGCCACCGACACGCCGAGGAAATGGGGCACGGTGCCAGCGCCGGGAGAACCATAGCTCGCCTTGGCGCCAGCGTTTTGCAGCCAACGCTTGAGCGCTTGGGCGTTGAGCGCGTCCAGTGAAGGATGGGCAATGAGGGCGTAGTCAAACGTCGATAAGCGGGCAACGGGCGTGAAGCTGCGCACCGCGTCGTAGCGCAGCTTGGAGTACAGCGAGGGAAACAGGGCCATGGGTCCGTGCGGCACGATCATCAACGTCTGCCCGTCGGGCGCTGCACTGGCCAACTGCTCGGGCACGAGCCGCCCGCTTGCGCCGGGCCGGTTCTCGACGAAAACAGTGCGATTGAGATGCCGCTGCAACCCTTCCGCCAGCAGCCGTGCCATCGTGTCGGCCGAACCACCGGGAGCAAAGCCCACGAGGATTCGCGTGGACGAACCCTGTGCGCGGGCTCCGGACGCCGCGAGCAGCGCTGCTGCGCCAAGCCCGCGCTGGAACGTTCTTCTGTCCATGGTTGATCTCCTGTTAGAACCACTCAATGGGACGCACGCGGGATGTCAGCGTCACCAAACACCAAGATGGCCCGTGCTTCCTCCGGAATGCCCGGCATTCCGGCGTTCCAGTCTTGCCATGCCTGCTTCATCGCGGCCAATCGCTCGGGGTAGCGTCTGGCGAGATTTGCCCGCTCGCGCTCATCCGCTGCGAGGTCGAACAAGTACTCGTTCCCGTCCATCGACAGGTACTTCCATGTCCCCTCGCGCAGCGCGGCTTGCCGACGATGCAGCATGCGCCAGTACAAGGGGCGCTGCGGGTCCCAGCGCGGGTCGTCAAAGAGAGGCAGCAGGCTCAAGCCGTCCAGCGGACAGGCCGAGCTCGGTGCCACGCCGGCAGCCGCCAGCATCGTGGCCGCCCAGTCCATTGAGATGGCAGGCGTGCTGGTCGTGCTGCCGCCCTGGATGCGCGCAGGCCAGCGCGCAATCAGCGGAACGCGGATACCGCCCTCAAGGAGATCCATCTTCTGGCCCACGAAAGGCCAGTTGTCCGAGAAGCGCTCGCCGCCGTTGTCGCTGGTGAAGACGACCAGTGTGTCCTGTGCAACCCCTTTGGCTTCCAGTGCTGCCAACACCCGGCCGATGCCTTCATCCATGTGATGAATCATGCGGTGGTAGGTTTCCAAGGAGCCGCCGTGCACGTGATTGATGCGCCCTAGCCATGGTTTCCAGCTTCGTCATTGCCGTCCCAAAGGTCTCGCTTGCCGCTGCTGTCGGTGTAATTGAAATTTGCCAGCGCCCGGTGATCATTGCGAAACGCGTGGGAGAACACACCGGCGAATTGGAGTAGCCGTGCGTGAACAGCAACCCCTCTTCAGCCATTCGATCAAGATGCGGCGACGTTGCGGTACGTGCACCCGTACATCCCAGGTCTGCATAGCCCAGATCGTCTGCGACGATGAATACAAAATTGGGACGCGTGTTCTGTTGTGGCATTGCGAATCGCCGCTCAACGGTGGCGCTGTCTTGTGGAAAGCGAAATCCAGCCGACGCACGACGGCCAGCAATGGAATTGATTTGCCGCCGCGTGCAGTCACTGATTACATGGAAGGGAACCGGCAGCGGCGCGAAGCCTTTGCAAGGCTCACGTGGCGGGCCGTTCGGCAGTGTTGGGCTGCCGGTCGAGCGCGTGGGCCGGCGCGCCGCATGACTGATGTCTCCGTACAGGCTGCCCAGCCTGCCTTGTCTTGATGTGCGGCAAGTTTCGGGATGGTTTGGCGTCGCAACAAGCAATTAATTTGGAACAGTCGTCAAGCGCCGCTTGATGATGAGGCGACTGCGTCGGCACGCATTGTCAATTCGCGATTGACAACTGTTCAAAATTCTTTGTTTGTCAACTGAGCCGGCGTCCCTGAGGATTGCCAGGGATGCGGCCCCGTGCCGCGTCCAGCCGTTAAGTTGCATCAGCATCCATATAAAAAGCTCGTCAACAGATGCCAGGAAGGAAAGCGCGTGCGCGCTGCGCCGGGGACCGCGACTCGACACGGGTCCAAGCGCCGAGCCCATCGCACAGGGCACGCCCTGGAGACGGCGCTGCCCAGGAGACCGTACTTGGCTTTCCCGCACTTCACCACCCGGCAACTCGACGCCTATGTCGCCGTGGCGCAGTTGCGCAGCTTCGGCGCTGCAGCCGAGCGGCTGGCGTTGACCACTTCCGCCGTCAGTCAGCTGATTGCTGAGCTCGAAGAAGTCGTAGGTTTTCGGCTGTTCGACCGCAGCACGCGTCGTGTGGCCCTGAGCGCTGCGGGCCGCGACTTTCTTGAACCGGCCCAGGCGGTGCTGCGGCAAATGGCGCTGGCAAGCCGTGCGGCCGAAGACTTGCGAAGCCACGCTTCAGGATTGGTCCGTGTCGCTGCGCCTCTGGCCATTGCCGCGACGATCCTGCCTGCTGCCATTGAAGCTTTTGCCCGCGAGCGTCCGAAGGTGGTGGTTCACATTCAGGACACGACGGTGGAGCGCCTGTGCGATGCCGTGGTCAACACCGAGGTCGACTTCGGGATCGGACCCGACCGGGCAGTGGGAAACGCCGTGGTGCGAACGACCTTGTTCGCCAGCCCATGGGTGCTGTGGTGCGCGCCGTCGCATGCGCTGGCGCGGCAGGACCCTGTGCGCTGGCCTCAACTGCGCGACCATCCCCTGGTGGCGGCCGGACGCGATCACGAGTCGGGCGTTGCGCAGATGCATCACGACCTGCCGGACGATGAACGCATCACGCCCATGGAGATCGTGGAGCACGTGACCACGGCGTTGGGCCTGACCGCCTGCGGGCTGAAGGCCACGCTCGGACCGGCCTACGTCAACGGCCTGGCCCAATCACTCGGCCTGGTGATGCGGCGCATCGTCGAGCCCGAAATCCAGCGTGCGGTGTGCCTCTACCGTCCGGCTCGGCGCACCGCATCGCCGGCAGCACAGACATTCGCCGAATTCCTGGCTCAGTGGCTTGGGCAGTGGAGCGCCAGCCAGCCCTGGCATGGACCCGTGTGCCCGGGCCTTGGCGTCAGCGCAGGGGCAGCACCGCGTTGACCTGGCCCGTTCCGGAAGCCAGGAAGTACGGCGTCACGATCTCGGCCTTGCCTTGATAGTCGTCGCCCCCCAGCGCGCCCAGCAGCATGGCGGTGTCATGCATCCACCCTTCGCCATAGCACGCGCGCGCGTACGTCGGCAGCATGGCATTGAATTCCTTCCAGCGCCCTTGCTGCCACAGGTCGAGCGCGCGCAAATCGCACTGGCGGAAGAACTCGTCGCTGGTCTCGTAGGGCCGGTCGAACACGACCGCGTTGTCGTGGATACGGTGCGATAGCGAGCCACTGGCCACCAGTGCGACCTTGCCGTCGCCGGCTTCGATGGCTTCGCGGAAGGCTGCGCCAACGCGGCGGCTCTCGTCGATCGTGGAGTACGCCAGCCATCCCGAGACCGACACCACCTTGACGCGCCGGCGCAGCTTCATGAAATGCATGGGAACCAGCGTGCCGTACTCCAGGCCCAGGTTGCGGTTTTCGTGCGCAATGGTCAGCACGCCGCGTTCGGTGGCCTGCGCCGCAAGCGCCTTGGCCAGCGAAGGATTGCCGGCATGGTCGTATTCGAGCGCCTCGATCTGGGTCGGAAACTCGTTGCTGGTGAACACGCCCTGGAAGTCGGCACAGGCATTGACGTGATAGGCCGCGTTGCTGAGCCAGTGCGTGTCGAGAATGACCACCGTGTCAGCGCCGCTGTCGACGATGCGTTGGCCGATGTCCTGCAGGCCCTGGATGGCGTCATCGCGGCAGCCGTGCAGGGGGCCGGGCAGCTCCGACAGCACCATGCGCGGGATGTGCGTGACCTTGGCGGCGAAAACGAGTTGACCCATTGATTGCTCCTTCGTTGTCATGAACAGGGACCAACGAAGTTTGGGTGGACTGCCGCCCGGCAACAAACGATGAATTCTGCACAGTCGTTTAGGCCGCCTGAACGATCAGGCTGCAGGCTTTGCCGTCACGTCCGTTTCGCTCCACTGCTGCAGCCAATGCGCCAGGTACTCGGCAAAGCCTTCTGCGGCAGGCGACAGCGTGCGATTCAGCGGCTGGTAAAGGCATACCTTGCGCACCGTTTCAGGCTCAACCACCCGCTTCATCACCAGTCCCAGCCGGGCGGCCATGACGCCGACATACGCCGGCGCCAGTGTGGCGGCCAGGCCCTGCGTTGCCATGCCCAGTGCCGTGGAGATGTTGTCCACCACGTCCACGGGCGTGATGCGGGTGTCCTCGGGCGCGTTGACGCGCATCTGGGCCACGCTGAGCTCATGGTCGCGACCCGCGGCCACCAGCGTGTGATGCCGCAAGTCGGCCCAGCGCACCTGCTTCAAGTGCGCAAGCGGGTGGTCGGGTGAGCACCACAGCACCCAGGGGCTGTCGAACAGGGCCTGGCTGCTGATTTCCTGCCCACTGGTTCGGTCCGGTCCTACCGCCAAGTCGACGTCACCCGCGGACACGCTGTCGATCAGGCTGTCCACGGGCAGGTCGCGGATGCGCACCACCACCTTGGGATGCTCCGCGGTGTACGTGCGGATGGCTGCGGGCAACGCGGTGCTGGCGAGCACCATCGGCGCGCCCACGCGCACCAGGCCGGCCGCGCGCTGGCGCACGTCCTCGGCGGCGCTCTCGGCATCGTGCACGTGGCGCAGCACCGTGCGCACCGACCCCAGGAAATCGCGCCCGGCGCCGGTCAGCGCGACACGGCGCGTCGTGCGGTCGAAGAGGCGAAAACCCAGCACGGCCTCGAAATCCGCGATGAGCTGGCTGACCGCCTGGGTCGTCAGGCCCATGCGTTCGGCCGTGCCTTTGAAGCTGTGCAGCTCGGCCACCGTCGCGAAGGCCTCCAACTGCCGCAATGTGAATCGACTCAGTGGCATGGCGCCATTATCAACTTCACGTTGACGACTGTACAGAAATCATTGCTTGTTGCTGTTAAAGCGAGCCGGGACACTTGCGCTGCATCAACACACAGCACAGGCCGCCGTGGCCTGCATGGAGACGACAACACCATGCTCGACGCATCCATTCACGCCGCGCTGGCGCAGGAGCTGCACCGGTCGGAAAGCAGCCGCAGCCAGGTCGAACAGTTCTCGAAGCGCCATCCCGGCATGAGCATCGAGGACAGCTACGCCATTCAGCGCGCCTGGATGAAGCTCAAGCAGGCCGAAGGCCGCCGCGTGATCGGCCACAAGATCGGGCTGACCTCCCGTGCGATGCAGCTGGCCTCGCAGATCACCGAGCCCGACTACGGCACGCTGCTCGACGACATGCTGCTGCGTGATGGCAGCGAAGTGGAGGCGGCGCGCTTCATCGTGCCGCGCTTCGAGGCCGAGTTCGCCTTCATCCTGTGCAAGCCGCTCAAAGGCCCGGGCGTGACGCTCTTTGACGTGCTCAATGCCACCGACTACGTCGTGCCGGCGCTGGAGCTGATCGACGCGCGCATCGAACAATTCGACCGCGAGACCAAGGCGCCGCGCAAGGTGCTCGACACCATTGCCGACAACGCCGCCAATGCCGGCATCGTGCTGGGCGGCCGCCCAATGAAGCCCGACGCGGTGGACTGGCGCTGGGCCGGCGCACTGCTCTACAAGAACGGCGTGATCGAGGAGTCGGGCCTGGGCGCGGCGGTGCTCAACCATCCCGGCAACGGCGTGGCGTGGCTGGCCAACAAGCTTGGCGCCTATGACCAAGGCCTGGCCGCGGGCGAGATCGTGCTGGGCGGCTCCTTCATCCGGCCGGTGCCCTGCGCCGCGGGCGACACCTTCCACGCCGACTACGGCCCGCTGGGCTCCATCTCGGTGCGGTTCATCTGACATGCGCACGCCCAACAACCTCTTCAAGCAGGCCATCGCGCGGCCCGGCGCACAAATCGGCCTGTGGGTCGGACTGGCCGATCCGTACGCAGCCGAGCTGTGCGCCACCGCGGGCTTCGACTGGCTGCTGATCGACGGTGAGCACGGTCCCAACGACCTGCGCTCCATGCTGGCCTCGCTGCAGGCCGTGGCGCCCTATCCGGCGCAGCCGGTGGTGCGTATTCCGCAGGGTGACACGACGCTCATCAAGCAGGTGATGGAGATCGGTGCCACCACGCTGCTGGTGCCCATGGTGGAAAGCGCCGCCCAGGCGCGCGAGCTGGCCAGGGCCATGCGCTACCCGCCCGCTGGCGTGCGCGGCGTGGGCAGCGGCCTCGCGCGGTCCTCGCGCTGGAGCTCGTACCCGCAGTACCTGCACGAGGCCAACGAGCGCGCTTGCCTGCTGGTACAGGTGGAAACGGCGGCGGCGCTGGAACATCTGGACGAGATCGCGGCAGTGGAGGGCGTGGACGGCGTCTTCATCGGCCCGGCGGACCTGTCGGCGTCCATGGGCTACATCGGCCAGCCCGGCCACCCGCAGGTGCGCGCTGCCATCGACGCGGCCATTGGGCGCATCCAGGCTGCGGGCAAGGCGCCCGGCATCCTGGCCACCGACGAAACCACGGCGCGGCACTACATCGGCCTGGGCGCTCGCTTCGTGGCCGTGGGCGTGGACGCCACGCTGCTGGCACGGAGCACGCGGGACCTGGCTGCCCGATTCAAGGCGGCGCCTGCCAGCGCGGCTTCCGGCAGCGGCTATTGACGGGAATGACTGCGATGAAGCTCACAACGCTGCGCACCGCCTTCAGCGGACGCCTGCACACCGAAGCGCACGACATGGCGCCCTTCCTCACCGACTGGCGCGGCAAGTGGACCGGCCGTGCCCTGGCCGTGGCCCAGCCCGACACGGCGCAAGACGTGGCCGCCGTGCTGCGCTGGTGCCATGAGCACCGCGTGCCCGTGGTGCCACAAGGCGGCAACACCGGCCTGTCAGGCGGGTCAACCCCCGATGGCACGGGCCAGGCCCTGGTGCTGTCGCTGACGCGGCTCACCCGGGTGCGCGCGGTCGACACGATCAACAACACGCTGGAGGTTGAAGCCGGCGTGACGCTGCAGGAGGTACAGGCGGCCGTCGAGCAGGCGAACCGGCTGTTCCCGCTGAGCCTTGCGGCGCAGGGCACCTGCACCATCGGCGGCAACCTGGCGAGCAACGCCGGCGGCGTGCAGGTGCTGCGCTGGGGCAACGCCCGCGAGCTCTGCCTGGGTCTCGAAGTGGTCACGGCCGAAGGCGAAATCTGGAACGGCCTGCGCTCGCTGCGCAAGGACAACACCGGCTACGACCTGCGCGACCTCTACATCGGCAGCGAGGGCACGCTGGGCATCATCACGGCCGCCACGCTCAAGCTCTTTCCCAGGCCTGCAGGCCAGGCTGCGGCCTTCGTCGCAGTGCCGTCGCCGGCAGTCGCCGTCGAGCTGCTGCAACTGGCCCAGTCGCGCCTGGCATCCAGCCTCACGGCTTTCGAGCTGATGAGCGACGCGTGCATCACGCTGGTGGAAAAGCACGTGGACGCGGCCCGCCTGCCCTTGAGCGAACGCTCGCCCTGGTACGTGCTGGTGGAGGTCAGCGACCCGGTGAGCGAGGCGCAAGCCGCCGCGGGCCTGGAAGGGCTGCTGGAGCAGGCGCTGGAGCAGGCGCTGGCCACCGACGCGGCGCTCTCCAGCAGCCTTGCGCAATTCCGCGCGCTGTGGGCCTTGCGTGAAGACATCTCCGAGTCGCAGGGCGCGGAAGGCAAGACGATCAAGCACGACATCGCGCTGCCGATCTCGGCCATCGCCGGCTTCGTCGAGGCCACCAGCCGCGAGATCGAGGCGCAGTTCGACGGCGTGCGGCTGGTCGTCTTCGGCCACCTGGGCGACGGCAACCTGCACTTCAACCTCTCGCCCGCCGAGGACAGGCTGGGCAAGGCGCACGAGGCCGCTTTCGTGGCACTGGAGGCACCGGTCAACCGCCTGGTGCACGACGCGGTAGCCGCCGCGGGCGGCTCCATCTCGGCCGAGCACGGCCTGGGCGTGCTGCGCCGCGACGAGTCGGCCCGCTACAAGTCCGCCGTCGAGCTCAAGCTCATGCGCGCCATCAAGGCCGCACTCGATCCTTTGAATCTCATGAACCCCGGCAAGGTCCTCCCGGCCCACGAAGACAAATGACTGGAGACAGTAAGATGACGATGCAACGACGCCAGTTTCTCGGTACCTCTGCAGCGATCGCCGGCGGCGGCCTGTCCCTGCTGGCTACCGCCGTTCGCGCCCAGCCGCTGTTCGACACGGTGAAGCTGTATGCCGGCTTCGCGCCCGGCGGCACCATCGACGTCACCGCGCGCCGCCTTGCGGAAAAGCTTCGCGACGTCGTGGCCAAGAGCGTGGTGGTGGAAAACCGCACCGGCGCCGGCGGCCAGATCGCACTCTCCGCGCTGAAGACGGCGCCGGCGGACGGGCAGACGCTTGCCATCTCGCCCATGTCCATGCTGGGCATCTACCCGCACACCTACAAGAAGCTGCCCTACGCGCCGCTCACCGACTTTGCGCCGGTGTCGCAGGTGGTGCGCGTCGACTTCGGCTTTGCCGTGGGCACCATGGTTCCGGAGTCGGTCCGCACGCTCAAGGACTTCGTGGCCTGGTGCAAGGCGAACACCCGCGATGCCAACTTCGGCAGCCCCGCGGCCGGCTCGGTACCGCATTTCGTGGGCGAGCTTTTCGGCCGGGCGGCGGCCATCGATCTCAAGCATGTGTCCTACCGGGGCTCGCAGCCCGCGATCATGGATCTGGTGGGCGGGCAACTGGCGGCCGCGTCCGGGCCCGTGGGCGAGTTCCTGCAGCATCTGCCTGCCGGCAAAGTGCGCCTGCTGGCAACGTCGGGCCCCTCGCGCAGCCGCTTTGCGCCCAACGTGCCGACCTTCGCGGAGCAGGGCTTCAAGGACATTGTGCACGACGAGTGGCACGGCATCTTCGCTCCGGCCAAGACGCCGCCTGAGGTGGTGGAGCGGTTCTCGGTGGCCATACGCAAGGCCCTGACCGCTCCCGATGTGATCGCGGCGCTGGCTCAAATGGGCCTGGAAGCCAAGGGCTCCACCCCGGCCGAGCTGGCAGCCATGCTCAAGCACGACACCGAGCGCTGGGCACCGCTGATCAAGACCATCGGGTTCACCGCTGACGCCTGACGAGAGGAAGCACCATGACGACCAATTTGCTGGACGTGGCGGGTGTCGCCGTGTCGCCTGACCACTACATCGGCGGCCAGCGCGTGGCCTCCGCGCAAACCTTCGAGCTGCACAGCCCCATCGACCAGCGGCTGCTGGGCCGCATCAGCGAGGGTTCGGCCGAGCATGTGGACGCGGCCATCCGCGCCGCGCAGGCTGCCTTCCCGGCCTGGTCGCGCATGACGGCCGCCGAGCGCAAGCCCTACCTGGACCGCTTCGCCCAGGAGATCGGCAAGCGCGCCGACGACTTCTGCCGGCTGGAGAGCAACGACGCGGGCGTGCTGCTGTCGCGCATGCGCCATGGCGTGGTGCCGCGCGCCATGCTCAACATCACCTGGTTCGCGCAGCATGCGCTGGAGCTGCAGGACCGCCCCATCGACACCGAGCAGGCGCACCACATCGTGCGCCACGATCCGGCCGGGGTGGTGGCCATCATCACGCCGTGGAACGCGCCGCTGATGCTCTCCACCTGGAAGCTCGGCCCGGCCTTGGCCGCGGGCAACACCTGCGTGCTCAAGCCGCCGGAGTGGGCGCCGCTGACCTGCTCGCTGCTGGCCGATGCGGCGCACGCGGCCGGGCTGCCGCCGGGGGTGTTCAACGTCGTGCAGGGCAGCGGCGCGGGCACGGGAGCCAAGCTGGTGAGCGATGCGCGCATCGCGCGCGTGTCCTTCACCGGCAGCGTGCCCACCGCCAAGTGGATCGCGCAGGCCGCGGGCGCCAACCTCGTGCCCTGCAGCCTGGAGCTGGGCGGCAAGAGCCCCTTCATCGTGCTGGAGGACGCGGACATCGACAACGCCGCCGCCACCGGCGCGCTGATGTACCGCAACGCCGGCCAGGTGTGCCTGGCGGGCACGCGCTTCCTCGTCCACGAGAAGATCGCCGGCCGGTTCGTTGCCGCCATGCGCGACTACGTCGAGCGCCTGGTCATTGGCGATCCGCGCGAGGAGAGCACCGAGGTCGGCCCGATCATCCATTCGCGCCAGGTCGAGCGCGTGCTGGGATTCGTCGAGCGCGCGGTGGCCGGCGGCGCGCAGGTGCTGTGGGGCGGCGAGCGGCATCCGTTCGGCGCGCAGTACGTGCGGCCCACCATGCTCACCAACCTCAAGCAGAGCGACGAGATCGTGCAGAACGAGGTGTTCGGCCCGGTGCTCACGCTGCAGACCTTCGCCAGCGACGACGAGGCCATCGAGCTGGCCAACGGCACCGACTACGGGCTGGGTGGCGTGTGCTACGGCGAGACGGCGCATGCCACGGCGGTGGCGCAATCCGTGCGCACCGGCTTCATCTGGGTCAACAGCTTCGGCATCCGTGACCTGGCCGCGCCGTTTGGTGGCATCAAGCGCTCCGGCGTGGGCCGTGAAGGCGGCGACTGGAGCTTCGAGTTCTTCTGCGACATCAAGGATGTCGTGGTGCCCAAGAAACCTTTCCGGGCCAGCTTCAGCCAGCGCTGAGGCCCCTCAACGATTCAAAGGAAACTTCGTCATGGGACAGATCGTTGGCGCAGCCATCGTTTCGCACCACCCCGGCCTGATGCAGTGCGAGGAGTTCCGCCGCGCCATGGGCGCCGGCGAGGACTCGGACCTGATTGCCGGCTTCGCGCGGTTGCGCGACAAGATCACGGCGGCGCAGCCGGACGTGGTGATGATCCTGGACTCGCACTGGTTCACCACCGGCTACCACCTGGTGGATGGCGGCAAGCGCTACCAGGGCACCTACATCTCCGACGAGATGCCGTGGTACCTGCACGGCGTGCCCTACGACTACCGCGGGCACCCCGAGCTGGCGCTGGCCATCGAGGCCGTTTCGCGTGAGCAGGGCGGCTACAACCGCGCCGTCTGCAACCCCGAGCTGGGCCGGCAGTACGCCACCATCAACCTCATCAAGCAGTTGCGCCTGGAGCTCAGCGACACGCCCGTGGTCAGCGTGAGCTCGTGCCAGAACTGCGAGTGGCCACACTTCGTGAAATCGGGTGAGGCCATCGGTGAGGCCATCCGCCGCAGCGACCTGCGCGTCGTGATGCTGGCTTCCGGCGCGTTGAGCCACAAGTTCAACGACATCGAGTGGCAGCCCAAGCATCCGCGCATCTTCCACGAGAGCAACGTGTCGCGGCCCGAGAACATCGAGAGCGACAAGGGCGCCATCGAGCTGTTCAGGCAGGGCCGCCACGACCTGGTCCTGGAGCGCTGGGACAACGAGTACCGCAAGCTGCCCTGGGAAGCCTTCGGCGCCCATTACCTGCAGATGGTCGGCGCGATGGGCGGCGCGGCCTGCCGTGCCAAGGGCGAGGCGCTGTCGGCCTACGAAAACGCCCGTGGCACCGGCAACATCCACATGTGGTTTGACACCAAGGGAAGCGCAGCATGAACTTCGAATTTTCGTTCAAGGAACTGCCCGCCGTGATGTGCGGCCCGCGTGTCGAACGCCGCCGCGTGCTCGTGGGCGGCAGTGCCTTCTGGGGCACGATGGACGACGATGGGCGCCTGCGCCTGGACGACGGCCGGGTGCTTGATGCCGAGGGCGCGACGTACCTGCCGCCGGTGAACCCGTCCAAGATCATTGCGGTGCACATCTCGTACAGCTCGCGCAGCTTCGAGACGCGCAACAAGGCCCGGCCCACCGAGACGCCGACCTACTTCACCAAGCCGGCCACGGCACTCAACGGCCACAAGGGCCAGATCCTCAAGCCGGCCGACTGCAAGTACCTCAACTACGAAGGCGAGTACGCGGTGGTGATCTCGCGCACCTGCCGCAACGTGACGCCGGACGAGGCGTGGGATTGCATCGAGGGCTTCTGCCCGGCGCTGGACATGGGGCTGCAGGACTTCCGCGACACCGACCAGGGCTCGATGCTGCGCGTCAAGGGCGCCGACACGCTGCTGCCCATCGGCCCGGGCATCGTGCGCGGCGTGAACCTGTTCGAGCAGACGCTGCGCACCTACGTCAACGGCCTGGTGGTGCAGGAAGCGCACATCGGCGAGGAGACGATCTGGGGGCCGCACTACGTGATCGCCGACATCGCGCGCCACATCACGCTGCTGCCCGGCGACGTGATCCTGATGGGCACGCCCTGCCACTCGCGCAGCGTCGATCCGGGCCAGGTCGTGGAGTGCGAGATCACGGGCCTGGGTCGCGTCAGCGGCACCGTCACCGCCATCGACGCGCCGCGCGCCGCGGCGCTGGGCGTGGGCCATGCGCCCACCGACAGCCCGGAAGTCCGTCGCGTGGCGCTGGGCTTCGACGAGCGGGTGCCCGATCGCTTCAAGGACAACCTGCGCCAGGCCAAGGAGGCGACGCGATGAAGGTCTGCATCGTTGGCGCGGGCGCGATCGGCGGGTTCATCGGCACGCGGCTGGCCGCGGCCGGCCAAGCGCAGGTCAGCGCCATCGCGCGCGGCGCCACGCTGGCGGCGCTGCGCGAGCATGGCTGGCGCATGGACACGGCCCAGGGCCGCATCACGGCACCGGTGCGCGCCAGCGACCGGGCTGCGGATCTGGGCGAGCAGGACCTGGTCGTCATCGCGGTCAAGGGCCCGGCGCTGACGGCCGTGGCGCAGGACATCGCGCCGCTGCTGGGCCCCGGCACGCGGGTGCTGCCGGCGATGAACGGGGTGCCCTGGTGGTTCTGCCAGGGACTGCCCGGCTTCGAGGCGCCGCTGCAGAGCGTGGACCCCGGCGGCGCCATCGCGCGGGCCATTGCGGCCGAGAGCGTGATCGGCTGCGTGGTGCACGCCGCCACCTCCACGTCCGCGCCCGGCCTGGTGCAGCACAAGATGGGCGATGGATTGATCATCGGCGAGCCGCGCGGCGGCACGAGCGAGCGCGTGCAGGCCCTGGCGCAGTTGCTCACGTACGCCGGGTTCAACGTCACGAACTCGGCCGATGTTCGCAACGACATCTGGTACAAGCTCTGGGGCAACTTGACGATGAACCCGGTGAGCGCCATCACCGGTGCCACCATCGACCGCGTGCTGGCCGATCCGCTGGTGCGCAACTTCTGCCACGCCGCCATGCAGGAAGCCGCGGCCATTGGCGAGCGCATCGGTTGCGCCATCAGCCAAAGCGCCGAGGAGCGCTCCGTCCTCACCGCCAAGCTCGGCGCCTTCAAGACCTCGATGCTGCAGGACGTGGAGGCCGGGCGCGCCATCGAGCTCGACGCCATCGTGGGTGCGGTGCACGAGATCGGTGGCCGACTGGGCATGCCCATGCCCAACATCAATGCACTGCTGGGCCTCACGCGCCTTTTCGGCCGCGTGCACGGCTTGTACCCGGAAGCCTGAACACATGGACATCAAGCTCAACTACATCGCCGGAGAGTGGGTCGAGGGCGGCCCTGCGGCAGAGAACATCAACCCCTCCGACACGCGCGACGTGATCGGCCTGTACGCGCGCGCCAGCCAGGCGCAGGCGCTCGATGCCGTGGCCGCAGCGCATGTGGCCTTGCCCAAGTGGGCGGCTTCCACGCCACAGCAGCGCGCCGACGTGCTCGACGCCGTGGGCAGCGAGATTGCCGCACGCAAGGCGGAGCTGGCCGATCTGCTGGCGCGCGAGGAGGGCAAGGCACTCACCGACGCCGCGGGCGAGGTGATGCGCGCGGCGCAGATCTTCAAGTTCTTCGCCGGCGAGGCGCTGCGCATTCCGGGCGAGCTGCTGGCTTCCACCCGACCGGGCATGAGCGTGGAGATCACGCGGGAACCCGTGGGCGTGGTGAGCATCATCACGCCATGGAATTTTCCCATCGCCATTCCGGCGTGGAAGATTGCGCCGGCCCTGGCCTACGGCAACACGGTGGTGTTCAAGCCGGCCGAGCTCGTGCCTGGCAGCGCCTGGGCACTGGCTGAGATTCTCAGCCGCGCCGGGCTGCCGGCCGGCGCGTTCAACCTGGTGATGGGCCGCGGGCGCGACATCGGCGACACGCTGCTGGGCGACCCGCGCGTGGCGGCCGTGACCTTCACCGGCTCCGAAGCCACCGGGCGCAAGGTGGCTGCCGCCTGCGTGACACGCCCCGGTGCCATGGCCAAGTTCCAGCTGGAGATGGGCGGCAAGAACCCGCTGGTGATACTCGACGACGCCGACCTCGACGTGGCCGTGAATTGCGCCATCAACGGCGCCTACTTCAGCACGGGGCAGCGCTGCACGGCCAGTTCGCGCCTGGTGGTGAGTGCCGGCATCCACGACCGCTTCGTGGACGCGATGCTGGCCAAGCTGGCCACGCTCAAGGTGGGCGATGCGCGCAGGGCCGGCACCGTGATCGGGCCGGTGGTCGATGCGCAGCAGCTTGAGCAGGACCTGCGCTACGTCGCCATCGGCCGCGACGAGGGGGCCACGCTGGCCTTCGGCGGCCAGGCGCTGGAGAGCATCGACGGCCAGCCCGGGTACTACCTGCAGCCGGCGCTGTTCACCGGCACCAGCAGCGACATGCGGATCAACCGCGAGGAAATTTTCGGCCCGGTGGCCAGCGTCATCCGCGTGCACGACGCCGATGAAGCGCTGGCCGTGGCGAACGACACCGAATTCGGGTTGTCGGCAGGCGTGTGCACGACGTCCCTGAAGATGGCGGCGCGCTTCAAGCGGGAACTGCAGGCAGGCATGGTGATGATCAATGCGCCCACCGCCGGTGTGGACGCGCACGTGCCCTTCGGCGGACGCAAGGGGTCCAGCCATGGGCCGCGCGAGCAGGGCCGCTATGCCGCCGAGTTCTACACGAGCGTGAAGACAACCTATCTCCAACCTTGAGGAAGACGCCATGAAGTTGCTGGTGCCCGTGAAGCGGGTGGTGGACTACAACGTGAAGGTGCGGGTGAAGTCCGACGGGACGGGCATGGACCTCGCCGGTGTGAAGATGAGCATGAATCCCTTCGACGAGATCGCCATTGAAGAGGCGGTCCGGCTCAAGGAAAAGGGTGTGGCCACGGAAGTCATCGCCGTGTCCTGCGGCGTGGCGCAGTGCCAGGAAACGCTGCGCACGGCG
>NZ_BCTC01000120.1 GCF_001571085.1 Azohydromonas lata NBRC 102462
GAGGCCCATGGGATTGTCAAACAGGTCGGCCATGATGATTTCCGGTGAATGCTTGTGTTGAAACGGGAGTGGAGGTCAGCGCAGGCGTGGGCCGCCGGTGGCGCGCAGGGCTTGCCGCGCACGCTGCGCGCCAGGTGCTCGCCGATGAAGAGGGCAAAGGTGCACATGGTTTGTTGAGCCTGCCGCTTCACCGCGCGGCCAGGTCCAGCGGGTAGCGGCGTCTGGCCTCTTCCGCCGCGCGGCCCACGGCGCCGAAGAGCGCGTAGGCGTCCGGGCGGGCGCCGGCAAAGCGGCGCAACTCCTGCAGCGTCGCCAGGTCCAGGCCGGCCGGTACGCCACGGCGCAACAGCAGCGCGGCCACGGCTTCCAGGCAAACGTTGCCCTGCGTGCCCGGCACCAGGCGGCTGCCGCCCATGCCGGCCAGCGAGGCGTCCAGGTGCGTGACGCCCGCGTCCAGCGCCGCCTGCACGGCGGCGAGTTGGTCGTCATCGCCGCCGTGCAGATGGGCACTCAGCATGCAGCCGCCGGTGGCCTCGCGTGCGCGCCGGAACAGGTCCAGCACCGACGCGGGTTCCGCATGACCGAAGGTATCCGCCAAACCTATCTGGTCCACGCCCAGGGCGACGCACTCGCGCACCAGCGCGAGCACGGCTTGCGGGTCCGTGGGCCCAAGGCGTGCGCAACTGAAGGCCGTGCCTATGCCGGCTTCGATGCGGGTGGCGACGCCGCGCTGCTCGCGCAGGGCGTGGATGCGCCCAAGCTCCCGCAGCATGCCCGCCGCGTCGCGGCCCACGCTGGCGTGGCCGTAGCGGTCGCTCGCGGCCACCGGCAGCGTCACCAGGGCCACGCCGGCGTCGAAAGCGCGGGCCGCGCCCTCGGCGTCGTGCACCTGCACGCACACGCGCAGCGCCGGCAGCGTGGTGGCGAAGGCCACCACCTCGGCCGTGTCGGCCATGGCGGGCAGGCGCTGCGCGTCGGCGTAGGTGCCCACGTCCACATGGCGCACGCCGGCGGCGTAGGCCAGCAGTATCCAGTCGCACTTGAAGGCGGTCGGCACCGGCCGGGCAAGCAGTTGCAGCCCGTCGCGCAGGCCGACTTCGCGCAAGACGACGGGCGATGGCGATGCAGCGGGCGCGGCTTGCATGGCGAATCCTTGGCCGCGGGCGCTCAGCCCACGCGCTCCAGTTGCGAGGCGAACAGCGCAGCGCGCCGGGCGTAGTCCGCCGCGCTGGCTTCGAGCTGCTTCACGTCCTCGTCGCTGAGCTGGCGCACGGCCTTGGCCGGCGCGCCCAGGATGAGGCTGCGGTCCGGGAACTCCTTGTGCTCCGTCACCACGGCGCCCGCGCCCACCAGGCAGTGTTTTCCTATCCTGGCGCCGTTGAGGACCACGGCCTGTATGCCAATGAGCGAGCCCTCGCCAATGGTGCAGCCGTGCACCATGGCCTGGTGGCCTATGGTGACGCGCTCGCCTATGGTGAGCGGATAGCCCGGGTCGGCATGCAGCACGGCACCTTCCTGCACGTTGGACAAGGCGCCTATGGCGATGGGCTCGTTGTCGCCGCGCGCCACGGCCTGGAACCAGATGCTGGCCTGCGGGCCGACGCGAACGTCGCCCACCAGCGTGGCGTCGGGGGCGACGAAGGCGCCGGCCGCGACGCCGGGGGCCTTGTCGCCCAAGCGGTACTGAGTCATGGCCGTTCCTTATTCCATGGTGACGTTGGCGCGCTTGACGATGCGCGCGTAACGTTCCTGCTCGGTGCGGAAGAACTGGGCCGAAGCCTCCGGCGTCATGGGGTTGAGGATGGTCACCTGCTTCTCCATGGCCTGCTTCACTTCCGGCGTGTTGGCCGCGGCGACGAAGGCGTTGTAGAAGCGCTTGACCAACTCCGGCGGCAGCTTGGCCGGCCCCACCAAGGCGAACCAGCCGGCCACGTCCACGCCGGGCAGGCCCTGCTCGGCCACGGTGGGCACGTCAGGCAGCGCGGCGACGCGCTCCTTGCCGGTCACGCCCAGGGGGCGCAGCGCGCCGCTCTTGATGTGGGGCGCGGCCGAGGGCACGGCAACCACGCCGAAGTCCACCTGCCCGCCCACGAGGTCCGTGACCATGGGGCCCACGCCCTTGTAGGGCACGTGCAGCGCCTTGGCGCCGGCCTCGTCCAGCACCATCGCCGCGGCCAGGTGCAGGATGGTCCCGTTGCCCGACGACGCGTAGCTGTAGGCGTCAGGCTTGGACTTGAGGAGGGCAACGAAGTCCTTGACGCTCTTAGCCGGCACGCGGTGGGCGTTGGCCACCAGCACGAAAGGCGTGGCGCCGCCCACGGTGATGGGCGTGATGTCGGCCAGCGAGTCATAGGGCATCTTCTTGTAGATGCTGGGATTGACCGCGTGGTTGTTGGACACCACGCCAAGGGTCAGCCCATCCGGCGCGGCCTTGATGAGGGCCTGCGTGCCCGTGATGCCGCCGGCGCCGGGCAGGTTCTCGATCACCACCGGCTGGCCCAGCGCCTTGGAGAAGGCCGGGCCCATGGCGCGCATGATGGCGTCCACCCCCGAGCCCGTGCCCACGGGCAGGATCACCCGCAGCGGCTTGTCGTTCTGCGCCAGCGCGGGCAGCGCAGCGAGGGCGAATGCGGCGGCCGCACCGGTCACCAGGGCGCGGCGCCCAATTGAAATCTGCATGCTTGTCTCCTGTTGATGTCGTCGTCGGCAGGCGTTGCGGCTTACTCGGCCGTCTCTTTCGCCAGGCGAGCCAGGACTTCTTCGGTGTGCTCGCCCACCTTGGGCAGCGCGTGGCGCACGCCCAAGCGGCGCTCGCCCATGAGCAGCGGCAGCAGCACGGCCTTGGTCGTGTCGCCGTCGTCGGTGGGCATGTCCACCAGGCCGCCGGATTCGATCAGGTGCGGGTCGTTGACCAGCTGGTCCGGCCGCACGATGGGGGCATAAGGCAGGCCGGCGGCCTCCAGCGCGGGCATCAGGTCGGCCACGTGGTGGTGCGCAAGCGTTTCGCCCAACTGCGCCAGCAGTTGCGCGCGCACCGCCACGCGCTGCGCGTTGGTGGCCAGCTCGGGGTCGTTGGCCAGGTCCGGGCGGGCCAGGACGCGGCACAGCGTCTGGAACTGCTTGTCGCTCACGGCACCGATGAAGAGCTGCTCCTCGCCGGCCAGCGTGAAGACGTCGTACACGCTCCAGGCCGACACGCGCGAGGGCATGGGCGGCGGCGGCTCGTGGGTCATGAGGAACTGCTGCATGTGCTGCGAGGCCAGCAGCACGCAGTTCTCGAACAGCGCGCTTTGGATTTCCTGGCCCCGGCCCGTGCGGTGGCGCTCCTGCAACGCGGCCAGCACGCCGATGGCGCCGAACATGCCGCCCATGATGTCGTTGACCGAAGTGCCCGCGCGCAGCGGCCGGCCCTTGGGACCGGTCATGTAGGTCAGGCCGGCCATGTTCTGCACGACCTCGTCCAGCGCCAGCCGCTTTTCGTAGGGGCCGGGCAGGAAGCCCTTGTGCGAAACGTAGATGAGCTTGGGGTACCTGGCTGACAGCGAGGCGTAGTCCAGCCCCAGCTTGGCCATGAGGCCCGGTCGAAAATTCTCCAGCATCACGTCGCACTGGGCGATCAGCTCCAGCGCCGTCGCGTGGCCTTGCGGCGTGTTGATGTCGAGGACGACGCTCTTCTTGTTGCGGTTGAAGCTGCGGAAGAAGCCGATGCCCAGGCCGGGCAGCTTGCGCGTCTTGTCGCCGCCGGGTGGCTCGATCTTGATGACCTCGGCGCCCAGGTCGGCCAGGATCATGCCGCAGGTCGGACCCATCACCATGTGGGTGAACTCGATGACGCGCACGCCTTCAAGCGGCAGGCCGGTGGTGGCGGTGTTGGTGGTGCTCATGACAAGGGTTCCCGGAAAGCGTGGTTCAGGCCGCGGCGGCCGCGGCAGGTTCGAACGTCTTGGGCAGGCCGGCGCGCCACAGCGTGCCGTGCAGCGTCTCGCCCTCCAGCCAGCCGGCCACTTGCGCGCGCAGCGCCAGCAGCCTTTCGATGTCCAGGCCCGTGCCCATGCCCATGCTCTCCAGCATGAAGGCCAGGTCTTCGGTCGCGGCGTTGCCGCTGGCGCCCGGCGCATGCGGGCAGCCGCCTATGCCGGCCAGCGTGGCGTCGAAGCGGTTCACGCCCACCTCCAGCGCGGCGCACACGTTGGCCAGGGCCAGGCCGCGCGTGTCGTGGAAATGGCCGCACCAGAAGCGCTCGCCGGCGATGTCGCGCGCTCGGGCGAACAGCTCGCGCACGTGGCGCGGGTCGGCATAGCCCACGGTGTCGGCGATGCTCACGCGGTCGCAGCCGGCGTCCAGCAGCGCCTGCATGCAGCGCAGCACCTCGGCGGGCCGGACCTCGCCTTGCAGCGTGCAGCCGAAGGCGGTGCCTATGCCGCCTTCGATCAGCGTCTTGCTGCCCGCCGCGTCGCGGGCGGCGCGTATGCGCGCCACCTCGGCCACCACGTCGTCCGGCGTCTTGCGCAGGTTGGCCAGGCTGTGCGCGTGGCTGGCCGACAGCGGCACCAGCAGCAGGTCGGCCTGGGCTTCGATCGCCTTTTCCGCGCCCTTGAGGTTGGGCACCAGCACCGAGGTGAACAGGCCCGGCAGCGCCTTGGCATAAGCCACCAGCTCGGCCGTGTCCGCGAGCTGCGGCAGCGACCTGGCCGGGACGAAGGAGCCGACCTCGATCTCGGTCTGCCCGGCGGCGTGGGCCTCGCGAATCCACTGCAGCTTGCGCGAGGTGGGCACGATGGTCTGAATGCTTTGCAGGCCGTCGCGCAGGCCGACTTCGCGGATCACGACGTTCGAGGGAATAGCGGACATGCGGCTTGTCTCCAGCACCGCCCTGGACAGCGGGCGTTGGACAAGACTGTGAGAGATTCCATGATCTTCCACAAATGGTATTTTGGAAGCGCAGAACTTCCATTTTGGAATCTCTAAACGAGTTGGAGGGCGACAGACGTGAAAGACCTGGACATCAAGTCGCTGCGCCTGCTGGTGGCCGTGTGCGAGCACCAGAACATCAAGCGCGCCGCGGAGCAGTCGCACATCGAGCCTTCGGCCATCAGCAAACGCATCGCGCAGTTGGAAGAGGCCTTGGGCACGCCGCTGCTCATGCGGGGCCGGCGCGGCGTGCTACCCACGCCCGCGGGAGAAGCGCTGCTTCAGCATGCGCGCACGCTGCTGTTCACGCTGGAGCGCCTGGAGCAGGACGTGGCCGCGCTCAGCGGCGGCATCAAGGGCCAGGTGCGGCTGGCGGCTTCGGCCTCGGCCATCGCCGAGACGCTGCTGGACGACGTGGCGGCTTTCATGCGCGAGGCCGAACATCGCGACATCCGCGTGGACATCGAGGAGCAGCTCTCGCGCGACATCGTGCGCGGCCTGCGCGAGGGCACGGCCAGCGTGGGCGTGTGCTGGGACAACGTGGATGTATCGGGCCTGCAGCACCGCCCCTACCACAGCGACCAGCTCGCGCTGGCCGTGCACCCGCAGCACCCGCTGGCTCGCGAGGAGCGCCTGCGCTTTGACCAGACGCTGGGCCACGAGCACGTGGGCCTGCCGCCCTCGGCCGCCGTGCACGCCCTGCTCCAACGCGCCGCGGGGCAATCCGGCGGTGCCGTCGCGTATCGGGCCATCGTCTCCAACTTCGACGCCGCGCTGCGCGTGGTGGCCGCGGGGCTGGCCATCAGCGTCGTCCCCGCGCAAGTGGGCCAGCGCTACGCCGCCATGCTGGGCATACGCGTGCTGCCGCTGGCCGACGACTGGGCCCACCGCCGCTTCATCGTGTGCTTCCGCGACTTCGACACGCTGCAGCCCGCGGCCCGCCGCATGGTGGAGTACCTGCACGCGCGCGCCCAGGAGCCACAGGCCGCACCAGCCTGAACCAGCCCGCCGCACTTTGGAATTCCGCGCATAAGCACGGACGGAATGCGTCGTTGTTGGCGCCCAAGTGCGACTTCTAGACTGCCTTCATTCGAACAATGAAGCAGTCGGAAGATGTCCAACGACAACAGGAATGCCGGCGCCGCCCTGCTGGCCGACCCGGCAGAGGTTGACCGCACAACCGAAGCACTGGCCCACGCGCTGGACGAAACCGCCATCGCCCGCGACCAGCGCGGCGGCCACGCCCACGAAGAGCGCAAGCTCCTGCGCGACAGCGGGCTGCTCAGGCTGACCATCCCGCGCGAGCACGGCGGTCTGGGCCACCCGTATGCGCTGTTCTTCAAGGGCCTGCGCCGGCTGGCGCAGGTGGACAGCGCGCTGGCCCACGTCTACGCCTTCCACCACCTGCAGGTCGCCACCGTGCTGCTGTACGGAACGCCTGCGCAGCACGCCCAGTTCCTGCGGCCCACGGTGGACAAGCGCCTGTTCTGGGGCAACGCGCTCAACCCCAATGACAAGCGCACGCTGGCGACTCCAGCAGGCGACGGCGGCTGGCGCATCCAGGGCCCCAAAAGCTACTGCTCCGGCTCCGTGGGCTCGGACATGCTCACCTTCTCGGCCTGGCACGAGCCCTCGCAGGCCCTGCTGATCGCTGCGCTGCCCAGCCGCAGCGCGGGCGTGACCATACGCAGCGACTGGGACGCCTTCGGCCAGAAGCAGACCGACAGCGGCACGGTGGAGTTCAACGCCGTGCACGTGGGCGACCACGAGGTGCTGGTGCGGCCGGGCACCGTGCTGTCGCCGCGCGCCACGCTGCGCGCGCAGATCGCGCAGCTCATCCTGGTGAACCTCTACGCCGGCATCGCCCAGGGCGCGCTGGCGCAGGGGCTGCGCTACACGCGGGAGTCGTCACGGCCCTTCTTCGCCTCCGGCGTGTTCCGCGCCGTGGACGACCCCTACGTGCAGCAGCGCTATGGCGAGCTGTCCGTGCGGGTGCGGCCGGCCGAAGTGCTGGCCGACATCGCGGCGCAAGGCCTTGACCAGGCCCTGGCCCGCGGCGACGCGCTCACCGCGGCCGAGCGGGGCGACGTGGCCATCGCCGTGGCCCAGGCCAAGGCCGTGGCGCACCGCGCGGCCATCGAGGTCAGCTCCCAGATTTTCGAGCTCACCGGTGCGGGCTCCACCACCGCGCGGCTTGGGCTGGATCGTTTCTGGCGCAACGCCCGCGTGCACACCCTGCACGACCCGCTGGACTACAAGCTGCGCGACTTGGGCCGCCACGCGCTGTTGGGCGAGCACCCGGCGCCGACGTCCTATTCCTGACTCCTCCACACACCCACAAAACGCCATCTCCATGAGCCTCGACATCTTCTGGTTCCTGCCCACCTCCGGCGACACGCGCTACCTGGGCAAGTCCGACTTCGGCCGCCCCGCCAGCAGCGAGTACATGCGCCAGATCGCTGTGACGGCGGAGCACCTGGGCTACGACGGGCTGCTCATCCCCACGGGCGCGTCCTGCCTGGACCCGTGGGTGGTCGCCTCCAGCCTGGTGCCGGTGACGCAGCGCATCAAGCTGCTGGTGGCGCTGCGCACCTCCATCAGCGGGCCCACGGCCTCGGCACGCCAGGCCGCCTCGCTGGACCAGGCACTGCACGGCCGGCTGCTGCTCAACGTGGTGCCCGGCGGCGACGCGGCCGAGCTGGCCGCCGAGGGCGTGCACCTCAGGCACGACGAACGCTACGAGGTGGCCGACGAGTTCCTCACCGTCTGGAAGCGGCTGCTGCAGGGCGAGACCGTGGATTTCGAGGGCAAGCATTTCAACATTCAGGGCGCCAGGAACTTCTTCGAGCCGGAAAGCGCGCCGTACCCGCCGCTGTACTTCGGCGGCTCCTCGCCCGCGGCGCACGAGCTGGCGGCCAAGCACGTCGATGCCTACCTGACCTGGGGCGAACCGCCCGCGGCCGTGGCCGAAAAGCTTGCCGACGTGCGTGCGCGTGCCACCAGGCAGGGCCGAACGGTGCGTTTCGGCGTGCGGCTGCACGTCATCGTCCGCGAGACCAACGCCGAGGCCTGGGCCGCGGCCGACAGCCTCATCAGCCGGCTCACGGACGAGGACATCCAGGCCGCGCAGGCCAACTTCGCGAAGATGGACTCCGTGGGCCAGCAGCGCATCACCGCGCTGCACGGCGGGCGCCGCGACAAGCTGGAGATCAGCCCCAACCTGTGGGCCGGTGTGGGCCTGGTGCGCGGCGGCGCCGGCACGGCACTGGTCGGCGACCCCGAAACCGTCGCCGCCCGCCTCAAGGAATATGCCGACCTGGGCGTGGACAGCTTCGTGCTCTCCGGCTACCCGCACCTGGAGGAAGCCATCCGCTTTGCCGAGCTGGTGTTCCCGCTGCTGCCGGGCAAGCAGCCCGTGACGCTGCGCGACAAGGTGCTCACCGGCGGCGCCTTCGACGTGCGCGCCGCCGGCAAGGGCGGCCAGGCCACCGTGGCGGACGTGCAGCGCAAGGCGGCCTGAGCAGCATGAGCGTCCCCGTCATCGACATGCGCTGCAGGCCGGCCTACCTGCACGACTTCTTCGGCGCCACGCCGGGCAATGCGGCCAACGGCGTCGCGCGCTGGCTCAACCAGCGCGTGGGCACGCGCGGCGACCCGGAGCACTACGCGCGTTCGCGCACGCACGAGGGTTTCATTGCCGAGATCACCGACGCGGGCCTGGCGCAGGCCGTGGTCGTCGGGCGGCACACGCCCTCGCAGCACCTGACCAACGACCGCATCCACGAGATCGTGCGCACCGATGCGCGCCTGGTGGGCATAGGTGCCGTGGAGCCCGCGCTGCTTGGGCCGGCGGCCACGGCCAACGAGATCAACCGTGCCGTGAATGGGCTTGGGCTGGCGGGCGTGGACATCGAGCCCGGCTTCGGTGAGCCCGCGCGGCATGCGGACGATCCGCTGTACTTCCCCGTCTACGAGCAACTCTCGGCGCTGGGCGTGCCGGTGTTTCTCATGTCGGGGCCGACCACGCCGGACCACCGCTTCAACGACCCGGCGCCGCTGGCGCGCGTGGCGGCGGCTTTCCCCCGGCTGCGCATCGTGGCCTTCCACGGCTACTGGCCCAATGTGCAGCAGCTCGTGGGCGTGGCCTTTCGGCACGAGAACGTGTTCCTGGTGCCGGACATGTACCTCTTCCTGCCCGGCAGCGAGGTGATCGTCCAGGCCGCCAACACTTGCCTGGGCGACCAGGTGCTGTTCGGCTCCTCCTACCCCTTCCGGCCCATACGCCAGAGCATCGAGGACGCGCAGCAACTGGGCTTCAAGGACGCCGTGCTGCAGCGCTTCTTCCACGACAACGCGCGCCGCGTGCTTACGCGCGGCACGGCGGCCTGAGCGGGCCCCGGCCTTCACCGCGGGCCGCAGACCACGCGCGTGGAAAGTCAATCCCCGGTGCCGGTCAGCGCCACGTGCGCGCTCCGTGCCGGCCATCAAGGCGCCGCGATGTCCACGCCCTGCGGCCACAGCAGCAGCACGTGGGCCGTCTGTCCGGCCGACACGTGCACCTCGCGCTGCAAGGTGTGGCCGCGCAAGGTGGCGTCCACCTTGTAGTCACCCGGCGCCAGCCGCGCCAGCAGGAAGGGGCCGCTGGCGGTGGACTCCAGCACGCTGCGGTTGCGCGCATCGCGGACGTGCACCGCAACGTTGGCGGCGAACTCCGCATGGGGGCCGTCCTTCACCGCGAACTCCAGCGCCAGCGGCCAGCGCCGCGCCTCCAGCTCCATGGCGCGCGCCTCGTCGTGGCCCACGCCGCCGGTGAGCACCTCCACCCCGCCCACGCGCTGTGCGGCCGGCAGCTCGCCAGCGGCCTGTGCCGCGGTGAGGCCGGCCACGCCACCGGACAGCGCCACGAAGGAAGCCGCGGCGATCCACTTCGCCCATCTCGTCCGTGCCGTCCTTGCAATCCCTGTCGTCCGTTCCATGAACGTGCTCCTGTGATGCGGTGAGCACAGGATCGGCGCCCCGGATTGCATGGCGGCTGCACCCGGCGCAAAACAAGTTTCAAGTGCAACGTCCGATGCAACCGCCCAAGGCCACCGGCAAGGCGCTCAGCCCACCTTCTGCCGCTGGTTCATCCCCAGCGGCGGCGGCCGGCGCAAGGCGCGGTCCACCGCACGCGCCAGCTCCGCGCGCTCCAGCGGCTTGTGCACGACCTGCAGCGCACCGGCGGCTTCGGCGCGGGCCTCGAAGTCCGGCCCGCCGAAGCCCGTGGCGATGAGCACCGGCAGTTCCGGGCGCAACTGCAGCAGCCGCTGCGCCAGCTCCACGCCGGTTAGCCGCGGCATGGCCTGGTCGCTCACCAGCAGGTCGAACTCGCCCGGCCGGGCCGTGAACACGCGCAGCGCTTCCTGCGCATCGCTGAAGCCGCGCGGCTCATAGCCCAGCTCGGCCAACTGCTCCTCCAGCAGCTCCACCAGCGCCGGCTCGTCATCCACCACCAGCACCACCTGTCCCTGGCCGCGCGGCACGTGGCTGTCGTCGCCGGCCTCCATCGCCACGGCCTGCGGTGCCAGCGGCAGGTACAGCTCGAAGCACGCGCCCTGCCCAGGGCGCGTGTGCACGTCGATAGCGCCGCCCATGTCGCTGACCACGCCATGCACCACCGCCAGCCCAAGCCCCGTGCCACGCTGCGGGCCCTTGGTGGTGAAGAAGGGCTCGAACAGGTGAGGCAGCGCTTCGGCCGCGATGCCGGTGCCCGTGTCCGCCACCGACAGGCGCAGCCACGGGCCCGGCGCCAGCAGCCCCTGCCACAGCGCGCGCGGCTCGCTCACCGTTTCCTGCGCCAGCGTGATGCACAGCTCCCCGCCGCCGGGCATGGCCTGCAGCGCGTTGTTGCAGAGGTTCATGGTCGCCTCGAACAGCGCCGTGGAGTCGCCCAGCGCCACGGCGTCCGGCGCGCCCAGCTCGCGCCGCACCTGCACCTGCGCCGGCACGGAGGCGCCCAACAGGTCCAGCACCTCCTCGATGACCGGCTGCACGCGGAAGGGCTGGCGCACCCGCGCGCCGCTGCGGGTGAAGGACAGCACCCGCTCCACCAGCGACTTGCCGCGCCGCCCGGCCTGCAGCACGTGGTCCAGGTGGCGCGCGATGGGCGAGCCCTCGGCCACCGCCTCGCGCGCGCGCTCGCTCCAGCCCAGCACCGCGGCCAGGATGTTGTTGAAGTCGTGCGCCACGCCGCCGGCCAGCGTGCCCAGCGCCTCCAGGCGGCGCGCGCGCTGCAGCTGGTCGTCCAGGCGGCGTGCCTGCTGGTCGGCGGCCACCTCGGCGCTCACGTCGTAGGCCGTGCCGACGAACAGGCTCAGCGCCCCGTCCCCATCGCGCAGCGACCGGCCGCGCCAGCGCACGTGGCGCCAGGCGCCTGCGCCGGCGTCCACGCGCAGCGTGAAGCTGAACTCGGCCGAGCGCCCGTCCAGGTGCGCCTGCATGGCCTGGCGCAGCGGCGCCACGTCGTCGGGGTGTATGCCGTGCAGGGCGGCGAGCGCCTCGCCCCGCGGCGCGGGCTCGTCCGGTGCCAGCCCCATGAGCTCCTTCATGCGCGGCGACATGTAGGTCTCGCCCGTGGCCAGGTCCCACTCCCAGGCGCCTTCGCGCGCGGCCTGGAAGGCGTAGAGGGCGCGCTCGCGCTCCGCGGCCAGCACCGCCTCGTTGGCGCGGCGCCACTGCTGCTCGCGCGCGTTGCGCAGGCTCAGGCCCAGCGTCACCAGCAGCGCCGAGGCCACGAAGGCCGCCACCAGCCGCGCGTGCTCGCGCCAGCCCGCCAGCACGGCCGAGGCGTCGCGCGTGACCACCAGCAGCAGCGGGGCGCGCTGCAGCAGCCGCGGCGCCACCAGCCGCCGCCGCTCGCCCTCCTCCACGATGCGCGCGGCCTCCGGATCCGGCTGCTCCCACAGCGCCCGCGACAGCGCCGGCGGCAGCAGCTTGGCGCTGTTCTCGCCCGGCCCGTCGGAGAGCACGCCGCCGTCGCGCCGGTAGATGCCCAGCCCCGTGTCGCGCGTGGGCGCGCCGCGGGCAAAGCCGGCATCGAGAAACTCCGGGTCGGCCAGCAGCACCACCAGGCCGACGAAATGCCCGTCCTCCGACAGCCAGGGCCGCGACAGCGGGATGACCGGGTCGTCCAGCCCCGGGACGTACTGCGGCAGCCCAACGTACAGCCCCGCGCCGCCGGCCTTGCGCGCGTGGCGGAAGTAGGTGGCCGCGGCGTGGCTGGCCACGGCCAGCACGGGGCGGTTGGAGGCGGCCACCTCCAGCCCTTGCGCGTCCAGCACCAGCAGCTTGCGGAACATGGGCAGCGCCGAGGCGCGCGTGCGCAGCGTCTCCTGCGCGTGCGGGCTGCCGGGGACGATGGCGCCGCCGGCGAGCTCGTCCACCGTGGCGCGCAGCGTGGTGTCGGCCACGGCCAGCGTGCCGTCGGCCTGCGCGGCCAGCGCCGAGGACAGCGCGTCCAGCATGCGCAGTTCGCTCTCCAGGCTTTGCTGGCGCAGCGTCAGCAGGCTGAAGGCCACCCAGGCCGCGATCAGCAGCGATATCGCCAGCGCCAGCAGCATGCCGCGCTGGCGCGCCACGTCGCGCCAGCGCGGCGGCGGCACGGCCGCGCGGCGGGCGTAAAGTCCCGTTTTGTGACCGCTCGGTGCCGTCATGGCCCGTCCATGCCGCAGCGTCGGCGGTCGCGCACGATCAAAAACACATCCATGGCCATGCCAGCCTTTCCTGCCGGAGGACTGCGGTGCAAACGGTGCAAACGGTGCAAGAGCCTGTCCCCACGGGCCCGGTGAATCCGCCCCACATTCTGGTCGTCGACGACGACCCCGCCCTGCGCGAGCTGCTCGCGGGCTATTTGGGCGACAACGAGTGCCGCGTGACGGCCGTGGCCGACGGCCGCGCGCTGTTCGAGGCCTTCGACCGCGAGGCCATCGACCTGGTGGTTCTGGACCTGCGCCTGCCCGGCGAGGACGGGCTGATGCTGGCGCGGCGCCTGCGCGAGCGCGCGCCGGTGCCCATCGTCCTGCTCACCGGCAAGGCCGAGGAGGCCGACCGCGTCATGGGGCTGGAGTTGGGCGCGGACGATTACGTCACGAAACCCTTCAGCCCGCGCGAGCTGCTGGCGCGCATACGCGCCGTGCTGCGCCGCTACCGGCTGCCGGCGCAGGTGGCGGCGGTGCGCGACGAGCAGCGCCGCGCCTTTCGCTTCGCCGGGTGGGAGTTGAACTTGCGCACGCGGCGCCTGAGCGCGCCGGACGGGCGCCGCATCGAGCTCAGCAACCAGGAGTTCAACCTGCTGGCCGCGCTGTGCGCCGCGCCGCAGCGCGTGCTCAGCCGCGACCAGTTGCTCGACCTCTCGCGCCTGCACGGCGCGGAGGTCTACGACCGCACCATAGACGTCCAGATCCTGCGGCTGCGCCGCAAGCTGGAGGCCAACCCCTCGCAGCCGGCGCTCATCCTGACCGAGCGCGGCGCGGGCTACCTCTTCGCCGCGCCGGTGGAAACGCTGTACTGAAGCGCGGTGGCGGCGCGGGCGGGACTTCAGTCCCACCCGGGCACGGTGTCCTGCCAGGCCCGCTCTTCGGCCTTGGAGTCCTTGCGCTGCCCCTGCTCCGAGCGCAGTTGCGTGCGCGCCTCGGCCAGATCGGCGAGGTCGGGCCTGCGCCCGCGCACCGGCGGCGGCGCAGGCTGCACCAGGCGCATGAGCAGCCAGGCCAGCGCCGTGCCGCTGGCCAGCGCCACCCACAGCTTCCAGGGCTGGCCGGCATGGTCCGGCGAGGGCAGCGCCACCGAGAAGGGCGAAGCCAGCGCCGTGGAGTCGAGGGCCTGGTGCAGGGCCTGCACGGCCTGCGCGTCGGCAAAGGGCAGCCCGGGCGCCAGGCGCTCGGCGGCGGCCAGCTCCTCGCGGGCCGGGTCGCGCTCGCCCTGCCGCGCCCGCAACTCGGCCGCGACGAAGTGCACGCGGGCGTCGGCCGGGTGCAGGTGCAACTGCTCCCCCACCACCTCCTGCGCCTGCTCCACGCGGCCGGCACGCAGGTCGCTTTCAGCCCGCTCCAGATCCGCGGGCATGTTGGCCAGCGCCGCCAGCGCGGCGCAGGCCAGGGCCGCGGCCACGGCTCGCTTGCCGCTTGCACTCATGCCACTTGTGCTGTCCATCGTGAAATCCTCCCTGAGTGGGAATTACTGGATGCGCAACGCCGCGTCGTGGGCGGGGAGCGCTTGGTCCAGGGAAGCGGCATCCGGCTCCAGCGGCGGCGTGGCCTGGGGATGGTCGGTGAGCAGCTGGTCGAGCTGCAGCAGCACGCCGGGGTCGATCTGGAAGGCAAAGCTCGCCAGCTCCTGCACCTGCTCGGCGCTGAAGGGCTGCGCGTCGTCCAGCGACACGTTCAGCGAGACCCCCGGCCCGCGTTGCAGGAAGCCGCCGAACGCGCCGGAGGCCACGCCCGCCAGCGCCAGCGGCCCGCAGGGCTGCAGCAGGCAGGACAGGAGTTGGGCGCGCAGCGCCAGGTCGGCCTGGTCGTAGGCCTGGGCCACCAGTGACGGCAGCGCCTGCGCGGCTTCCGCGGGGGTCCAGGCAGGGCACAGGGCTGCGCCGGGCTGAAACAGCAGCTCGCGTGCATCAGGGCGTGATTGCATGGGGCTTCTCCTTTCAAGGCTCGGAGACTGGAGCTTGAAGGGCGGCCCGCCAGGGGCGATGACGCGGGCGGCGCGGCAAATTACATCTGCAATGCAGGCGTCAGAACCCCGCCTCGCGCCAGAACACCGCCACGGCCGAGCGCAGGTAGCGCCAGCCGGGCGAGGCCCAGTCGCCGTGGATCACGACCTTGCCGCGCCAGGACTGCGCGGCCAGCGCGCCCGCCTCGCCGGCGAGCTTGAAGGTCACGCGGTAGATGCCGTGCTCGGGATAGAGCTGGCCATGCTTTTCGCGCACCAGCACCGAGCCACCCAAGGTGGCGGCCAGCTCCGGCTCCGGCAGGGTGCGCGCGGCATCGGCCTCCACGCGCTCCACCTGCAGCGGGACGAAGGGCCCTTCCAGCCCGTCCGCGTAAAAGCGCGCCTGGTGGCCGGGGGCAATGCGCGCCACGTCCTCGCCGTCCAGGTAGGCCACCACGGTCTGCCCCTTGTCCGACACCAGCCGCGCCAGCGGCTCGCGCTGCATCAGCCAGTCACCCGGGCGCAGCTCCGGGTCCAGGTCGCGCAGCACGCCGTCGAACGGCGCCACCGGCGCATAGCGCGCGGCGTCGGCCTCTATGGATTGCCACTCGGCCTCGGCCGTGGCCAGTTGCTCCTGCAGCACCTGCCACTGCACGCGCTGCTCGGCGTCGAAGGTGCCGGCCGTCACCTGCCAGCGCAGCTTCTCCAGCTTGGCCAGCGTGGCCTTGCGCCGGCCCTCCAGGTCTTCGGAGTCCAGCCGCATCAGCACCGTGCCGGCGGCCACGCGCGTGCCCTCGGCCACCGGCAGCTCGGCCACCTGGGCATGCGCGGGCGCATAAAGAATCGTCTGCTCCAGCGGCCGCAGCAGCGCCGCGGCCGAGATGCGCGTGGGCAGCGGCACGGCCAGCAAGCCCAGCAGCACCCCGGCCAGGCCCATCGAGAACCAGGCGCGGCGGCTGCGGCGCAGTTGCGGCCAGCGCTCGCGCCAGGCCTTGAATTCGCTGAAGAAGGGCATGAGAACGAACCAGCCGATTTCGACGATGAACAGCAGGATGCCCACCGCCTTGATGAAGAAGGCATAGACCAGCGCCGCGATGCCCAGGAACACCGTCAGGCGGTAGATCCAGGTCGCGTAGGCGAAGGCGATCAGCCCAACGTGGCGCCGCCGCGTGAAGTGCTCGGGAAGGGGCTCGCCCAGCTTGAACAGCCGCTCGCGCAGGTCCCAGCGCGCCAGCGCGAAGGCGCGCTGGTGCAGGTTGGGCATCTCCAGCCAGTCGGCCAGCAGGAAGTAGCCGTCAAAGCGCATGAAGGGGCTGGCGTTGATGGCCAGCGTGCTCACCCAGGTGGTGGTGGCCAGCAGGAAGGCCATGTCCCGCGCCGTGCCCTCAGGCAGCAGGCCCCAGGCCAGCGTCGCCCACACGGCAATGGCCAGCTCCGTGAGCACGCCCGCCCCGGCCACCTGCAGCCGCTGGCTGCGCCGCGTGAGCCGCCAGACCTCGTTGGTGTCGGTGTAGGCCACGGGCCACATCACCAGGAAGGCCACGCCCATGGTGGGCACGCGGCATCCCAGCCGCTTGGCCGTGACGGCATGCCCAAGCTCGTGCAGCACCTTCACCACCGCCAGCGTCACGCCATAGGCAAGCATGCCCTGCCAGCCGAGCTTGTCCACCAGCGTCGAGGCGAAGCGCTCGCCCTCCCGGTACACCTCCATCAGGCCCAGCGCCAGCGCCGCCAGCGTCAGCCACAGGAAGCGCGCCGAGTAGAAGAAGCCCAGGTGCGGCGCCAGCCGCGAGAGCCAGCGGTCCGGCCGCACCAGCGGGATGCGGAAGAACAGGTAGCCGTGCAGCAGCTTGTGCCCCAGCGAGCCCTGGCGCGCCTGCAGCCGGCGGGCCAGCTCCGGCGCCGAGCCCGGCTTCACCTGCAGCAACTGGTTGTCGTGCAGGAAGCGGTACACCGCCTCCAGGTCCGGCGGCTCCAGCGCCAGCGTCGTCTCGCCGCGCACGGCGGCCACGATGGCGCCCGCATCCCCCAGGTGCCAGCGGCTGAGCACCTGGAAGGTGGCCCAGTCGAGCTGGAAGAACAGGTTGCGCACCGGGTCGTGCAGCGTGTGGCTGGGCTGGCCATCGGCCAGCGTGGGCCCGGGCAGCAGGTTCAGCTCTTCGCGCAGCGCAGGCAGCATCACATCCCCACGGCCTGCCGGATGGTGGCCAGCGGACGGCGCAGCATCCAGTAGGCCAGCGGCGCCCACTGGCCGCTGATCTTGGCCGTGCCCTTGAGGCCCACGCGCTGGCCGCTCGTGCCCTCCAGCGTCGCACGCAGCCGGTAGGCGAAGCTGCCGTCAGGCCTGGCCACGGCCTCGTGCGAGACGTAGCGCACCTTGGCCGACAGCGAGGACAGCGGGCTGGCCGCCAGGTACAGGCTCACCGGCGCGTCGGCGGGCAGCGGGATGGCGTCGCCCAGGGGCACCCAGGCCTCCACCTCCATGTCGCCGGGCGCGGCGATGCGCAGGATGCGCTCGCCCGTCTGCACCGGCTTGCCTATCCACTCGGAGGGATCGTCGAACAGCGCGATGCCGTCCTGCGGCGCCGGCACGCGCGAGCGCTGCAACTGGCTGGCCAGGTACTCGGCCTCGGCGCGCTTTTCCTCGATCTTGCCCTGCAGCAGCGCCAGTTGCGCCTTGGACTTGCTGTCCGACACCGCCTGCTGCGCGTACTGGCGGTACTCGGCCTCGGCCGTGGCCAGCGATTGCGCGGCCACCTCGGCGCGGGCCTGCAGCGCCGCCTCGTCAAAGCCGAACAGCGGCTGGCCGGCCTTGACCTGCTCGTTGGGCTGTACGTGGAACTGGCCGACCACGCCGTCTATGGGCGCGCGCACCACCGCCGGGTGCGCCGGCACTAGCTCGCCCGGCGCCAGCACCGACACCCGCACCGGGCAGGCCAGGACAGCCAACACCGCCGCGGCCAGCACCGTGCGGCGCTGGCGCCACCAGGGCAGCTGCGGCCGCCGGGCCAGCGCCGCGGCCGTGCGCCGGCGCAGCACGCCCAGCTTCCACGGCGACGGGCTGTGCAGCGCCAGCCAGGCGTGGCGCCAGGTGTCCACCCACTCCTCCAGCACGGCCCGGCCTTCGCGCGTCCAGGGCAGGTCCGCGGCCAGCAGCAGGCCGCCGCCGGCACCGGCTGCGCCTTGGCCCGGATCCGCCACGGGGCCGGCAAAGGGCAGCCACAAGCCGTAGGCAGGCAGCCAGTCGGCCCATTCCACGGCTTCGTCCCCGGGGAGCGAGTTGGCATCCACAGTGGTGGCCGCGTCGCGCGGCAGGCCGCGGCACACCCGCTCCAGCCACTGCACGTAAGGCGCGTTGGCCTCGGGCTGCACCACGCCGGAGAGGCATTTCACGCCCTCGTCGGCCAGCCACAGCGCGCCCTGGCGGTAGGGCTGCAGCGCGATGCTGTCGTTGACAAGCAGGAAGGCCAGCTCCTCGGCACTTTGCGCGGCGCGGGCCCGGCGCGCCAGCTCCAGCAGCAACAGCAGCGGGTCGGCCGCCGGCCTCAGGTCTGCCTGGTTCATGTCTTGGGTTACTCCACTGTCCACCCCGGACAATCCGGGGGAATACCGAGATGCTGAAGAGATTTGGGCGCCCTTGGCCGAGCCGGCGCCGCGCATCCGCGCATTAGTTCCGGCAGCCCGCGATGGCGAGCGGGCACCGGGGCCGGGCGCCGCGGTCCGGGCCCGCGGACGCTGCGGCGGGCCCGGACCGGCCCGCGTCAACGTCCGCCGTGCATCAGCCCTTCACCAGGTCC
>NZ_BCTC01000121.1 GCF_001571085.1 Azohydromonas lata NBRC 102462
GGCTTCGCCGTGGTGGCCAGCGAGGTGCGCGCCCTGGCGCAAAAGACTTCGGAAGCGGCACGCGAGATCAAGGACCTGATCGCCAACGCCACGGAGCGCGTGGAGGCCGGCAACGCGCTGGCCGAGGCCACGGGCCGCACCGTCTACCAAAGCGCGCAGGCCGTGGAGCGGGTGTTCAGCCTCATCACCGACATGAGCCGCTCCGCGCAGGAACAGGCCCAGGGCGTGGAGCTGGTCAACGCCGCCGTCAACGAGCTCGACGACGTGACGCAGCGCAACGCGGAGATGGTGGAGGAGCTGTCCTCGGCCGCGACGTCGCTGCACCGCCAGGCGGAGATGGTGGCGGACTCGGTGCGCATCTTCCGCACCGGGCTCACCAACGCGGCCACGTTCGGCCAGCCGCCCGCGCAGGAGCCCCCCGCGGCGCCCACGCGGCTGCAGGGCCGCGGCCAGGCCCAGCAGCGCATCGCGGCCTGACGCACGCAAGCGCACGCGGGCACGCCGGCACCACGGGGCCGGGCTGCCACTGCGGCGTTCGAGCCTGCACCGGCCTTTCAGCCGCCGCCGCGCTGCGTGTAGAGATCAAAGCGCTGCATGAAGCGCAGCCGCGCCGGCTCGTCCACGCCCTCGAAGGCAAAGCGCAGCCGCAGCCGCGGCACGCTCAGCAGCGCGATGCGCCGCGGCGGCAGCGCCTGCCAGCGCAGCCGCAATTGGCCGCCCCCCACCGCGACGTCGGCGCCATCGGCGCGCGGCGACACCGGGCAAGGCGCCGCCGCGCCGGGCAGCCAGTGGGACAGCTCCGCCGGGGTGCAGCCCATCTCCCGCTCGAACTCGGCGGGGCAGCTCGACATGCGCACCGGCTTCAGCCGCCCGCGATGGGCGGCCAGATGGCCAGCACGTCGCCCTCGACCAGCGCACGCGTGGCGCGCTGCTCGGCCGGGACGAAGGTGCCATTGACCAGCACCAGGTGCACCAGGTTCATGGGCAGGCCGTAGGGCTCCACGGCCTGCGCCACAGTGCTGCCCTCAGGCAGCTCCAGTTGCACGGCGTTGCCGCGGCGCGCCTCGGGAGGCAGGTACTCGGTGAGGCTGGCGTACAGCTTGAAGGTGATGTGCATGGGTCGAAATGTTGCCCGGGACCGCGGCGGCCGACCCGGCCGTCAATGCGCCTGCTGCTTGCCCAGGCCGCGCGCCTCCTGCGCCTGCGCGCAGGCCAGGTAGGCGGGGACGAGCTGCGTGGGGTCCTGCATCAGGCGCTCCTTCCACTGCGGCGTGAGCTTCACCTGGCCTTCGACCAGGCCGCGCATGGCGCCCACGTGCTGCGTCCAGCCCACGCTGTTGCAACCCACCAGCAGCTCGCCGTCGAACTGCAGGCTCAGCGCCTTGCCGCTTTCCTGGTCCACCAGCTCGGCGCTCTGGCCGCCGGGCACGCCCTGCCAGTTGCCGAAGCTCGTGGAGATCAGGCCCAGCGTGTCGAGCACGTTGATCTGCGTGACGCCGTTGAGGTAGGCCTTCTGGCCCACCATGTTGAGCGCGGCCACGCGGGCCTGCTCGGCGGCGTTGGGCTGTATGGCGCTGACGATGGTGCGGCCGCTGACGCGGTCGAACGCCTCGGCGCAGTCGCCCGCGGCATAGACGCCGGGCACGCTGGTCTGCAGGTGCTCGTCGGTGAGCACGCCCTGCAGGCACTTCACGCCACTGCCCCACAGGAAGCCGATGTTGGGCCGCACGCCGGTGGCGCTGATGACGAGGTCCGCCTCCAGCATCTCGCCGTTGGAGAGCTTCACGCGCAGTGCGGAGCCCATGGGTTCTATGGCCTGCACGCGCGCGCCGGTGTGCACGTCCACGCCCTTGGACTGCACCCACTGGCGGATCATGCCGCCGGCGGTTGGGCCCATCATGCGCGGCACCATGCGGTCGCCGGTTTCCACCACGCTGAGCTTCACGCCGCGCAGGGCCAGCGCCTCCATGATGATGCAGCCGATGAAGCCGGCACCCACCTGCACCACGCGCGCGCCGGGCTGGGCGCGCGCGGCGATGGCGCGGGCGTCCGCCAGCGTCCAGCAGGTGTGCACACCGGGGCTGTTGATGCCGGGCACGGGCGGCTGCACGGGGCTGGAGCCGGTGGCGATCAGCAGCCGGTCGTACTGGATGTCGGTGCCGTCGTCGAAGTGGACCTTGCGCGCCTTGGTGTCCACGGCCTTGGCGCGCACGCCGCGCTTGAGGTCGATGCGCAGGCGCTCGTAGTGGTCGGCGCCGTGGCGCAGGTGGGTGCCGGGCTCCTCGATGCGGCCCACCAGCAGGTAGGGAATCGCCATGCGCGAATACGGCGGCTCCACCTCGTCGCCCACCATGAGGATGCGGTCGTGCGGCGCATGCTTGCGAATGGTTTCCGCGGCAATGACGCCGGCCGGGCCGGCGCCGAGGATCAGATGAGTCAGCATGGACAGCTCCAAAAAAAGTGAAGGCGGCCCAGGACCGCCTTCATTGCCGTTCTTGTGTCAGCGATACCCGAAGGCGGGCCTTACAGGCCCAGGCGCTCCCGGGTGTCCGACTTCAGGCGACCTTCGGTGTCCCAGCCACGGATTTCGTAGTACTTGGGCAGCATCTCGGGCAGCTTGTTGACCATGCCCTTGGCCGGGCCCGTCTTGGCCGGCTCGGTCAGCAGGCGCGGAGGCAGCGTGTCGTCCTTGGCGGTGAAGCCGGCGCGGTTGTTGAAGTCGCGCTCCATGTTCCAGATGCGCTCGCCGATCTCGTTCATCTTCTCCAGCGTGAACTCCTCGCCGCAGGCGGCCGCGACTTGCGGCTGCACGTCGGCCAGCGTCCAGGCGAAGCTGGTGAAGATGCAGATGCCCGCGGCGTCGAAGGCGGCGGTGGCGTCCTGGAAGGCCTTGACCAGCTCCGGCTTGCCCTCGGCGGTCAGCGGATCGGTCTTGACGGGGATGCCCAGCACCTCGGAGGCGACCGTGTACGAGCGCAGGTGGCACGCGCCGCGGTTGCTGGTGGCGTAGGTCAGGCCCATGCCCTGGATGCCGCGGCTGTCGTAGGCCGGGAACTCCTGGCCCTTGACGCTCATGCTCAGCTCGGGATGGCCGTACTTGGCGGTCAGCCGCGCGGAGCCCAGGCCCAGCTCCTTGCCGAAGCCCACGCCCTTGGCCGTCATCTCGGCCAGCTCGCACAGCGCCTTGGCCGAGCCGAACGGGGCCTCGGTGCCGATGTGCTCGGCGGTGAGGATGCCCATCTCGTAGAGCTCCATCACGGCGCTGACGGTGGCGCCGAAGCTGATGGGGTCCATGCCCTGCTCGTTGCACAGCAAGTTGGCGTACTGCAGCGCCTCCAGGTCGTTGACGCCGTTGTTGGCGCCCAGGGCCCAGGCCGCCTCGTATTCCAGGCCGCCGGACGCGCCCCAGTACTCGGGCTTGTTCTTCACCGAGAAGTGGGTCTCGTCCATCTTGGAGATGCGCCCGCACGCGATGGTGCAGCCGAAGCAGGCCTGGTTGGTCACCAGGTGCTTCTTGCCGTCGGTGGCCCGCGGCGTGGCCATGGCTTCGGCCGAGATGTCCTTGGCGCCGTCGAACTGGATGTCGCGGTGGTTGTTGGTGGGCAGCGCGCCGATCTCGTTGATGACGTTCATCAGCACCTGGGTGCCGTAGGTCGGCAGGCCCTGGCCCGTGACGGCGTTCTCGGCCAGGATCTTCTTCTTCTCGAAGGTGACCTTCATGAACTCCTTGGGGTTGGCCACGTTGCCCACGCCCTTGGTGCCGCGCACGGCCACGGCCTTGAGGTTCTTGCTGCCCATCACGGCGCCCACGCCGGAGCGGCCGGCGGCGCGGTGCAGGTCGTTGACGATGCACGAGAACAGCACCTGGTTCTCACCGGCCAGGCCGATGGTGCTGATGCGCAGCAGCGGGTCCTGGTGCAGCTTCTTGAGCGTCTCTTCCGTCTCCCAGACGCTGTGGCCCCACAGGTGCGAGGCGTCGCGCAGCTCGGCCTTGTCGTTCTCGATGTAGAGGTACACGGGCTTGGCCGACGCACCCTCGAAGATCACCATGTCCCAGCCCGCGAACTTGAGCTCGGAGCCCCAGTAGCCGCCGGAGTTGGAGCAGGCGATGGCGCCGGTGAGCGGCCCCTTGGTGACGACGGTGTAGCGCCCACCCGTGGAGGCCATGGTGCCGGTGAGCGGGCCGGTGGCCCAGATGATCTTGTTGTCGGCCGACAGCGGGTCCACCTTGGCGTCGACTTCCTCGACGAAGTACTTGGTGGCCAGGCCGCGCGAGCCCAGATAGTCGCGCGTCCACTCCATCTTCAGCGGCTCGGACTTGACGGTGCCTTCAGTGAGGTTGACGCGAAGGATTTTTCCTGCCCAGGACATGTGCTGCTCCTCAGATTCGTTTCAGGCCGCGGTGGACGGGTTGCCGAGCTTCTCGGCCCAAGCGGCCATCTTCCCGAGGCCGGTCCAGTTGGCGTCCACGTAGGTGATGGCACCGGTGGGGCAGGCGGTGGCGCAGGCGGGGTCGCCGCCGCAGAGGTCGCACTTCTGGACCTTGCCGGTTTCCTGCACGTAGTTGATGGTGCCGAAGGGGCAGCTGATGGTGCAGACCTTGCAGCCCACGCAGGTCGTCTCGCTCACGACCTTGGCGCCCGTGAGCGCATTAATGGTGATGGCCTCCACCGGGCAGGCATGCAGGCACCAGGCCTCGTCGCACTGCGTGCAGGTGTACGGCACCTTGCGCCCCGTGTGGTGAAAGTCGAAAACCTTGATGCGCGACTTGGCCGGCGCGAAGGTGGCGTAGTTCTCGAAGCTGCACGCCATCTCGCACTGGAGACAGCCGGTGCACTTGTCCGGGTTGATGTGAAGCGACTTCTGCATGAGCTTTTCCCTTCCGTTTGGATCTCCGTCCCGCGGCCGTCGGCGCCGGGACCGGAACCCTATGCACTGCACTGCCTATGTTGAGCGCCTAAGAAATCGTCCGGCCGATACACACCAAGGAAAGCGTGTTTTTGCCGGACGGCCGGGCTTGGCAGCCCCTATGCACTTGCATACCTATGTTGCTTGCGCAAGAGGACCCCGCCTACATGGGTTAAACCCCAGAGAGGCGAGGCCTATTGCTCCAGATTGCTACACGGGGCGCCAGCTGACGTTGTGGTGCTCGAACATGGCGCCGAGCTGTCCGCCCTTGGAGAGGTCGTTGAGGGCGCCCTGCAGCGCCTGCGCGAGCTCGGTGGCGTCCTTCTTGACGGCCATGCCCACGGCCCAGCCTTCGCGCGGCGCGCGGGGGCTGGGCAGCGGCTCGATGGCAAAGCGCTCGTCGCCACGCAGCACGGCCTGCAGCTCCGACAGCAGCCCGGCGGCGGCCTGCACCTCGCCGCGCTGCAGCGACTTGGCCGCTTCCACGCCGTCCTTGAGCTTGGTGTGCAGCTGCTCCTTGTAGGCGCCGCCGTCGGCGCCTATGAGCAGCCAGCCCGCCAGCGACAGGCCCGGCACCGCCACCTGGGCCTTGCCCAGGTCGGACAGGCTCTCCAGCTTGGGCAGCGCGTCCAGGCGGCGCGCCACGGCCACGCGCTCGCGCCAGTAGGGGCCGAAGATGCTGACCTGCGGGTTCTCCTGCATCAGCGGCCGGTCCACCGGCACGTGCAGCAGCACGTCGGCGGGGCCGTAGCCCAGGTAGTGGCCCTTCCAGACCATGTTGCGCAGGTCGTCGTTCATGGCCTCGCCGGCCGGGAACGGCAGCAGCGAGAGCGTGACGCCCAGGGCCTGCGCCAGCGCTTGGGCCAGCTCCACGTCGATGCCCTTGCCCGCGTCGTGGAACGGCGGCATGTCCTCGTAGATGCCCACCACCAGCGAGCCGCGGGACTTGATCTTGTCCAGCGGCGTGGCCGACAGCGGCAGGCCCAGGCCCAGGGCGCCGGCGCCGGCCAGCGCGCGCAGCACCGCGCGGCGCCGCGGGGACTGCATGGCCTTCATGCTCACAGCGGCCGCTCGCGGCGGGTTTCCAGGTAGGCCTTGATGGACCAGATGGCTTCCTGGTTCAGCGTGCCTTCGAAGGGAGGCATGTACACGGCGCCGTTGCGGGTGCGGCCGTGGCGCACGGTGTTGATGAAGTAGTCATCGACTTCCTTGGTGCAGGAAGCCTTCTTGGCGTCGACCTTCTGCGTGGCGCACTCGTTGTCGAGCTTGCGCAGGTCCGGGGCGATGCCGCCGGAGATGGCTTCCAGGCCGTGGCAGCGCGCGCAGTTCTGGTTGTAGGCGGAGGTGCCGATCTTGATGGCCTTGTCGTTGCCGCGGAACGGGTTCTCGTCACGCCAACCCTCGCCCAGTTGCGGCAGCTCATGGGTGTCCACCGCCTGCGGCGTAACGTCGCCATGGGCCATGGCGGCACCGGCCACCAGCACGCCGGCCAGCAGGGCCAGCAGGCGTGAAGGGAAACGAGTGATGGAACGCATGTGTTTGTCTCCTGGGGGTTGTGACTCGGAACGGGCCGGACTTTTGCAAGGCCCATGCCACAAGCCGGCCGACGTGACTTTTGTCGCTCGGAGCTTGGTAAGGATTCGGGTAAGCCGGGTGGACAGCAGGGGTCGATTGCTCCAGCATTGCGCCCGCTGAAGCGTGCCTGCTCAAGAATGAAACAATGCCGCGTTGGCCTGTGACAAGCCCACAGCCCCCGCGGCCCCACAAATGGCCGTGTTCCAGAAGTACGGCCTCGGAGACGTAGCACCCATGTCGATCCACCGCAGCAGCATCGCGGCGCCGCCGGACGGTCCCGCAGCCCACGTCGACCTGATCAAGGAGTCGCACGAGCGCTGCACTGCGCTGGGCCTCACGCGCATAGAGCGGCCAGACTATGAGCCGCTCATGCGCAGCGACCTCAACGACGCGCGCGAGCGCAATCGCAAGCTGCACACGCACGCCGCGCCGGTGATGGAGCTGCTGCTGGAGCAGATCGCCGGCACGCAAAGCATGATCGTGCTCACCGATGCGCACGGCACCATCCTGCACAGCGTGGGCGACGAGGAGTTCGTCACGCGCGCGGGCAAGGTGGCGCTGTCGCCGGGCGTGAATTGGGCCGAGCACTCCAAGGGCACCAACGCCATAGGCACGGCGCTGTTCGCCGAGCGGCCCACCCTCGTGCATGCCGAAGAGCACTTCATGCACGCCAACCAGTTCCTCACCTGCTCGGCCGCGCCCATCTTCGACCCGCGCGGCAACATGCTGGGCGTGCTGGACGTCAGCGGCGACCACCGCGCCTACCACCAGCACACCATGGGGCTGGTGCGCATGTCGGCGCGCATGATCGAGAACCACTGGCTCAACGACCACTGCGCCAACCGGCTGCGGCTGCACTTCCACAGCCGCCCGGAATTCATCGGCACGCTGCTCGAAGGCATCGTGGTGGTGGGCGCGGACGGCAAGCTCCAGGGCGCCAACCGCAGCGCGCTGGACCAGCTGGGCCTCTCCGGCGTGGCGCTGCGCAACCAGACGCTCACCTCGCTGTTCGGCACCACCGTGGCCGCCCTCGTGGACCACTTCCGCAGCCCCCTGGCGCTGCCCATGAAGCTCATGCTGGCCGACGGGCGCCAGTTCCTGGCCAACGCACGCATGGATTGGGCGACCCTGGCCTTCATGCCGCCCGGGCCGCAGTCCGCGGAATCGGCGCCGCTGGTGTTGACGCCGCAGCCGCCGCAGGCCCAGCCGCAGCCGCCCGGCGCCACGCAGGTGTTCGCGCAGCCCGGCGTGGCGGCGCCGCCGCAGGCCCCCAGCGGCCCGCTGCCCACCGGGCTGGCCTACTTGCAGACCGGCGACGTGCAGATCGAGGCCGTGGTGCAGAAGGCCCGCCGCATCATCAACCGCGACATCCCGCTGCTCATCCTGGGCGAGACGGGCACGGGCAAGGAGCTGCTGGCCCATGCCGTGCACCAAGAGTCCAACCGCTCCAAGCAGCCCTTCGTGGCCGTCAACTGCGCCAGCATCCCCGAGTCGCTGATCGAGGCCGAGCTCTTCGGCTACGAGGAAGGCGCCTTCACCGGCGCGCGGCGCAAGGGGGCCACCGGCCGCATCGTGCAGGCCAACGGCGGCACGCTGTTCCTGGACGAAATCGGCGACATGCCGCTGCCGCTGCAGGCGCGGCTGCTGCGCGTGCTGCAGGAGCGCTGCGTCACGCCGCTGGGCAGCGGCAAGTCCATCGCGGTGGACATCGCCGTCATCGGCGCCACGCACCGCAACCTGCGCGAGATGATCCAGCGCGGCGAGTTCCGCGAAGACCTGTACTACCGCCTGAACGGCCTGGTGCTGCGGCTGCCGCCGCTGCGCGAGCGCAGCGACTTGTCGCTGGTGGCGCAGCGCATCCTGGCCAACGAATGCCCGCAGGGCGCGCCGCGCATCAGCGCCGAGGTGATGGCGCTGTTCCAGCGCTGCGACTGGCCGGGCAACATCCGCCAGCTCGCCAACGTGCTGCGCACCGCCGCCGTCATGGCCGCCGGCGAACCGCAGATCACGCAGGCCCATCTTTCGGACGATTTCCTGGAAGACGTGCGCCGTCTGGCGCAGCAACAGCAGGCCGCCGCGCTGGCCGCGGCGGCGGCGGCGCAGGCACAGGCACAGGCGCAGCCGGCCATGGCGCAGCCGGTGGCCATGCCGGCCGGCCCGGCGGCCGCGCCCTTTGCCGCGCCGGGCAGCGCCGTGCCGCCCGCGGCGGCCTATGCCGGCGCCGGCTACCCCGGCGGCTACCCTGCCGGCACGGTCCTGGGCAGCCTGCCGGCCACTCCCATGGCGGGCACGCCGGCTGCGGCCCTGCCGGGCCAGCCGCCCAGCGCTCGCACGCTGCACGAGCAGGAAATCACCATGATCCAGGCCGCGCTGGACGCCGCCGGCGGCAACATCTCCGAAGCCTCCAAGCGCTTGGGCATCAGCCGCAACACCATCTACCGCAAACTGCGCTGGAATCGACCGGAGAGTGACGTTTCCTGAACGCTCCAGGGTTTGCACTGTGTCAGCCTGAAGCGGCGTTGCTTCAGGCCGCCACAAACACCCTGGGCCGCAAGGCCTTTTTGGGCCGCAATCGCGATAAATAGACCACGGCACGGGTCTTGCGATTCGGCTTCAAAACCAGTCCAGGCCTGGCTCCCCCAACAGTCCCGGATCACAAGGAGACACCCCCGTGCCGATGATCAACCTCATCCGCGCCGCGCTGGCCCGCAGCGCCGCCGCATGATGAAGCTGCTGCTGCTCGGCGCCGAGGGCAGCGCCGCGCGCGCCGCCGCGCTGTCCGATGGCAGCCGCTGGGTGCTGCTCAACGCCCCGACCGACCTGGAGCGCCAACTCCAGCGCCACCCGCAACTGCAGGCGCAGCCGCTGGCGGGCGTGGTGCTCATGGACGCCCAAATGGACCATGTCGCCGGCCTGCTGGGCCTGCGCGAGGGCCCGCCGGTGGAGCTCTACGCGACGCCGGCCGTGTTCGAGACGCTGACCACGGAGCTGCCGCTGCTGCAGGTCGTGGACCGCTGCTGCGGCGTGCGCTGGCACCTGCTGCCCGTGGCCGGCGACAGCGCCGCGGCGTCCTTCCGCATCGAGGCCCTGCCCGGGCTGCGCTTCACGGCCTTTGCCGCCGGCGACGAGCATGCCCCCGGCGCCACGCTGGCCCTGGAAGTCGAGGACGTGCGCGACGGCCGCCGCCTGCTCTACTGGCCCGGCCCCTGGCCGCTGCCGCCCAACCATGGCGCCGATTGCCTGCTGCTGGGCGACTGCGGCGCGGCACGCCCCGGCGACGACGCCGCGCGCCGCGTGCTGCTGCACCCGGCCGCACCCGCGCCCGCACCCTCACTTTGCAGCCAGGGCATGGAGCTGGCCTTCGACGGCATGGAGATCGAACTTTGAGCAGCCTGCCGCTGACCTCCCCCACCACCACCTCGCTGCCGGCCGACGGCATGGCCGCGCCGCGGCTGCGCCTGGCCGGGCTGCACAAGCGCTACGGCGAGCGCGTGGCGCTCAAGTCGCTGGACCTGCAACTGGCCCCGCGCAGCTTCGTCGCGCTGCTTGGGCCCAACGGCGCAGGCAAGTCCACGCTGTTCCAGCTGCTCACGGGGCTGTTCGCGGCCGACGCGGGCACGGTGGAAATCGACGGGCTGTCCTTCGGCCGCCACACCCGCCAGGCGCTGGCGCGCATAGGCGTGGTGTTCCAGCAGATGTCGCTGGACCTGGACCTGAGCGTGAAGCGCAACCTGCAGTTCCATGCGCAACTGCACGGCCTGCCCTCGGCCCTCACGCGAGAGCGCATCGAGCAGACCGCCGAGACCTTCGGCCTCACCAAGGACATGCAGCGCGCCGTGCGCGAGCTCTCCGGCGGCAACCGGCGCAAGGTGGAACTCGCGCGCGCGCTGCTGCACCGCCCGGGGCTCATCCTGATGGACGAGCCCACCGTGGGCCTGGACCCCAAGTCGCGCCGCGACCTGCTGGCCGCCATACGCGCCGACGTGGCCGCGCGCGGCAGCACCGTGCTGTGGGCCACGCACCTGGTCGAAGAGGCCGAGGCCGCCGACCGCGTGCTGGTGCTGCACAAGGGCGTGCTGCTGGCCGACGGCACGCCGGCCGCGGTGACGCAACAACTGGGCGGCGGATCGCTCGAAGAGGCTTTCGTGAAGGCCACGGCCTGAATCCACGGCTGCGGCCGGCAGCCCAAAGCCCAACGCACCGGCGCGATCCGCCCTGACCAGCCCGCTCAAGAGGCTCCATAGGTACAAGGAGACAAGAACGTGACCAAGCTGATGCTGGCCAGCCTGATGGCGCTGGCCGCCGCGGGGGCTTCGGCCCAAACCGCCTGGGTTTCCAGCGAGAAGGACCATGCCATCACGCTGGTGGACCTGCAGACGCAGGCCGTTGCCGGCGTCATCAACACCTGCAAGCGCCCGCGCCACATGCAGCTCGCGCCGGGCGGCAAGCGGCTGTATGTGGCCTGCGGCGACTCCAGCGAGGCCGACATCATCGACGTGGCCACGCGCAAGTCCGTCGCCCGCATTCCCTTGGGCGACGACCCCGAGGCCTTCGACTTCTCGGCCGACGGCAAGGCGCTGTACGTGTCGGCGGAGGACGAGGGCGAGCTGCAGACCCTGGACGCGGCCACCGGCAAGAAGATCGCCGCCGTGCCCGTGGGCAAGGAGCCCGAGGGCGTGAAGACCTCGCCGGACGGCAAGCTGGTGTATGTGACCTCCGAGGTGGCCAACATGGTCCACGTCATCGATGCGGCCAGCGGCAAGCTCGTCAAGAACATTGCCGTGGGCAAGCGCCCGCGCCGCATGGCCTTCAGCCCCGACGGGGCGCAACTGTGGGTGAGCAACGAGCTCGGCGCCTCGCTCAGCGTCATCAACACCAAGGACCACAGCGTGCTCGCCACCGTGCCGCTGGAGCTCAAGGGCGCGCGCGCCGAGGACATCACGCCCGTGGGCGTGGCCATGGCGCGCGACGGCAAGACGCTCTTCGTCGGCATGGGCCGCGCCAACCACGTCGGCTTCGTGGACGTGGCCAGCCGCAAGCTGGTCAAGACGGTGCTGGTGGGCCGCCGCGCCTGGCACGTGGCCACCACCAAGGACGACAGCCGCCTGGTCGTCACCAACGGCCTGAGCGACGACGTGACCATCGTGGACGTGGCCGGCGCCAAGGCGCTCAAGAGCGTGCCCGTGGGCCGCGTGCCCTACATGTCGGTGATCGTCGAATGAGGTTGCGCCCGCCCCTTTCCCTGCTGGCCGCCGCCGCGGCGCTGCTGGCCGCCGCCACCGCGCAGGCCGCGCCGTACAAGGTCACGCTGCTGGTGCGCGCCGACGACGCCCGCCTGGAGCGCAACCGCGTCGAGCGCGCCTACCTGGGCCACCCGGGCGGGCCGGCCGGCGACGGCCTGGGCGTCGCCCTCAAGGAAGCCGCCTTCGAGCTCGACGCCGCGGGCACCGCCATCACCGTGGACACCGTGCCGGTGGCCGATGCCGCCGCCGCCCGCGCCGCGGCGCAGAAGGCGGAAAAAGCCGGCGCCGCCGTGCTGCTGACCGACCTGGACGCCGCAGCGACGCTGGCCGTGGCCGACGCCGTGCAGCGCCCCGTGCTCAACCTGGGCGCGGCCGACGACCGGCTGCGCGGCCCCGACTGCCGGCCCAAGCTCCTGCACCTGGCGCCCAGCGAGCGCATGCGCGCCGACGCCCTGGCGCAGACCCTGGCCGCGCGCAAGTGGCCGCAGGTGCTGCTGCTCACCGGCCCCTCGCCGCTGGACGCCGAGCGCAGCGCCGTGGCGCAGGCCGCCATCAAGCGCTACGGCCTGAAGCTCGCGGCGGTGAAGCCCTTCAAGCTCTCGGCCGACCCGCGCGAGCGCAACCTGGCCAACCCGCTGCTGCTCACCGGCGGCGTCGCCTACGACGCCGTGTGGGTGGTGGACAGCGACGGCGAGTTCGCCCGCACGCTGCCCTACCGCACCGCGCTGCCGCGCCCCGTGGTGGGCGACGGCGGCCTGGTGCCCGTGGCCTGGCATGCGCAGTTCGAGCGCTTCGGCGCGCCGCAGGTCTCGCGCCGCTTCCAGAAGGCCGCCAACCGGCCCATGACGGGCGCCGATTGGGCGGCCTGGATGGCGGGCAAAGCCCTGGTGGCCGCGGCCGTGGCCGCCCCCAAGGGGCCGCAGGCCAACTTCGAGAAGGCGCTGGCCGAGGGCAGCGTGGACGGCTCCAAGGGCGTGGTGATGAGCTTTCGCCCCTGGGACGGCCAGTTGCGCCAGCCGCTGCTGCTCACCGACGGGCAGGGCGTGATCTCCACCGCGCCGATCGAAGGCGTGCTCCATCCCAAGAACGTGCTCGACACCCTGGGTGCCGATGCTCCGGAGAAGCTGTGCAAAGTCCGACCCTGACCTCCGCAGGCCGCGAGCGCTTGGGCGTGGTGGCGCACGCGCTGCTGGCCATGCGCGCCATCGTGTGGCGCGAGCTCTTGAAATTCTCCCGGCAGTCCGGGCGCCTGGTGTCGGCGCTGGTGCGGCCGCTGCTGTGGCTGGCGGTGTTCGCCGCGGGCTTTCGCAACGTGTTCGGCGTGGCGGTGGTCGAGCCCTACGACAGCTATATCCCCTACGACGTCTACATCGCGCCGGGCCTGGTGGGCATGGTGCTGCTGTTCAACGGCATGCAGTCCAGCCTGGCCATGGTCTACGACCGCGAGATGGGCCTGATGCGGCTGCTGCTGACCGCGCCGCTGCCGCGGCCGTGGATCCTGCTGTCCAAGCTCATGGCCACGGCCGTGCTGTCGCTGGCGCAGGCGGCGGCCTTCGTCATCGTCGCGGCACTGCTGGGCACGGAATTGCCGGTGCTGGAGCATCTGGGGCCCGTGCTGCTGGCGGCGGTGTGCGGCGCGCTGATGCTGGGCGCCCTGGGCCTGCTGCTGTCGGTGCACATCAAGCAGCTGGAGAACTTCGCCGGGACGATGAACTTCGTCATCTTCCCCATGTACTTCATGTCCACGGCGCTGTACCCGCTGTGGAAGCTGGAGGAGTCCGGCGCCGAGTGGGTGTACCAGATCGCCCGCTTCAACCCGTTCACGCACGCGGTGGAGTGGATGCGCTTTGCGGTGTACGGCAAGGACGCGGGCATCTCGCCCTGGATCGTCCTGGGCACGCTGGCCCTGTGCTTCCTGGTCGCGAGCTGGGGCTATGACCCGCAGCGCGGCTTCGGCGCCCTGACCAAGCGCGGGTGAGCGAGCGTGGCCGTGCGCATCCCCTTCCTCTCCGGCCTGGCCGCCCCGCGCCGCGGCGGCGCCAGGGCCGACGCCGCCACGTCGGTGGAGCCGCTGGCCTTCGAGTGGCTGGCGCTGGCCGGGCTGCTGGCCTTCGCCACCTGGCTGCTGGGCGTGCGCGGCGTGTGGGCGCTGCTGCTGTCGGCCGACCCGACCGGGCTGACGCTCGTGATCATCGCGGTGTTCTTCACCGCGTCGCTGTGGTGCGGCACGCGCACCCGCGTGCTGCAGCGCGAGCGCGCGGCGCTGGCGCAGGGCCCGCGCGGCGCGGGCTGGGCGGCGGAGTACCTGCAGGCGCTGCGCTCCCAACCCACGGACAGCGGCGCACCCATGGACTTGCTGCTGGAGCGCACGCACGGCCCGCACGGCACGGCGTGGTGGGTCAACGGCATACAGCTCAAGCTGGGCCTGCTGGGCAAGGTGATCGGCTTTTCCATCCTGGCGCTGCAGATCGGCAAGCTGCAGAACTTCGACCCGACGCAGTCGCAGGAGCTGCTGCGCCAGCTCACCACGGGCCTGGGCGTGGCGCTGCTCACGACCATGGTGGGCCTGGTGGGCAACATCCTGCTGGGCCTGCAGCTCACGCGGCTGGACCGCTACGCCGACGCGCTGGTGGCCGACGTCCAGCGCGCGGGCCTGGCCCAGGGCGACACCGGCGCCGCCACGGCCCGGCAGTAAGGCCCCGCCATGCGCAGCCGCCGCCGCACGGCCCGCGAAGCCGAGGTCGACCCCTTCTATGACATGTTGTTCAACATGCTCATCGCCTTCGTCTTCTGCTTCATCGTGGCGCTGCTGGCGATGAACCCGAAGGCGCTCAAGACGGGCGACATCCCGGCCAAGGCCGAATTCATCATCAACGTGTCCTGGCCGGACATGGACCCCAACGACATCGACACCTGGGTGCAGGACCCGGCCGGCGAGATGGTGTGGTTCCGCGCCCGCGAGGCCGGGCTCATGCACCTGGACCGTGACGACCGCGGCATGTCCAACGACGTGGTCATCGTCAACGGCAAGCAGGTGGTCAACCCGCTCAACCAGGAAGTGGTGACGCTGCGCGGCATAGAGCCCGGCGAGTTCACCGTCAACGTCCACTACTACGAGTCCAAGAACGGCAAGCCGGTGGAAGTGACCGTCTCCGTCATCAAGGTCAATCCCCGTGCCGACGTGGTGTTCTACGGACAGGTCCAGCTCGCCCGCAAGGGCGACGAGGCCACGGCCGTGCGCTTCACCGTGACCCCAGACGGCAACGTCTCCAACGTGAACACCCTGCCCAAGACCCTGGTCCAACGGATATGACGCTCGCCCTGATTCTTTCCCTCGTGGTGCTGGTGCTGCTGTGCACGCTGGCGCTGGTGTGGTCGCGCTGGCCCGCCTGGCTCAAGGGGCTGCTGGTGGCGGCGGTGACGGTCTTCTACTTCTTCGCCGACGACACGGCCCACGGCCTGGCGGGCTGGCCCAACGCGGACCCCCTGCCGGAGAAATTCGTGCTGCTGGCCGCCGTGATCGAGGAGCCGGGCAAGACCACGCCCGGCGCGCTGTACGTGTGGGTCAACGCGCTGGACAACGGCAAGCCCGCACGCCAGCCGCGCGCCTACAAGCTGGCCTACGCCAAGGACCTGCACGCGCTGCTGGACGAGGGCATGAAGAAGGTGCGCCAGGGCGTGAGCCAGATCGGCAGCGCCGAGCCGCGCGCGGGCAAGGGCGGCGTGTCGTGGCTGCGCCCGGGCAGCGACGAGCAGCGCATCACCATCCGCGACATTCCCGCACCGCAACTGCCGGAGAAGTGATGCGCGCGCCAGCCCCCTCCTCCAACGCCTTGCACGCCGCGCTGGCCGCTGCCGCGCTGGCGCTGCTGGCCGGCTGCGGCGCGCGCTCGCCCGGGGCCGACCTCTTCCCGCTGGAATCCGGCCACCGCTGGACCTACGAAGTGCGCACCGACTGGGAAGACCAGCGCGTGGAGCGCGAAACGCGCGTCTTCGAATCCCTGGGCCGCGACGACACCCTGGCCAGCGGCCAGGCCTGGCTGCGCCGCAGCGACGCCGGCATGGACTACTGGCTGCGCACCGACGAGTCGGGCATCTACCGCGTGGCCAGCCGCAGCCTGGTGCAGGCCGAGCCGCAGGACGACGACACGCGCCGCTACGTGCTCAAGGCGCCGCTGGCGGTGGGCACGCAGTGGGCGGCCTCCACCGTGGCCTACCTGCTGCAGCGCCGCCAGGGCTTTCCCGCCGAGGTGCGCCACGGCGTGGCCCCGGTGCTCATGAACTACGCCATCGAGGCGACGGGCCAGGCCGTGGACACGCGCGCCGGGCATTTCGAGGGCTGCCTGCGCGTCGGGGGCAAGGCGGCCTTGAAGCTCTTTGCCGATCCGGTCAGCGGCTGGAAGGACCTGCCGCTGCTCACCACCGAGTGGTACTGCCCCGCAGTGGGCCTGGTGAAACTGCAGCGTGAGGAGAGCGCGGGCTCGCCCATGCTGCTCGGCGGCACCCTGACCATGGAGCTGTTGTCATGGCAATGAATCAAGATTCCACCGGCCGCCGCGGAGCCCTGCGCCGCATCGCCGGCACGCTGCTTGGGCCCATGGCCGGCGCGGCCAGTGCCGCCGTGCTGGCGCAGCCGCCGGACCGCTTTCCCAGCCGCCCGGTGACGCTGTGGGTGCCTTGGGCCGCCGGCGGCGCCACGGACCTGACCATGCGGCTGCTGGCCGAGCTGGCCGGCCGCCAGCTTGGGCAGAAGGTGCTGACAGAAAACCGCGGCGGCGCCGGCGGCACCCTGGCCATGCCGGTGCTGCAGCAGGCCCAGCCGGACGGCTACACCATCGCCCAACTGCCGCAGCCGGTGTTCCGCGCGCCCTGGATACAAAAGGTCGCCTGGGACCCGATACGCGACACCACGCCCATCATCCAGGTCAGCGGCGTGACCTTCGGCATCGTGGTGCCCGCCAACAGCCCCTTCCGTTCGCTGGAAGACCTGTTCACCTGGGGCCACGCGCACCCGGGCGAGCTGACCATCGCCACCAACGGCACGGGCACCACGCCGCACCTGGTGATGGACGACCTCTGCGGCCAGCGCGGCGTGCAGTGGGTGCACGTGCCTTACAAGGGCGTGGCCGAGCAGATGATTGCCGTCTCTTCGGGGCAGCTCATGGCGGGCGTGACCTCCAACGGCTTCGCTCCCTTCGTGGACGGCGGCAAGCTGCGCCTGCTGGCCACCTTCGGCGAGCACCGCACGCGGCGCTGGCCGCAGGTGCCCACGCTCAAGGAGCTGGGCTACGGCATCGTGGCCATGTCGCCCTACGGGCTGGCCGGGCCGCGCGGCCTGCCCAGGCCCGTGGTGCAGGTGCTGCACGACGCGTTCAAGGCTGCCATGTTCGACCCGCAGCACGTCGCGGAGCTGGCCAAGTACGACCAGGAGCTGGCCTACCTGGGCCCCGAGGACTACGCGCGCAGCATGCGCGAGACCTACGCCGCCGAGCGGCGCGCCGTGGAGAAGCTGGGCCTGGCCAAGGGCAGTTGAGCCAGGCCGGGCGGCCTGGGCGGGCCGCCGGGACGCATCAGCGCTTGAGCCGGACCAGGGCAATGCCCAGCAGCCCCGCGAGCATCAGCGGCAGGCCGCCCGGCTCCGGGACAGGGTTGGTGCGCAGATCGAGCACCAGTTGCTGGCCTTCCTCGAAGTTCAGCCCCTTCCAGTTCACGGTGATGGCGTTGGCGTTGAAGCTCAACTGCACCGGGCTGAAGTCGGCCAGCGTCGTGGCGGCCATGTCCACGCTGACGGCGCTGAAGGCGTCCACCTGCCCCAGCACGTCGGACAGCACCCAGCCGTTGAACTGGAAGGGTCCTGCCGAGTCGCCCAAGCCAAAGGCGTTGGTGTAGCGAAAGCGGATGACGATGCGGTCATCCGAGATGTCCATGGTGGCGGCCCCGTCGGCCACGTCGGCGACTTCCACGCCCGCGCCCACCAGGTAGTCGCCGTTGCCGCCCGTGGGGTACGGGCTGCTGGAGATCGTGCCGACGCGGTACTCCAGGCGGATCTGGCTGCCCGTCAGCGGACTGGCCCAGGCGCTTGCCGCGGTCACCAGGGCCAGTGCCGGCACCAGCAAAGACTTCTTCACGACGCCCTCCCACGTTCATGTAGTTGTGAAAAGCCATCATGCATAACTCACAAAAGCTTTCACACATCCACACGAATGGGGATTTTCGCCCAGGACCCAAGTCCCATGGTCCCATGGGGCAGCGGCGCCCTACCGCCGCCGGGACT
>NZ_BCTC01000122.1 GCF_001571085.1 Azohydromonas lata NBRC 102462
GCCCTGGGCGGTGTACTTGGGGTTGGTCACCGAGGGCGCGATCTGCGGGATGCCGGCGTCGCTGTACACCTTGGAGGCCGGGATGGAGGTGCCCGACTGCAGGTGGCCCACCACGCCGTTGACCTTGGCATCCACGAGCTTCTGGGCGGCGGCGGTGCCTTGCTTGGGATCACCGGCGTCGTCCTCGGCCAGCAGCTCGAACTTGGCCTTCTTGCCGCCGATGGTCAGGCCCTTGGCGTTGAGCTCGTCCAGCGCCATGCGCACGCCGTTCTCGTTGTCCTTGCCCAGGTGGGCGGCACCGCCGCTGGTGGCGGCCACGTGGCCGATCTTCACGACCAGCTCCTGCGCCGATGCGGCATGGGCGGCAGCCGCCAGCGCGGCCAAAACGGTGAGCTTGAGTGCTTGTTGCTTCATGGGGACTCAGGTTGCGGTGTATCGAGGCCGGGGTCCGCCTCGGGAATGGTTTGTTGGAACCCTGGGGGCCAAAAGTGTACGGGTCTACCCCAGGCCTCATCCCGGGCTGGCGCAATGGCGCACGGGCGGGCTCGCACAATCAAGCTCCCCTGGCCACCCTCCCCACCGCCCGTGCCCATCCCCCGTACCCTGCGCGCCCTGCGGGCCCGCCCCCGCCTGTGGAGCTCCATGGCCGTGGGCGTGCTGGTGTCCCTGCTGCTGCCCAGCGCCTGGGCCTCGCACCCGGCCTCGCGCGCGCTGGTGGGCTGGAACGCCGGCGCCCTGCTCTACTTCGTGCTGGCCTGGGACATGATGAGCGGCGCCCACCCCGGCACCATGGGACAGCGCGCGCTGCGCCAGCACGAGGGGCGACTGATCATCCTCATCGGCGTGGCGCTGGCCGCCGTGGCGGTGATGGTGGCCATCGCCAGCCAGCTCGCCGCCGTCAAGACCTTGCCCGCGGCCGCCCGGCTGCCGCATCTGGCGCTCACGGCGCTCACCGTGGTGAGCTCCTGGCTGTTCACGCAAACCACGTTCGCCCTGGACTACGCGCATGATTTCTATGCCGCGCGCGAGCGCGGGCAACCGGACGTGCTCAACTTCCCCAGCACGCCGGACCCCGACTACGGCGACTTCTTCTACTTCGCCTGCGTCATCGGCACCTCCGGCCAGACGGCCGACGTCGCCTTCACCAGCTCCGCGCTGCGCCGCATAGGCACGCTGCACTGCGTGCTGGCCTTCGCCTTCAACACCACCGTGCTGGCGCTGAGCGTGAACATCGCGGCGGGGCTGTTCTGAGCGCCCGCCGCCGGGCTCAGGACGCCGGGCCCACCACCGGCGCTGCCCCGCCCCCGGCCTGCGCCGCCGGCCGATCGCCGCGCGAGGCCTTGGCCAGCAGCGGCACCAGCAGCAGCCCAAGCGCCGCCGCGCCCATCACCACCGAGAAGCCCGCCGCGCTGCGCCCCGTGGCCGACTCCGCCATGCCGAACAGGTAGGGGCCCACGAAGCCGCCCAACAGGCCGATGGTGTTGATGAAGGCCAGGCCCGCGGCCGCCTGTATGCCCTGCAGCCGCTTCATCGCGATGGCCCAGTACGAGGGCAGCACGCCGCCGGCGAAGAAGGCCGTCGCCACGAACAGCGCCATCTGCACGCCCTGGCTGCCCGTGGCGATGAACGCCCAGGCGCTGGCCAGCAGGCCGGCCGTCAGCACGCCAAGGAACACGAAGTCGCTCTTCACGCGGCGGTGGATGCGCGGCAGCACCAGCACGCCCAGCAGGAAGCCCAGGCCCACGCTGCTGGACATCAGCCCGACCTGGAAGGGCGTGGTGTCCTTCATCTGCTGGATCATGGCCGGCGTGAAGAACACCAGGCCGACGAAGGCCACCTGGTTCAGGAAGTAGATCAGGCCCATGAGCACCGTGCTTGGCCGCCGGATCGCCGCCATCCAGTCCTGCGAGGACAGGTGCGAATGCGGGTCGGCCTCCAGCACGGCGCGGCGCTCCAGCGCGGCGGCCTCCGCGGGCGAGAGCCAGCGCGCGTCGCGCGGCCGCTCAGGCAGCTTGAAGTACAGCAGCACGCCCACCAGGATGGTCGGCAGCCCCTCCAGCATGAACATCCACTGCCAGCCGCGCAGGCCGCCCAGCCCGTCGAGCTGCATCAGCGCGCCGCCCAGCGGGTTGCCCACCAGCAGGCCCAGCGCCGGCGCGGTGTAGATCCAGCCCACGGCCACGGCGCGGTCCTTGGGCGCGAACCACAGCGTCACCATGTACATCAGCGCCGGGAACAGCCCGGCCTCGGCAATGCCCAGCAGCACGCGCAGCACGTAAAACGAAGTCTCGCCTTGCACGAACATCATGGCCGCCGACAGCGCGCCCCAGGTGACCGCAATGCGGGCGATCCACGGGCGCGGCCCAATGCGGTGCGCCAGCAGGTTGCTCGGCACCTCCAGCAGCGCATAGCCCAGGAAGAAGATGCCCGCCCCCAAGCCGTAAGCCGCCGCGCCGATGCCCAGGTCGGCGGCCAGGTGCGCCTTGGCCAGCGACACGTTGGTGCGGTCCACGTAGGACATGAAATAAATCAGGCACAGCAGCGGAAGCAGCCTGGCCATGGCCTTTCGGGTCGCGACCTGGTGCGTGTCGTCCACGCCCGGCGCCAGGGAGGAATTTCCCATGATGTCTCCTGTCAATATAGGAATGAATTCGCGGCGCGCTGAAAACAAATTCAGAACGCGACCCGCTCCCGGCCCTTGAGCCCCAGCAGAGCCCGCGCCTCGTCAGGCGTGGCAATCTCCAGCGACAGCTCTTCCAAAATGCGGCGAATCTTGCGCACCTGCTCCGCGCACGAGGCCGCAAGCTGCCCCTTGCCGAGATACAGGCTGTCTTCCAGACCAACGCGGACGTTGCCGCCCATCACCGCACCCATGGTCAACAAGGGCATTTGATGGCGGCCGGCACCCAAAATGGAAAACCGGTAATTCTCGCGGCCAAACAGCCGGTCCGCCGTCGTCCGCATCAGCACCAGATTTTCCGGGTCGGGTCCCAGCCCACCCAGCACGCCGTAAATCGTCTGGATGAAAAGCGGTCCCTGGATCAGGCCCTCGTCCACGAAATGGGCGAGGTTGTAAAGGTGGCCGACGTCATAGCATTCGAATTCGAAGCGCGTGCCGCAACCCTCGCCCAAGACCTGAAGAATATGCTTGATGTCGCGGAAGGTATTGCGGAAGATGAGGTCTTCCATCCCTTCGATATACGGCTTTTCCCAGTCGTGGCGCCACTCTGAGATTCGGCGCGCTGCAGGATGGATGGAAAAATTCATGGACCCCATGTTCAGCGAGCACATTTCCGGCTTCGCTTTCAGCGGATAAGCCAGGCGCTCCTCCAGCGTCATGCGCGTGCTGCCGCCGGTGGTGATGTTGATCACCGCATCGGTTTCGGCCTTGATGCGCGGCACGAACTGGTCGAATATCTTCGGGTCCGCCGTCGGCCGCCCATCCTCGGGATCGCGGGCATGCAGGTGAATGATGGCCGCACCGGCCTCGGCCGCCTCGATGGATTGCCGTGCAATTTCATCAGGCGTCAAGGGCAAATACGGCGACATGGTCGGCGTGTGCACGGAGCCGGTCACCGCACAGGTGATGATGACCTTGTCCTGGGCTTTTTTCGCGGGTTTTTCCATGCGGGTCTCCTCGGTGAATCCGTTGCTCACAGATATTCCATATTGCCGTCCACGCTGATGGCCTGGCCGGTCACGTTGCGGGCTGCCGGCGAGCACAGGAAAAGCGCCATGGCTGCGACGTCCTCGGCCGTGACCATGCGGCGCAGGGAAATCTTGCGCAGGTATTCCTCGCGCATGGCCTCGGCGCTGATACCCGCGGCGGCGGCCCGCGCCCCGATCACGCCGCTCATGCGCTCACCCTCCACCGTGCCCGGCAAAATGGCATTGACGCGCACGCCCTGCGGCCCCAATTCGATGGCCAGCGATTTCATCAGGCCGACGATGGCCCATTTTGTCGCGGCATAAGGCGTGCGCAGCGCATACCCGAGCCGGCCCGCAACGGAGCTCATGGCCAATACGCAGGGATTGAGCTGCGAGTTTTTCAGCAGCGGCACCGCGCGGCGTGCAAAGTAATATTGGCTGTTGAGATTGACGGAAACCGTGCGCTCCCAGCCTTCCACGTCCAGGTTTTCTATCGGCCCGGTGGGGCCGGCAATACCGGCGTTGTTCACCAGCACGTCAAGGCCGCCCAAGGTGGTTCGCACGTCGTCGAAAACCCGGTCCACGTCGCCGGGCACTGAAGCATCGGCCACGCTGGAGGTCATGAAAGGAGCCTCGCTGGCCAGCCGCCGCAGCGCGGCCTGGTCTATATCGCAAACGTGCACGCGGGCGCCACTTTCGGCAAATGCCCGCGCCACCGTGGCGCCGATACCGCTGCCGCCGGCCGTGACCAATACCCGCAGGCCCACGGCCGGTCGCAGGGAATCCAAAATGCTCATGGAATAACCGTCCTTGTTTGGGCCCAAATTTCGATCAGGGGCCCGATATTCATGCCCAGCTCGCCGATGCGGCGGGCGTGGTGCTTGGACGGCAGTTTGGTCGGCGTGCCGGCGGGAACCTATGTGGCCGGGCCACATCGTCCGCGCCCTATCCATGTGAGCACCGCACGCCGGGATAACCCTGAGCATGGCCCTGCCCGGTGCGGGAATACGGCGTGCGGCCTGGGGGCGATGCCCCGGCGGATGCCGCCGGCAATGGCCCGGTGTGGGCTGACCATCGCCCGCGACGCTCAAGCGGGCCCGGCGTGCCGGGATACTGTCCGGGTTACGCAGTCGTCAGTAGGGAAGTGCGATGAAGCTTGCTGTCCAGAATCACGGTGCCGAGGACATGGTTCGGGATTTGGTCAAACTGCTGCATCGCGGTGCACCGGCGGACGAATTCGCAAGCCGCCTGGCGCAGGTGGAAAAACTCCCCGCCGGCCTGCCCCAAAAATCCATGCTCGCGGAAATGGTCCGCATGGCCATGGCCATTCAAAACCGGCTCGAATTGCTGCAGCAGCGCGAACAGGGTATGCGGGCCGTGATCGAATCGGCCCAGGACTTGTCCAGCCACCTCGACTTGCCGGGTTTGCTGCGTGCCGTCGTTTCACGGGCCCGCAATCTCCTGGGCGCGCATTTGGCGTGGCTGTCGAGTTATGACCCGGAGAAACATGAATTTCACGTGCTCGTCAATGACGGCGCCCTGCTCCAGGACACGACCCACATGGTGGCACGGGAAAAAGCGGGCGTGGTCGGCGTCATCATGGCCACGCGCATGCCATTTTCAACACCCGACTATTTGCATGACAACCGGTTCACGCACGATCCGGAGCTGGACGCCACGCTGCGCGGCGAAGGCATTGTCGCGCTGGCGGGCGTGCCCCTGATATGGAACGAGGAAATTGTCGGCCTGCTGTTCGTGGCCGACCGTTATCACCGCACCCATACGGCGCTCAATACCTCGATATTGAGCGCGCTGGCTGCCCATGCCGCCGTGGCCATCAAGAATGCCCGCGCCTTCGAGCAGGCGCAATCCGCCCTGGCCGAGGCGGGACGGGCCCGCCTGGAATTGGAGCGGCATATATCGAGCGTAAAATCGGCCGCGGAGGCGCACGAGCAAATGACGGCACTGCTGGCCCAGGGCGCCCCGTTGTCCGCGCTGTGCCAGGCACTGGCCCAATCTTTGAATGCCGGCGTGGTGGTCTGGGACGAAGGCGCCCAGGTCATCAGCCACGGGCATGCGGCCGAATATCCAGGCAGCCAGGCCGGCGGGCATTTTGCGCTGCAGGGCGAGCACAGCCTGGAAATCACGCAGGCGCTGCGGCAAAGCCGCCTGGCCGGGCGTTCGCGGCAGGCTTACCAGGCCGAGGAAGAAACCTGCACCGTCATGGCCGTGGTGGGCGGCAATGATGTGCTGGGCTCGGTATTGCTGTTTCACCGGCAAATCCTGGACGAAACTGCCGTCAGCATTTTGGAGCGCAGCGCCAATCTGATGGCCATTGTCCTGCTGTCCCAGGAACGCAGCGAAGCGGTAAAAAGCCGGGACGTTTCCCAGTTGCTGCGCTCCCTGGTTTCGCTGCGGCAGGACCCGCCGGCCTTGCTGCTCGACCAGGCCCGCAGATTCGGCCTGGACCTGGAACAGCCGGTTTGCCTGATCGCCATTGAAATGGACGAAACCAAGGCCGCCTATGCCGCCCGGCGGCTGCGGGCGCGGCCGGAGCTGGCCCATACCATATTTGATGAAATCGACGGCCTGCTCGTGATCTTGTGCGCCGCCACGCAGGCGCAGGACAAGCTGTGCATCCTCAAGGCGCTGGGCCAACCGGAATTTGGCAGAGCGTACCGGGGCGTCATTTCCAAGCCCGTATCCAATCCGCAAGGCGTTCCGGCGGTTTACGCCACGCTGAGGCGGGCAATGGCAGTATTATCCCGTATTGGCGTCCAGGGCAGCATCATTGCCCAAAATGAAATGGCATTGTATTCAACGCTGTTTGAAACCCACGACCGCGAAAGCCTGGACAATTTCCTGGAGGCCACTTTGGGCCCGCTGTTATCGCATGACCAGAAGCGCGGCTCGGAACTCACCCGCACGCTGTTGACTTATTTTGACAACAACCAGAATGCGCGCACCACGGCACAGCAGCTGAGCATTCACGTCAATACTGTCCGCCAGCGGTTGGCGACAGTTGAAGAATTGGTCGGGCATTTAGGCCAGGCGACCCGCGCCCTGGAAATTCACATGGCGCTGCGGCTGTGGAATCTGGGTATTGCGCAGCCGCGCTGAAAACACAGCGGCCCGCGCACCTTGCAGTGCGCGGGCCGTGCCGGGATGCAGCGAAGGCGCCGGGCTCAGGCCGCGGCCATCTCGTCCTGTGCCAGCTTGCGCAGCGCGTTCAGGTCCAGCACGCGCACGTTGTAGCCGGCCACGTCGATGACGCCCTGCGTCATGAAGCTGCGCATCAGCCGCGAGAGCGTCTCCGGCGTGATGGCCAGTTGCGAGGCGATGTCGCGCTTGCGCTCGCGCAGCAGCACCTGCGCCTGCCCGGGCACTTCCGGCACGGGCGCGCAGCGCTGGTGCAGCCACGCGGCCAGGCGCGCCGGGGCGTCCTTGTGCATGAGCTCGTGGGTGTTGAGCGTGAGCGTGCGCACCTCGCGCGCCAGGGCCTGGATGAGCAGGCCGGCGAGGTTGGCGTCGTCGTCCAGCAGCGCGCTCAGCGCCGAGCGCGGCAGCTCCACCAGCATGCAGTCGGAGACGGCCTGCGCGTCCAGCGAGTGCGTGCCGGAGAGCCAGGCCGAGGCCAGATCCAGCCAGCCCGGCGCGTGCAGCATGCGCTCGATGCGGAACTGGCCGTCGGACGACTGGCGCAGGCCCAGGGCGGCGTCGCCCTCGACCAGCGCGACCAGCGTCTGCGCCGTGTCGCGCCGGGTGTAGATGAGCTGCCCGGCGGCGACGTTGCGCACCTGGGCGATGGCGTCCAGTGCCTGCGCCTCGGAGGTGCCGAGCGCGGGCGCGTCCAGCAGTGCAGCCCAATGGCGGCGCGAAGCCGCGGTACGGGAGGCCGCGCGCACGGCGTTGCGGGCCAGGCCCGGCGTGACCAGCGAAGAAGCGGGAAGGGATGACATGGCCGTTGGATGCGGTCGTGGGGTTCTCGGGATTGGATGCATGGTCTCCCAGCCCTCGCGAGTCGGGCTTGCGTCAGATCAACCGCCCGGGGGGCGGGTGCGGCGCGACAATTCCGGCATGCGCAATACATCTTTTCCCGGATTGCACAGTCCGGCTGCCGGATTCGACGAGCCCTTCGAGGTGCTGTCGGCTTGCCACGACCGCGTGCGCCGCAGCCTGGACCTGCTGCAGCGCCTGGCCGCCCACGTGCGCGCGCACGGCGCCGACACCCAGGCCCGCGACGCCGCGCGCGACGTGGCGCGCTACTTCAACGTCGCCGCCCCCGCCCACCACGAGGACGAGGAGCGCCACGTCATCCCGCCGCTGCTGGGCAGCGCCGATGCGCGGCTGCGCGAGGCCGCGCAGCGCATGCTGGCCGACCACACGCGCATACGCGCGAGCTGGGCCGCGCTGGAGCCGCTGCTGCAGGCGCTGCAGGCCGGCGAGGTGCCGCCGGGGCTGGACGCCGCGGCGCAGGACTTCGTGGACGTGCACGACGGCCACCTGGAGCTGGAGGACGGCCTGGCCTTCCCCGGCGCGCGCGACCTGCAGGCCGCCGCCCCCGACGCCGCGCAGCGGCGGCTGGACATGGGGCGCGACATGGCCGCGCGGCGCGGGGTGAAGCCCGCCTAGTTGAACCCTTCCGCGCAGGCCCGCGCCCGCCCAAGCGACTTGGCGCGATAGAGCTGCGCGTCCGCGCGCTTGAAAAGCTCGGCACCGTCGTGGCCGGGCTTGGGGCTGGCGGCGGCCAGGCCCAGGCTGATGGTCATCACGCCGTGCGGCGCGTCCGGGTGCGCGATGGCCAGGGCACGCACGCCCTCCTCCAGCGCGCGCGCCAAGTACAGAGCACCCTCGGCCGTGGTGCACGGCAGGATGCAGGCGAACTCCTCGCCGCCCCAGCGCGCGATCAGGTCCGCCGGGCGGCGCAAGCCGGCGTGCAACTGCTGCGCGACGCGGCGCAGGCACTCGTCACCGGCCTGGTGGCCGTGGCGGTCGTTGAAGCGCTTGAAGTGGTCCGCGTCGGCCAGCAGCAGCGCCAGCGTGCTGCCCTCGCGCTGCGCGCGGCGCCACTCCTGCTGGAAGCGCTCGTCGAAATGGCGGCGGTTGTAGACGCCGGTGAGGCCGTCCACCAGCGCTTGGTGGCGCAACTGGTCGGCCTGCAGCTTGAGCGACAGGTGCAAGCGCACCCGCGCACGCACCACGCCGGGGTGAAAGGGCTTGACGATGAAGTCCACCGCCCCCGCCTCCAGCGCCCGCATCTCGCATTGCGCGTCCTCGTAGGCGGTGACGAAGATCACCGGGATGTCGCGCGTGGCCGGGTCGGCCTTGAGCTGCGCGCACACGGCGTAGCCGTCCAGGTCGGCCAGGAACAGGTCCAGCAGCACCAGGTCAGGCCGCCGCTCGCGGCACAGGGCCACGGCCTGCGCACCCTGCGTGGCCATCAGCATCTGCCAGCCGCTGCCCAGGAACGCCTGGTGCAGCGCATGGATGTTGGCGGGCTGGTCGTCCACCAGCAGCAGCCGGGGCGGCGGCGCGTCCGGAGCCAGCCCCGGCAAGGGTAGGTTCAAGTCGTGGTTCATTCGGTCGCCAAGAGACGCCGGCAGTGTGCCAGCGCGGTCTGAAAGTCCAGGACGGCCATGGCCTCGTCCAGTTCCCGGCGCCGCGCCGCCGGCAACGCCAACTGCAGCCGCGCATGCGCCTGCAGCGCCGCCAGGTCGGACTGCGCCAGCAGCCCCAGCAGCTCGCGCAGCAGGCCCTGCGCCGATGCCGGCAACGGAAGGCTTGCGGCGGCCCCGGCCTCCTCGGCGTGGCCGTCCGCCCCCGCGGCAAGGCCTGCCGGGCTTGCCGCGCCGGCCCCGTCCGCAGGGCTGCCGTCCACGGCGCCCGCCTCACCCGCTTCGTGCGCCCGGCCAGGCGCTTCGCTCAGCGCCGGCACAGGCACATCGCCGCCGTCCTGCGCCAGCCCCGGCTGCCCGCGGCCGGCCAGCGACGGCGCGTGCAGCGCCGCCTCGGCCAGCGTGTGCTCCACCGCCGCCTCCAGCGAAGCCAGCAGCGCCGCCGGCGCGTCCTCGCCGGCCAACAGGGGCCGCTCCAGCGCGTGGGCCGCCGCGGCCAGCCGCCGCGCGCCCAAGGTGCCGGCCAGGCTGCGGCAACGGTGCAGGGCTTGCGCGGCGGCATCGCGCTGGCCCTGTCCCAGCAGCGCGGCGCACTGCGGCAGCAGCGCCTCGAACTGCGCGCAGGCGTTGCCCAGCAGCCGTGCGTACAGGCCGGCGCGGCCCTGGAAGCGCTGCAGCGCGCCGTCCAGGTCCAGCGCGGGCAGCGCGGCCACGTCCGTGCCGGCGTCCATGCCATCGTCCGCGCCCGGTGCCGCCGCCGGCGCCGCCCCTTCCTGCCCCGTGTGCCGGCGCAGCACGGCCACGAGCTGCCGCAGCTCGAAGGGCTTGCCCACGTGGTCGTTCATGCCCGCGGCCAGGCTGGCGGCGCGGTCGGCCGGTGCGGCATTGGCCGTCATGGCGATGATGGGCAGCCGATCCAGCCCAAGCGCCTGCCGGATGCGGGCCGTGGCCGTGAAGCCGTCCATATCGGGCATCTGCAAGTCCATCAGCACGGCGTCGAACTGCCCGGCCGCCACCGCGGCCACGGCCTCCAGCCCCGTGGCCGCCAGCTCCACCAGCGCGCCCTCGCCGCGCAGCAGCTCCAGCGCCACCTCGCGGTTGTGCGGGTTGTCCTCGGCCACCAGCAGCCGCAGCCCCGCCAGCGCTTGTCCCGCGGCGCCCGCCGCGCGCTGCGCGCCGGACGCAGCGGGCGGCGGCAGCGCGGCCAGTTGCTCCGGGCGGGCCAGCGCCAGCTCCAGCCGGCAATGGAAACGGCTGCCCACGCCGGCGGCGCTGTCGAGCTGCAGCTCGCCGCCCATGAGCCGCACCAGGCGGCGCGAGATCGCCAAACCCAGACCCGTGCCGCCGAAGCGCCGCGTGATGGAGGCCTCGGCCTGCGTGAAGGGCTCGAAGAGCTGCGCCTGCTGCGACGGCGCGATGCCCAAACCCGTGTCGCGCACCGACAGCTCCACCTGCACCGAGCCGCCGCGGCGCTGCAGCAGCCGCAGCGCCACCTCCACCTCGCCCCCGGCCGTGAACTTCACCGCGTTGCCGCCCAGGTTCAGCAGCACCTGGCGCAGCCGCAGCGCATCGCCCACCAGCACCGGCGGCAGCGCCGGGTCCAGCGCCATGCGCAAGGCCACGGGCTTGCCCACCAGGCTGCCCTGCAGCAGCACCTGCAGCTCCTCGAACAACTGCGCCGGGCGGAAGGGCTGCGGCTCCAGCGTCAGCCGCCCGGCCTCGACCTTGGAGAGATCGAGGATGTCGTCCAGCAGCGCCAGCAACGAGCGCGCCGCGGCCTCGCTCTTGGCCGCGCGGTCGTCCTGCACGGGCGTGAGGCCGCCGCGGCGCAGCAGCGCCAGCATGCCCAGCACCGAGTTCATGGGCGTGCGTATCTCGTGGCTCATGTTGGCCAGGAAGGCCGACTTGGCGCTGGAAGCGGCCAGCGCCTGGTCGCGCGCGCGGCGCAGCGCCTGCTCGGCCCGCTTGCGCCGCGTGATGTCGGTGTGCGTGCCCGCCACCGTCAGCGGCCGGCCCTGCGCGTCGCGCGTGACCACGCGCCCGCGCGCCAGCATCCACACCCAGTGGCCCTCGCGGTGGCGCATGCGGATCTCGACGTCGTAGTAGCCCAGCTCGCCGGCGATGTGGCGCTCCAGCAGCGACAGCGCGCGCGCCGCGTCCTCGGGGTGCGTCAGGCGCAGCCAGGTCCGCTCGTCGGCCGGCAGCAGCTCCTGCAGCCGCCGGCCCAGCATGGAGGCCCAGCGCTCGTCGATGTGCAGCCGCCGGTCGCCCAGCGAGAACTCCCAGGTGCCCACGTCGGCGCCTTCGAGCACGTTGGCCAGCCGCAGCCGCTCGCGCTCCAGCGCGTGCTGCGCGCTGCGGTCGTGGCAGATGAGCATGAAGCTCTGCACCGCGCCGACGGCGTCGCGCACGGCCTGCAGCTCCAGCGCCACGGGGCGCGGCAAGCCGTCACGGTGGCGCAGTTGCAGCGACAGCTCGCGCCCGCTGGCAGGCGCCTCGCGCGCCAACGCGCGCAGCGCGGTGATGTCCTCCACCGAGCCCCCCAGCAGCTCCATGGGGGTGCGGCCCCGCGCCTCGTGCGGCAGGTAGCCGAAGAGCCGGGTGAAGCCCTCGTTGACCCATTCGATGCCGCAGGCGGCGTCGGTGATGAGCACGGCGTTGCTGGTGCGCTGCGCCACGCGCGCCAGGCGGTCGAGCTCGGCCGTCATGTGCCCGGCCAGCGCCAGCGCGCGGGCGCGCCCGCGCGCCAGCAGCCACATGGTGAAGGCCAGCAGCACGCTCAGCGCGGCGCCGCCCCCGCCCACCCACCAGGGCACGGCCAGGGCGGCGTCGGCGTCGAAGCGGGCGCTGCTGGCCACGCGCAGCTCCAGGACGCGCCCGCCCGCCTCCAGGCGCCGCGTGACGGCAAAGCGCGGCACGCGCGGCGGCTGCAGCCCGGCGTGCAGGTGCGGCGCGGGCGCACGGGTACCGTCCAGCAGGTCGAAGTCGAGGTCGCCGCGCCCGGGCGAGGTCTGGGCGATGCCTGCCAGCAGCTCGTTCACCGACAGCGGCGCCAGCAGCACGCCGGCCAGCTCCGCGCGGCGCCGCGGCTCGGACGCCGGCGCGGCGTCGCCCCGGTACAGCGGCAGCAGCAGCGACAGCGACAGCCGCGTGTCCCCGGGCAGCGCCAGCGCACCGGTGAGCGCCGGGCGCCCGTCGCGCAGCGAGCGCTCCAGGGCCTCGCGCAGCACGGGCTGCGCCGCCAGGTCCAGGCCCAGCAGCGGCTGCAGGGCCTGTCGCGGCTGCGCGTCGCGCACCACCATCGGCACGGCGCCGTCCGCGGCGCCGGGGCTCAGGCGCCCACGCGGCAGCGCCAGCGCGTAGCCGCGCACGCCGCTTTCGAGCGCGCCCATGCGCGACTGCACTTCGACGAAGCGGGCAAAGGCCTGCTCGTCGGCATCCGGCCGCGCGGCAAACAGCGCCTGCAGGTCGATGAGGCCGTCGGCCGCGCGCTCCAGTCGCTGGCGGATGTCCTCCTCCAGCTCTGCCGCATGGCGGTCGAAGCGCTCCTGCAGCCGCAGGACCAGTCCGCGATGCAGCCACGCCGCCAGCAGCGCCGAGACCGCCAGCCCAATCACCAGCACGCCCAACGCCAGCAGCCGCGCGGGGCGCGGACGGGTCAGGCGTGCGGACAGGGGCAGGACGGAAAAGGGCATGGTTCACACGGGGCTGAAAACAGTCCGCCTGAGCGCCGGCTGCGGCCGCACTTCACCGCGACGGCGGCGCGGGCCGCCTGTGGCAAGACATCGGCCGCTGCCGGCCGCAGCTTGAACGCATGCCCGCGATGATGCCGCGCCGCGCGGGCGCCATCCAAGCGCCGGGCGCTGTCCGCCACGCGTTGCGCGGTCTCCGGTGCGCGAGAACGCGGCCAGCCGGCGGGTTTCGCCCTGAGCCCGTTGGCGGGCTGAACCATTGACCGGATGCAATTCGGCTGCAGTTCGGTTGCAAAGCTGCTGCAGCTTGACTGCAACACGGCTGCAACCTGGCTGAAATTCGGCCCGCAAGGGGACCGAATGCCCGCGCGCGGGCGCGGCCTCACGATCGGCGATTCAAAGCGCCGGCCAGCCCAGCTCGTGCAGCGCCAGCCCCGCCACGCCGGGCTGGCACTGGAACAGCCGCCCCGACAGCGGGGCGTTGGACAGCGCCTCCAGCGGCACCCCGTCGCGCGCGCTGGTGACGTAGAGCGTGCCCAGCCCGCGGCCGCCGAAAGCCACGTCCGTCGGGCTGGGCACGGGTACGCCCAACACGCGGTCCACGCTGCCGTCCTCGGCAAAGCGCACCACGCTCCAGCCCTCGCGCAGCGCCGACCAGATGCCGCCCTCGGCATCCAGCGCCAGCCCCGACAGCCGCCCCGAGGCGCGCGGCACGGTGGTGAGCCGGCGCACGCCGCCGCCCGCCCCACCCAGGCCGCTCTCCTCCAGCCGGTACAAGGTGCCGGACTGCGGCGCCGCGGCGATGAGCCCGCCGCGCGCGTCCCAGGCCAGCGCCGAAGCGGGCTCACCCAACTGCCAGCCACCGGCCAGCTCGCCGCCCGGCGTGAGCTGCGCCACGCGCCAGCGCCCACCCTCGGCCATGCACACCCACAGCGAGCCGTCGCCGCGCACGCAGGCCGCCAGCAGCGCGCGCCGCGGCGCTCCCGCGGGCCCCGGCGGGCTCGGCAAGGGCCGCGCGGCGCCCGCGCCGTCCAGCAGCACCCAGCCGCCGGCCACGGCCAGCAAGGCGCCTGCGCCATGCAGCAGCAGCGCTTCTATGGGTGCATCGGCATCGGCCAGCACCCGGTCCGCGCCGCCCCCCGCGCCCGCGCAGGCATGCACGGCCGGGGCCAGCGTGTCGGCCCACAGCAGCTCCTGGCGCCGCGCCGACCAGCGCGGAAAGCGCCCGCAAAAGGCGCGCTCGCCCTCCACCGGCTCGGCCTGGCCCGGCGCGGGCGCGGCGCGCGTGGCCTGCAGTTGCGCGCCCACGCGGCGCGCGGCCTGCACCAGCTCCGGGCCCAGCAGCTCCAGCCGCTCGCGGGTGAGGCGAAAGGCCGGCCCGGCCACGCTGATGGCGCCGCGCAGCCGGCCTTCGCCGTCCACGATGGGTGCGCCCACGCAGCGCACGCCGGCAACGATTTCCTCGTCGTCCAGCGCCCAACCGCGCGCGGCCGTGAGCTTGAGCTCGGCCTGCAGCCGGCGCCGGTCGGTGATGGTGTTGGCGGTGTGGGCACTGAGCGTGAGCTCCCTGACCAGCACGTCGCGCTGCGGCGCGGGCAGCGCCGCCAGCATCGCCTTGCCCTGGCTGGTGCAGTGCAGCGGCTTCCTCTGCCCAAGCGCCGAGGCCGAGCGCTGGCTGTGCGCGCCGTCGCAGCGCTCCAGCAGCAGCGTCTGCATGCCGTCGAGCACGCACAGGTAGGAGGTCTCGCCGGTGAGGTCGCGCAGCGCGCGCAGCTCCAGCCCGGCCGCGGCCACCAGGTCCGGCATGGCGTAGGCGGCGCGCGCGTACTCGAAGCAGCGCAGGCCCAGCGCATAGACGCGGCGCTGCGGATCGCGGCGCACCAGGTCGCGCGCCACCAGTGCGGCCAGCAGCCGGTACAGCGTGGTGCGCGGCAATTGCAGCCGCGCCGACAGCTCGGCCTGGCTCAGGCCCTGCGGGGCCTGGCCTATGGCCTCCAGCACATCCAGCGCTTTGTCCAGGGCCGCAGTGCCCTCGTGGCTGGACGAACCCATTCGAAAAACTCCCTTGGAACGGCGAAGCCGCGCATCCTAAAGGCGCAGGAGCCCTTCGCGCAGCGCAATGTCCACATGCACGCTGCGCGGCGACGGCCGCGCGGCCGTCGCCCCAAGCGCTCAAGGCCTGGACGCCGGCGGGCCGCCCGCGGGCGGTTCGCCGCCGGGCGCCGGCTGCGCGGGCGGCTCCAGCGCCAGGTCCAGGCTGGCGCCGGGGTCCTCCTCGCCGGCCGTGGACTCCTCGGACCAGTCCACCGGCGCAGGGACATGCGCATCGGCCGGATGGGCAGCATCGGCCTCATGGGCCTCATGGGCCTCATGGGCCTTATTGGCCGCGTCGGCGGGAACCAGGGGTTGGGCAGCAGGATCAGGGCTCATGGCAGCACCTCGCGCAAGCTTGGAGCCCAGCCGAGCTGCAATCGGCGCGCCTGCGCCGCGCCGGCAGGGCTTTTTAGGCCGCCCCATCGAAAAACACGCCAGCAGCGGCGGCTGCAGCCGCGCAGCCCCCGAGGCTCGAACCAGGCCGCACGACAAGCGGCACGTGGTTGCCCGCACAACCGGCGGCGGCGTCCGGCAGGGCCGGTGCGGGCGCAATGTCACAATGACGGCTTTTCAACACGTTGAACACGCATGAACCGCAACGATCTTGCTGCCCTGCTGGCTGAAAAGCACGAACTCTCCAAGGCTGCCGCCACCCGCATGCTGGACACGGTGATCGACGCCCTGTGCACCGAGCTCAAGAAAGGCAAGCCCGTCGCGATCTCCGGCTTCGGCAGCTTCAAGCTCGGCCAGCGCGCCGCGCGCGTGGGCCGCAACCCCAGCACGGGCGACAAGATCAAGATCGCCGCGCGCAAGCTGGTGAAGTTCACGCCCTCGACGGCGCTGGCCGGCCTGGTCGATCCGAAGTTCGCCAAGGCCCGCGCCGAGAAGGCCGCCGCCAAGCAGGCCGCCAAGCCCGCCGCCGCGCCGGCCAAGAAGGCCTCCGCCAAGAAAGCGGCCGCTGCGCCGGCCCCGGCTCCGGCCAAGAAGGCCGCCGCCCCCGCCAAGAAGGCCGCTGCGAAGAAGGCGGCCGCCAAGAAGGCCTGAAGCACCTGAAAGGCCTGCAGGCATTGCGGCGGCACCGCCCGCCGCAAGCCCACACGAGAAAAAGCCCCGCACCGCGGGGCTTTTTCGTTGGCGCCTCGGCGATCAGGGCGTCACTTGCCCTTGCCGGCCGCCGCCTCGGCGGCCTTGTTGTCCTCGACCTTGGCCTCGGTGGGCCGCTTGTCGGACACGCGCAGCGAGCGCTCGAAGCCCTGGCGCAGCTCCTTGGCCGCCAGGTGCTGCGCCGACTTGGCGTTGCCCACCGCCGGCGCCATGCCGAAGAACTCGTGCGTCACGCCCGCAAAGGTCTGGGACTTGAAGGACACGTGGGCCTTCTTGAGCGCGCGCTCCAGCAGCTCGCCGTCGCTGCGCAGCGGGTCGATCTGCGCGCGTATGAGCGTGACCGTGGGCAGCAGGCTCAGGTCGGCGCGCAGCAGGTCCACGCGCGGGTCCTGCTTCTGGCCGGGAGAGGAGAACACCTTGTCGGCGAACCAGCCCATCATGGCCTTGTTCAGCGGCTTGGCCTGCGCGCTGTCGCGGTACGAGGGCGTGTCCAGGTCGGTCAACTGCACCACCGGATAGACGGCCAGCACGTGCTGCGGCGGCGTCATGCCGGCCTGCCGCGCAGAGATGGCGGTGGACAGCGCGAGGTTGGCGCCGGCGCTCTCGCCGGCCAGCGCCAGCCGCTTGGGATCGCCCTGCAGGTCCGCGGCGCGCTCGGCCACCCAGTGGTAGACGGCCAGCGCGTCGTCGTGCTGCGCCGGGAACTTGTGCTCAGGCGCCAGCCGGTAGTCCACCGACACCACCACGGCCTTGACCAGGCCGGAAAGCGCGCGCGGCGCGGCGTCGTAGCTTTCCTTGCTGCCCAACACCCAGCCGCCTCCGTGGAAGTAGACGATCACGGGCCAGGAGACGCCCTCCTTGGGCGTGTACACGCGCGCGGGCAGCGGGCCGGCGGCGCCGGGGATGGTGCGGTCGGTGGCGGTGACGTCGGGGGTGATCCTGGCCGGGTCGCTGTCCTTGTCCTGCGACTTGAGCAGCGCCTCCACCGCATCGGCCGGCGTGGGCTGCTTGCGCGCCTCCTCCACCGTCAGCGTCTCTATGGGCTTGGGGCTCATGGCCGCCAGCGTGTCCAGCACGGCGGCCATGTCCTTGTCGGCCTTGTAGCGCGTGCCGGTGCGGGCATCGAGCTTGTCGGCCGCCATGGCGCCTTGCCATGACAGCGCCGCGCACAACCCCAGGGCGGCGGCAAGCGCCCACGGCCTGGACAGGCCGGACCGCGGGGTGTAGGGATGCACGCGCAACATGGCAACTCCAAAAGAATCCGGTGTGGATGTGCGCGGCCACGGGCAAGCGATGTACCTGGAAAACGGTGCCGGCCCCCAGGCCCGGCCACAGCGGCCCAAGGCCATGGGCCAATGCAAAAAGCCGGCATCCCCTCGGGGAAACCGGCTTTCGCACAAGCA
>NZ_BCTC01000123.1 GCF_001571085.1 Azohydromonas lata NBRC 102462
CTAGGGTGTTAGACCGTCTAACACCCCTCGCTGTGCGCGCCTCCCAGCGGCGTCCCGTCCCGCCTCAAAGCAGCTGCGAGTCGGTCACGCCCTTTACAAACGAAGTAAGCGCCGGCTTCCCGCTGTCGCTGCCATCAGGGGTGTTAGACCGTCTAACACCCCCCACGCCACTCCTGCTGCCACGGCCTGCCGGCGCTTTGGAACACAGGTAAACACATAGATCACAGTGCGTAAAAACCTCAACGCGGGCCCAATGCTGCACTGCACAATGGCTTCCTCTCTCGTGGACGGGAAGGCAGGCATGAACACCCTCAGGGCGTTGGCACTGATCAAGCGGGCTGTGGAGCTGTCCGAAGCGGGCTTTCGCGGCGACCCGTTGGCCGAGGTCTGCCGCTTTGCGTCGGAGCAGGAGCGGCAGGCGGTGCAGTGCATCGTGCAGTCGCGCCCGGCGCTCTTTGGCCACAAGCCGACATCGCAGGAAATCATGGCCGCGTTGCGCGACATGGTGCTCGGCGAGGCGACGCGGCAGGACTCCGCCGCCGGCGTGCACCGCCTGGCCGCCCTGCAGACGCCGCACGAACGCCTGGCGCCGGATCGCAGCATCGAGCCCCACGGCAGCCGCCACCATGCGCGCGGCCACCGCAGTTGAATCCTTCTCCCCAATGAAGAAGCGGCCCGCAGGCCGCTTTTGCCTTTCAGTGCCGCCGCACCCCGGACGGGGCAGGGCGGCCCGCGCGGGGCGGATGCCTCACGCCGGCTCGCCGTAGCCCCCGCCGCCGGGCGTGCAGATGACGAACACGTCCCCCGGCGCCATGGCCACCTGGCCGATGTGGTCCAGGGTTTTGACCCTTCCGTCGGCGCACTCCACGCGGTTCTCGCCCACCGCGCCCGCCTGGCCGCCAGCCATGCCGAAGGCGCCGTGCTGCCGGCCGTTGCTCAGGATGGAGGCCGTCATGGGCGCCAGGAAGCGGATGCGCCGCTCGCCGCCGTCACCTCCGCGCCAGCGCCCGGCGCCGCCCGTGCCGGAGCGCAAAGTAAAACTCTCCAGCCGCACGGGAAAGCGGAACTCCAGCACCTCCGGGTCCGTCAGGCGCGAGTTGGTCATGTGCGTCTGCACCACGCTGGTCCCGTCGAAGCCCGGGCCCGCGCCGCTGCCGCCGGCGATGGTCTCGTAGTACTGCCGCTGCTCGTCGCCGAACGTGAAATTGTTCATGGTGCAGGGGCTGGAGGCCATCACGCCCAGCGCGCCGTACAGCGCGTTGGTGACGCACTGCGACGTCTCCACGTTGCCCGCCACCACCGCCGCCGGGAAGATTGGGTTGAGCATGCAACCTTCCGGGACGACCACCCGCAGCGGCTTCAGGCAGCCGGCGTTCAGCGGGATGGCGTCGTCCACCAGCGTGCGGAACACGTAGAGCACGGCGGCCAGGGTGATGGCCTTGGGCGCGTTGAAGTTGTTGGCCAGTTGGGCGCTGGTGCCGGTGAAATCCACGGTGGCCGAGCGCGAGGCGGCGTCCACGCGCACCGCCACGCGGATGCGCGCGCCGTTGTCCAGCGGCAGGGTGAACTCGCCGTCCTGGAGCGCGGTGATGACGCGGCGCACCGACTCCTCGGCGTTGTCCTGCACGTGGCGCATGTAGGCCGCCACCGTCTCGCGGCCGTACTGCGCCACCATGGCCTGCAGCTCCTGCACGCCCTTTTCGTTGGCCGCGATCTGCGCGCGCAGGTCGGCCAGGTTCTGCGCCGGGTTGCGCGAGGGGTAGTCGCCTGCGCGCAGCAGCGCCAGCAGCTCGGCCTCGCGCAGCACGCCGTTCTCGACCAGCTTGAAGTTGTCGATGAGCACCCCCTCCTCGACGATGGAGCGCGAGAACGGCGGCATGGAGCCCGGCGTGGTGCCGCCCACGTCGGCGTGGTGTCCGCGCGAGGCCACGAAGAAGGCCGGTTTTTCATCCCCCGCCGCCAGGTACACCGGCGTCACCACCGTGATGTCGGGCAGGTGCGTGCCGCCGTGGTAAGGGTCGTTGAGCACATAGACGTCACCCGGGCGCATGCCCGGGTTGCGGGCGATCACGCAGCGGATGGACTCGCTCATGGACCCCAGGTGCACCGGCATGTGCGGCGCGTTGGCGATCAAGTTGCCGCCGGCGTCGAAGAGCGCGCAGGAGAAGTCCAGCCGCTCCTTGATGTTCACGGAGTAGGCCGTGTTCTGCAGCCTCAGGCCCATCTGCTCGGCGATGTTCATGAAGAGGTTGTTGAACACCTCCAGCATCACCGGGTCGGCCTCGGTGCCCACGGCGCGCACGGCGGCGCGCGGGCGTATGCGCCGCAGCTCCAGCCCGCCCTGGGCGGTGAGCTGCGCCTGCCAGCCGGCGTCCACCACGGTGGTGGCGTTCTTCTCGGCGATGACGGCCGGGCCCGCGATGGTGGCGCCGGGAGCAAGCGACTCGCGCACGTGCAGCGCGGCGTCGTGCCAGCCCGCGGGCGACTCGTCGGCCAGGCAGTACATGCGCACGCGCGCCTTGGGCGCGGGCTCGTGCGGCTGGGCGGCGGCGCCGGACGCGGCCTCGGCCGGGCGCTCGCCCGCGGCGATGCACTCCACGTTCACCGACTCCACCACCAGCCCGCGCCCGGGCATGAGGAAGGCGTAGCGCTGCCGGTAGGCCGACTCGAACGCCTCGCGCACGGCGGCTTGGGCCGCGGCGGCGTCGGTGCCGGCGGGCAGCAGGCAGGGCAGGGCAGTGTCCGTGCCCTCGTAGCGCACCTGCAGCCGCGCCACGGCCTGCACCGCGGCGGCGGCCACGCCCTGCGCGGCCAGCTCGCCCGCGGCCTCGTCGGCCAGCCGCGCGGCCAGGGCGCGCGCCCTGGCCAGGCCCGCGGCGTCCAGCGGCAGCTCCAGCGAGGCCTCGCGCAGCGCGATCTGGTCGGCCAGCCCCATGCCGTAGGCGCTGAGCACGCCGGCAAAGGGGTGGGCGAGGATGCGCGTCATGCCCAGCGCATCGGCCACCAGGCAGGCGGCCTGGCCGCCCGCGCCGCCGAAGCACTGCAGCGTGTAGGCCGTCACGTCGTAGCCCCGCGCCACCGAGATGCGCTTGATGGCGTTGGCCATGGCGCCCACGGCGATCTGCAGCGCACCCGCGGCGGCCTCCTCGGCCGTGACCGGCTTGCCCGCGGCCTCGGACATGGCCTGCGCCATCTCCGTGAAGCGCTGCTCCACCACGGCGCGGTCCAGCGGCTGGCTGGCCGTAGGGCCGAAGACGTGCGGGAAGAAGTCCGGCTGGACGCGGCCCAACAGGACGTTGGCGTCCGTCGTGGCCAGCGGGCCGCCGCGGCGGTAGCTGGCCGGGCCGGGGTTGGCGCCGGCGGACTCCGGGCCCACGCGCAGCCGCGCGCCGTCGAAGCGGATCACGGAGCCCCCGCCCGCCGCCACGGTGTGGATGCTCATCATGGGCGCGCGCATGCGCACGCCGGCCACCTCGGTGTCGAAGGCGCGCTCGAACTCGCCGGCGAAGTGCGACACGTCGGTGCTGGTGCCGCCCATGTCGAAGCCGATCACCTTGCCGTGCCCGGCCGCCAGCGCCGTGCGCACCATGCCCACGATGCCGCCCGCGGGGCCGGAGAGGATGGCGTCCTTGCCCTGGAAGCGGCGGGCCTCGGTGAGGCCGCCGGAGCTCTGCATGAAGAACAGGCGCACCCCCGGCATCTGCGACGCCACCTGCTCCACGTAGCGGCGCAGGATGGGCGACAGGTAGGCATCCACCACCGTGGTGTCCCCGCGCGGCACGTATTTCATGAGCGGGCTGACCTCGTGCGAGACCGACACCTGCGTGAAGCCGACCGAGCGCGCCAGCGCCTTGGCCGCCAGCTCGTGCGCCGGGGCGCGGTAGCCGTGCAGGAAGACGATGGCGCAGGCGCGCAGCCCGGCGTCGAAAGCCTCCTGGAGCTGCGCGCGCAGCGCGGCCTCGTCCAGCGGCGTGACCACCTGGCCCTGCGCGTCCACGCGCTCCTCGGCCTCGATGACGCGCTCGTACAGCAGCTCCGGCAGCACGACGTGGCGGTCAAAGAGGCGCGGCCGCGCCTGGGTGGCGATGCGCAGCGCGTCGCGAAAGCCCCGCGTGGTCACCAGCAGCGTGCGGTCGCCCTTGCGCTCCAGCAGCGCGTTGGTGGCCACGGTGGTGCCCATCTTCACGCACTCCACGCGCTCGGCCGTGATGGTCTGGCCGGGCTGCAGGCCCAGCAGGCGGCGTATGCCCTCGACCGCGGCGTCGCGGTACTGCTCGGGGTTCTCGGACAGGAGCTTGAGCGTGTGCAGCGTGCCGTCGGGGGCGCGGCCCACCAGGTCCGTGAAGGTGCCGCCGCGGTCTATCCAGAACTGCCAGCGGTCGGGGGTGTGCTTGTTTTCCATGGAAGGGCTCATGAAGGTGGAGGCCTGGGAAGGCGTGGAGGCGGGCGTGGGGACAGGCGAGGGGGCGGCTGTGGCGCGCCGCGTCATGGCGCCGCGTCCGCATCGGCGGACAGCTCTCGCCCGCGGGTCTCGGGCAACACCAGCGCGGCGACGATCACCACCGCGTAGCAGGCCGCGCCCACCCAGCCGATGGTCTGGCCCAGGGGATAGCTGCTGCTGAGCTCACCGATCAGCGCCGGGCAGGCGGCACCGATGGCGCGGCCGAAGTTGTAGGTGAACCCCTGGCCGGAGCCGCGCACGTCGCTGGGGAACAGCTCCGACAGGAAGGCGCCCATGCCGGAAAAGATGCCGGAGAGGAAGAAGCCCAGCGGGAAACCCAGCAGCAGCATCAGCGAGTCCGTCACCGGGATCTGCGTGTAGCTCAGCACCAGCACGATGCCCATGGCCGCGAACAGCATGAAGCAGCGCCGGCGGCCGATGGCGTCGGACAGCCACGCGCTGGTGAGGTAGCCCGCGAAGGAGCCGCCGATGAGCACCAGCAGGTACGTGGAGGTGCCCAGCACCGAGAGATGGCGCTCGGTCTTGAGGAAGGTGGGCAGCCAGGTGGTGACGGAGTAATAAGCGCCCTGCATGCCCGCGGCCAGCAGGCTGGCCAGCACGGTGGTGCGCAGCAGCGAGGGGTGGAAGATGCGCAGGAAGTTGCTCTTCTGGCCCGTCTCGCGCAGGCGCGCCTGGGCCGCGACGTAGACCGCCGGCTCCTTGACGTTGCGGCGCACGTACAGCGTGAGCAGCGCGGGCAGGATGCCTATCCAGAACAGCACCTTCCAGGCGGTTTCCGGCGGCAGCACCGAGTACATGCCCCAGAAGGCCAGGGCCGACGCGGCCCAGCCCACGGCCCAGCTGCTTTGCACCAGGCCCACGGCGCGGCCGCGGTGGCGCGCGGCGATGGTCTCGGCGATCAGCACCGAGCCCACGGCCCACTCGCCGCCCATGCCGAAGCCCTGCATGGCGCGTGTGAAGAACAGCTGCTCCGGCGAGGTGGTGAAGCCGCTGAGGAAGGTGAACGCGGCGAACCACAGCACCGTCCACTGCAGCACGCGCACGCGGCCATGGCGGTCGGCCAGCACGCCCGCGAGCCAGCCGCCCACGGCCGAGGTCAGCAGCGCGCCGGTGGCGATGTAGCCCGCCTGCGCCTTGCTCATGCTCCACGCGGCGATCAGCGTGGGGATGAGGAAGGTGTAGATCATGTAGTCGAAGCCATCGACCGCGTAGCCGGCAAAGGCGGCCGTGAGCGTGCGCCGCTCGGCGGGGCTGGTGTGCTGGAGCCAGAGGCCTTTGTCGGCGTTGGCGGCAGCGGGGGAGGGCGGCTGCTGGGCGGCGGCGTGGCCGGCCAGGTGCTCGGAAGGGGAAGTGTTCATCTCAGGCCCTGTCGAGTTCGCGGTTGAGACGGTCCGTGACCAGCATGTGGCCCGGGGCGTGGGTGATGCAGAAGGCCGGGCGGGCCGCGGCGATGGCGGCCTGCGGCGTCACGCCGCAGGCCCAGAACACGGGCAGCTCGTCGGGGGCGACGTCCACCGCGTCGCCGTAGTCGGGGCGGGCGAGGTCGCGGATGCCGATCAGCGCGGGGTCGCCCAGGTGCACGGGCGCACCGTGCACGGCCGGCGTGCGCGAGGTGATCTGCACGGCGCGTATGGCGTCGGCCGCCTTGAGCGGGCGCATGGACACGACCAGGGGCCCGTGGAAGGAGCCGGCGGCGCGCGTGGCGACGTTGGTGCGGTACATGGCCACGTTGCGGCCCTGCTGCACGTGGCGCAGCGGCAGGCCGTCGGCCAGCAGCGCGTGCTCGAAGGAGAAGGAGCACCCGAGGACGAAGCTCACCAGGTCGCCGCGCCAGATCTCGCGCAGGTCGGTGGGCTCATCGACCAGCTCGCCGTGGCGCCAGACTCGGTAGCGCGGCACGTCGCTGCGCAGGTCCAGGTCGGCGCCCAGCTCCGGCAGCCGGAAGTCGCCCGGCTCCGACACCGCCAGCAGCGGGCACGGCTTGGGGTTGCGCTGGCAAAAGCGCAGGAAGTCATTGGCCAGGTCCGCCGGCAGGATGGCGACGTTGCCCTGCACGTACTCGGCGGCCAGGCCGCTGGTGTGCGTGGCCAGGCGTCCGCCGCGCGCGGCCAGGCGCACGTCCAGGCCGCTGGAGGTGGCCGAGAGATTCGAAGCCGCGGCGTGGGCTTCGAGGCTGTTGGGGAATCGGGTGCTGCTGCTCATCGGTCTCCTCCGTAAGGCGGCTGCCTTGGGCCGCTGCTGTGGCGATGGGGCGGATTCTGGAAATTGCGCTCCAACGCATCCAACGAGAAATTTCTGAGTGGAGTCATCGAAATTTCTTGTGAACGAGGGCGGTGCGCCCCTCGGCGGGGCGACAGCGCGGACGCGGCGCGGGCAAACCACTAGGGCCGCAAAGGGCCGCGGAGAGACGAAAAAAAAGCCCGCGCTGGCGGGCTTTCGGCGGCACCTGGGCGGTGCGCGGCGCGGCGGCGTCAGGCCGCGGGCGGGTTGCGGGCCAGGTAGTCCAGGGCGGAGGCCAGCACCGATTCCGTGAGCGTGGAGGTGGGGTCTTCGCGGTAGCTGGCGTGTATGGGCAGCGGGGCGAGCTGGAACTCGGTGGCGAGCTGGCGCAGCGGGACGCGGCGGGCCAGTTGCGCGGCGGCGGCCTGGGGCAGCGTGGCGATGCCGAAGCCCCCTTCCACGAGCTGCACCATGGCCGAGATGGAGGAGATGGCGTGCATGCGCGGCAGCGGCACGCCGTGCTGCTGGAACAGCTCCAGCACGGACTGGTGGGGCTGCGAGCCGCGCTGGAAGGTCAGCAGCTCGATGCAGGAGAGGTCCAGCAGGCTGTAGCGCGCGCGGGTGTGGTGCTGGGCGTGGCCGGCGAAGACCATGGGCATGGGCGGCAGGGCGCGGGTGCGCACCGAGGCGTCCATGGCCGGCAGCGCGGCGAAGACGAGGTCCTGCGCGCCGCGGCGCACCTGGTCGGCCAGCACGGGCGAGGTTTCCACCGTGAGCTCCAGCTCGAACTCCGGCTGCGAGGCGCGCATCTCCTGCAGCCAGCTCGTGAGCCAGGTGTGGACGACCGATTCGATGGCCCCGATGCGCAGCGCCATGGGCCGCCCAACGCTGCTGCCCATTTCCTCCTTCACCTGGCGCTGCACCTCCAGCAGCCGCTGCGCCAGCACGTGGAAGCGCTGCCCCGCCACGGTGAGGCGGAACTGCTTGTCGCGCCGGTCCACCAGCACCACGCCCAGCTCCTCCTCCAGCGCCGCGATGCGCGCCGACAGCGCCGACTGCGTGATGTGCAGCTTCTCGGCCGCGCGCGTCACGCTCTTGAGCGAGACGGCCCAATGGAAGGCTTCGACGAAACGCAGGTTCACGGCCTCACCCCAACTGCTTCCACAGCTTCTTCATTTCCTTGGCCACGCGGTGCGACTCGGCGTGCACGTACTGCGAGGTGGTGGTGAGGCTGGCGTGGCCCAGCAGCGCGCCCACCACGTCCAGCGGCACGCCGGCGGCCACGGCCGTGCTGGCGCTGGTGTGGCGCAGCCAGTGCGCCGAGGCCAGGCGCAGCCGCTGCGCGCCCAGCTTGTCCCGGGCTTCCAGGCGCTGCGCCACGCGCTCGAAGAGGCGCTGCAGATCGTGGTGGATGGTTTGCGGCCGCACCCCGTCGCCTCGCGCCACGGGCGTGCCGTCGGCCAGCGTCGTCATCGTCTGCACGGTGCCCGTGGCGTCCACCACGTCCATGCGCCCGGCGCTGGGCAGCTTCACGAACAGGTCGTCCACCTTGCCTATGAGGTAAGTACCTGGCGGCACGTCCTCCAGCGCGGCGGGCAGGCCGCGCGCGGCCAGGTACTCGCCCAGGGCCTGCACCAGGTCGTCCGGCAGCGGCACCTCGCGGTACTTGTTGCGCTTGCCCACCACGTGCAGCACCCAGCCGCCGTCGCCCTGCTGGGAGGGGGGAATCCACTCCAGGTGGTCGCGCCGCGCGGCGGCCAGCTCCGAGATGCGCAGCCCCGTGCTCACCAGGATGCGCAGCACCAGCGCCGTGCGGCGGTGCCGCCCGCCGGGCTCCAGCTCGCGCAGCTCCTCCAGCACCGCCTGCAGCGCCGGCGTGGGCAGCGTGCGCGCCAGCACGCGGTTGCGCTTGGCGCGGTCGTGCTCCAGCCCGGTGGTGTCGGCCGCCGTGGTGGAGGCCGCCACGGCGCGCGTGGCCGCGCGCACGCGCACGCCGGCAAAGGGGTTCACGGTGGTGTAGCCGGTGGAGATCAGCCACTCGAACAGCCCGTGCAGGATCACCAGCGACTGCGTCTGCGACGAGGCTTTCAGCGGCCCCGCGAACGGCCGCCACAGCGGCGCGAAGCGCGGCACGCCCTTGGAGCCTATCCACTGCGAGGCGGGCTGCGGGTCGGCCAGGAAGTCGCGGTAGGCCTGCGCGTCGTCCAGCGTGAGCGAGGTGAGCGCTTTTTTCCGCTGCAGCACGCACCACAGCAGCAGCCGCTCGGCCTCGCGGCGGTAAGAGGCTTGCGTCAGCGCCGAGGACTTGGTGGACAGCCAGGTGTGCACCGCGTCGTAGTCGTTGCGCGCGGCGATGGCGCAGCGCTCCAGCGGCGCGCGGAACGTGCCCGCCTCGCCGCTGAGCTCGCCGGGCACGTGCAGCCGCTCCAGCGGCACCACGGCCAGCTCGCGGCGCACGGCGCCCGCGGTGCCGGCCGCCGTCCCTGCCGCGGCCAGGGCGGCAGTCAAGGCTTGCGCCCCGCCGCCCGCGCGCGCCGCCACCTGCGGCGGCGCGCTGACGGGGCCGAGGTGGGCTTCTATGAAACGGCGCATGCGCTGGCCCTTGCCCTCGCCTATGCCGGGAATGCCGTTCCACCAGCGCCGCGGCACCGAGCGCATGCGGTCCACCAGTTGCGCCACGGTGAAGAGGTCGGCGCGGTGCAGCCGCTCGGCGATGCCGGGGGCGAACCAGGCCGCCAGCGCGGAGGCCGGGGTGAGGTCTTCGCCGAGCACGCCTTCGAGCTCGGTGATGAGCTGCAACTGGCGCTCCACCAGGCGCGCGCGCCGCCGCGCGGCGCGGCGGGCGGCCTCGGCGCCGGGCGCGCGGCCGTATTCGGCTTCATAGAGCGCCAGCAGCTCCTGCTGGGAGTGGAAGTCGGGGTCGAAGCGCTGCGCGAACTCTTCCAGCGAGGGCACGTCCGCGGGCTGGCGTATGAGCGCCGCCTGCCGCGCCAGGGTGGCGGCGCCCTGCAGCCCGGCGCGGCGTGCCGCGGCGGCCAGCTCGTCCAGCGTGCGCTGCAGCCGGTGGCGCGCCACGCGCAGGTCCGTGCTGTCCTCGCCGTCCATGCCGGCCAGGTAGCGCTGGGCGAGCACGCGCAAGTCCAGCCCCTGCAACCAGCCGCGCGCCATGGCCAGGTGGGCGCGGGTGAGGCGGTCACGCAACAAGGAGGTGGGAACGCTCATGGATAGGCAGCCGCTTGGCTGAAGTTTTGATTAGCCAAGATTATGGATGCTTATCTGCAATGGTATTTTTTGGCCACTGGTGATTCAAGCCGCTTTTGAAGAAAGCAGCCTGAGCCAGGCTTCCTTTCAGAGGCTAAGTTGATGTGAAAAATGTGTCTGAAGTAAAAAATGCTTGACAATTGACGTTTAGGTTTTGTGGTGCATTGCCTGTCCGAGGCGGCATTCAGCATGTCAAGCAGCGGCCCGCGATCCTCAGCGGCCTCCCACTTTCAAATTCAAACGCTTATGTCCTCTTACGTCTTCACCGAGATTGCCAACGGCACGCTGGAAGGATTCGACCCCCAGGCGGATCAACTGGTCCTGCCGACGGGGTGCACCGCTGCCTCGCTTTCCATTGAAGCGGCGGGCGGCGACACGCTGCTGTCTTTCGGCGGCGACGTGGTGCGGCTGGCCGGCATACAGCCTGCCGACCTCAGCGGCAATCCTCTGATGTTTGAAGATGGATCGTTCTTCTGGCAGGGCGATGCGGACGCCAACTGGCAGTACGGCTCGTATGGCAGCGACCAGATGGACGGCGGTGACGGGGACGACGCCCTGTATGACTACGGTTACGGCAGCGACGTGCTGCGCGGCGGCCCGGGCAACGACATCCTGAACGGCGGGCAGGGCGACGACACGCTGGACGGCGGTGCCGGCAACGACCATCTCAACGGTACGTGGGGGAACAACGTCTACCTGTTTGGCTACGGCGATGGCCAGGACACCATCACCTATGACGGGTCCGGATACGGATACAACAACCCGCTCACCAGGCTGCAGTTCAAGCCGGGCGTGGCGGCGGCGGACGTCACCGTAAGCCGCGAAGGGAGCTCGCTGGTGTTGCAGTTGGCGGGCAGCGAAGACCGCGTCACGATCGAGAACTTCCTGTTCGGCGAAGACAGCTCCAACGCCTACAACCCGGTTCGCGAGATCCGCTTCGATGACGGTACCGCCTGGAGCCTGGCGGACATGGAAGCCAAGCTGATCGCCGAGCCGACGCCGCAGGCCGACACCATCACCGGCTCCACTGGTGCCGACCAGATCGATGCGCTGGATGGAGCGGATTGGGTGTCCGGCCGCGCCGGGAACGACACGCTGGAGGGCAACGGCGGCAACGACACGCTGCTGGGCGGTGCAGACGACGACATGCTCAGCGGCGGCATGGACAACGACAGCCTCTCGGGTGACGACGGCAACGACACCCTGGACGGCGGCGCCGGCAACGACACGCTGCGGGGCGGCGATGGCGACGACGTGGTGCTCTTCGGCCGCGGCGACGGGCAGGATGTACTGCCCATGCAGGAGTGGTGGAGGGCCGATCTCAACACGCTGCAGTTCAAGCCGGGCGTGACGCCCGCCGACGTGCTGCTCAGCCGCGACGGCAGCTCGCTGGTGATCCGCCTGGCCGACAGCACGGACCGCATCGAGGTGCAGGGCTTCCTCTACAACAGCGACGCCACCAGCGGGGCCAACCCGCTGCAGCGCATCGTGTTCGACGACGGCACGATCTGGAATCTCGCCGACATCGAGGCCAAGGTGCTCCCGCCGTTCACCGAGGGCTCCGACTTCATGGACCTGACCAGCGGCGCGGACAACGTGGACGCGTTGGGCGGTGACGACCGGGTGGCCGCCCACGGCGGCAACGACACCGTCAACGGCGGCGCGGGCAATGACACCCTGCTGGGCGACGACGGCAACGATCTCCTGCTCGGCGGCTCCGGTGCCGACCAGCTCCTGGGCGGCAACGGCAACGACACCCTGGACGGCGGCGCGGGCAACGACACCGTGCAGGGCAATACGGGCAACAACGTCTACCTGTTCGGTTTCGGAGACGGCCAGGACACCATCAACGAGTACTGGAACTGGGAGCCGGACAGGCTCAACACGCTGCGAATGAAAGCCGGCGTGAACGCGGGCGACGTGTCGCTGGACCTCGATGGCGATGCGCTGGTGATCCGCCTGGCGGGCAGCAACGACAGCGTCACCGTCCAGAGCTTCCTGGCCGGCGACGACACGGGCAACGGGGCCAACCCCGTGCAGCAGATCGTGTTCGATGACGGGACGGTGTGGAGCCTTGCCGACATCGAGGTCCGCATGATGGGCCAGGCGACCGAGGGTGCCGACAAGCTTTCCGGCACGAGTGGCGCCGACGAGATCGGGGCGCTGGGCGGCGCGGACGTCGTCTACGGCCGTGCGGGCGATGACACGGTGCATGGTGGAGAAGGTCAGGACACGCTCCACGGCGGTGCCGGCAATGACGTTCTGGACGGCGGCGCCGGCGACGACAGCCTGCTGGGCGAGGACGGCAACGACACGCTGGATGGCGGCAGCGGCAACGACACGCTCAACGGCGGCTACGGCGAGGACGTCATTCTTTTCGGCCACGGCGACGGCCAGGACACCGTCAGTTTCACCCCATGGGTGGACGGCTGGTACCAGGGCAGCGTGCTGCAGTTGAAGCCGGGCGTGACGGCCGACCAGGTGGTGCTCAGCCGTGATGGCGACGCGCTGGTACTCAGCCTCCAGGGCAGCACCGACCGCCTCACGGTGCAAGGCTTCCTGTACGACAACTATCTGTCCAGCTCCAGCAGTGCCCTGCAGCGCATCGTGTTCGACGACGGCCTGACGTGGAGCGTGGATGACATCGCGGCCCGCATGTTCACCGGCACCGAAGGTGCCGACGTGCTCGTCGGCACCAACGATGACAACACCCTGGACGGACTGGGCGGTGCGGATTCCATCGATGGTGGCTGGGGCAACGACGTGCTGGCCGGCGGCGCGGGCAACGACAGCCTCCTGGGCGCCCAAGGTGACGACACGCTCGAAGGCGGCGCGGGCAATGACGTCATCGACGGTGGCGCCGGCGACGACACCTACGTGTTCGGTTTCGGCGATGGACAGGACACGATTGCCTCGGCCGATAACGGCTACTGGTGGGGGCCGGCCCAGAGCAATACGCTGCAGCTCAAGGAAGGGGTGGCGGCCGAGGACTTGATGTTCAGCCGCGATGGCGACGCACTGGTGGTCCGCCTGGCCGGCGGCGCCGACAGCATCACGGTGCAGGGCTTCTTCTACGGGGACGACCCCGCCAACAGCTTCAATCCGCTGCAGCTCGTCCGCTTCGCCGACGGCTCGTGGTTGAGCGCCGGCGACATCGCCGCCTCAATGGTGCAACTGGACGTCACCGAAGGCGACGACACCGTGATCGGCACGACCGGCGACGACACCATAGACGCCCTGGGTGGCGCGGATATGGTCTATGGCGGCGCGGGCAACGACTCACTGTCCGGGGGCGAAGGCAACGACACGCTCTTCGGCGGCGCAGGGCTCGACACGCTGCTGGGCGACAGCGGCGACGACACCTACGTGGTGGACAACGACGGCGACGTCGTCGTGGAAGACGCGGACGCGGGCGTGGACACCGTGCGCTCCAGCCTCTTCTGGACGCTGGGCGACAACGTCGAAAACCTGGAGCTCACGGGCACAAACTACATCAGCGGCACGGGCAACGAGCTGGCCAACGTCATCACCGGCAGTGCCGGTAACAACAGCATCGACGGGCAGGCGGGCGACGACACGCTGCTGGGCGGCGCGGGCGACGACACGCTGGTGGGCGGTTCCGGCAACGACACACTGCTGGGCGGCGAGGGCAACGACTGGCTCAGCGACTACCAGGGCTCCAACCTGCTCGACGGTGGCGAGGGCGACGATTGGCTGTTTTCGAACTCGGCCACGGGCGAAAGCACCTTGCAAGGCGGGCTGGGCGACGACTACCTGAACGCCTCGGGCCGGACGCTGGTGCTGGATGGTGGCGAGGGTGCGGACAGCCTCTATGCCAGCAACTACGCGGACCACGGGGTGCAGGGTGTAGCCACGCTCAACGGCGGCAGCGGCGACGACTCCCTGCAGGCTGATGCGTTCGCCGATGTGCTGCTGCAAGGTGGCGAAGGCGATGACTCCCTGAGTGCGTCCGGTTCCTGGAGCACGACGCTGCAGGGCGGCGAGGGCGAGGACAAGCTCAATCTCGACTTTGACGGCAACTACTACCTGTTCTCCGGCCCCGGCACGAAGCACGTGTACGTGTTGGACGGCGGCGCGGGCAACGACAGCATCAACGCCAGTGGCTCCGTGTACGCCCTCAAGGACATGGTGGAGGTGACGCTGGAAGGCGGCAGCGGCGACGACAGCCTGACCCTCGGCGGCACCGGCTACATGCCCAACGTTCTTGAGCAAGCCTGGCTCAGCGGTGGCGAGGGCAACGACACGCTCAGCGCCTCGGACGTGCTGGAGCTGAGCCTGAGCGGCGGTGAAGGGCGCGACACCTTCGTGCTGTCGGCGGCCCAGTACGCCACGCTGCTGCAAGGCGCGCGCAATTTCGCCACACAGGAACCGTCGCCGGACAACGGCTGGAACTCGGCGGGTGTGGACGTGCCAGCCCTCGCCACAGAAATCACGGACTTCACCGCCGGCGTCGGTGGCGACGTGCTGGACCTGAGCGATCTGCTGCGCAAGGCCGCGCTGGACTTTGACGGCAGCAACCCGTTTGGCAGCGGCTATGTGCGCCTGGTGCAGTCGGATGCCGACACGCTGGTGCAGTTCGACGCCGACGGCACGGCCGGTACGGACCACGAGCTCGTCACCGTTGCCGTGCTGCGCAACGTCGATGCCACGCAGCTGGTCAGCGCCAATTTCACGCCGAACTGCCCGCCCGACGGCAGCGAAGTGCCGGGCCAACTCGTCAACGGCAGCGATGCAGGCGACGTGCTGGTTGGCGGCTTCGGCAACGACACGTTTGACGGTGGCCTGGGCAACGACTCCATCGATGGACGCGCTGGCAACGACTCCATCCTGGGCGGCGAAGGCAACGACATGTTGGCAGGCGACTTCGGCCACGACACGCTGGACGGCGGCGAAGGCGACGACACGCTGGCGGGCGGCGCCGGCAACGACACGCTGCGGGGCGGCGCAGGCGACGACCAGCTCAGCGACGACCAGGGCTCCAACCTGCTCGACGGTGGCGAGGGCGACGACATGCTGTCTTCAAGTTCGGCCGCGGGCGCGAGCACCTTGCAAGGCGGACTGGGTGACGACCAGCTGAACGCCGTGGGCGGGACGGTGTTGCTGGACGGTGGCGATGGCACGGACCGCCTCTATGCCATCAACAACTTGGCGTACATGGAAGCGCAGGGTGCGGCCACGCTCAGCGGTGGCAGCGGCAACGACTCTTTGCAAGCTGACCAGTTCACCGATGTGCTGCTGCAAGGTGGCCAAGGCGATGACTCCCTAAGGGCCTCCGGTGCCTGGAGCGCAACGCTGCAGGGCGGCGATGGCAACGACAAGCTCAATCTCGGCTTGGACGCCATCTACACCTACGACCACCCTGGAACGAAGCAGGTGTATTCGCTGGATGGCGGCGCGGGCGACGACACCATCGATGCCAGTGGCTACGTCTACAACCTCAAGGGCATGGTGGAGGTGACGCTGGAAGGCGGCAGCGGCAACGACAGCCTGACCTTCGGCTATGGCGGCTATTACTACTATTACTACAGCGCCGCGGAGCAAGCCCGGCTCAGTGGAGGGGAGGGGGACGACACGCTCAACGCCTCTGGCGTGCTGGATCTGAGCCTGAGCGGCGGCGAAGGGCGCGACACCTTCGTGCTGTCATCGGCCCAGTACAGCACGCTGCTGCAGGGATCGCGTGAGTTCGCCACGCAGCAACCGTCGCCGGACAACGGCTGGGATTCGGGGCAGGTGGGCGTGCCGGCCCTCGCCACCGAGATCACGGACTTCACCGCCGGCGCCAATGGCGACGTGCTGGACGTGAACGATCTGCTGCGCAGCGCCGCGCAGGGCTTTGACGGCAGCAACCCGTTTGCCAGGGGTTATCTGCGCTTGGTGCAGTCGGATGCCGACACGTTGGTGCAGTTCGACGCTGACGGCTCGGCCGGCGCAGCCAAGGAGTTCGTCACCATCGCCGTGCTGCGCAACGTCGATTCCACGCAATTGGGCAGCGCCAACTTCACGCCGAGCTACCCGCCCGACGGCAGTGACGTGCCGGGCCAGCTCGTCAACGGTGGTGACGCAGGCGACGTGCTGAGCGGCGGTTTCGGCAACGACACGGTAGACGGCGGCCTGGGCAACGATTCCATCAACGGCTTGGCGGGCAACGACTCGCTGCTGGGCGGTGAGGGCAATGACACGCTGGAGGGCGGCTTCGGCAACGACACGCTGCTGGGCGGAGCGGGCGACGACTGGCTCAGCGACGACCAGGGCTCCAATGTGCTCGACGGCGGCGAGGGCAACGATTGGCTGTCTTCGAACTCGGCCACGGGCGCGAGCACCTTGCAAGGCGGGCTGGGCGACGACTACCTGAACGCCACCGGCCGCACGCTGGTGCTCGACGGTGGCGATGGTGCGGACACCCTGTATGCCAACGACTACGCGGACATGGGGGCGCAGGGCGCGGCCACGCTCAGCGGCGGCAGCGGCAGCGACTTCCTGCAGGCCAACCAGTTCGTCGATGTGCTGCTGCAAGGCGGGGACGGCGACGACACCCTGAGTGCGTCCAGCTCCGCGGGTGTCACGCTGCAAGGTGGCGAGGGCGACGACAAGCTCAATCTCGACTTCAACGCCAGTTACTCCGAGACCAAGCAGGTGTACTTGCTGGAGGGTGGCGCGGGCGACGACAGCATCGGCGCCAGTGGCACCATCTACAACGACGCCGGCTTGATGGAGGTGTCGCTGGAGGGGGGCAGCGGCAACGACAGCCTGACCTTCAGCGGTTACAGCTATGCATATTCATACGACGCCCTTGACCAGGCCCGCCTCAGCGGCGGTGAGGGCAACGACACGCTCAGCGCCTCTGGCGTGCTGGAGCTGAGCCTGAGCGGTGGCGAAGGGCGAGACACCTTCGTGCTGTCGTCGGCCCAGTACAACTTGCTGCGGCAAGGCGCGCACGAGTTCGCCGCGCAACAGCCCTCGCCGGACAACGCTGGGGATTCGGCTGGGGTGAGCGTGCCGGCCCAGGCCACCGAGATCACGGACTTCACCGCCGGCGCCAATGGCGACGTGCTGGACGTGAACGAGCTGCTGCGCAATGCCGCGGTGAACTTCGACGGTGGCAACCCGTTTGACGGCGGCTACCTGCTGCTGGTCCAGCAGGGCGCGGATACGCTGGTGCAGTTCGATGCTGAAGGCCTTACCGGCGCGTTCCGGGAGCTGGTCACCATCGCGGTGCTGCGCAACGTCGATGCCGCGCAGATGAGCAGCGCCAACTTTGAGCCGGCCTTCGAGCCCACCGTCGCCGAGCAGCCTGGCATCAACCACGCGCCTGTCGGCGACGTGAACATTGAAGGCGACGGCCTGCAGGGCCACACGCTGAGTGCCGTTCACGCGCTGTCCGATGCCGATGGCTTGGGTGACCTGGTCTATCAATGGCTGCGTGATGGCGAGGCCATTGCCGGGGCCAACCACGCTGACTACCGCTTGACCCAAGAGGATGTAGGCAAGGCCATATCGGTCCAGGTTTCGTATGTTGACCTGCAAGGC
>NZ_BCTC01000124.1 GCF_001571085.1 Azohydromonas lata NBRC 102462
TTGCCGCCAGCGTGGCGCCGTCGAGCGGCTGCACCGTCACCACCCTGGGCTCGAAGCGCTCGGGCGCCGCCTTGACCCAGACGATGCTCTGGTTCGAGGGGTTCTTGACCAGTGCGTCCGCGGGCACGGGTACGCCCTGGACACGGCTGCGGGTCTGCACGACCACCTGCACGGGCTGCCCGACCGCCAGCGCGGACAGTGCGGCACCCTCGGCACGGAACATCAGGGGCAGCGCCTGCTCGCGCAGCGAGCGCGATGCGCCGACGAACGTCAGCGGCACCGTCTTCCCGCCAGCCATTAGGAACGCCGTGTCCACGTCCGAGGCCACTGCGGCGTCAAAGGCCAGGGCTTCCACGCGCAACCGAGACGGATCCACCACCTCGAACACCAGTTCGCGCGCGTCCACCACCTGGCCGCTGACGGCGTTGGCCGAAGCAATCACGCCCGACACGGGAGCCAGCAGCGCGTCGCGCCCGGAGAGGCCGCCACCGATGGCTGCCATGCGCGCGCCCAGGCTGGCCACCTCGCTTTCGGCCACCTCGATCTCCTTGCGCGGCACGGTGTCGGCCAGCTCCTTGAGGCGAGCCAGGCGCTTGGCCGCCAGATCGCGGCCGGCTCGCAGTTCGGCCAGCTGCGCCGCTTGGTTGGAGCGCTCGATGGCGCTGGCCGAGGGCACGACGTAGGCCAGCACGTCGCCCTTGCGCACTGGCTGGCCCACGGAGGGCAGCCCGCGCGGGCCGGGCTCCAGCCTCCCGGCCACCAGGGCCTGCACCATGCCTCCGGCGTTGGGGTCCATCTGCACGCGGCCCGCCAGCTCCAGCGCACGGGGCAGTTGCCCGGCCTGGGCCACCGCCGTGCGCACGGCCATCTGGCGTTGCGCGGGCTTGGGCAGGAAGACGCTCCCGTCGGGAAGGCGCTGGGGACCGCTGGCGTTGATGGCTGGAGCAGCGTCACCGTGGTCGTGTCCGTCGCCAGCCCGTGCCAGCGATGCGGCCAGCGCCAGCGTCAGCAGCACGAGTGCGGAGTGAATGCGGGCGATGCGCTTCATGCAGCGGCTCCGGTACGGCTGCGACGGCCGGTGGCGTAGCGCCGCCAGCCCCAAGCCATGGCGCCCAGGGCGCCCAGCACCCCGGCCACCCAGCCGGAGGCGCTCTGCCAGTGGCTGGCATTGCCCTGCTCGGCATGCTCGTCGGCGTGCAGGTCCAGCTCGCCGGCGAGCAGGTCCGTCACGGCGCCCGCCGTGACGGTGGCCGTTACCGGGGTGGCGCCGGGCTGCAGCGGCTGCGCCAGCGTCGCCTCGAACTCGCCTTCGGCATGGGGTTGCACCTTGATCTTCTGGCCACCGATCTCGACTTCCAGTTGGGCGTCCTTCACTGGGCTGTTGCTGTCGGCATGGTCCAGGTAGAGCGTCAGGTGCGTGCCGTTGACGACGGCCACCAGCTCGAAATCTTCGGAAACGGCGGCGAAGCGCGGCAAGGCCGGACCGGTGGCCGCGGGCGGTGCATCGCCATGGTCATGGCCGTCGCCGGCCTGCGCGGCCGGCACGGCCAGCAGTGCAAGGGCTGCCACGAGGACAGCCGCAGACTTGTGGATTCGAGGGGCGTACATGACGGAAGTCCCGGGATATCGTTGCGGGGAGTGCGTGCGGATAGGGGAGTGTTGTGACGGGTGCATGTCGCAGCACCTCACTCGGGCAGCAGGCCCATGGCCTGGCGCCATTGCGAAAGTGCCTGTGCCAGCTCAATGCGCGCGCGCGCCTGCAGCCGCTCGGCCTCGAAGGCCTCCAGCTCGACGCGCAGCCGGGTCGGCAGGTCCGCTTCACCAAGCCTGAAGGCCTTGTCGATGAAGCCGCGCGTCTGCTCAGCTAGCGCCGCGCGCTGCGCGGCCGCTTCAGCGACCTGGCTCGCACCGTCCATACGGGCCTGGGCTGCGGCAAGCTCGCCCTGCAGGCGCTGCTGCTCCACGGCCAGCGCGCTCTCGGCCTCGATCCGTTCCGCGCCGGCTGCCGCCACGCGGGCGCGATGCCGGCTGTCCGATCCGAAGGGAATGCGCACGCCGACGGTGAGCGACTGGCCGTAGGCCTCGCCCAGCACATCGCGCTCGCGCGTGGAGGCCAGGGCGATCTCGGGGTTGGCGCGCCGCTGCACGCTAGCCAGCGCCTGGCTGCGCCGCGCCACTTCGGCACGATCCTGCAGCTCGACCAGCAGAGGGTGGAAGAAGTTGGTGCCGGGGGCGGGCATGGCCTCGGCTGTGTCGGGCAGCGGCTGGGGCAGTTCGATGCCCGCAAGCGCCCTGAGCGCCTGCAGTGCCTGCGCCTGCAACGCGGCAGCTTCAGCCAGTCCGGCCCGCGCCGCGGCTGCCGCTCCCTCGGCTTGGTGCTGGTCGGCCCGGGAGAGATCGCCCGCGTTCACGCGGCGTGCGACGTCAGCGGCGAGTTGCTGCGTGTTGGCCAACCGGGCCTGCGCCAGGGTGGCCTCGATACGGGCACGGTGCACCGTCCACCAGGCCTCGCGGACCTGGCCGGCCAGTCGCAGCTGCGCGGCCAGCACATGGCTGTCCACGGCCTGGCGTTCGGCCTCGGCCACGGCCTGCGTGCGCGAGCGCTCGCCGGGCAGCCACAGCGGCACGGCCACGCCGGCGACGTACTCGCGCCGGCCGTTGTTGCGCATCAGGCGGTCGCTGCGGCCCGACAGCTCCAGCGCTGCCGGCTCGGGCGTCCAGCTGCGTGCCGCTTCGAGCCGAGCATCGGTGGCGTCGCGCCGCGCCGTGGCGCCGCGCGCCTCGGGTTGCCGTTGCCAGGCGCTGTCGAACACCTGCCGCAGCGTGATGGAAGTGCCGGTGGCGTCTTGGGCATGGGCGCCCGGCGCGATGGCCAGCAGGCAGGCCCATGCCAGAGCGGATGCGGCTCGGCCCGCACCCCGACCCCAGGGTCCGAATGTCATGAAGTCTCTCGCAAGCGAAGCGGGCGGCGGCCCGCGTTGTTCTGGTCAGGAGGGACGGAGCAACAGGCCGCTCATGCGGCGCGTCAGCCGGTCACGGCCGGCCTCTTCCGTCCAGAGATCAGATCAGTCACGCGAGAGGGGGGCGCAGCGGATTGTCGGGATCACGCTGCGGGATGAAGTGCTGGCAGATGCCGGGCACAAGATCGGGCCCAGATTGGGTCAACGACGTGGACCAGTCCAGCAAAGCCATCGACCAGCCGTGGCCCTGGCATGTCGAGCAGTCGGCGCCGCAGGACCAGTCCGCAGCGCCGTCGTCGGAAGCGTCACGATCCATGGCTGCCGCTGCGACCTCGTGCACGTGCTCGTGGTGGCCGAAATGCGCTTGGCTGCCGCTCACGCGCTCATGTCCGCAGGCGTTCGCTGCCGCCGCCCAGATCGACTGGAACGGCAGCAACGCAATCAGCAGGACAAGCACGAAGCGGCGCATTGTGCAAGTGTATCAACACCAATATGCCGGCCTCCCATATATGTCTGCGGCAGGTCGGTTTCCTGGTCAGCTGCCCTGCGTCGTCCACTGTAGGCGCTGCTTTTCCTCGGGGGACTGGCTCAGCCGTTCATGGCGCACCTGCTCACGCGTCTTGGTCTGCGTGGCCGCCGGGAACGTGTCCAGCGGCGGGCCTTCGCGGACGATCAGGCCCGGTGCGGCTGAGCGCGCGTCGGCTTGCACCTGCGCTCGGGTCGACGTGCTCTGGGCGTGCTCCGGGTGATAGCTCAAGCCCTGGTCCGTGTTTTCCTGGTGCCATTCGGCATTGGCCATGGCCAGGGCCGGGGCCAGCAGCGCTGCGCCTATCAGCAGGCCGGTGCAATGGGAGCGGGCTTTCATCAAGCTCATGAGGTTCTCGAATCTCGAAAAGTGAGGGAGTTGCGTGGGAATCGAAAGGCGTGGTCAGGGACCGCGAAACATCTCCTGCAGGCGCTGCCGTTCAGCGGCGGACATGTTCAGGTACTCGTTGCGTACCTGTTCGCGCGTCTTGCCTGTCGTCGCGCTCGCTGTGCTTGCCGCGTCCGGCGTGGAGACACCAGCGGCACTGCGACCCCCAGCCCCCGTACTCGTGCTGCCGTGATCGGGCTGGTACCGGTAGCCCTGGTTGTTGTTGGCCGGTACCCAGGGCGAATCCGCCATGGAAACAGCCGGCGCCAAGAGCACCGCGGACAGGGTCGCGACGGCGGAGAGCTTGCGGGTCTTCATGAGGTGCTTCCTTTCGTGACATTGGCCGCTACATCAGCGACCGTGAAAGCACTGTAGAAACCGGACCGGAACACGACGGCGTCACGCAGATGACAATTTCGTCATCTCCTCTCGGGCCAGGCAAGGCTGTTTCGGACCAACGCCGCGTCGTTCTGCGGTTGATGTGCTGTAGGCATGCCGTCCTGGATTGCAAAACCGTCATCAGTCCGCACGCCTGTCGTAACCCCGCGCCATTCAAACTGGACGGCGGGATGACGAAAGGGCAAAGGGCCCGCATCGGCTGCATCCCGTGCAACCAGGAGAACAGCATGAGCTTGCGAGCTTTCAGGACGATCACGCTCGTCGGCAGCATGGCGTTGATCGCCAGCGCGGCAATGGCAGCGAATGACGCAAGGCTGTCCAACGGCAAGTCCATGTACGGAACACCCGTCGATGCCAGGACCGCCATCAAGGAAGTGAATGTCGCCACGACCGGAGCCGTGAACGTGTCATGCGGCGACGTCGTTGCGTTCCGCAACGCGGACAAGACCTTTGCATGGAAATTCGACGTGATCGGCCACCGCGACGTGGACTTGCAAAGCATCGCTCCGGCAGGCTTCGCCAACAAGCCGCTGCGCATTCACGTCGCAACCAACGACATGGAGCGCAACTGACTTTCTGAGGGCTGAGCGCCGGCGGCCGCCATGGCGGTCGTGCAGCATGCGCAATTCAAGGCCGCCGAACCGCGACGCGTCACTGCAACAAGCTTCACGGTGGTGGCTGGAGCCGTGGGACGTCAGGATGGCGTGCCGGCCGCTTTGAGCCATGGAGACAGTAGGGCCGCGAATCGGCAACCGCTGCCATCGACAGTTGCCGTCGTGCGCCGCGACTGTTGCGCAAGGCTCCATGAGCCTTGAGAATGGCCATGGCGCAACTGCCCAGCTCAGTTGGTGCAGTTGCTCAGGGCACCGGCCCGGATCAGGGCGCCGGCTTGCCGCACTGGCCGCAAAACCGGCTGCCCACTTGCAAACCCTTGCCGCATTGCATGCACGCGACATTCAGCGACGTGCCGCACTGAGGGCAGAACTTGCTGCCGGCGGGGGTGGTCGCGCTGCACTTCAGGCAGGCTTGGCCCGCAGCAGCCTGCGGCACCGGGGCAAGGACGCAGCGCTGGCCACTGTCGGCAAATGTGCTGGAGTTGTCGTTGCGGCCGTGACGGCCGCCGCTGTGATGGCCACCACCCTGGTGCTTGCGGCCGTGGTGCCCGTCGAAGAGGCGATCGAAAATTCCCATGCTTCGGATTCCTGTATCTCAAGGTACTTGAACTCCACGTTGCCGCCGACAGCCGAAATCGTTGGACGTCAACCAAGGCTGTAGAGACAGCCGCCATGTCGTCACTGTAGGCACCCGTGCTCGACGCTCGGCGAACGACAGCATGACAATTTCGTCATCTTCCCCAGGACATGAAATGGCGACAATCGCGTCATGCGAATACTGGTGGTCGAGGATGAGAAACGGGTGGCCGAGTACCTGCACAAGGGTCTGACCGAGAATGGCTACGCCGTGGACTTGGCGCACAACGGGCCGGACGGCCTGCATCTGGCGCTCGAGGGCAGCTACGACCTGGTGCTGCTGGACGTGATGCTGCCGGGCATCGACGGCTTTGCCGTGTTGCGCGCCTTGCGGGCAGTGCGTGCCACGCCGGTATTGATGCTCACGGCCCGCGATGCGGTGGACGACCGTGTGCACGGCCTGCAGCAAGGGGCCGACGACTACCTCGTCAAACCCTTCGCGTTCTCGGAGTTGCTGGCCCGGGTGCAGGCGCTGCTGCGCCGTGGCACGCAGCAGCACGCGGAGCTGGACGCCAACCGCTTGCGCCTGGCGGACCTGGAGCTGGATCTGGTACGCCGGCGTGCCACCCGAGCTGGGCAGCGCCTGAACCTCACTGCCAAGGAATTCCTGCTGCTGACCATGCTGCTTCGCCACCGCGGCGAAGTGCTCTCGCGCACCGTCATTGCCGAGCAGGTCTGGGACATGAATTTCGACAGCGACACCAACGTGGTGGACGTTGCAGTCAGGCGATTGCGCAGCAAGCTCGATGACCCCTTCGAGACGAAGCTGCTGCACACCGTGCGCGGCATGGGCTACGTGCTTGAGGACCGTATACCTTGAAGCGGGCGCCGGCGCGGTCGCTGGTATGGCGCCTGTCGGTCTGGTCGGCGCTCCAAAGCCTAATGGGGCTGACGCTAGTGGCGATGGGGGTCTACCTTGCCACCGCCTGGAGCCTTTCCATCCGGGAGCAAGAGACGCTGGAACAACGCCAGGCCGTGGTCGAACATCTGATCGAGGAAGCCATTGCCAATGCCGATCTGGTGACATTGCGCCACAAGCTTGACGACTTCTTCGTCAGCACGACGGGCATTGGACTGCGTCTGGAGCTGCCCGATGGCAAGCCGCTGTACGAGCGCGCGATGCAAGGCAACCACGGTCACACGCGGGCAGCAAGGTTCGAACAGCGTTGGCCATTGGATTTCCAGGGCTCAATCCGTGGTGCACTGACGCTGGACACGTCCTTGGACGACAGTTTGCTGGAACGCCTGGCGGCCATCCTGGTGGTCAGCGCGCTGGGGGGTGCGACGCTGATTTCGCTGACCGGCTCCGTGCTCGTACGCCGCAGCCTCATGCCCGTGTTGGCGCTGTCGCGTCAGATCCGCTCCATCGGGCCTGCCGGTCTGCACGGACGGCTTGACGGCATTGACCAGCCTGAGGAACTGCAACCCGTTGTGGAGCAGTTCAATGCACTGCTGCAAAGGCTGGAGCAGGCCTACGCGCAGCTCGAAGCGTTCAACGCTGACGTGGCCCATGAGCTGCGCACGCCTTTGGCGGCGCTCATCGGCCACAGCGAGGTTGCCCTGAGCCGGCATCGCTCCGTGCAGGAATTGCAGGAAGTCATCGGGAACAACCTCGATGATCTGCGGCGGCTCTCGGGCATCGTCAACGACATGTTGTTCCTGTCCAAGGCGGACCGCGGTGCCAGGGCACGCCGCCTGCCCCTACCCAGCGTTGCGAGGATCGTCAACGAAGTTGTGGAGTTTCATGACGCGGCACTGCACGAAGCCGGTCTCCAGGTCCGGCTGACGGGCGATGCCTCGGGCGCTTTCGACGCGGCGTTGCTACGCCGTGGGCTGTCCAACCTGCTGGCCAACGCCACCCGCTATGCCAGCCCGGGCTCCACCGTGGAGGTGGACATCACAATGCCTTCCCATGACCTCCTGCAGCTGGTCGTGAGCAACACGGGCAAGGACATTGGGCGCGAGCACCTGCCTCGCCTGTTCGATCGCTTCTACAGGGTGGAAGCGTCGCGCGAGCACAGCGACGTCAATCATGGCCTGGGATTGGCCATCGTGGCCGCAATCGCGCGAATGCATGACGGCCAGACCTTCGTGGACTCCCATTCCGGCCGTACAAGCATAGGCCTTCGCCTGCCCGCTATAGCGGTAGCGAGCTCACCAAGTCGCCAGCTTTGACACGAGCCTCACCCAGTACCGATGGGTCGCTGCCGTCGTTGCCCATCATCGCCCGCGCACTGGCGCTGGCGCGGTCCGAACCACATCAAAGGTCGTCACAACAGCGCCAAAGGCGGCCGTCACGGACGGCAGTGTATCGCGCGGGCTGGAACTACCCCATGCCAGCCAGGGCCACGGCCGCGCCAGCCCCGTCCCAGGCCGGCGGACGGAGTTGATCGACGGCCCACAGCCACAGCAGCGCCACGTCGATGTAGGCGCCGCCGTAAGCCGCATAGACGCGAACCTGGGAGAAGCGGTCCGCGAAGCGCTGGGCGTGGTCACTCCAAGGTTGCGGCCACTGCCGCGTGGGGCCTGCGCACCTGGGATGCCGTGCCCGGCGCTTGGCGTTGCGCCGCAGATTCACATGCGCACGCTGGACGCCGGCCTGCATGTCCCTGAGGCACCTGGGCACCTGTCCTTGACTCTGCAGCGGCTACAGGGTTTGCAATCCAGCCTGAAGCAAGCATCGAACCCTCATGGACAAGACCAACGTTTCCTCCTGCCAAGGTCACTGCGGCTGCTCCGCAGCGGCTGCGGTGCCAGCCGCACCTGCGCTTCGCGTCTCGCGCTACCGCATCGACAACATGGACTGCCCCACCGAGGAGGCGCTCATCCGCGACCGCCTGGGCCGGGTCGAGGGCGTGCAGCAGCTCGACTTCAACCTGATGCAGCGCACGCTCGACGTGCACCACGCGCTGGCGACGGCGCAGCCTGTCGAGGCGGCCCTGGCTTCCATCGGGATGAAAGCCCAGCCCCGCGACGAGGCGCAGGCGCGCACCTCGGTGCTGACCATCTCCAAGATGGACTGCCCCACCGAGGAGGCGCTGATCCGCAGCAAGCTGCAGGGCATGCCCGGCATCCTCGGCCTGGAGTTCAACCTCATGCAGCGCAAGCTCACGCTGCACCACAGCGCCCAGGCGCTGCCGCAGGCGCTGGCGGCGCTGCGCGCCATCGGGCTGGGCGCCGATGAGCCCGACCCCGGTGCGGCGCTCGCCGGCGCAGCGCGCGACGTGAACGACCTGCCAGGCGAGCGCGAGCCCTGGTGGCCGCTGGCGTTGTCCGGCGCCGCGGCGCTCGCGGCCGAGGCGGTGGAATGGCTGCAGCCTGACAGCTCGTGGCTGGTGCTCGCGCTCGCGCTCGTGGCCATTGGCAGCGGCGGGCTGTCCACCTACAAGAAGGGCTGGATCGCGCTGCGCCACCTCAACCTCAACATGAACGCGCTGATGTCCATCGCCGTCACCGGCGCGATGCTCATCGGCCACTGGCCCGAAGCCGCGATGGTGATGTTCCTCTTCGCGGTGGCCGAGCTCATCGAGGCCAAGTCGCTCGACCGCGCCCGTCACGCGATTCGCGGGCTGCTGGAGCTGGCACCCGACAAGGCCACCGTGCTGCAGCCCGACGGCAACTGGACGGACGTCCTGGCCTCCAGCGTCGAGCCCGACGCCCAGGTGCGCGTCAAGCCCGGCGAGCGCATCGCGCTCGATGGCCAGATCGTCTCGGGCCGCTCGACGGTCAACCAGGCGCCCATCACCGGGGAGAGCATCCCCGTGGAGAAGGCTGCGGGCGACAAGGTCTTCGCCGGCACCATCAACGAGTCCGGCTCCTTCGAGTACCGGGTCACGGCCCGCGCCGGCGACTCCACGCTGGCGCGCATCATCCATGCCGTGGAGTCGGCCCAGGGTGCGCGCGCACCCACCCAGCGCTTCGTCGACCAGTTTGCGCGCATCTACACGCCGGCCGTCTTCGCCGTGGCACTGGCCGTGGCCGTGGTGCCGCCGCTGGCTCTGGGCGCCGAGTGGCTGACGTGGGTCTACCGGGCCCTGGTGCTGCTGGTGGTGGCCTGCCCCTGTGCGCTCGTCATCTCCACCCCCGTGACCATCGTCAGCGGCCTTGCGGCAGCGGCCCGCAAGGGCATCCTCATCAAGGGCGGCGCCTACCTGGAAGCCGGGCGCCGCCTCACGGCCATCGCCCTGGACAAGACCGGCACGCTCACCCACGGCAAGCCCGAGCAGACCGACGTGGTGGCCCTGGGCGGCGACGAGGGGCCGCTGCGCCGCATCGCCGCCAGCCTGGCGTCGCGCTCGGATCACCCCGTGTCGCAGGCGATCTCGCGCGCTGCGCGGCGCGACACCCTCCCCGTGCTCGACGTGCAGGCGTTCTCCGCACTGCCGGGCTACGGCGTGCAGGGCAGCGTGGACGGCACCACGTACCAGCTGTGCAACCCGCGCTGGACAGAGCAGCGCTTCGGCCCCCCTTCGCAGGCCGAGCAAGCGCGCATGCAGGCGCTGGAGCAGCAGGGCAAGACGCTCGTGCTGCTGAGTGACCAGAGCCGGGTGCTCGCCCTTTTCGCGGTGGCCGACACCGTCAAGGACAGCAGCCGCAGCGCGGTGGCCGAGATGCAGGCGCTGGGAGTGCGGACCGTGATGCTCACGGGCGACAACCCGCACACGGCCCGCGCGATCGCGGCGCAGGTGGGCATCGACGACGCCCGCGGCCACCAGCTGCCCGAGGACAAGCTGCGCTTCGTCGAGGAGGCCAGCCGTGGCGGCCAGCACGTGGGCATGGTGGGCGACGGCATCAACGATGCGCCGGCACTCGCGCGCGCGGACATCGGCTTTGCCATGGGGGCCGCGGGCAGCGACACCGCCATCGAGACGGCCGACGTCGCGCTCATGGACGACGACCTGCGCAAGGTGCCCGCCTTTGTCCGGCTCTCGCGCGCAACCGCCCGCGTGCTCGTGCAGAACATCGTCCTGGCGCTGGGCATCAAGGCGGTTTTCCTGGTGATGACCTTCACCGGCCAGGCCACGATGTGGATGGCCGTCTTTGCCGACATGGGCGCGAGCCTGCTGGTGGTGTTCAACGGCTTGCGGCTGCTGGCCTGGTCGGACCGTTCACCAGCGCCTGGCGCCGCCGCACCGGAGCGGCTTTCGCCAGCAGCACGGTGATTGCGCCGGCCGGCCCGCGCCGGCCCACCCCTGGTGCAGGAGCGCTTGGATGGACAGCTTGCGGGCTTGACGGGCATCAATGCGCTGGACGGGATCAGGTCAAGAATCTTCCAAGCATTCCGCCAAGAGCGGTGTCGAGGCTTGGGCAGTCATCAGCCAGGCCAATTGCGTTCGTGACCCTGGAGGTCCGTGATGAACAAGCGAGTTCTTGCCATGGCAGTTGCCGCAGCGCTGGTCTTGCCGGCATGCGCACAGCAAGGGGGGGCACCCAGCGGCAGCACACAGGCTCAGCCTGCGGCGCCCAATCCGGCCGAGTTCGACAAGCAGATGGCCCAGGTGCAGGCGCAGATGCGCCAGATGCAGGCGCAGATGGAGCGCATCCGCTCCACGCAGGACCCCCAGGAGCGCCAGAAGCTGATGCAGGAGCACTGGAGCAGCATGCAGGCCGCCATGACCGCGATGCACTCGATGTGGGGACCCGGTGGCGCCATGGCCTGCTGCATGGGCGGCGCGGGCAACATGACGGGTGGCCCCGGGATGATGCGCGGCCCGATGATGGGCTGGGACCACATGCGCGGCTACTACTCCAGCCTCACGCCCGAGCAGATTCGCCAGCGCCAGTACATGACGGACCAGTACATGCCGATGCAGCAGATGATGATGGACCACATGATGTGGCACCAGCAGTGGATGATGAATCCGCCGGCTGCCGCACCGGCGAAGTAGCCAGGAAGGACGGCCGCCGCTGGCGGCCACGCGCCCGGCAGTGCGCTGCGCCTGCCCGGGCGACGAGGTTCCCTGGCTGCGGCTACTCAAGCCGCCCGCGGTGGCTGGGCACGCCGGCCTGAGAGCGCGTTGAGCCGGAAACCGACCAGCGCGATGGCCAGCACGACGAGCTGTGCCGTCACGGTCTCCAGCGAAGGAAACAGCCCCAGCAGCTCGATGCGCGGCGAAGGAATGGGGCTCGCGGAGAGCCAGCCGGCCTCCTGGAGGGCCGCCACGCCCTTGCCGCACAGCACCACGGCCAGCAGGGCCACCAGGACCGAGCTGATCGAGAAGAACTTGCCGATGGGCATGCGCGCACTCGTGCGCATGAGCGCCCAGGCGATGACGGCCAGGATCGCCACCCCGGCCGCCAGCCCGCCCAGCAGTGCGGCGCCGTTGCCCTCGACGGCCAGCGCCGAGTAGAACAGGACTGTCTCGAACACCTCGCGGTAGACCGCGATGAAGGCCAGCGCGAACAGTGCCCAGGCCGAGCGGCGCGACATCGCCGACGACAGCTTGTCCTTGAGGTACGCCTGCCAGCGCCCCGCGCTGCTCTTCTGGTGCATCCACAGCCCCACGGCCAGCAGCACGAGCGCGGCAAACAGCGAGGAAACCCCCTCCGTCACCTCACGGCTGGCGCCACTGATGCCCACCACGTAGGTGGCCACGCCCCACGTTGCGCCGCCGGCGGCCAGCGCGCTCATCCAGCCCGCGTGCACATGCCGCACTACGTCGTGGCGCTGCGCCTTGCGCAGGAACGCCAGCATGCCCACGATGATGAGCAGTGCCTCGACGCCTTCGCGCAGCAGGATGGTCAGCGCGCCCAGGAACGTGGTCACGGGGTCGGCTGCGCCCTTGCCCAGTTCGGACTCCACCTGCGCGAACACGCCGTCGAGCTGCTGAGCCATCGCCGCGGCCTCCTCGGCCCGACCAGAGGCCAACGCCCCGCGATAGCTCAGCATCCGCGCCTCGACCTGTGCCGTCAGATCCTTGTTGCGCGCGGACAGCGTCGGCTCCAGCGGCTCGAAGCCATCGAGGTAGGCGGACAGGCCCAGCCGGGTCGCCTCCGGGAAGTTGCCCGCGCGTGCCGCGGCGACGCTGCGCTGCAGCTGCGCGCGCGCCAGCGCCACGCCCGTGGGCTTGCCCTGGGCAACGGCCTGCGGCTGCGAGCGCAGGTAGGCCACCACGTCCCGGGCCTCGTCGGCACCAAGGGCCGTGGCGGCTGCGCCTTCCGTGGTCGTCGTGACGGCGGCGAGGTCGCCGAACTGCGTCCTGGCCGCCGAGCTGTTCTTCCACAGCGCCTGGCCGCGCTCGCGCATGGCCGCGTCGTACGACAGCCCGCCGGCGAAGAATGCCAGCGCCCAGCGATCGGACTCCGGCAGGCTGGCAAAGCCGGGCATGGACGTGCCGCCCACGCCCTGCGTGACGATCTGGTAGAGCGCAAGCACGCTGCGCGAGCGCGCACGCTCGCGCTCGGTGAAGGCCACCGGCTTGGGGTCGAGCCGGGCCGCCAGGGGCCCGTCACCGTGGCCACCGGCGCCATGACAGCTTGCGCACTGCGCCTGGTACAGCGCCGCGCCGCGCTGCAGGTCCGGCAATGCCTTGGGCGCCACCGGCACCGGGTACGCCGCCAGGAGCTGGTCGCCGGCCTGCCGCGCCAGCGCGGCCACCTCGGTGCTGTGCACCCGCTGCTCCACCGCCTGCTGCACGGCCGCCACCGCCGCCACCAGGCGCTCGCGCGCGGTGTTCGGGGGCAGCGCTTGCGCTTGCCGCAGCGCGTTGGCGGCGAACTCGCGCATCTCGGCGTACTCCGCCTCGCTCAAGACCTTGCCATCGGCGACGGCACCACCGTAGTCCACGCCCACGTAGTCCAGCAGTTGCCACACCTGCCTGACGGAGGCTTCGGAAGGGGTGTCGTTGGCTGCAGCGAGGCTGCACCACAGGCACAGCGCCAGCAAGGTGCCAAGGAGTCGGACAAGGACGTTCTTCATGATGGGAATGATTATCGTTCCCTGTATTGGAAACCCTATAGCGGGTGTAGAGTCAAGCGCTGTTCATTCAATGGCCTGCATGGCGGTAGAGGCAACGTGAAGATCGGCGAACTGGCCAGCCAGACGGGGACGGCCGTGGAGACCATCCGTTTCTACGAACGCGAGGGGTTGCTGCCCGAGCCTGAACGCACGGCGGGCAACTACCGCGTCTACACGGCGGCGCACGTGGAGCGACTGGCCTTCGTGCGCCACTGCCGCAACCTCGACATGACGCTCGACGAGATCCGGGTGCTGCTGCGCTACAAGGACGCGCCCGAGGACAACTGCGGCGAGGTCAATGCGCTGCTGGACCAGCACATCGGGCATGTGGCACAGCGCATCCGCGAGTTGCGCTCACTGGAGAAGGCTCTCAAGGACTTGCGCCAGCAGTGCAACCAGGGCCAGCAAGCACGGGACTGCGGCATTCTCAACGAACTCACGCAGGCAGCCAACCAGGCGCCTTCATCGCGTTCGCATCGGTCGAGCCACGTCAAAGGTTGCCACTGAAGGCCAGGGCAGAGCTACCTGGGGCGGCGTCAGGGGGCATGTCACTGCTTCGTGCCGCCTTGAAGGTTTCCAACCGGCCGCAGCTCCGTCACCGTCAGTATCCCGCTGATCACCGTCAACACGAAGCTCACCGTCTGCCCGGCGGTAACGGTGCCCATATCAACCGAGGCAGCCACCGGAAAGTCCATCGTCATGGCCGGCATGCCCAGGCTCGGCATGTCGTCGTGGTCCACGGTGATCAGCCGGTCGGGGACATCGAGGTCGAGTAGCTTGCCCCTGCCCTGGAACGTGGCCGGCGCAGCCGTCGATGCTTTCGCAGTGGCAGCAGTAGCGGCAGCCGGCGCTGGCTCGGCACCCTGAGCCGCCATGACAGCCGCGCACAGTGCCACGGCTGCGAAAGGGATGCTCGTTGATCTTGCTCGCATGCTCACCTTTTTGAAGCAGGCTGCTCGTTGCCCTGCGAAGTCTCCGGCGCCTCGCGCTGCGACGTCGCGTGGCTGAGAGCCGCGCCCAGGGCGTCGAGCTGGCGCTGCCGGGTGCGCAGCCTCGTTGCCGGAAACGCCGCTGCGAGCCAAGCATAGACGACGTACTTCAGCAGCTTGCCGGCCCACAGCGCCAGGATGACCTGGGCCACGGGCAGCCGCGAGATGGCCGCGAACATGAGCGCCGGCGTCAGGGGCAGCGGCAATGCCGAGATCAGCAGCAGCGCCGGGGTACCGTAGGCGCCAAGCCACCGGGTTGCATCCAGCCAGGCCGCCGAGCGCACGACCTCGGGATAGCTGTCGAAGAAGCGCGCCCAGCCCAAATGGTGAAACACCAGGTACAGCAGCGCTGACCCCGCGGCGGAGCCCAGGCTGCCGCCCAGCGCCAGCGCGAACCAGCGCCGGGGGGCGAGCAGCACGGCGGCCACGAGGATCGAGGCGAAGGGCACGCTCATCGACAAGGTGGCCGCCAGCGCCATGCCGGCGACCACCACCGGGAAGCCCCGGTGCTGCGCGTGCCGCGTCAGGCTGCGCAGCAGCCCGGTCTCCAGCGTGGGACGCAACACCACGGCGTGCGCGTCACGGGTGCCGGGGCTGTGCCGCGCTGCGTGCCTTCCTGGCGCGCATGAGCACGTAGGCCGCCGGCACCACGAACAGCGACAGCAGCGGCGCCGTGACCATGCCGCCGAGCATGGGCGCGGCGATGCGGCTCATGACCTCGGAGCCCGTGCCCGTGGCCCAGACGATGGGCACCAGGCCCGCCAGGATCACGGCCACCGTCATGGCCTTGGGCCGCACCCGCAGCACCGCCCCCTCTCGGATGGCGTCGAGCACCACGTCGCGGCTGGGCGCCAGGCCCTGGTCGGCCCGATCCTGCAGCGCGTGCTTGAGGTACAGCAGCATCACCACGCCGAACTCGGCCGCCACGCCCGCGAGCGCGATGAAGCCCACGCCCGCAGCAATGGACATGTTGTAGCCCAGCACCCACAGAAACCAGATGCCGCCCGTGAGCGCAAAGGGCAGCGTGGCCATGATGAGCAGCGCCTCGTCGAAGCGCTTGAAGGTCAGGTACAGCAGCACGAAGATGATCAGAAGGGTCGCCGGCACCACGACCTTGAGCCGGGCGTTGGCGCGCTCCAGGTACTCGAACTGGCCCGAGTACGCCAGGCTCATCCCCGGCTCCAGCTTCACGTCCTTGGTGACCGCGGCGCGCAGGTCGTTGGCCACCGCTGCGAGGTCGCGCCCGCGCACGTCCACGTAGACCCAGCCCGAGGGCCGTGCGTTCTCGCTCTTGAGCAGCGGCGGGCCGTCCGTGACCTGGATCTTGGCCACCGTGCCGAGCGTGATCTGCTGACCCATGGGCGTGAGGATGGGCAGGCTGGAGAGTCGCTCGGGCGAGTCGCGCCACTCGCGCGGGTAGCGCAGGTTGATCGGAAAGCGCGCCAGCCCTTCGACAGTCTCCGCCACGTTCTCGCCGCCGATGGCGCCTGCCACCACCGCCTGCACGTCGGCGATGCTCAGGTTCAGCCGCGCTGCGGCGGCGCGGTCGATCTGCACGTCGATGTAGCGCCCGCCGGTGAGCCGCTCGGCCAGGGCCGAGGACACGCCGGGGACGCCCTTGGCGATGCGCTCGACGTCCAGCGCCACGCGGTCGATGGTGGCGAGGCTGCCGCCCGTGACCTTCACGCCGATGGGGCTCTTGATACCGGTGGCCAGCATGTCCAGGCGGTTGCGGATGGGCGGCACCCAGATGTTGGCCAGGCCCGGGATCTGCACCGTGCGATCCAGCTCCTCCACCAGCTTCTCGGGCGTCATGCCCGCGCGCCACTGCTCGCGGGGCTTGAGTTTCACCGTGGTCTCGAACATCTCCAGTTGCGCCGGGTCGGTGGCGGTCTCGGCGCGGCCGGCCTTGCCGAAGACCATCTCCACCTCGGGCACGGTGCGGATCATGCGATTGGTGATCTGCAGCAGCTCCGAGGCCTTCTGGGCCGAGAGGCCCGGCAGGGCCGAGGGCATGTAGAGCAGGTCGCCCTCGTCGATGCGCGGCAGGAACTCGCCACCCAGGCGCGACAGCGGCCACAGCGTGCTGGCAAAGACCAGCACCGCCAGGGCGAGCGTCGTGCGCGGCCGATGCAGCACCCACTCCAGCACCGGGCGATACACCGCGATGAGCACGCGCGTGATCGGGTTCTTCTGCTCATCAGGAATGCGCCCGCGAATCCACAGTCCCATGAGCACCGGGATCAGCGTCACCGACAGGCCCGCGGCCGCGGCCATGGCGTAGGTCTTGGTGTAGGCCAGCGGCCCGAAGAGCCGCCCCTCCTGGGCTTCGAGCGTGAAGACCGGGATGAAGCTCAGCGTGATGATGAGCAGCGAGAAGAAGAGCGCGGGGCCTACCTCCTCCGCTGCGCTGGTGATGACGCTCCAGCGCTCGTCGCCCTTGAGCTCCTGGCCCGGGTGAGCGTGCTGCCAGGCTTCGAGCTTCTTGTGCGCGTTCTCGATCATCACCACGGCCGCGTCCACCATGGCGCCGATGGCGATGGCGATGCCGCCGAGCGACATGATGTTGGCGTTGATCCCTTGCCAGCGCATCACGAGGAAGGCAGCCATCACGCCCAGCGGCAGCGCGATGATGGCCACCAGCGCCGAGCGCAGGTGCCACAGGAACACCGCGCACACCAGCGCCACGACGATGAACTCCTCGACAAGCTTGTCCTTGAGGTTGTCGATAGCCCGCTCGATGAGCGCGCCGCGGTCGTAGGTCGTGACGACCTCGACGCCCTGGGGCAGGCTCTTTTGCAGCTCTGCGAGCCTGGCCTTGACGGCGTGGATGGTCTCCTGCGCGTTCTTGCCCGAGCGCAGGATGACGATGCCGCCCGTGACCTCGCCCTGGCCGTCGAGCTCGGCGATGCCGCGGCGCATCTCGGGGCCGATCTGCAGCGTGGCCACGTCGCCGAGCTTGACCGGCACGCCCGCCCGCGCGGCCAGCGGGATGTTGCGGAAGTCGTCGAGCGACGTC
>NZ_BCTC01000125.1 GCF_001571085.1 Azohydromonas lata NBRC 102462
CCCGAAGGAGACCTGGGCGCTGATCGTGTGGCTCAACTACGCCGCCTGGCTGCACATGCGGCTCATGAAGGGCCTGCGCGGCGCCATGTCGGCCTGGTGGGCGCTCGCCGGGCTGGTGGTCACGACCTTCGCCTTCCTGGGCGTGAACATGTTCCTCTCCGGCCTGCACTCCTATGGAGAGATCTGATCTGCTCGGCCACCGAAAGCGCGAGGGGCTCCATCCAATGAGGTCGGCCGCGTAAGCGGCTCCGGAGGCGAAGCCGACCGCATTGGGTGGAGGGGGGTACCGCGCCGGCCGCAAGGCCGGCTTTCGGTTACGCGAGAAACGATGTCTTCCTTGCCTTTGGGTTGTTTCTTCGCCGCTCCTGCCCTCAAGCTCGCGCAGTGGTCCGAGTACGCTGCCGGCGTGGTGACGCCGGCCCAGCTGCTGCTGACGTTGCGCACGCGCGACGACGACTCGCGAGAACCGCAGGCGCAGGAGCACAGTGCTGGTGGATTGGAATTACCAAAGGTGTTGGCATGAGCCGAGGACCACGTTGCTTACCGCATCCCGCCTTCGACCGCCGGGGGCTGCTCAAGCGCTCTGGCGCGCTGGCGTTGCTGCTGGGCGCGGGCGAGCTGGCTTGGGGCGCGGGCATCGTGGCCGTGCGCGTGTGGCCGGCCACCGAGTACACGCGGGTGACCATCGAGTCCGACCAGGCGCTGTCAGCGCGGCATCTGCTGATCGAGTCGCCCGATCGGCTGGTGATCGACATCGACAACCTGGAGCTCAGCCCGGCGCTGCGCGAGCTGGTGGGCAAGGTGCGCGCGGACGACCCCTTCATCACCGGCGTGCGCGTGGGCCAGAACCAGCCGCGCACGGTGCGGCTGGTGATCGACCTCAAGCAGCCCACGGCGCCGCAGCTGTTCCGCCTGAGCCCCGTGGCGGCCTACCAGCACAGGCTGGTGTTCGACCTGTACCCCACCAAGGCGCCGGATCCACTGCGGGCACTGCTGCGCGAGAAGACGCAGGCCGAAGAACAGGCCGCGCGCGCGGTGCAGGACGCACTGGGCGAGTTCATCGACCGCATGGACCGCCCGGGCATACCGGAAGCGCCACCTGTGGCCGCCGCCAAGCCGCCCGCGCGGCCACCACAGGTCGCCGCCGCGCCGGCTCCGACGCCATCTCCGCCGATGACGCCCGCCCCACCCCCGCCGCCCTCGGCCGAGCAGCTCAGGAAGATCGACCGGCTGATTGTGGTTGCGCTGGACCCGGGCCATGGCGGCGAGGACCCGGGCGCCATCGGCCCCAGCGGCCTCAAGGAAAAGGACGTGGTGCTGGCCGTGGCGCTGCAACTGCGCGACCGGCTCAACGCCATTCCCGGCATGCGCGCCATGCTCACCCGCGACGACGATTTCTTCGTGCCGCTGCACGAGCGCGTGAACAAGGCGCGCCGCGTGAAGGCCGACCTGTTCGTCTCCATCCATGCCGACGCCTTCATCAACCCCAAGGCGCGCGGCGCTGGCGTGTTCGCGCTCAGCAACAAGGGAGCATCCAGCGCCGCGGCGCGCTGGATGGCGCAGCGCGAGAACCGGGCCGACCGGATCGGCGGCACCAACCTCAAGAGCAGTGACGTGCACGTGATGCGCGCGCTGCTGGACATGAGCACCACGGCGCAGATCAAGGACAGCCTGGAAATCGGCAAGGAGGTGCTGAGCCAGATCGGCAAGGTGGGCCGGCTGCACAAGCGCCAGGTCGAGCAAGCCAGCTTCGCGGTGCTCAAGGCGCCCGATATCCCGAGCATTTTGGTGGAGACGGCCTTCATCTCCAACCCGGAGGAGGAGCGCAAGCTCGCCGACCCGGATTACCGCGGCGAGCTGGTCAAGGCCCTGACCACCGGCATCCGGCGCTATTTCGCGCGCAACCCGCCGGTGGCGCGAAACCGCACGCTGTAGGCATTGGGTTCACCAGCAGTAAGCGCTGCACGTAGGACCATCGGGGAGAGGTCGTAAGCAGGCTCACTTCTTCGCATTGGCAACCTCCTCGGCCACCAACTCAGCGAGCTGTTCGGCGCCGAAGCTCGGTAGCGCCTGGCCGTTGACAAAGAAGGTCGGCGTCTTGTTGACACCCAGCGCGTTCACGTTTTCCACGTCCTGCTCCAGCACGGAGCGCACCGCCGGCAGGTCTGCATCAGTCCGGGCCTTTGCAGATCCAGTCCCGCTTCCTGCGCTGCCTTGAAGGCGAGCTCGACATTGGGCTGAGCGTGGTTGGCCTACATGGGCTGCGCGGCCAGGACCGCTTGCAGAACGGCCTCGTACTTCCCCTGGCGTCTTGACGCCTCCAGCAGTCCAATGACCTTGTCCGAGCCTTGGTGGAAGGGCGCATACCGCACGACGACACGGACGCCGTTGGGGTCCTTCGCCATCAGGCCTGGCCGCACAGATGCCAGGCGGATGCTGCGTTCAACCGGCATGCTGCGTCCGGTCTGACGGTGAGCCCTGGAGCAGCCGCAGGCCGTTGAAGACCATGGCGAGGCGTCCCCATCTCGGCCAGGATCGCCAGTCATAGGCTGGCTTACTATGCCTTAGCGGCTTGAGGTGAACTGCTCCTGGATAAACGCAATCGCGGCAGGCGAGTCCCAGCGCAGGACCGCCGATGTGCGGCCGAGTTCGCGTCCTTGTGCATCGAGCAGCAGCGTCGTCGGTAGTTGCTTCGACGAGAGGCGCCTTGCCGCAAACATCGTAGGGTCGTGGAAAATCTTCAGGTGCCGAATGCCCGCGCTGACGTACCACGAAGCGATTTTTTCTTTCGCTTGGTCCCCCGTGTCGAGCGATAGCGCGACCACCTCGAACCGCTCGCCGTTGAGCCGTTGTCGAAGCCGGTCGAGCGATGGCAATGGTTGCTCAGAGGGCGGTACCGAAGTTGCCCACAGATGAAGCAGCACCGTCCTGCCGCGGAAAGCGTCCAGCGTCGTGGGCCGCCCCTTGTCGTCATTGAACGCGACTACAGGCAAGCGCGGCGGAGCTGCGTGCAACGTGAACTCCAGCGGACCTTCGACGGTCCTGTCCGTCTTGTCCACAAAGAACGCATGCACACCAATGGCCAGTGGGGTGGTCAAGATTACGAGCAACAACCAAGCGCCAAGGCTGGGGCGACTCTTGTGATTGGCGTCAGATTCGGAACGCACCATCGCTTCATCCGGCGGGCCAGGAGATCCATTCCCCCGCAGAGGTGACAAGGATCAGAGAACCGAATGCAATGCGGTACCAGCCGAACGCAGTGAAGTCGTGCGTAGAGACGTACCGGATCAACCAGCGAATGCAGGCGAGTGCACTCACAAAGGCGACAGCGGTCCCCACGAACAACAAAGGAGCTTCGTCTGCTCGCAGTGCGTCACGGTGTTGCCACAGCGAGTAACCCGCCGCAGCGAAGAGTGTTGGAATGCCAAGGTAGAAGCTGAACTCGGTTGCCACCTGGCGCGGCAGCCCCAGGAACATCGATCCGATGATCGTTGCGCCGGAACGGCTGGTTCCGGGCACGAGGGCAGCACACTGCACGAACCCGATCCGCAGCGCGTCTCGTGCGCTCAGCTGATCCACGCTGCAGATGCGAGCACGATCGGATTCGCTGGTCCTGGGCTGCCGCTGCCGTCGCTCTACCACCAGGATGATGACACCGCCCAACACGAAAGCCGCAGCCACCGATGTAGGCGTGAAGAGATGGGTCTTGATGAACGAGCCGAACAACAGGCCGAGGACTGCCGCCGGCAAGAAGGCCAGCAGGAGGTTGAGCACAAACTGCCGGCGGGATGGATCTGAGCGCCAGCCCGTCAGTGTGGCCGCAAGCCGCATTCGGTAATGCCAGACGACCGCCAACATGGCGCCGGCCTGGATCGTGATCTCGAACACGTGGGTCGCGTGGCTATCGAATCGCAGCAGCGACGATGCGACGATCAAGTGCCCGGTCGATGAAATTGGCAGGAACTCCGTGAGTCCCTCCACGATGCCCAACAGGGCGGCCTTGGCCAACAGCAGGACATTCAATTCCAGCACCTTCACGCTAAACAAGGTCAACGAGCGCCAGTCCGTCTGGCGTGAGCAGCGGCTTGGTATCGTCAGCGCATTCGATCCGAACCCCATGCGGCGGCACGGGTGGCACGCCGAGCGTGGCAGCGAAGGTGCGCATGAGGTGCGGACTTTCGGCAAAGCCGTCGAGATGCGCCGCTTCGGTCAGCGTCGATCCATCGGAAAGCGTTCGCACGGCCCGCTGCAGGCGCAGCCAGCACACATAAGCATGGAACGACAGACCCGAGGCCTTCGAGAACCAGTGCATGAAGCGGGATGGCGACAGCCCGACAACTTCGGCGGCATCCTCGATCCGCACAGGCCCATCCAACGCCTGTTCCAGCCACTTCAGGACCGTCACCCAGCGCGGGTCCTCCGCAGAACGGTGTGAGGGGCCGTCCGGTCGCGATGGAGCCCTGCCGCTCAGCCACCGGTCCAACTCATGCTCCAGCAGATCCGCTTGCAAGCCCGTCAACGCTGCCACGGTTGCCGGCTGACTTCGAGGCCGCGCAGCACCCACCGCGCATGGTCGAGTCCAGGAACATCATGCGCACTGGCTCGGCCGCAACGAGACGGAGTGGCACACAAACAGTAACGAAATGACCAGCGGTTCCCATCACTCCCCAGGTGCTTTCAAGCAGCAGCGCCCGCGTGCTCCACGCCAGCTGTGCTGCCTGGTGTCGATGCAGTCGGCGGGATCGACCGGACCAACATAAATTGCCCACCCGCGGCCGGTCGTCTGCGACGGGATGTCGGGTTCCTCTTGCTCAGCCATTCACTGCGCTGGCCTTCCTTGTGCCGGCAAGCTCATGGAACACAAGCAGTGCCGCACCGATGGTGATCCCGATGTCGGCCACGTTGAAAGCCGGCCAGTGGTGCGGGCCCCAGTGCACGTCGATCCAGTCCACTACGGCGCCGCGCAAGATCCGGTCAATCATGTTGGCCAGCGCGCCACCGAGGATGAGCCCGAAGCCGATTCGCTGTGCCGCCGTGGTGTCAGGACGGCGGATCATGACAATCAGGAAGACTGACGCAACAGCCGCGATGGCGATGAAGAAGGCACGCTGCCAGCCACCGGCGTCGTGCAGGAAGCTGAAAGCCGCGCCCCGGTTGAGCACGTGCACGATGTTGAGCACCGGCAGCCATGCATGCTCAGCACCGAACTCCAGCAGGGCCACGATGGCTGCCTTGGTGGCCATGTCGGCGGCCACGATCAGGCCCGCCAGCACGAATGCAAGGCGAATGCTGCGATCAGTCGGCATGCTGCGTCCGAGCGGATGAGGGGCCCTTGAGCAGCCGCAGGCCGTTGAAAACCACGGCGAGGCTTGCGCCCATGTCGGCCAGGATCGCCAGCCACAGGCTGGCATGGCCCGTGAAGGCCAGCACCATGAAGATGACCTTGGTCGCGATGGCGAACGTGATGTTGGCCTTGAGCACGCCACCCACGCGGCGTGACAGCCGGATGAACTCGGGCAGCTTGCGCAGGTCGTCCTGCATCAGCGCCACGTCGGCCGTCTCTATGGCGGTGTCGGTGCCCGCGGCACCCATGGCGAAGCCGATGTTCGCCTTGGCCAGCGCCGGTGCGTCGTTCACGCCATCGCCGACCATGCCCACCGGCGCCCGGGAAGCCAGCTGCTCGATGGCCGCGAGCTTGTCGTGCGGGAGCATTTCGCCGCGGACATCCGTAATGCCCACCCGCGCGGCGACGGCCTCGGCCGTCTTGCGGTTGTCGCCCGTGAGCATGACCGGCTCGACGCCGAGCTGCTTGAGCTCGGCCACGGCCTGCTTGCTGCTCTCGCGCACCGTGTCCGCCACCGCGAGAACGGCCAGCGCCTGCCTGGCCGTGGCCAGCACGACCGCGGTCTTGGCCTGGGCCTCCAGCCGCTCAAGCGCTTCGCGCACCCGATCATCGGCCACGCCCAGCTCGTCGGCGAGCCGCTGGTTGCCGATGTAGTAGGTCACGCCTTCGATGTCACCCTTCACGCCCCGGCCGGCCAGCGCCTCGAAGCGTTGTACCTCGGCGTGCGGCCGGGACCCGTAGGCGCTGACGATGGCCGTGGCGACCGGATGCTCGGACAACGCGTCCAGGCTGGCTGCCACGCGCAGCGCCTCGTCCTGCGACAGGGCGCCCAGCGCCACGGTATCAGTCAGGCTCGGGCGGCCGTGCGTCAGCGTGCCGGTCTTGTCCAGCGCGACTGCGCGCAGCAGCCGGCCCTGCTCCAGGTACAAGCCGCCCTTGACCAGAATCCCGCGGCGTGCGGCCGCGGCCAGCCCGCTGACCACGGTGACCGGGGTGGAGATCACGAGGGCGCAGGGGCAGGCGATCACCAGCATCACCAGCGCCTTGTAGCCCCAGTCGAACCAGGCCCCGCCAAAGAGCAGTGGCGGGATCACGGCCACGGCGACTGCCAGGGCAAAGACGGCCGGGGTGTAGACGCTGGCGAAGCGATCGACGAAACGCTGGGAGGGGGCACGCTGACCCTGCGCCTCCTGCACCGAGCGCGCAATGCGGTCGAGCGTGGTCTCGCCCTTGCGCGAGCGTACCTCGAACTCCAGCGTGCCACGCTCGTTAATCGTCCCGGCGAAAACCGTATCTCCCGGGTTTTTCTCCACCGGCATGCTCTCGCCGGTGATCGGTGCCTGGTTGACCGAGGAGCCGCCGGAGACCACCACACCGTCCAGCGCAATGCGCTCGCCCGGACGTACCCGCACCAGTGCGCCCATGGGGACGCTCTCTGCGCGAACCTCTTCCCAGCGACCGTCGGCTTGCCTGACCAGGGCGGTCTCGGGAGCCAAGTCCATCAGCGCGCGAATCGCATTGCGCGCGCGGTCCAGGCTCAGCGCCTCGATCATCTCGGCGATGCCGAACAGCCAGATGACGACCGCCGCCTCGGGCCACTGGCCGATCAGGGCCGCGCCGATGACGGCAATCGTCATCAGCAGGTTCATGTTCAACGACAGCGTCCGCAGCGCGATCCAGCCCTTCTTAAGGGTCTCGATGCCGCCCAGCGCGATCGCGGCCAGCGAGGCCCCCACCACGGGCCAGGACGACTCTCCAAGGCCGGCAAAGGCCATTGCTTCCGCGCCAATGGCCAGGATGCCGGCAGCGCCCATCCGTACCCACTGGGCCTTGTTGATGCCCGTGCCGAACTCGCGCGTCACGGGCGGCGCCGGCTGGCTGCGGTCGCGCAGCACGGGCGACATGCCCAGCCGCTCGATGGCGGCCGTGATGGCCGCCTCATCCGGCAGCTCGTGGCTGACCGTGAGCGTGCGGCTCATCAGGTCGAACTGCAGCGCGCTGACCCCGGGCATGCCCTGCAGCGCCTTGCGCAGCAGCGCCTCCTCGGTGGGGCAGTCCATCTTCTCGATCAGGTAGGTCGCCTGCCCCTTCGGGCTCGGTCCAGCCTCCCGCTCGACCGTGGCATCCATGCCGATCTCGCGCAGGGCCGACAGCACTGGCGCGGTGTTGGCCAGCCGGTGCTGCACCGCCAGGCGGCGACTCATCAGGTCGAAGTCCAGCCGGTCGACTCCACTGACCTTGCCCAGGCGCTTGCGGATCAACGCCTCCTCGGTCGGGCAGTCCATGTTGGTGATCAGCAGCTGCAGCGTGTCGCCAGTGGCCGCAGGCCCGGAGATGGCGGCAGGCTTGCCACAGGGACCACAACTCGCGGCCTGCGCTTCATGATCGCTGGCCTTGGGCGCTGCGGCTTCCTCGCCCAACAAGGCGCGCATGCCGATCGCCTCCAACGCCGCCAGGATCGGCTGCACCGAGGGCAGGACATGCGCCACTGACAACCGATGGGCAGCAAGGTCGAACTCCAACGCCTCGACACCCTGGAGTTGGCCCAGGCGGCTGCGGATTGCGGCCTCCTCGGAGCGGCAATCCATGTCCGGGATCGTGAAGACGTCCTTGGACATCGTCGCTGGCCAGCCGCCGCACGCCGAACCGCAGGTGGCGCCACATGAACCGCTGCCGGTTCCTGCAGCCGCCACACCCAGGGACGCCTGCATGCCGATCTCGTGCAGCGCCTCGACCAATGGTTGCGGCGATGCGAGCGAGTGGGTCACGGTGAGGCGGCGGCCCGGCAAGTCGAAGGACAAGGCCTGGACGTGTGCCAGCTTGCTCAGCCGTTCACGGATGGCCGCTTCTTCCGAGCGGCAGTCCATGTTCGGGATGGCGAAGACGTCTTCGGACAACATCGCTGCCGAGGCACCGCAGGAGGAAGCGCAGGAAGCGCCACATGAGCTGCCGCCGGTGTCTGCAGCCGGTGCCTGCTCCAGTGACGCCTGCATGCCGATCTCGTGCAGCGCGTCGACGAGCGGCTGCGGCGAGGGCAGCGAGTGGCTCACGGTGAGCCGGCGCCCTGGCAAGTCGAAGGACAGGGACTGGATCTGCGCCAGGCTGCCGAGTCGGTCCCGGATGGCGCGCTCTTCCGAGCGGCAATCCATGTTCGGGATTCGAAAGACGGCCGACGTTGAACCGTCGCCCGTCGGCACACGCAGCGAGACGGCGGCGCCTTCGCCAACGCCTGCAATGCTTTCTTGATCAGTTTTCATAGGGCTTCGAGCGGGATTCCAGGATATTGCAAACCATGGAGTGACTACAGAGTCAAGACGCCGCCTGATTCCCTTTGGAAAATCAGGGTCAAGCGGTCTTGGATGCAGGCTTGTCCCGTGCCTCGGTCGCCTCCTCAAGAATCTCGCGGCCGCCTCTGGCCGCAATGACGGAAACGACCAGACCCAGTATCAGGTCCGGGATGTTGGAGCCGGACCACATCACCAGCGCGCCGGAAAGAACAATGGCCCCATTCACGATCGAATCGTTGCTCGTGAAGATGGCCGATGCCTTGAAATTCACGTCCTCGCCTTGATGGCGTTTGAGCAGGCGCAGGCACACGATGTTCAATGCCGCGTTGACCGCGGCCATCGTCATCATCGCCGGGCCCACCGGCTCTTCGCCACCAAAGAAGCGGCGCAGAACCTCCACGAAGAGCATGATCGCCAAGGCGATCAGCAGCCAACCAGACAGCCTTGCGGCACGCACCTTGATTGCCACGGCGCGCCCCACGGCGTAAAGGCTGAGTGCATACACCGAGGCGTCCGCCAGATTGTCCAGGGCCGCTCCAACGACCGCAGTGGACGAGGCCCAGATACCCACGCCGATACCCGACAGGCTCTGCCCCAGGTTGATCAAGAGCACCGCCCACAAAATGCGGCGGTCCCGTTCCTGTCCTGCGTCGAGGGTGTTTTCCATATTCGCGCGAAGCTCCTGGCCGTTTTTCCTTCCATGGCGACCGTCCAGTGAGCCTGTCCGGGAAAGAAGCGGATCGCGGCTCACGGCTGCATTCGACACCCTGTAGCAGGTGTAGAGTCAAGGACCGGCCGTCGCCTTGGCGGGGGCCTCAAGGGAGCAGGACTTGAAGATCAGTGAACTGGCCAACGCGACGGGCATCCAGGTGGAGACGATCCGTTTCTACGAGCGCGAAGGGTTGCTGCCCCTGCCGCCGCGCACGAGCGGCAACTACCGCGTCTATGACACCGGGCATGTGGAGCGGCTGGCCTTCATCCGGCACTGCCGCTCGCTGGACATGACACTCGACGAGATCCGCGTGCTGCTGCGCCTGAAGGACGCGCCACAGGCTGATTGCGGCGAGGTCAATGTGCTGCTGGACGAGCACATCGGCCATGTCGCGGCCCGCATTCGAGAGCTGCGCGAGTTGGAGAAGCAACTCAAGCAGTTGCGACAGCAGTGCGCCATCCCGCGCGACACAGCCCACTGCGGCATCCTGCGGGAGATTGTCCACAACGCCCGCCAAGCACCCGAAGAAAGCGCCCGACCAGCCGGGCACATGGCAGGTTCGCACAAGGGCAGGGCCCAACGCGGAACCGGTGCGTCTTGAAGCGCATTGCTTCACCGACCAACTCAGGATGTAGGTGAGGTCGCCCTCGCCGCCATGGGTGCCGGCCCGCTGAAGGCCTCTATGGACGGCTGCAGGGACAGGCCGACCAGACCACTGACGCAGCCACTGCGCTGCTCAATGTTTGGTGGTGGCGCAGTCCACTGCGCCACCACGACTGCATGAGCTTGCGCCCGGCGCTTGGCTGCTCAGGCGCTCTTTCGAGGCGCGCTCGCCCTGCGGCCCGCCGTGGCGTTGAGCCAGAAGCCGATCAGCGCGATGGCCAGCACGACCGCCTGGGCAGTCATCGTTTCCGCGGACGGGAACATGCCCAGCATTTCCACACGCGGGAATGCGATGGGACTGGCGGAGAGCCATCCTGCCTCCTGCAGGCCCGCCACGCCCTTGCCGGCCAGCACCACTGCCAGCAAGGCGACCAGGACCGAGCTGATCGAGAAGAACTTGCCAATGGGCATGCGGGCACTGGTGCGCAGCAGCACCCATGCAATGACACCGAGGATGACTACCCCCGTGCCCAGGCCCGCGAGCAGTGCGCCCCCGTTGCCGTCGACCGCCAGCGCCGAGAAGAACAGCACCGTCTCGAAGACCTCGCGGTACACGGCAATGAAGGCCAGGGCGAACAGCGCCCAGGCCGAGCGGCGTGACATCGCGGAGGACAGCTTGTCCTTGAGGTAGTTCTGCCAGCGGCCGGCACTGCTCTTTTGGTGCATCCACAGCCCGACGCTGAGCAGCACGAGAGCCGCGAACAGCGACGAGAGCCCTTCCGTCACCTCGCGGCTGGCGCCGCTGATGTCCACCACGTAGGTGGCCACGGCCCAGGTCGCGCCGCCGGCTGCCAGCGCGGCGACCCAGCCCGCGTGCACGTGCCGCACCACGTCCGGGCGCTGCGCCTTGCGCAGGAACGCCAGCATGCCCACGACAACGAGCAGGGCCTCGACACCTTCGCGCAACAGGATCGTCAACGCACCCAGGAACGTCGTCGTCGGGTCCGCCGTCCCGGCGTCGAGCTCGGCTTGCGCCTTGGCGAACAGTCCGTCGAGTTGCCGGGCCACGGTCTGAGCCTCCTCGACCTTGCCGGCGGCCAGTGCAGCGCGATAGGCCAGCATCGAGTTTTCAACGTCGGTCATCAGCGGCTGGTTGCGCGCGGAGAGCACCGGCTCCAGCGGCTCGAAGCCATCGAGGTAGGCCGAAAGAGCCAGGCGCACGGACGCCGCACGGTCGCCCGAGCGGGCCGCCGCAAGGCTTTCCTGCAGGCGAGCGCGCGCGAGCGGCACGCCAGCGGGCGCATTGTTGGCAAGCGCATGAGGCTGGCTGCGCAGGTAGGCCATCACGTCACGCGCCTTGTCGGCGCCAAGAGCACCGGCGGCGGCGGCCTCCGTCTGAGTCGTGAGGGCCGCCAGATCTGCGAACTTCGCCTTGGCCTGGGGATCTTGTGCCCACACCTGGGCACCGCGCTGGCGCATTGCATCGTCGTTCGACAGCGTTCCGATGTAGAAGGCAAGCGCCCATCGATCGCTCTCGGGCAGGCTGGCGAAGCTGGGCATCGAGGTGCCGGACACACCGTTGCCGACGATCTGGTACAGCGCCATGAGGCTGCGCGACTGAGCGCGCTCGCGGTCCGAGAAGGCAATCGGCTTGGGATCCAGCCCTGCGGCCAAGGGGCCGTCTGCCTGGCCCGTGCTGCCGTGGCAACTGGCGCACTGCGCCTGGTACAGGCTTGCACCGCGCTGGACGTCGGGCAGCAGCTTCGGCGCGACCGGTACCGGATACGCGGCCAGCAACAGCTCGTTGGCGCGACGTGCAAGCGCAGCGACCTCGGCGCCATCGGCGCGGCGCGATACCGCTTCCCGAAGCGAGCTGACGGCAGTGACCAGATTGTCCTTGGCAGCATTCGCCGGCAACTCCTTCACCTGCTGCAGGGCGTTGTTGGAGAACTCCTGCATCTCGGCGTATTCCGTCGGGCTGACCACGGTTCCGCCCGCGACGGCGCCTCCGTAGTCGACCCCAACGTAGTCGAGCAACTGCCAGAGTTGGCGAACCGAGGCATCGGACGTCGGTGCCTGCGCGAAGGCCAAGCCACTGCTTAGACAAATCGCCAGCCAGATCGCAAAGGAGCGGAAGAAAGTCTTGTTCATGGAAATAATTCTCGTTCACATCATTGGACAGCCTGTAGCGGGTACAGAGTCAATGGGCCGTCAGGAAATCCCGACTGCCGTTTATGGTTATGAAGGCCGACGAGTGGTCGGACACAACGGGCATGGCCAGTACGGAGAGCCGCTTCCCCAGTCGCGTCAAGCCATCGGGCGCGCTACAGAAAGGGCTCGAGGAACCGCGCCGGCTATGCAGTCAGGAGCAGGCAACACGCGATCGCTGCGTCCTCAACGAGGCACCCCCAGGCGGCCAGCCAGGCGCTGGAGCCCAACCCGCGTCCGCACAGCCATGTCAAGGGTGCCCGTCGGACGGGGACGGACCAACGCAGCGGTGAGCAGCGCCTCAGCAGCGTCTGCAGCAACAACTGTGCATGCGGCTCGATGTCAAAAGCGGCATCGTGCAGCGCAAGTGGCGCAAAGTCTCAGATGGCGCGCTGGTTGACGCGCTTGGAGAGTTCTTCAGCGCTTTCCTTGCGCTCGCTGTAGCGGTCCACCAGGTACGGCGCGACGTCGCGGGTGAGCAGCGTGAACTTGAACAGTTCCTCCATCACGTCCACCACCCGGTCGTAGAACGCCGAGGGCTTCATGCGGCCGTCCTCGGTGAACTCGTTGAAGGCCTTGGCCACCGAGCTCTGGTTCGGGATGGTGAGCATGCGCATCCAGCGCCCCAGCACGCGCATCTGGTTCACGGCGTTGAAGGACTGGCTGCCCCCCGAGACTTCCATCACCGCCAGCGTCTTGCCCTGCGTCGGGCGCACCGCGCCGACCGACAGCGGAAGCCAGTCGATCTGCGCCTTCATGATGCCCGTCATCGCGCCATGGCGCTCCGGGGAGCACCAGACCATGCCTTCGGACCAGGCCGCGAGATCGCGCAGTTCCTGGACCTTGTGATGCGTGTCTGGGGCACCGTCGGGCAGCGGCAGCCCCGTGGGGTCGAAGATCCGCACCTCGCCGCCCATGGCCTCCAGCAGCCGCGCCGCCTCGAACGTCAGCAGCCGGCTGTACGAGCGCTGGCGCAGCGAGCCGTAGAGCATGAGAAAGCGCGGCGCGTGGCGCGAGGGCTCGCGCACCTGCAACTGCTCCAGGGTCGGTACCTGGAACAGCGAGGCGTCCAGTGCGGGAAGCGTCTGGTCCAGCTCAACCACGCCGCACCCCGCTGTCCTGCACCACTTCGCCGTCCTCCTTGGTGAAGGGCGGCAGATGGTCCACCGGCAGCAGCTCCAGTACTTCCTCGGACGGCCGGCACAGCTTGGTGCCCAGCGGGGTCACGACCAGCGGGCGATTCATCAGGATCGGGTGTCGCACGATGAAGTCCAGCAACTGCTCGTCGCTCCACTTGGGGGCAGCCAAGCCCAGCTCGGCGTAGGGTGTGTTCTTCTCGCGCAGCAGCGCGCGCACACCCTGGCCCGTGGCGGCCACGAGCTCGCGCAGTTGCTCCTTGCTGGGCGGCGTCTTCAGGTATTCGACGACGGTCGGCTCGATGCCGGCATGGCGGATGAGCGCCAGCGTGTTGCGCGAGGTACCGCAGGCGGGGTTGTGGAAGATGGTGACGTCGGTCATGGGTCGCTTCGATAGTGCTGATGGGTCTGGCCGGACCGGGTCGCGTATTGAAGTCTTACCGGGCTGGCTGAAACATGATGATGCCCATGCCAGCCAACGCCACGGCAACGCCGGCCAGGTCCCAGGCTGTCGGGCGGATCTGGTCAACGGCCCACAGCCACAGGAGCGCCACGCCGATATAGACACCGCCGTAGGCCGCGTAGACGCGTCCCGCAGCCGTGTCGTGCATCGTGAGCAGCCATGCGAACAGTGCCAGGCTTGCGGCGGCAGGCAGCAGCAGCCAGGCGCTGCGCCCTTGCTTGAGCCACAGGTACGGCAGGTAGCAGCCGATGATCTCGGCCAGCGCCGTGGCGACGTACAGCAGGAATGTTTTCATCGTCGTGTTGGGGACGTTGGCGATGTCAGTCGCCTCGCCCGGGTGCTGGACATTGACGAAGATCGCCTTGCCGTCCGGCGTCTTGGCCAAGCCCGTGATTTCCTTGTCCTCAGGCCCTACCAGGAAGCGTTTGAGCGTGGTCGGCGTGGCCTTCTCGCCCATGCGAGCCATCACCTGCGTGGTGCCGTAGGCGAGCGTGACAGCGCCGCCATCGCCGATCTGTCCGGGCACTGCCACGCGGCGACTGTACCGTTGGGAAGGGGTCAACCGCGGCTGCAGCAGGAGCCGCCGGCGCCTGTGGCTTGAACGGGCGGGCACGGCACGGTGCCATACGAGCAGAACACGCAGCAGTCTCCGGCCTTGGGCCTCAACAGCGCGTGGCATGCCTTGCACTCGTAGAACCATTGGCAGGCATCGGTGGGCATCGACTCGACCTCTTGATGCCCGCAATGGGGGCAGGTGAGCGTGGACTGCAATGCCAATCCGCTCATTACCGCACCCACCGGATTGCGTGAGGCTCCACCCAGGTCGGCCAGATGCTGGCCAGCACCACGATGCCGGTGACCAGCACGAGGGCCATCTGCGCCGCCCGCGGCGGTCCAGATGTGGTTGTACAGGCCTGCAAGCTCGCGCACACCCTGCGCTGGCGCATCATGCTCAGCCATCCGATCAGCACGAAGCATGCGGCCAAGACGAGCATCGGGAGGCGCAACGCTGCCAATGTGGGGATCAGGGTGCCGGCCACGCTGGTCATTCCCAGGCCCGCCAGCGCGATGGGCAAGGCGCAGCAGGACGAAGCCAGCAGCCCTGTCAGGCCTGCGGCAACCCCTGCGCTCGCCATCAAGCGTGGAGTTCGTCCGGAAGTTGGTTGGTCGGTTTCGCTGTCCATGGTGCATCAGATCTTGGCTGTCCGTCATGGTAGATCGTCGTGCTGTGACTTGCCGGGCCAGGGGCCCAGCCGATGCGGCAACAATCTCTCGACACGGCTTGCCAATACACGGGCTACGCGGGGCATGAGCGCAGGCAGATCCAGGCCGCCTTGCGTGGAACGCATCCCGGCCTCAGCCGCCGCGTGCACCGGCCTCGTACCAGCCCTTGCTCTGGTTGACGATGCGTACCACCAGCAGCATCACCGGCACCTCGATGAGCACGCCCACGACGGTCGCCAGCGCGGCACCCGACTCGAAGCCGAAGAGGCTGATTGCCGCGGCCACCGCCAGCTCGAAGAAGTTGCTGGCACCAATGAGCGCCGACGGGCACGCCACGCTGTGCGACTCACCGAGCTTGCGGTTGAGCCAGTACGCCAGGGCCGAGTTGAAGAAGACTTGGATGAGGATCGGCACGGCCAGCATGGCGATCACGAGCGGCTGCCTGAGGATCGCCTCGCCCTGGAAAGCAAACAGCAGCACGAGCGTGGCCAGCAGCGCGGTGATGGACCAGGGGCCAATCCGGGCCAGCGTGGCGTCAAAGGCAGCCTGGCCCTTGCTGAGCAGCGCCTTGCGCCAGAGCTGCGCCACGATCACCGGGATCACGATGTAGAGCACCACCGAGGTGATGAGCGTGTCCCAGGGCACCGTGATGGAGGACAGGCCCAGCAGCAGCGCCACGATGGGTGCAAAGGCAAACACCATGATGGTGTCGTTCAGGGCCACCTGCGACAGCGTGAAGAGCGGGTGCCCGCCGGTGAGCCGGCTCCACACGAACACCATGGCCGTGCAGGGTGCGGCGGCCAGCAGGATCAGGCCCGCGATGTAGCTGTCGAGCTGCTCCGCGGGCAGGTACGGCGCGAAGATGTGGCGCACAAAGATCCAGCCCAGCAGCGCCATCGAGAAGGGCTTGACTGCCCAGTTCACGAACAGCGTGACACCGATGCCCTTCCAGTGCTGGCTCACCTGGTGCAGCGAGGTGAAGTCCACCTTCAGCAGCATCGGGATGATCATGATCCAGATCAGCGCGCCCACGGGCAGGTTGACCTGGGCCACTTCCATGCGGCCGATGGCCTGGAACGGGCCCGGCAGGAGTTGCCCCAGCGCGATGCCGGCAACGATGCACAGGAAGACCCAGATGGTGAGCCAGCGCTCGAAGACGCTCATGGGCGCCGGTGCGGCAGCCCGGGCGGCTTGTTGCACGGCCGGTACGGTTCGGGTGTTGTTCATGGTCGGTGTCTCACTCAGCTGTGGCCGATCTCGACGAGCGCCGCCTGCAGCGCGTCGCGGCCCAGGGTCTGCAGCGGCAACGCCAGCAACTGCAGCATCCGGTAGCCGATGGCCTGGCGCGTGAGCTCGAATGCGCGGCGCTTGCCCTCGTCGCCGCCTTCGGCGTTGGACGGGTCGGGGTAGCCCCAGTGCACCTTCACGGGCTGGCCGTTGCCGCTAAAGAAGACCGGGCAGGCCTCGGCGGCAGCGCTGTCGCACACCGTGATGACGATGGACAGCGGCGGCGCGCTGTTGGTCGAGAACTCGTCCCAGCTCTTGCTGCGGCAGGCGCTGGTGTCGATGCCGGCGTTCTGCAGCGCCTCCAGGGCGAAGGGGTTGATACGACCGCTGGGTGCGCTGCCGGCGCTGTGGGCACGCACGTCCTTGCCCAACCTGGCCGCGAGGTGGTTGAGCATCCCCTCGCTGAGTACGCTGCGCGCGGAGTTGTGGGTACAGAGGATCAGGACGTGAGTGGTCATGGCTGCAGGTCCGGCGTGTTCCGGGTGCGTGGAGTCGGTAAAGGGAGATGCCTTGCCAGGACACGGCAGGGCTGGAGGGTCAGGCAGCGCCGGTCTCGCCAATGCGCTCGATCTCGCGCTGCAACGACATGCCCGCCAGCGTCTGCAGCGGCAGAGCCAGCATCAGCTCGATGCGGCGCTTGAGCACCAGCGCGGCGTCCATGTAGGCACGTTGCTGCTGCTCGGGCGTGCCCTTGACGGCGGCCGGGTCGGCCACGCCCCAGTGCACCGTCATCGGCTGGCCCGGCCATAGTGGGCACACCTCGCCGGCGGCCTTGTCGCAGACCGTGAAGACGAAGTCCATCTCGGGCGCTCCGGCCGCGGCGAACTCGTCCCAGGACTTGCTGCGGAAGCCGTCGGTCGGGATGTGCCACTGGCTCAGCGTCTGCAGGGCCAGAGGCCGGACCTCGCCGGCAGGGTGGCTGCCTGCCGAGTACGCCTTGAAGTGGCCGCGGCCCAGGTGGTTCATCAGGCCCTCGGCCATGATCGAGCGTGCGGAGTTGCCGGTGCAGATAAACAGGACGTTGCGGACCTTGTCGCTCATGGCCGGCACCTTCAGCAGCACGACGTCGAGGACTTCACCGGGATGCCCAGCGGCTTGCCGCGAGGCGTGCAGCAGGCGGCTTGCGCGGGCTCGGCGGCAGGCTCAGCAGCCTCGGTCGGCGTCGGCGTGCAGCAGGCTGCCGAGCCGCCTTC
>NZ_BCTC01000126.1 GCF_001571085.1 Azohydromonas lata NBRC 102462
GCCGAGGTGCGCGCCCTGGCGCAGCGCAGCGGCGCGGCCGCGCGCGAGATCAAGCAACTCATCGAGGGCAGCGTGGCGCGCGTGCAGGAGGGCTCGGAGGTCGTCACGCAGGCCGGCGCGACCATGACGGACATCGTGGGCCACGCCGAGCGCATCAAGGACCTGATCCAGGCCATCAGCCACGGCACGGCCGAGCAGACGCAGGGCCTGCAGGAGGTGGGCCACGCCGTGGAGCAGCTCGACGCCATGACGCAGCAAAACGCCACGCTGGTGGAGCAGACGGCGGCCGCCGCTTCGACGCTGAGCACCAACGCGCGGCGGCTGAACGAGGAGGTGGCGTTCTTCAGGCTGCCGTGAGGCGCATGCACCGCGGGGCGTGCGCCGCGGTGCCGCGCGCCCGGTTCACGCCACGGCAGCGCCGGACGTGAGCTCGCCCCGCACCACGTCCATCACCCGCTCGCCGGGCAATATGAAAGCCGCCGCCTGCGCGTGGCCGCCGCCGCCAAAGCGCGCGGCCAGCCGCTCGACGTCGAAGCTCTTCACCGAGCGCAAGCTGCACTTGAGGCGGCCCTGCTGGTCCACGCGCCAGATCAGGCTGAACGTGCCGCTCTTTTGCGCCAGCAGGCTGCCCACGGCGCTGGCGAAGTCCGAGGGGGCATTGACCATCAGCCCCGCCTCGCCGTCTATGCGTATGGCCGCAGGCTGCTCGGCGATGGCGGTGCACAGCGCGTCGAACTTGGCTTCCATCGCCACGCCGCGCTCCACCATGCGCTGCCGCTCCGGCTCGCTTTGCTCCAGCACGGCCTTCCAGGCCGGGAACTCGGTGGGCAGCAGGTCCAGCGCGGCGAGGAAGGGGCGCGCGTCCGGCACGTCCCAGGTCCACAGGTCGCGCGCCTGCACGGCCTGCAGCAGGTAGGGCACCGGCTTGCCGGGATGGAAGAACTCCCAGGCGATGACGGCGCCGGAGCGCCCAAGGTCGAAGTGCAGGCGGTGCTCGCAATCGAGCTGGATGCAGTGCAGCCGCTTCTGCGCGGAGACGTGGTGGTCCAGCAGCGTGATGCTGCGCGCCTGCGTGCCCAGGGCGCGCATCACGTCCGGCTCGAAGGAGTAGTCGAGGATGAAGACGTCGCGGCCGGCCACCTCCGGCGTGGGCTCGCCGTAGACGCAGGGCCGGTATTCGGCCGAGTCGCCCAGCGCCAGCCAGGCGGAGAGGGCGGCACCGAAGCCGTCGGCGCATTTGCCGTGGTAGAGGACGAGGGTCTTGGGCGAGGACATGCGCGGGGCCTTTGTGGGTGTGCCCCATTCTCGCCGGGGGCCGCGCCGGCCCCGGCCGGCGGCCGCCGCGGGGTGTTTGCGCCGCGCAACGCCGCAGGCAGCGCCATCGTTCGGCCGGCAGGCCCGCGGCAAGCGGCGGCGCCGGAGGCGCCCGCCGCGCGCTCAGGCCCTGGGGCCCTCCTCCAGGCACACCGAGACGCGCTCGCCCCAGCGCTCCTGCGGGAAGTAGTCCCACACCGCATGGTGCTGCGTGGCCCAGTTGTCCCAGAACAGCAGCGTGCCGGGCTCCCAGTGCACGCGCACCTGGAACGCGAGGTGCCTGCGCACGTGGGCGTAGAGCTGCTGCAGCACGGCGCTGCTCTCGTCGCGGCCGAGCTGCACGATGTGGCTGGTGAACGCCTCGTTGACGAACAGGAATTTGCGTCCCGTGTGGGGATGCGTGGCCACCACCGGGTGCTCGCTGGCCGGGAAGGCCTTGCCCGGCGCGGGCCTGGCGCCGTAGCCGGCCGTCCAGGCCTGCGCGCCGTCGTGCAGGGCGGTCAGGCCCTGCAGGAAGCGCTTGTAGGGCTCGGACAGCGACTCGTAGGCCAGCTCCATGTTGGCGAAGGCCGTGTCCCCGCCGCCGCCCGGCGGCAGCCGGGTCACGCGCAGGAAGGAGCCCCAGATGGGCGCCGCATCGCACGACACGTCGTGGTGCCAGGCGTCGCCCGCGGTGAAGCGCGACTGCGGCCCTGTCCGCCAGGCCAGGATTTCCGGGTCGTCCGTGCCTCCGGCCACCACACGGTCCTTGGCCAGCACATGGCGGTGCAGCCGGCCGAATTGCCGCGCGAAGGCCTTGTGCTGCTCGCCGTCGAGCTGCTGGCCGCGGAAGGCCAGCACGAGGTACTCGCCCATGGCACGGCGCAGCTCGTCCGCCTGCTGCGCGCCCAGCGGCCGCGACAGGTCCAGCCCTCGAATCTCGGCGCCCAGCGTCGGCGCCAGCGGCTTGAGATCGAAATGGCGGTAGGGCTGGCGCTCGCGGGCATGCCAGGCCTCGATGGCGGTCTTGTCGGCGAAGTCTTGGTAGAAGCTCATGGTCCTTGGTGGGCCCTCCCCGGGGCCGCGTTCGTTGCGTGACGAACGGCATCTTCCCGAGCGAGAACCCGGCCGCGAACGACGCATTGCGGATGAACATAGTCCCTATCCGCAGCAGGCACGAGAGCCCGCGCAACCAGGCTGCGCCACGTCAAGGCGCCGTGGCCGCGGCCATGGCAGGCGTTTGCCTCGCGGTATCGCGTCGAAACTCCTTTCCACGTCCACAACAAATTCCCCCAATTCGTGACAAAACCAGGCAACACCCCTGTACCCAAGTAAAGCGGCCAGCAAGGTCATTCAATGGATATTGAGCAGGCTTAGTATTCGTGCCGATTTCGGCACCGGATATTGATCAGCAATACCGTTTACCAAATTCAACAGGATTAATTTTTCCAGGGAGACACGTTGATTTCTTAATTTTCAACGGAGATTCGCTGATGAAATTCCTTGTGATTGCCGCGGCCGCCGCGCTGGCCGCGCCCGCCATGGCCGGCGTGGGCTCCAGCGCCAGCCTCACGGGACTGCGCTTCGACTTGGTGGACCTGGACGCGGCCGACGGCGTGGCTCCGGGCATCAGTTTCACGGGCGTATCGCACGCGCGCACGCTCATAGGCTCCCACTACTGCAGCCCGGCCAATCCGGCCTGCGCCAACGACTTCGCCGATTTCCAAGGCGTCTCCAGCGTCTCTCAACAGTACGTTATCGACCCGGGCGAGCCGCCCAGGGCCGTAGCCGCCACGGCTTCGCTCGCGGGCCTGTTTGCCAGCAGCATGGCCGGCAGCACCGACACCGGCGGTGCCCGCAACAGCGGCAACGAGTTCTACGCCTACGCACGCTTCCAGGGCCTGCCGGGCAGCCCGCTGTTCCAACTCACGGCCAACACCGGCGTGCGCATCACCGCCCAATACACGCTGGACGCCTGGGTGGACCCGTGGCGCAAGCCGCCGCGCGAATACAAGGGCCCGGAAACCGCGCGTGCCGGCTTCTTCTTCGACTCCAAGTTCATCGAGGGCGGCCCCGTGCAGCATGAAATCGGCGCCATCTCTGACTGGCTCTCGCCGGCCGACTACCAGCACGAAACCGGCCAGATCTCCGTGCTGCTGCGCAACGACAAGGACCACATGGCCACGATCTGGGGCAAGTGGGGCGCGGTGGCCGGCGGCACGCTGCCCTCCATCCCCGAGCCCTCCACCTACGCGCTGATGCTCGCCGGCCTGGGCGTGCTGGGCGTGGCCGCGAAGCGGCGGCGGGGTTGAAACCGCGCGGGCCGCCACGCCCAAGGCGGACATTCACCTCCGGCGTGCCGGCCGTGAATGTCCGTTTTATTGCCTATTTTTTCCTACTGAATAAGGTGCTTCCACGCCACCGCGCTTTTTGAAATTCCATCGCGGCAGGCCATGAAAGCACCACTACTCAGGCGGCGGCCATTTCCCCTGCCGGCCGCGGCAGGGACTGAGCGGCGCGCGATACCGCGGACAGAACGGCCAAAATGGAAGCCGTGGCCAGGTTTTCCGAAATGGCCGCACCGAAGCAGGTGCCCGGCAAACCCTCCAAGGCAATTTCCACAATCGCCAGGGCCTGGGCATCGGCACCTTGCTTCAGGCTTTTCTCCTCGTAAGCGTGGACGGAAACGGGCAGGCCCAACGCATGGACCGTGGCATCAATAGGCCCCGTGCCCATGCCGCGAATCACGCGGCGGCTTGCGGGCGGGCCCAGTTCGATGTCCACCTGCACGCCGTCACCGTCCTGCCGCAAGGTGTGGTCCAGGTATTGAATGCCCTTTTCAGCCTGCGCGTGCGCATTCAGGTAGGAGGATTCGAACAGCTTCCACAAATCAGCGCCGGACAATTCAGCCTCGCTGGCATCGGCGGCCTTTTGCACCACCGCGCTGAATTCCACCAGCATGCGCCGCGGCAATACCACGCCATGCTCTCTTTCCAGCAAATAGGCGATGCCGCCCTTGCCGGATTGGGCGTTGACGCGAATGATGCCGTCATAGCTGCGCCCAATATCCGCGGGGTCCAGCGGCAGGTAAGGCACCTCCCAGACATCATCCCGGCGCTGCACGGCCAAACCCTTTTTGATGGCATCCTGGTGCGAGCCGGAAAAGGCCGTGAATACCAGGTCGCCGGCATAGGGGTGCCGCGGGTGGATGGGCAATCCGGTGGCGGTTTCCACGACGCGGGCCAGGCCGGAAATGTCCGAAAAATCCAGCCCCGGGTGAATGCCGTGGGTATAGAGGTTCAAGGCCAGCGTCACCAGATCCACGTTGCCGCTGCGCTCGCCGTTGCCGAAAAGGCAGCCCTCCACGCGCTGCGCGCCGGCCAGCAGCGCCTGCTCCGCGCAGGCCACGCCCGTGCCGCGGTCGTTGTGCGGGTGCACGGACAGGACGACGTGCTCGCGGCGCTCCAGGCGCTGGTGCATCCACTCGATCTGGTCGGCGAACACGTTGGGCGTGCTCACTTCCACGGTGGTGGGCAAATTGATGATGATTTTCCGTCCCGGCCCCGCGTCCCAGGCGCGAATGGCCGTATTGCACGCCTGCAGGGAAACCTCCAGTTCCGTCATGCAGAAAGTCTCGGGGCTGTACTGCAATACCCATTCCGTTTCCGGGTGCTGGTCCGTGAGTTTCTTCACCAGGCTCACATGGTGCTCAATGAATTGCATGACCTCGGCCACGCTCATGTTGAACACGATGCGCCGCCACACCGGCGACGTGGCGTTGTACAGGTGGACGATGGCCTGCCGGGCACCGGCCAGGGAAGCGATGGTTCTTTGAATCAAATCCTCCCGCGCCTGCGTCATGGCCATGGGCCAGACGTCCGAGGGAATCTCGCCGTTTTCAACGAGCTGCCTGACCACGTCAAAATCGATTTGAGAGGCCGCGGGAAAACCGATCTCGATTTCCTTGAAGCCGGTGCGCACGAGGTGATGGAAAAACTCCAGCTTGCGCTCGCGGCTCATGGGTTCGAACAAGGCCTGGTTGCCGTCGCGCAGGTCGGTGGAAAGCCAGACAGGCGCATTTTCAATTTGACGGTTCGGCCATTGGCGCTGTGGCAAATCAACGGCAGGCGGACGGCGGTAACGGGAAGCGGGGTTGGAGAGCATGGGCAGTCGCGTATTTGGAACACCGCCGATGGCGGTACGGGAAAAAATGACGGCATTTCCCTGCAGTCCTCTTGAAACCTCAAGAGACTGTTACGCGGCCGGGATTGGGGGAAATTCTGTTCGCCTGGAACAGCGGCAGTTCAATACCGCTCAGGCACGCGCCAACCCCGGCCGGGTGCTAGACCCGACTTTAGGACGAGGGTGGCGAAGAAATGCATGCCTTCAGTCTGCAACAGGCGCTGCAATATCGTCAACAACTTTTTGGCCGGCGTCGTGCGATTCCACCGCGTGGATTGCGGAATATGAAAACCTGAAGGTCCTTCGAATTCTGCCCAGTTTGCCGTCGATGTCCGCATGTTTGCCCTCTCGCTGGCCATGCGGCGTGGCAAGCGGCCTTGGGCCGTGAGCGGCTTGCACGATGGCCCTGCCGCAGGCAACGGGCAAGTTGTTTCGTTCTGAAAGCCCGCGTCCGCCAGGGCGCGCGAATTGCTGCAATGCAGCAAAATCCAAAAAACGATTGCCCCGGCAGCACAGGAGACGAAGGGGCCGCCGTGCGGGTCAGGCGCCATGCGCCGGGCCTGCTGAGGTGGCCGAACACATGCTCGCCAAGCCAGAGCCGGGGCCCCATCGGCGAGCCTGATCCGGAATCCGTTCGACACAGGAGCCCACCATGCCCACCGAAGCCTTTGAAAACCTGCTGAGCCCCTACACCAAGCTGGCGCGCGCCAACATGGATTTGTGGGCGCAGTTCTCGACCTCGCCCGAGGTCATGTCGCAGACGCTGGGCACCGCCCAGAAGATGGCCGACCAGGGGGCGGCCACGGCCAGCAACCTGTTCATGTCCAACGCCTTCAGCGACTTCGTCATGGGCCTGTTCAAGAACTGGCTGGAGTTCTGGAGCGAGCTGAGCCAGACCAGCATGAGCTTCATGGACCAGACCTCGAAGACCATGCTGAAACAGGCGCCTGCCATGGCCACCGAGGCCGTGCGCAGCGTCACCGATCTGGCCCAGGGCAAGACGCCGCGCTCGCGCCCGGCGGCAGCCTGAGGCGGCTGGCCTGGCCTTCCAGCCGGCGCCGCCACGGTGCCGGCTGAGGCCCCTGGCCCTCGCGGGCCGACGGCCGGCGCCCCCGTCAGCGGCGCACCTCCGCCTCCGACGCCTGCACGGCGGCGGGCACGGCCGCGGCGGGTAAGGCAGCCGCCTCGCCGCCCGCGCAGGACGACGCGCCTTCCTTGGCCGCCGGCGCTTCAGCGCGCAGCCGCGCCAGGATGCGCCCGCCCGACCGCCCCGTGTCCGGCAGCGCCAGCCGCATCTCTTCCGCGCGGATGGCGGCCGTCGTGCGCGGGCCGTCGCGGCCGTCCGGCTGCACCTCGCAGTGGCCGCGCGCACGCAGCAGCGCCTGAAGCTCCTTCAGATCGCGGCGCGAGAGCAGCGGATCGTCCGTGGGCCAGGGTTGGCGGGGCGGCGGCGCGCCGCGCAGCGCGTCGGAAAGCAGGCCGATGGCCAGCCCGTAGGAGTCGGCGCGGTTGTAGCGCCAGATGGCCTGGTAGTTGGGCGTCACCAGCCAGGCCGGCCCCTCGGCGCCCGCGGGCATGAGCAGCGCGGTGCGCAGCTCGGCCTCCCAGCCCGGCGCGCCGCCCTCGCCCAGCAGCGGGCCACCGTCGACGCGCCGCACACCGTCGGCCGCCCATTGCGCCAGCGTGCGGCACTGGCCCTGCGGCTGGCCGCGCTCCAGGCAGCGGTGGCCGCTCTCCTGGGCGTTGAAGCGCTCCAGCGCCGCGTTGGGCAGCTTCACCTCCACGCCCCAGGGCAGGCCGCTGCGCCAGCCCAGCGCGGCCAGGAAGCGCGCCGTGGTGGCCAGCGCGTCCGGCGTGCTGCCCACGATGTCCACGCGGCGCGCGCCCTCGGTGGCGCTGTCCATGTAGGCCTTGAAGGTGGCGGGCATGAACTGCGTCTGGCCGAAGGCGCCCGCCCACGAGCCCAGGAAAGTCTCGGGCACCACGTGCCCCTCCTGCAGCAACCACAGCGCGGCGAAGAAATTGCGGCGCCGCTCGGCGCTGTCCAGGTTCAGGCAGGCGCGGCTGAGCGTGGCGTCCACCACCGGGTAGCGGCCCTGCACGCGGCCGTAGTCGGTCTCTATGCCGAACACGGCCACGTTGGTGGCGGCGTCCACGCCGTGGCGCTGGGCGATGGCCGCCAGCGCCGCGGCCTGGGACGCCAGCAGCGCGCGGCCGTCGGCGATGCGCTCGGCGTCCACGCGGCGCGCGAGGTAGTCCCAGATGGGAATCTGGAACTCCGGCTGCGAGGCGGTGGCGGCCTCGATCACCGGGCGCAAGTCCTGCGCCGTGCGCGTGTACTGCTCGAAGCTGCGCGGCGAAACATCCGGCGCCTCCGGCAGCCGCTTGCGCAGCGCGTCCACGCAAGGGGCCAGGCCTTGGGCGGCGGACGCCTCCTCGTCGGCGGCTTGGGCGCTGCCGCCGCCGGCCAGCAGCGCCGACGCGGTGGCCAGGGCCAGGGGAAATCGGTGAATTCGGTGTAGGCGGACATTCATGGGCGAGCAGCTTAGGCCGTCCGGCACGGCCCCTGCGGCCCGGCGGCAGGCGGCGCTCCCGCGCGAACTGTTGCCAGCCCGGTTACTTCGTACACATTTTTTGACGTTTTTCGTGATTCAACCGCCCCGGCTCCGCGCCGATGTCCTGGGCACGCCGTCAAAAAACAAGCTCACAACAGCAGCCGCGCAGCACGCGCAACAACGGCAACGTCTTTTCCTTGATCCCGCCGCCGGCCACGCCCAGCGCTGAACAAGCGCGCGTGCCGGAGGCCGTTGCGGCGACGCCCCGCCGATGGTTTGCCGGTCATGAACAACACCCACAATTTCTCTGCCACGCGGCTGGCCCTTGCCGTCTCGCTGGCCGTGTCCGCCCTGTTGGCCGCCTGCGGCGGCGGCGGCGGCGATGCCGGCCATGACGCCGCGGCGTCCGCCACGCTGGAAGCCGTGCAGGCCGTGCCGGTGGCGCAGGCCCACAACACCCCCACGGCGCCGGACGCCATGGCCGATGCGGCCCCGCGCGTGGCCCCCTGGGAGCTGCAGGACGACGCCGTGGAATCCGCCGCCTTCCTCACCAGCCAAATGCAGTTGGCCGAGCCCACCGAGCACGCCCTGGCTGCGGCCGCTGCCGCGGCCACGGCCGACCTGCGCGTGAAGTGGAACCCCGGCCACTACGTCTCGCTGCCGCTGCGCGACGAAAGCACCATCCTCAAGGCGCTGGCCGAGATACGCGCGCTGCCGCAGGTGAAGGGGCTGATCCTGCGCTACGAGTGGGCGCAACTGGAGACGGCCAAGGGCGTCTACGACTTCAGCCGCATCGAGCGCGACCTGAGCCTGGCGCAGGGCGCGGGCAAGCGGCTGTGGGTGATGGTGGCCACCAAGGTGTTCCGCCCCGGCGGCCGCGCCGTGCCGGACTACCTGATGACGCCGGAGTACGAGGGCGGCGCCTACAAGATCGTGATCGGCGCGCGCGACGCCATTGGCAGCACCGAGCGCTACGGCCAGAACGCGGCGCTGCACAACACCAAGGTGCGCGACCGCCTCGTCGCGCTGGGCAATGCCATGGGCGCGCGGCTGAACCGCCACAACGCGCTCGAAGGCGTCACCTTCAACGAAACGGCCATGGGCCAGACGCTGGTGCCGTTGACCACGGAACAAAAGCGCGCCTACTTCAACAACCTGGCGCAGGTGGATGCGGCCACGCAGCGGGCCTTCCCCAACACCGTGGTCATGCAGTTCATCAACTTCCCCAAGACCTACATGCCGGGGCTGGTCACGAGCATGGCCGGCAGCGGCGTGGCACTGGGCGGGCCGGACATCTTCCTGGAAGACCGCGACCTCAACACCCACATCTATCCGCTGTACGACCTGGCCAAGGGCAAGGTGGCCATAGGCCCGTCGGTGCAGCCCGAGAACTACGCCACCACCGTGCAGCACGGCGCGCCCAATCCGCCCAAGATCAGCGAGCTCTACGCCTTCGGCCGCACGCGGCTTGCGGCCAACTACATGTTCTGGACGCGCCCGCGCTTCGGCAACGACTACCCGCGCGTGCTGGAGTTCTTCAAGTCCTCGGCCTTCCCCAAGGACGCCGCCGGCGGGTTGACCGCCACCTGCCCGTCCACCTACGCGGCCTGCACGGCACGCCTGTAATTCACCCCTTCAACCCAAAAATCGGGCTCCCAGAGCCCGATTTTTTTGTTTGCAACCGGGTCAGATCTTCTCGACGAGGCCCAGCGCCAGGACCAGGGCGGTGGCGACGCCCGTGCCGGCCAGCATGAAGCGGCCCAAGTACCACAGCCCTTCGCGGGCGGACAGGGCGTGCGCGGCCCTGTCCCGCCTGGAACGGCCGCGGCCGGGTGCTGCGGCGGCTTGCCGGTGTTTTTCGACTTCGAGACGAAGCTCATCGATCTGGGTGCGCAGTTGCTCGATGTCGCTGTCAGTCCTTGACGTTTCTGACTTGGTACTCATGCCCGCCATGGTGCCGTCGCGTGCCGGCCGAGCATGGCCAAAGCGTTTCATGGCTGCGTTCTGGCAGATTCGCGCCCATGCGTCACGACCTCACCAGCTTGGAGCTCTTCGTCGCCGTCGCCGAGTGCGGCAACCTCACCCACGCCGCGCAGCGGCAGCACCTGGCCGTGTCGGCGGTGAGCAAGCGCATCGCGGAGCTGGAGGAGCTGGCGCGCACGCCCTTGCTCATACGCCAGGCGCGTGGCGTGGCGCTCACGCCCGCGGGGCAGTCGCTGCTGCACCACGCGCGGCAGATGCTGCAGCTCGTCCAGCGCATGGACGAGGAGCTGGGCGAGTACGCCGGCGGCATGAAGGGCCACATCCGGCTGCATGCCGTGGCCTCGGCGCTGACGCAGTTCCTGCCGGAAGAGCTTGAAAGCTTTCTCTCCCGCCACCCCGGCGTGCACATCTCGCTGGAGGAGCGCACGGGCAAGGCCATTGCGCGTGCCGTGGCCGACGGCAGCGCGGACCTGGGCATCGTTGCCGGCCCAACGGCGGCGCCTGGCCTCAGCGCCCTGCCCTACCGCACCGACCGCCTGGTGCTGGGCGTGCCCAACGGCCATGCGCTGGCGCGGCGCAAGGCGGTGCGCTTCGAGGAGGCGCTGGCCTATCCCTTCGTCGGCCCGCATGCCGAGAGCTCCCTCTCGGCGCTGATGCAGCAAGGCGCGCAGGCCTGCGGGCGGGCACTCTTGCAGCGCATCCAGGTCAGCAGCTTCGACGCCATGTGCCGCCTGGTGGAAACGCGGCTGGGCATCACGCTGCTGCCGCAGGGCGTGCTGGCGCCGTACGTGGCCGCCGGGCGGCTGCGCAGCGTGGAGCTCAAGGAGGCCTGGGCCACGCGGCAGATGGCCATCGTGCTGCGGGAGCCGGGGGAGCTGAGCCATGTGACGCGGGCGCTGATCGACCACCTGCAAAAGGCGGCGGCCCAGCCCCGCTGAACGGCCATTCCAAAAAAACAGCAACGCACACCTGTAGGAGGCCGTGTCGTCTCAGCCGCCGCTCAAGCCGCCAGCGCCCCTGCCGGCAGCGCCTGGCGCGCGCCCAACGCCTGCTCCACCGACGAGCCCAGCAGGTCGGCCGTGGCCGCGCAGAGCGTCCAGCCCAGGTGGCCGTGGCCGGTGTTGTAGAAGACGTTGGCGCGGCGGCCGCGGCCCACGCGGGGCATGAGGTCCGGCATCATGGGCCGCAGGCCGGCCCAGGGCACCACCTGGCGCGTGCTCACGCCGGGGAAGCACTGCTGCACCCAGTCCACCAGCGGCTTGATGCGGTCGGCGCGGATGTTGCGGTTGAAACCATCGAATTCCGCCGTGCCGGCCACGCGGAAGCGGTCGTCGCCCAAGCGGCTGGTCACGAGCTTGGTCTCGTCGTCCAGCAGGCTCACGGTGGGCGCGCCGGCGCGGCTGGCCTCGTCCAGCAAGCTCACGGTGATGGAGTAGCCCTTGACGGGATAGATGTTCACCCGGTCGCCCAACTGCGCCGCCAGCTCCCGGCTGGCCACGCCGGCGCACACCACCACGGCGTCGAAGCGGTGCACTTCGCGCTGCGCGCCCTGGCCGGCTTCCACCGTGGCGACCTGGCCGTCGCTGCGCAGCGCGCGCACGTCCTGGCCGTAGAGCGTGCGCACGCCGCGGCGCGTGCAGGCCAGCGACAGGCCATGCGTGAACTTGTGGATGTCGCCCGTGGAGTCGCTCTCCGTGTAGAAGCCGCCGTAGTACTGGCCGGCCAGCGTGGGCTCGATGGCGCGCATCTCCTGCGGCGTCACCGCGCGGCGCGGCAACCCGCCGCGCGCCAGCAGCGCCGACACGCTTGCCGCATGCTCGAACCCCTTGCGGTCGCGGTAGATGTGCAGGATGCCCTGGCGCTTGAGGTCGAAGTCAATGCCCTCGGCGTCGGCCCAGCCGAAGAGGTGCTCGCGCGCGCGGATGGCCAGCTCGGCCGTGGCCACGGTGTTGCGCTCGTAGTGCGGGATGTTGGCGATGAACTGCGCGAACCACGACAGCTTGTGCCAGCTCGGCTTCGGATGGACCAGCAGCGGCGCGTCGCTGCGCAGCATCCACTTCAGGCCCTTGAGGATGGTGGACCAGTGCGTCCACACCTCGGCGTTGGAGGCCGAGAGCTGGCCGCCGTTGGCAAACGAGGTTTCCATCCCGGCGTAGCGGTGGCGCTCGAACAGCGTGACATCAAGGCCGCGGCGCGCAAGCGCGTAAGCCGTGGTGACACCGGTGATGCCGCCGCCAATGACTGCAATCGTCTTCATGGGAACAGGTTCCAGCAAACGTCAGAGGGTCCAAGGCGCGCGGCGCGGCCCAATCCATGCCACGCGCGCCCCCTCTGTTCGGAACCTGAGAGATTCACGGCCCGCCTGGGGCCGCTTGCTCCTTCGGTGTGCCGGGCGACGATCTCCGGCAGCTCTTCAGAGTGTGTGTGAGAACCCGACCGGTCCTGGATGCCTGAGAGATTCCGGGGCGGTTGCTCCTTCGGCGCCCCAGCCAGGCCTTGAAGGCCGGGCCGGGAGCTCTCCCGATCGGGTCATGGCCTTCACGAAGAAGGCCAGGGTGTGCGCTCAGAACATGTGGCGCACGCCCGCGGCCAGTGTACCGGCATGGCCGTCGGCCGCCAACGCGTTGCCCGGGCCGAACAGGCCGTTGAGCGCCGCGGTGGCGCGGCCGTTGAAGCCGCCGTTGTCGTCCGTCACGCGCACCCAACGCACGTAGACGTCGGTGCGCTTGGACAGCGCGTGGTTCAGACCGACGTTGAGGAAGGTGTTCCTGCCCGTGGCCTTGTCCGCGCCCGTGGCCCAGGCGCGGCCGTTGTCCTGCACCCAGCCGGCCTGCGCCACGAAGCTCCAGGCGCCCGCGGGCACGCGCACGCCCAGCGCAGCGCCGCGCGTGCGGGGCGTGGCGGCGGTGCCGGGCAGGTCGTTGCAGTGCTCCCAGTAGTTGCCGCTGGCCAGGAAGCTGCTGAACTGCCAGGCCGCGCCGAGGTTGAAGGCCTGCTGCTTGGCCGTGCCGCTGCCCAGGCTCTGCCCGCCCTGGTGGACGGCCAGGCTGGCGTCCAGCGCGCCGGACTGGTATCGCAGCAGGCCGCCCACGCTGTTGCGCGCCGTGCCCGCGGCCGGCACCCACACGGCCGACGCGCCGGGCGCCACCGTTGCGCGCTCACCGAAAGCCACGGCCACCGCGGCCGACAGCCCGCCCAAGGTGGGCGACCAGTAGCTCACCTGGTTGTCCTGCCGGCCCTGGTCGCCGCTGAGGTACATGGCCAGCACGGGCGAGAAGTTGGCGAATCCCTCGACGTCGCTGCCCGCCATGGCGTAGTGCATGGGCGCGTACTGGCGGCCCAGGCGGATCTCGCCCGCCGTGGCGGAAGCCAGCGACACCCAGGCCTGGCGGCCGAAGAGCCGGCCGCCCTGAAGCGACAGGCCGGTGTCGGGGGCGAAGCCGCTTTCCAGGATGAGGGCCGCCTTGAGCCCGCCGCCCAGCGCCTCGCTGCCGCGCAGTCCCCAGCGCGAGGGCGACAGCCCGCCGTTGGAGACCTTGGACACCGAGGGCGCGCCGCTGAGGCGGGCCGACTCGGCATAGAGGTCCATGATGCCGAACACGGCGACGCTGGATTGCGCCAGCGCGGAGGTGGCGCAGCCGGCCAGGACGGCGGCGGCGATGAGATGGCTTTTCTTGTGCATGGGTCGTCTCCTTGTCGTTTTTGCTTTTGTGCGGCTGGGATGCCGCGTGTGCTGCTGGGTTGCTGCTGGGTTGAGGGCGCGACGGCGCGCACGGCCAAGCTGCGCCCAACGCGGCGCTTGGGCCGCGGGCCGTGGTGTCGTCGCTCAGGGGGCCGCGGCTGCACGCCGCGGCAGGGGAAAAGCGCCGCTGCCGCGCGCTAGGCCAGGAAGCGCTGCGCCAGCTTCACCCAGTAGGCGGCGCCTATGGGGATGTTGGCGTCGTTGAAGTCGTAGCCGGGGTTGTGGACCATGCAGGCGTGCGCGGCGTCGCCGTCCCCATCGCCCTGCCCGTTGCCGATGAGCAGATAGCTGCCCGGCACGCGCTCCAGCATGAAGGCGAAGTCCTCGCTGCCCGTGAGCTGCGGGCCCTGCAGCGTCACCTGGTCGGCGCCGAAGAGCTCCAGCGCCACCTCGCGCGCCAGGGCGGTCTGCGCGGCGTCGTTGACCAGCACGGTGTAGCCGCTGCGGTAGTCGATGTCGGCACGCACGCCCAAGCTCTCGGCCTGCGCCGCCACGAGCGCGTGGATGCGCTCGCGCAGCAGCGCGCGCACGCCGCGGTCCAGCGCGCGCACCGAGAGCTCCATGTGCGCCTGTTGCGGAATCACGTTGTTGGCCTGCCCGGCCTGCAGCGCGCCCACGGTGACCACGGCGGCCTGCAGCGGATCGACGTTGCGCGCGACGATGGTCTGCAGCGCCATCACGATGGAGGCGGCCGCCACCACCGGGTCGGCCGCGTGCTGCGGCATGGCGCCATGGCCGCCGCGGCCGTGCAGCGTGATGGTCACGTAGTCGGAAGAGGCCATCATCGGCCCCTCGCGCAGCACCAGCCGGCCCTGCGCAACGCCGGGCATGTTGTGCATGGCGAAGATGGCGTCGCAGGGGTACTTGTCGAACAGGCCGTCTTCCAGCATGCGCAGCGCGCCGCCCAGGCTTTCCTCGGCGGGCTGGAAGATGAGGTTGAGCGTGCCGTCGAAATCGGCCGCCGCCAGCAGCCGCGCCGCGGCCAGCAGCATGGCGGTGTGCCCGTCGTGGCCGCAACCGTGCATGAGGCCGGCGCGGCAACTGGCATGGGGCAAGCCGTTGGCTTCCTGTATGGGCAGCGCGTCCATGTCCGCGCGCAGCCCCAGGCGGCGCTTGCCGCTGCCGCGGCGCAACCGGCCCACCACGCCGGTGCCGCCCAGCCCCTGCTCGACCTCGTAACCCCAGTCGCGCAGCTTGCCCGCCACCAGCGCGCTGGTGCGATGCTCCTCGAACCCCAGCTCGGGGTGGCGGTGGATGTCGCGGCGCAGGGCCACGAACTCCGGCGACTGCTCCGTGCTCAGCGACAGCAAATCCACGTCCGTTCCCCTTCTCACTGCGCCTGCAGGTTGATGTCGCGCGCGATGCGGCGGTAGCGCGCGGCCTCGTCCGCGAAGAACTTCGCCGACTCGGCCAGCGTCATGGCCGGCGCCGCGGTCTGGCTTTGCGCGGCGAGCTGCTTGCGCACCTCGGCGTCCTGCAGCACGGCGGCCATGGCCTTGTGCAGCTTTTCCAGCGCGGGCGCGGGCGTGTCCTTGCGCACCATGAGGCCGGACCAGATGGTGTAGTTCAGGTGCTTCAACTGGCGGCCCTCGGCCACGGCGGGCACGTTGGGCAGCAGCTCCGAGCGCTTCGCGCCGAGCTGGCCGATGACCTTGAGCTTGCCCTGCTCGGCCAGCGCGCCCATGCCGGCCGAATACACCAGCACGGCGAAGTCCACCATGCCGCCGCCCAAGTCCTGCAGCACCGGGGCGTTGCCCTTGTAGGGCACGTGCTGCAGCGCCACGCCGGTCTGCTTGGCGACGTCCTCGACGATGAAGTGGTAGAGCGAGCCTATGCCCACGCTGCCGTAGGTCAGCGGCCTGTCCTTGGACTTGCGCGCGAGGTCCAGCAGTTCGTCGGCGGAGCTCACCGGCAGGTCCTTGCGCGTGACCAGCACCAGCACGGCGTTGCCTATGGGGTGGACCAGCGTGAAGTCCTCGGCCCTGAGCTTGACCGCGGCGTTGGCCAACGGCGAGAGGATCACCTCGTTGGGCGAGCCCTGGAACAGCATGCGGCCGTCCGCGGGCGCGGCCAGCACCTTCTGCGCCGCCAGCGCGCCGCTGACGCCGCCCAGGTTGTCCACCAGCACCTGCTGGCCCAGCGCCTTGGACAGCGGCGTGTTGACGATGCGCGCGATCGCGTCCGACGGGCCGCCGGCCGGATAGGGCACCAGCAGCGTGGCGGGCTTTTCATCGGCCCACGCAGGTGTGGCGCCCAGGGCGGCTGCCCCCGCCATCACGAGGAAAGAACGCCTGCCGGCCTTGAATCGCTCCATCGCATGTCTCCTTGCTTCGCCCTTGTGGTGAGCTGACGGGCGAGAGCGTAGAGAGAGCCCAAAGATAAATCCAATGCATTGTCTGCAGCTATTTAATGCATTCATCGCATGGTTTAGGGGTGCTGACGACGCCGGATACACCTTTCCAAGCACTTTTGTTTCGTAACGATCAGGTAACGATCAGGTAACGATGCTTGACCGGGGCAAGCAGATCATTCCGGGGTCGGGTCTGACGTAGCACAAAGGATGCGCTTTCGATGCAGGCCCTCAATCTCAAGAATGGAATCGGCCCATGTCGAACTTCAAACTCAGTACGCGCCTGTTCCTGGGCTTCGGCCTGGTGCTTGCGCTTTTGGCCGTGATCGTCGGCACGTCGGCCTGGCAGATGTCCAAGCTGGCCGACAACAGCAATTACTACGCGGTGAACTTGGTGCCATCGTTCCAGGCCGAGGACAAGATTGGTATCAACCTGGGCAACCTCCGCCGCTTCGAGTACCGCCACATCCTGTCCAACTCCGCTTCCCAGATGGACGAACTGGAGGCCAAGATCGACCGCTACCGCAAGGAGCTCTACGCGTCCTTGGACCTGTACGCCAAGGACCTGCTGTCGGACGACGAGGACAAGCGGTTGCTGCAGCAGGCCAGGACGGCCATAGACGCCTACCAAGCCATCTGGGACGGCCAGCTCAAGCCGACCTCGCGCCAGACGGTCCAGGACCCGGCGAAGATGGCGCAGGCCACGGCCATCGCGACCGGGCCGTCGGCCAAGGCCTATGAGGAAGCCCACGAGGCCGTGCGCGCCTGGTTCGACTACAACATCAAGCTGTCCGACGACCAGGCCAAGGTCGCCGCCAGCGCCTACAGCACCGCCAAGGCCCAGTTGTTCGTGCTGGCGGCCCTGGCTGCGGCGCTGGGGATAGCGGCTGCCGTCATCATCACGAAGTCCATCACCCGCCCGCTGGGGCAGGCCGTTCAGGTGGCGCAGGCGGTGGCCGCCGGCGACCTGAACGTTCGCATCGACACCACCGCCAAGGACGAGACAGGCCAGTTGCTGGCCGCGCTCAAGGACATGGCCGAGAAGCTCTCGCAGGTCGTGGGCACCGTGCGCAACGGCAGCGACAGCGTCGCCACGGCCAGCGCCGAGATCGCCCAAGGCAACCAGGACTTGTCCGGCCGCACCGAGGAGCAGGCCAGCGCGCTGGAAGAGACCGCCGCCACGATGGAGCAGTTGGGCAGCACGGTGCGCCACAACGCCGACAGCGCCGCGCAGGCCAACCAGCTGGCCCAGGCCGCCGCGGGCGTGGCCCTGCAGGGCGGCAACGTGGTGAACGAGGTCGTCAGCACCATGCAGGGCATCAGCGAGTCCAGCCGCAAAATCGGCG
>NZ_BCTC01000127.1 GCF_001571085.1 Azohydromonas lata NBRC 102462
GGTTCTGTACCGCGAGGGCAAAGCCGAAGGCTTCCCGCGGCCAGCCGTGATCCAGCGTGATCGGCACCAGGAAGATGCCCTGCGCATGTCGTACCCCGAGCGCCAGGCCCATCACCAGCCCGCCGGCCACGACGATGGTCCACGGTCGGCCGCGCCGGGTCGCTTCACATTCCTGTACTGCAGTCATTCCATGCTCCTGCCCGGCCCGCACGCTCGGCGCCCGCGTTGTCGAATGCGGCCATTACACTGGCGGCACAAGAGCGCATCAAACGAGTTCTTGGTCAGCACCGCATGCGTTTAGGGAATGTCATCACCTCTGATCCGCCTCCCCTCGCTGGACCTCGTGCGCGGTTTCGTCGCGGTCGGGCGCCGCATGAGCATCACGCTGGCGGCGCAGGACCTCTGCCTAACGCAATCGGCGGTCAGCCGCCAGATCCTGGCGTTGGAGGAGGCGCTGGGTTTGAAGCTGCTGGTGCGTGGCCACCGCAGCATTGCTTTCACGCCTGAAGGCGAGCGGCTGTTCCGCAGCGCCGACAGCGCGGTGCAGCAGTTGCAGGACGTGGTGGGCGCGCTGACCGGACGCACCGGGCGGCGCATGGTCACGCTGACGTCCACCATCGGCGTGACCGGGCTGTGGTTGATGCCACGGCTGGGCGCCTTCTTGCAGCAGCATCCTGACATCGAGGTGCGCGTCTCGGCCAACAGCCGCTCGATGGAATTGCAGGCCGAGGGCATTGACCTGGCGATCCGCTACGGCGCGCGCGAGGCCATGCCGGCGGGCGCGGAGCGCCTGTTCGGCGAGGAAATCGTGCCGGTGGCGCACCCGTCGCTGGGCCTCGCGGCGCTGTCGGCGCCGCAGAGTGTGCAGGCGCAGGTGCTGCTGGAGTTCGACGGCCCCTACCGGCCCTGGCTGCAATGGAGCCACTGGCTGGAGCGCCAGGGCTGCAAGGCGCTGCATCCGCGCGGCGTGCTCCGCTTCAACCAGTACGACCAGCTCATCCACGCGGCCGTGGCCGGCCAGGGCATCGCGCTGGGGCGGCGCGCACTGATCGCACCGATGCTTGCCGACGGGCGGCTGGTCGCGCTTGGCACGCCGCAAACCGCCCCGGTGGAGTACTGGTTAATTCAAGCCGAGGCGAACCCGGCGACGGAGGTTCGGGAGTTCATAGACTGGATCCGTGCCGAGGCGCAGGCCGTCGGATGTTGAGCGGCTGTCCTTGCGCCGCTGCTACGCGACCTGGCGCACCGGCTGCGGCGGCGCAGGCGTGCCCGGCGGCAGCGTAAAAATCTCGCCCCGCGGCTGCGCCGGCAGCCGCCCGTAGCGCAACCACTCCAGCGCCAGCGGCCACAGGCTGTGCTCGAAGCGGCTGTGGAAAAAGGCGAAGTGGCCCACCTGTGCCTGGCCGATGTTCTCGGGCCTCAGGTGCAGGTGCGTGCGCGCGCTGTTGCGGTAGTAGCGCAGCAGCCGTTGCACCGCATCCACCGTGCCGAACTCGTCATCACTCAGGCTCAGTGCCAGCGTCGCGCCGTGCACCGCTGCGAAGCGCTCCACCAACTCGTCGAGCTCGGCTTGCGGCAGCACCAGCGCGCCGCGGCGCCAGTTGTCCTCGAAGCGCGGATATGGTGCGGTCCAGTCACGCACCACGCCACGCGGCGTGTCCTCCAGCCAGCCCAGGCGCCGGCCCGGAAAGTAACCCAGCACGGCGGTCAGCGCCGGCATCACCACGTGCCACTTCAGCAGCAGGCGCAGGCGCCCGGCGCGGTGGTAGTCGCGCCAATGGGCGTACTGCGCGCCCATGGTGAACACGCGCAAGACACGGTGGCTGGAGGCAGCCAGCCCGATCAAGAAACCGCCAACGCTGTGCGCCACGACCTGCATCGGCTGGCCCGGGAAACGGCACAACGCAAACTGCAGTGCTGCTTCGAAGTCCAGCCGGCCCCAATCGATCCACCCCGCCTCGAAGCCGCGCAGGCTGCGCGGGCGCGATTCGCCGATGCCGCGGTAGTCGTAGCAAAGCACGTCGAAGCCGTGCGCATGCAGGAAGGCGGCAAAGCGCGCGTAGTAGCGGCAGCGCACCGAGGTAGCCGGGTTGATCACGACCACCGGGCGCTCCCGACCGGGGCCGGGATGCTGCCAGGCGAAACCGTTGAGCCGGTACCCGTCCGCAGCGGGGAAGGAGACGGGCTGGGGCGTGGAAGCGCAAGGGTCCATCTGTCGTTGCGAGCAGGCCGAGGGTGTCGATGGCGCAGATGCTAGGAACTGTGCCCGTCCGGCTCAAACGACAAGTTCTCATGCGTCGCATGCTCTGGCGGCATGCCGTACGGCGGGGGCGCGCGGGAACCTCGCCGTCGCAGCAGCCCTGCCGGGCTACTGCAACTGCTGCTAGAGCTGGGAGATGTGGTCGTACGCGCTCACCGCCTGCTGCACCGGCGAGTCGCCATTGCCGCTGTCCGGCAGGCCACCACCATGCGGTTGCCCAGTTGCTCCAATTCCCTCTACCAGGGAGCGCGCTGTCTGTGGGCTGGCGGACGCTGTCGAATAGAGGCGTCCATTCAATTACCCCATCCCGTGAGCTGGCCCCCCGGCCAATACGCTGCCGTCGCGCTTGAGCGCCACCGTGTGGTAGGCGCCACCGGCGACGGCCACGACGTCGTGCAGTCCACTCGGAGCACTGCTCTGGCCCGAGTCGTTGGCGCCCCAGCCCACGACCGTGCCGCTCACGGCCGCGTGTGCTGCGCCCGTCGTCACGGCGGTCAATGGGGTGGCCAGGCACGCTGCGAGCAGCATCAGGCCGTGCGGCCGCGCACGCCTGATGGAAGTGGCCACGGCTCTACGCCTCTTGCCGATGGCCAGTGGGAAACCGGAATCGACGCGCTGTCCAACGTGTGCGCCCAGCCGGTTCGCAACGAGCCAGGCTGCTTGGCGCCTGCGAGGCAGGCCGCTCAGCTGTGGTTGCACTTGGCACCGTGCAGGCTTGCGTGGATGCCGGCGTCGAGCTATCTGAGGTTGCAGGGTTCGTTCCGTTTTTCACGCACAGCGCACTTGGCCGCCGCGTGCGTGTGGCGCCAGGTCCATCCGCACCGCGGGCGGCCCCGCCGCCCAAATGCAAGGCCAGCCGACCTTGGCGCTGCGCAGTAGCCGGGTCGTGCGGCGCAGGCCATTTTCGATCCTCGTGTATGAAATAGCATACTTTTTGAGGTTAGAGTATGATTTTTCATACATGTCGTCCACTGCCCGTTCCGAGCCGGACCCGCTGCTGCACAGCTTGAGCCAGTCGCTGCGCGAGGCCCGCATTCATCGCGGCCTGAGCCAGCAGCAACTCGCCGAGATGGCAGGCGTGACGCGGCTGCGCGTCATCGACATCGAACGCGGCTCAGCCAGTGTGGCCATCGGCGCGTACGCCCGGGTCGCCCGCAGCCTGGGCCTTCAGCTCGCCTTGGAGGCCTACCGGCGTCCGGTGTTCGAGGAGCTCAAGGAGACGTTCCGGTGACGGTGCGCCAACTGCAGGTCCATGCGCCCCAGGGCTGGTGCGCCAGCCTCAGCCACGATGCCTCGGGCTACTGGCTGAGCACGCCCGGCACGCAGCCGACAACCGAGGTGTGCCTGTCGATGCCGCACCGCGCCCGGCCCTACGAATCGCGCGAACTGCCCCCGATCTTCCAGATGAACCTGCCCGAGGGCCGGGTGCTCGAAGCGATCCGCTACCGGCTGGCCAAGACCACCGCCGTGGACCCGATGCTGCTGCTGTCGCTCACCGGCGCGAAAGCGCCCATTGGACGGCTGCGCTGCTTGCTCGACAACGACAGCGCCAAGGACGGCGTCGCGGAGCCGGGCGAGAGCCTGGCGCAGATCCTGGCCTGGGACGGTGCGCAGGATCTGTTCGACGAGCTCTTCGACAAGTACGTCATGAGCTCCGGCATCTCCGGCGTGCAGCCCAAGGTGCTGGTGCCCGAGGCCACGCTCAAGGGCGGCAAGGTCACGACGCTGACCAACAACCTCATCGTCAAGAGCGGCCAGGACGAGTTCCCGCACCTGGCGGTCAACGAGTTCGTCTGCATGTCCATCGCCCGCGAGGCCGGGCTGCGCACGCCTGAGTTCTTCCTCTCGGACAACCGGCAGCTGTTCGTCATGCGCCGCTTCGACCGCACAGCCGACGGCGCGCCGCTGGGCTTCGAGGATTTCGCGGTCCTCACCGGGCGCACGCCGCTGCAGAAGTACGAAGGCTCCTACGAGATGGTGGCCAAGGCGGTGCGGCTCTACGCCGACGCGGCGCACCTGCGGCGCTCGCTGCGCGAGCTCTTCAGCAGCGTGGCGCTGTCGTGCATGCTCGGCAACGGCGACGCGCACCTCAAGAACTTCGGGCTGACCTACACCTGGCCGGGCAGCGGCGACGTGCAGCTCAGCCCCGCCTTCGACATCGTCAACACCACGCTGTACCTGCCCGGTGACACGCTGGCCCTGAAGCTCGCGGGCGGAAAGTCGATTTTTGCCGCGCGGCTGGGCCTGGTGGATCTGGCGCGCGCCTGTGAGGTGAGCGACCCGGCCGCCGTGATCGACACCCTCATCGAGGCCGCGCATGTGGTGGTCTTCACGCACCACGATCTGCTCAAGGAGGCGCCGGGCCTGGAGGAGGCGCTCATGCATGGCGTCCACCAGTTCGAGCAGGGTTTTCCACGCGGCTGAAAGAGCGCGCGTGCCAGGGCATGCGCGCCGCGCCATGCCTGGCCTGCAAGGGTTGGGCCGCCCTATCCGCCTTGGCGCCGCCGCGTGTACAGCGCTGCACCGGCCCCCACGCCAAGACCACACAGAGCGAGCACGGCGCTGCCGGGCTCAGGAACAGGCGCCGCCAGCGACAGCGCATGCAGCGCCGGCTTGGCAAACGTGAAGCCTTGCGCTTGCACCTCCACGCGGAAAATTCCACTGCCTTGCTCGGCCGTAGTGTTTTCGTACCTGAACACCAGCCCCTGGGACAAGCTGGCCTGTAGGGGCGAGCTGGAATCCAGGCGCAATGCGTTGTCGTAGCGCGTCTGCGCGAATGGCGTATAGGAATAGTTGACCGCGATGAGCGCGGGACCCTGCTCGTCCAGCAGGCTGGGCCCGGTCACGGTGCGCTCCACGTCCAGGCGCAAATGCCCTATGAAATCGAGATGGTCCACGCATAGCGGCGCAATACGGCCTCGGTGAATCTCTGCTCGCTCATGCCGACCACCCGTTGCAGCGGCGTCAATGCGCCATCAGCACGGGCAGCGTCATGGACGTCAGCACCGTGCGCGTGGCGCCGCCCAGCAGCAGTTCACGCGCTCGGGTGTGGCCGTAGCAGCCCATCACCAGCAGGTCCGCGTTCAGGTCGGCCGCGCGCGAAAGCACATCCTCCCCCACCCGGACTTCAGCCGCCCGCTCACGTGAACAGGTCGCTTCAATGCCGTGGCGCAGCAGGAATAGCCGTATCTCCTCAGGATCGCAGTCCCAGCCCGCCACGTGAACCGTCGCGCCCTGCTGCAACAGGGGCAGCACGGCGGACAGCGCGCGGGTCGCCTCGCGAGTGGGCTTCCAAGCAATCAGCACCCGATGGCCTACGTCGTCGAAGTCGCCTGCCCAAGGCACGACCAGCACGGGTTTGCCGCTGTCCACGACAACCGACGGCACAAAGTCCGGCGGCACACCGGCGCCTGCAGGATCGCTGCCGTCGTACTGGCCCAGCACCACCAGGTCGTGATGAAAGCATTCGTGCACGAAGCCGGGATACAGGGCGTGCAGCGGACCCAGCTCGGCCCAGCGCACGTGCGTCCCATCACCTTGCGCGGCATCGACCAGTGCGCGCGCCAGATCGCGGCGCTGGCAGTCGGTCTCCAGCATGCCCGGCATGAAAACGCCGTTGTCTGCAAACGGCGTCGTTTCCTCCAGCACCGTCGGCATGACGGCATACAGTGCCTGTACCGCCGCGTCCAGACGCTGCGCCAGCGTTTGGGCCAGCTCCAGCCGCATGCGGCTGCGCGGCAGTGCATCGACGTGCACCAGGATGGAAGCCACGGAATTCATTCACTTTCTCCTTGCCACTCCGGCCTCATCAATCTCGCTGGGCAGCGTGAAGCTGCGCGAGATGCTGCCCCGGTAGGTCTCGCGCATGAGCACGCGGGCCTTGTCCTTCGGGTCCTTTTTCTCGGTGTCCCTGCGGATTTCGGCATGGATGCCGACGCGGTTGCCGTCCACTTCGACCCGAATGTTCTCCTTCTTCACGCCGGGCAGCTCGGCGCACACGGCGTAGCTCTTGTCCTTTTCCTCGACGTCCAGGCGGATGTCGCCCATGCCCATGATGTCGGCGCCTTGGGCCAATGAGGGCAGCAGGCGGCGGAACTCGGAGAACAGGTCGTCGAAACGCGACAGCGGGGTCAGAGCAGTCATTGAGAACTCCTTTCCATGGGCCACTTTCTAGGATGCAAATGCAACCGTGTCCTGCGGATCAACTCACGTCACTGCGCGCCGCGGCAGGCTGAACACGTCCAATCTAGGCCGGCCGGTGTGGCATGGCTTGCGGAAAATCAACTCCGTACGCAGGGATGCGGCGTGGCGTGTGATGCTGTTGGTGCGCCAGGACAAGGCCGATGAATGTGGTCGCTGTCCTCTCGGGTCGCAAGACATCCGCCGCATTTGCGAAATCTCAATGAGCGCCCCGGCCGCGGCACGAGCATGACGCGAATCGCCGCCGAGCGCCGCTGAGTCATGTCCGCCGTACAGACGCCGCCTTGCTGGCGTTGCAGGCACACAGATGACGCTGTAGGCGCGCAACACCCTGGAGCCGGCCTGCAGCTCGCTTCATTGGAGGTTCAAGCATGGCTGCCAAGCAACTGCTCTTTCGCGACGAGGTACGTGAAAAAATCCGTCGCGGCGCCGGTGCCCTGGCCGATGTGGTGAAGGTGACCCTTGGCCCGCGCGGACGCACCGTCATCCTGGACCGGGCGTTTGGTGCACCGCAGATCGTCAACTCCGGCGTGGTGGTGGTGGCCAGGGCCATCGAGTTGCCGGACCGCTTCGAGAACATGGGCGCGCAGCTGTTGCGCGAGGTGGCCGCGCGCACCGGCGAGACGGCCTGGACGCCATGTGTCGAGCCGGTGCCGAGGTGCGCGACAGCGCAGCAGCACTGCTCTGAGCCGGCGCGGCCGCAGGTTGCGCTTCAAGGAGAAACCTATGAAGACGGATGCTGAACTGAAGAAGGACGTCGAGGACGAGCTGGACTGGGACCCCGCGGTGAACGCCACGGCGTTGGGGGTGGCGGTCAAGGACGGTGTGGTCTCGATCTCGGGGCACCTGTTGACCTATCCCGAGAAGTGGGCCATCCAGAAAGCATTGCAGCGTGTGGCCGGCGTCAAGGCCGTGGCGCTGGAGCTTGACGTGCGCCTGTCGCCGGATCACAGGCGCAGCGACACGGACATCGCCCAGGCCGCCGAGGCCGCGGTGGAGCAGTTGTCCTCAGTTCCCGCCAATGCCGTGCGGGTGATGGTGGACAAGGGCTGGGTGACGCTCCAGGGCGAGCTGGAATGGGACTACCAGCGCCGGCTGGTGGAGAAGTCCGTCAGCCACCTCAGGGGCGTGGTTGGCGTCTCGAACGACATCGCGCTCAGGCATCGCCCCCAACCGCCCGACTTGGCCGAGCGCATCCGCAAGGCCCTGGTGCGGCGGGCGGAACGCGAGGCGCGCCACATCGAAATCAAGACCAGCGGCAACGGCAGCGTGACGCTCACCGGCGTCGTGCACTCCTGGGCTGAGCGCAGCGCGGCCGAGGGTACCGTCCGGTCGGCAGCGGGGGTGCACTGGGTCACCAACCAACTCAAGGTCGAATGATGGAGACCCATGAGCTGTGCGGGGCACGCGTGAGCGGGGGCGCCTCGGGAACCGCGGCCAGGTATTGCAGGGGATGACATGGCTGCACGGCGCATCGTGGCGTTTGTCCTGGCGGGGGGTGAAGGCACCCGCCTTCGCCCGTTCACGCTGGCGCTGCCCAAGCCGGCTCTGCCGCTGGCAGGAGGTTGGCGAATCATCGAACTTGTGCTGAGCAATTTGTACAACTCGGAGATCCGCCAAATCTTCGTGCTGCTTCAGTACAAGCCGGATGTCCTGGTTTCGCACCTGCAGCGGCGGTGGAACGCCGCCAGCCGTCATGCGTTGACGCCCAGGTTGGCACCGAGCATGGAGCCGTCGCAGATGTACATGTTCCGGTAGTTGAAGACGCGGTTCCTGCGGTCACCGAGGACATTGGAACGCCGCCGGCGGCCTGCGCGGCCCTGACGGCGAACGCATTGGCCTCCGGAATGAAGGTCGGGAGGCTGCGCCCGTGCGTGACCAGCCGCTTCGAGAACGGCCAGAACCACCACCGCGCCCAGCACATCGTGAGGTGTGCCTTCGAGTGTCTGCATGCACAACAGGATCATGCGCTCCCAGGCAAAGCCGAAAGGAGACAGCACGCGCAGCGTGCGCACCGGCTGTGTTGCCAGCAGCCGGGCCAGGGTGACCATCCCAAGCGAGGTTCCCTGGCTCCGCTTGCGGATCGGCGTCCGCGAGGCAGGCGCCGTGTCGTCCTGCCATCGTGGGCGGATCGACCCCGGAATTGAGAATTCGCAACCCGCGCCGCGCGGGTCTCGTCACCATGCGCCTCATCCGCCGCTGGACGGCTCCCACGAGGAGAATTGCGATGTACTCCAGGATCCTCGTTCCCCTGGATGGCAGTGATACCGCCGCGTCGGGTTTGCGTGAGGCGCTGGCCCTGGCGCGCGAGCTGCACGCGACGCTGGTGCTGCTGCATGTGGTCAACGAGTTCCCGATGCTGCTGGAAATGGCCTCCGTGAGCAGCATCGCCGACATCCACGAAGGCCTCATCAAGCGCGGCAATGAGTTGCTGGCCAAGGCCAGCCGCGACGCCACGGCGGCCGGCGTGCCGTGCGAAACCCTGTTGCACGAGATGGCTTCCGGCCGCGTTGGCGATGTGATCGCCGAGCAGGCTCGGGTACGCGACTGCCGCCTCATCGTGATGGGCACGCACGGCCGCCGCGGCGTCAGTCGCCTGGTCATGGGCAGCGATGCCGAGATCACCGTGCGCTGTGCGCCGGTGCCGGTGTTGCTGGTGAGCAGGACGCATCTGCCTGAGACCCGATCCTGTCGCCAAGGAGAAGCCCATGAAGACCGATGCCGAGCTGAAACAGGACGTGCAGGACGAGCTGGAGTGGGATCCGGCCGTGGATGCCACCACCATCGGCGTGGCAGTGGAACACGGCGTGGTCACGCTCTCGGGCCACCTGCAGACCTATGCGCAGAAATGGGCGGTGCAGAAGGCGCTGCGGCGCGTGGCCGGGGTCAAGGCTTATGCGCTGGAGCTGGACGTGCTTCTGGCGCCCAACCACCGGCGCAGCGACACCGAGATCGCCCAATTCGCGCAGGCGGCATTGCAGCAACTCGCCGTGCTGCCCGCCGCCGCCGTGCGGCTGATGGTGGACAAGGGCTGGATCACGCTGCAGGGTGAGGTGGACTGGGAGTTTCAGCGTCGCCTGGTGGAGAAGACCATCAGCCACCTCACGGGCGTCGTGGGCGTGTCCAACGACATCACGCTCAAGCATCACTCCATGCCGCCAGATCTGAACGACCGCATTCGGCGTGCGCTGGTGCGACAAGCCGAGCGCGAAGCGCTTCACATCAAAGTGCAGGCCCATCCCAGCGGCACCGTGACGCTACGGGGAACGGTGCACTCCTGGCACGAACGCTGCGCGGCGGAAGGCACGGTTCGCGCAGCGCCGGGAGTGCGCTGGGTGGTGAACCGGATTCAGATCGAAGAGGGGGCCGGGGACTGAAGTGAAACCGCCGACGGGCGCTGCTTGCCCGTCGGCGGTCCTTGCGTCACGTGCGCGAGCGGCCAGCCTCCCAGGGGCGCACACGGCCCGTGTCCGTGTGCACGAACTGCTCGTGCGGGTAGAAGCCTGCGCCGCCAGCGCGCCGCAACGGCGCAGAAAGAAAACGCGTCGCGCTCGATCAGCGTTCATCGGGCAGGCTCCGGCAAGGGTGGGACCGGGCGGTTGCGCAACGCGGCGTCCAGCACGCGGTCGTGACCGTAGAGGTCTTCGAAGAAGTACGCCTGGCCGCCCTTGACCAGGGCCGTGCCGTAGGCGATGAGCACGGGCAACGGTCGCTGCAGCCGCAGCGTGCTGGACTCGCCCCGGGCCATGGCCTCGCGGATGCGGGCGGCGTCCCAGCCCGGTTGGCCCTCCAGCACGAACGCTGCCAGCTCGGCCGGCTGCTCCACGCGGATGCAGCCGTGGCTGAAGTCGCGCCGCTCGCGCGCGAACAGCGCCGTCGCCGGCGTGTGGTGCAGGTAGATGTTCTCGGCGTTGGGAAACACGAACTTGATGTCGCCCAGCGCGTTGCGCGGCCCCGGCCGCTGGCGGATGCGCAGCGCGCCGGCGAGCACGGCATTCAGCCGCGCCGTCGTGAGCGTGGACTCCACGCTGCCGTCGGCGGCAACGAACTCGAAGCCTTCGCGTGCCCAGTACGCCGGATCGCGCCGCAGCCGCGGCACCAGCTCGCCGCGCGCGATCGAGGGCGGCACGTTCCAGTAGGGGCTGAACTCGATGGCACGCATGTCTTGGTCCAATAGCGGCGTGCGCGTGTCCAGCGCCTTGCCGATGATGACCTTCATTTCCAGCCGCAGCTCGATGCGGCCCGCGCGCACTTCGTAGGCGCGCAGCACGAACTCCGGCAGGTTGACCACCACCATGCGCGACGCGCGCAACAGCGGCGTCCATCGCAACCGCTCCAGCGTCAGAGCAATCTGGCGTGCCCGCGCTGCTGGCGGCACTTCCAGTGCAGCCCGGCTGTCGCGGCCCAGCAAGCCGTCGGCATGCAGCCCGTGGCGGCGCTGGAAAGACCGCACCGCTTCCACCAGCACGCCCTCGTAGCGCGGAGGCACCGGCCCACTTGGCAAGTCGCCCAGTGCCTGCAGGCGCTGCGCCAGCAGCGGCAGGCCGACCCAAGCAAGGCCCGGCTCCAGTGCTGCTGCCGAGTCCCGGCTGCGCGGGCGCGTCGGCAACGGTGGCAGTGGCTGCGCCCATGCCGGGTGGGCTTCCAGACGACGGTAGCGCTCCAGCGCGGTGCGCAGTTGCTGGTACTGGGGCAGCGCCGGCGCGGCGGCATTGACTGCATCCTGCAGTCGGTGCTGCGCCAATGCCGCCGCCAGTGCCGCGGCGGGGTCGAAGGCATCAGGTGTAGGGTGCTTCCAGCCCGGGTACAGCGCAGCCGGGTCGACGCGCCCCCCGTGCAGCTCACGCAGGTAGCGCTGCAGGGCGGTGTCCAGCGCTTGCTGGAACTGCTCGCCTGCCTGGATGTCGGCGTCGGCGGCCTGCTCCAGCCGCTGCAGCACGCCGAGCAGTGCTTCGGTGCCATAGTCGTGCGGCTCCAGGCCGTGGCTACCGGCGGCCTCCAGCAGTTGCAGCGCCTCGTGAGCCTCAGGCGCCGGTCGTCCTTCCTGGACCCAGGGCCCGGCCCAGCACGCACTGCACAGCAGCAGCAGTGCCATGCCGCTGCGGCGCCGGATGCGTTGCAAGAATCGGCTCATGCGTGAATTGTGGCCGCCAGCAAATTCATGGTTCGGACAGCCGCTGACACAATTGACTGCGCCCGAGTTTTGCCTGTTCCAGTTACCTGAGCTGCACGGATGGGGCGCCGGAACACTGGCGCCCGTTTTGTCGATGCATTCACCCTTCGTCCCGCCCCTGCTCATGCAGGACGCCTCTCCCACACATCATGGCGAAGCCCTGCTGCGCCTGGCCCGCACGCTGCGCACCATGATGCAGGCTGGTTCCGTGCCGCAGCTGCTGGACAGCAAGCACCTGGGCCTTTTGTGCCAGGGCCGGCACAGCCCTTCCCAGGGTGTGGTGGCGGACGCCGCGCGTGGGCTCGGGGCACGCGTGGCCTGGGTACCGCCCATGGGGTTGGAGGTGGGCAGTGGCCCACAGGCCCACGAAGCCACACGGCTGCTGGGACGGTTCTATGACGCGCTGGATTGCGAGGGTTTGCCGGCCGAGTGGGTCCACAGCCTGCGCCGCGACAGCGGCATACCTGTGTACGAGGGGCTGGGCCGCCGCGACCATCCGCTGGCGCAACTGCTGCCCCACCTGGACAGGGACCAGGCACAGGCGCCTGGCGCGCCCGCCCATGACGAGGACGGTCATCGCCTCCTGCTGCAGGCCATGCTGGTGCATACGTTGCTGTGAACCGCTGCGGCGGTATGCACGGCCATCGTCACGGCCCGTTCACCGTTGGTTCACCCGGCGTTACCGAGAGACGCATGCCATTGGCGGGCGGTTGCCTTTGCGGCGCGATGCTGCGTACACCTGCCACCCCACACAGGTGTCCACGATGATGCTCCACGCAGCTACCCCGTCCAACGCGCTTGCCGCAGGCACGGCGCCCCTGCGCCCCACTTTCCTGGCTCGCCGGTCCGCGGCCGACCCCGCCGCTGCCACGCAAGCGCTGATCGCAGACACGCTGCAGCGTTTGCGCGAGTCGGGCCTGCCACTGCATCGCCGGCTGGTGCATGCCGGCGACACCGTGTACCGCTGCGGCGAAGCCTTCAAGGCGCTGCATGTGCTGCACTCCGGCTTCTTCAAAATGGTCACCATCACGGCCGATGGCCGCGAGCAGGTGGTGGGGCTGCACTTCAAGGGCGACTGGCTGGGCTTCGATGGCATCGCCAGCGGTGCCTACACCTGCGACGCCGTGGCGCTGGACGTGGGCGAAGTCTGGTCCGTGGACTACGAGGCGCTGCTGACACTGTCGGTGAACAAGCCGGGCGTCACCAACATGCTGCACGCCGCCATGAGCCGCCAGATGGCGCGCGAGCGCGAATCGATCCTGTCGCTGTGCACGCTGTCGGCCGACGCTCGCGTGGCCGACTTCCTGCGCCAATGGGTCGAGGCGCTGGACAGGCGTGGCCTGCGCACCGACCGCATCACGCTGTGCCTGACTCGCGCCGAGATCGGCAACTTCCTGGGCATGACGCTGGAGAGCGTGAGCCGCGCGCTGTCCAGGCTCGTGCGCGAGGGCGTGATCAACTTCGCCGAGAAAGGCCGTCGCCACGTGCGGATCGCGGACTCGCAGGCACTGGGCGCGTACATCGCACGCAGCCTGACGCCTGAGCCGGCTGCGCTGCAGTAACGCCTTTCGCCAGGCGCTTGCACCCAAGCCCATGTTCAGCGCCGCTGCAGCGCCTGCGCCACCGCCTGCGCAAGCTGCTCGCGACTGCAAGGTTTTTGCAGCAGCCGCCAGGCATGGCGATGGGCATCCTGCGCCGTCCCAGGCTGGTTGAAGTAGCCCGTCATCAGCACTACGGCCAGCCCTGGCCAGCGCGACACGGTGCGGCGGGCCAATTCGGTCCCGCGCATGCCGGCGCCCAGCACCACGTCGCTCACCAGCAGCTCGAAGGCGGCCGGCGGGGTCAACAGCAGGGCCTGCTCGGCGCTTGAACAGGCCGTGACCTCGCAGCCGAACGACAGCAGGAAGTTGCGCACCACCTCGCGCACCTCAGCGTCGTCCTCCACCAGCAGCGCCTTCAGTCCAGCCGGCAGTGCGGCTGCGCACTGCACGGTCTCGGTCACCGCAGCCGCCGTGGCCACAGGCACGCATGGGATGTACAGCGTCACCGTCGTGCCTTCGCCGGGCGCGGAGTCCAGCGTCACCAGGCCTTGCGACTGGGCCACGAAACCGTACACCGTGCTCAGCCCCAGACCCGTGCCGCGGCCCGCGGGCTTGGTGGTGAAGAAGGGCTCGAAGGCGCGCTCGCGCACCGACTCCGGCATGCCTACGCCGCTGTCGCTGACGGCGATGGCGACATAGCCCGCCTCAGCTGCCGGCAACCCGCTCTCGCGCGCCGCTCCAGGCGGCAGCGTGTCGCAGGCGCGGCAACTGAAGCGCAGTTGCCCGCCCGCGGGCATGGCGTCGCGGGCATTGATGGCGATGTTGAGCAGCGCGGACTCGAGCTGGCCCGGGTCGGCGAGCAGGGGCGGGGTCGATTGGATATCGACAGCGATCTCGATGCTCTGTCCCAGCGTGCGCCGCAGCATCTCCGCCAGCGAGGCCACAAGCTGCGCGGCATCGACCTCGCGAGGCTGCAGTACCTGGCGGCGCGAAAACGCCAGCAGCTGGGTCGTCAGGTCCGCACCACGGCGGCAGCCCCGCAACGCCGCCTCCATCAACTGCTGGCCGTAACTGTCCGCGGCCAGCAAAGGCAGATCCTGCGACACCTGCAGATTGCCGTGGATGACCGTGAGCAGGTTGTTGAAGTCGTGCGCAATGCCGCCGGTGAGCTGGCCCACGCTCTCCAGCCGCTGCGCGTGCCGCAGCGCCTCTTCGCCATGTGCGCGCTGCAAGCTGCTGGCCAGCAGGTTGGCCAGCGACTGCAGGTAATGAAGCTCGTCGCCGCCAAAGTGCCGCGCCCGACGCGAGCGCACGCTCAGCAGGCCGATGGCGTGACCCCGGTCCAGCAGCGGCACGACCAGCGCGCTGACCAATCCGGCAGCCGCGCGCTCCGATGGCACCTCAAAGCGGTCCTCCTGGGCGTAGTCCTCGACCACCAGCGGTTCGATCCGGCGCAGCACCTCCTGCGCCTCGGTATCGGGCTCGACGAGCTGCACCGCATCGGTTGCAGGGCCGGAGCCGCAGGCGCCCGCCACACGCAGCAGCCGCTGGCCAGGCTCCTGCAGCAGCACGGCCGCGGCTTCGCACTCCAACGCCTGCATGGCGGCAGCGGGCACGCGCTCCAGCAGCAGTCACGGATCGCGCGCGTCCACCGCCTCGCGCCCAAGCTGCGCCACCGACTCGCTGTACCGCGCGCGCTGCAGCGCCTGGCGCACGCGCGGGTAGCCGCCCACGTCGCGCATGGCTGCCAGCACATAAGGCAGGCCTTGCGACTGCAGCGGGCTCAGTGCGATCTCCACCTGCACCTGCGTGCCGTCACGGCGCAGCGCCACAAGCTCCATCTGCATGCCCATGGGCCGGGAGCGCGGCTGCTGCGCGTAGCCGGCGCGGTAGGCAGCGTGGCGGGACCGGGCAGCCTCTGGCACCAATGCGTCCACGTTCAGACTGCGCAGCTCCTGCACCGTGTAGCCCAGCAGCTGCGCCGCGGCCGGATTGGCCAGGACGATGTCGCCGTCGGTACCCACCAGCAACAGCGCGTCCGGCGAGGCGGTGAACATGGAGCGGTACACCGTGCCTTCGTCGACCCCTTCGGCCGACGCACCCGATGTTTGTGCAAGGTGGAGCGCCATGGATTGCGAGGCACCGGGGATGCAGTGCATTCAGCGCAGTTCGATCTTGGGCACAAAGAGGTAGCCCGCGCCACGCACCGACTTGATGATGCGAGGCTCATCGGCCGAGTCTTCGAGCTTGCGGCGCAGACGGCCGACCTGCACGTCGATCGTGCGGTCGAAAGGCGCGGCTTCACGCCGGTGCGTGGCCTGCAGCAATGAGTCGCGTGACAGCACGCGCCCGGGGTGCTGAACGAACACCGCCAGCAAATCGAACTCGCCGGTGGTCAACGTCACTTCGCGCCCGTCAGGGGCAAGCAGCCGGCGGGCGGCGGTGTCCAGCTCCCAATCCTGAAAGCGGTAACGTGGGCGCGACGCAGACGGCGCCAAAGCCTGCGCAGTCACCGGCGGGTCGTCCGTGGGCGCCACACGCCGCAGCACCGCCTTCACCCGCGCCAGCAGCTCGCGCAAATCAAAAGGCTTGGTGACGTAGTCGTCAGCGCCAATCTCCAGGCCCACCACCTTGTCCACCGAGTCACGACGCCCGGTAACGATGACCAGCCCGCAGTGCCAGTGCTCACGCAGCCGCCGTGCGATGGCAAATCCATCCTCACCCGGCAGCCCCAAGTCCAACAGCACAAGTTGCGGTGCATCAGCCGCCATGAGCGCCATCAGCGCGGCACCATCATGCAATTGGCTCACTCGAAAACCATGGGGCTGCAGGTAGTTCGCCAGCAGCTGCGTAATGTCGGGATCGTCGTCCACGACGGTTATATGCACCGCGCTCACAGCCCGGCTCCGTGGACGCTGCGGCCCGCAGCCCAAGCGGGATTCCCGCCGGAACACGCCTTCGCTACGCCACTGAACATTGTGTACAGCACTTGTCCGTTCAACATTCACCCCTCCCTTTCCCGTACCTCACGGCTTGCAGTTGGCGGTCGCTGTTTGATGGGTGTGCGGTCACGGTATCGGTCACCTGCTGTGGCGCACCCTCTGCACACAAATTCTTCCTGTCACGACAGGTCCGCTTGCAAGCATTCAAGTGTGCGAAACAAGTCCAGCCAAATCCCGGAAAAATATAGACAAGGTGCTTATGGCGTAAGTGCAGGCTAATGCCTGCAACCGTTGATTACGCAGACCGATCACTTTTCCGTTCGCTGGCGAAAGGGATACGGCTCCCTTGAGAAATATCAGCCTGGGCTTCACGCGGACGAAGCAGCAGCCCGGCGCATCGACCTGCCCCGCGCCGGGGGGCCTATGGCCAGGATCCGTCCAGTCCCATGGGCGCTGCTTTTGTGGGGCTCTCCCAGGCTACTTCTTTCAGCGGATGATGAGCACCGGCAGCCTTGTCGAGGCCAGCACCTGCTGCACGACCGAGCCCAGCACGGCACCGCCCACGGCACCACGTCCGTGGCTGCCCATGACCGCCACATCAAACTTGCCCGTGTTGGCCAGTCGGGCGATCTCCCGGGCCGGTGGGCAGATCTTGTGCACAAAGGTGGGCTGGATGCCATGGCGCTTGAGAAAGCTGCGCACCGGACGCAGCACGCGCTCGGCGTCACTGGCGTAGTAATCCTCGACGCTGGCCGGATCGGCCAATGCTGCTGCGCGGTGTGGCAACGGCGGCACGGCGTGAAACACCGTCCACGCCACGTCCTTGCCGCACCAGCGCTCGTGCGACACCAGATGGGCCAGCATGCGCTTGGTGCAATCGCTGTCGTCCACGGCCACCAGCATCCTCACGTCGAAGTCTCCTTGCCCGCCAAATGTCGCGTTCCTACGGCGCCTGCCCACGCGGCAGCGGCCAGTACCGCTGCCCGCATGATCGTTCATCGCCGGTTCAGGTGGTGTGGAACACCATGCGACGGCCGGTGCATCAAGGCGCTGTTGCCAGCGTACCGGCAGGAGGCTCGCCACATGGACACGAATATCAGGAATTTCATCGGCTCGCTCACGCGCGTGCTGCTGCCCATCGTCTTTGCCGTCGCAACGACCGCCTTCATATCCATTCCCATGGCACTCGGCCATGTCCCCGGTGACGCGACGGTTGCTCGTGTACCCGCTGACGGCCATGTGAGCTGAAGCACTGCGCCAACGACTCCAATGCGGTCACCCGCGCTGGGCTA
>NZ_BCTC01000128.1 GCF_001571085.1 Azohydromonas lata NBRC 102462
ACGGGTTGACCGTCTCCACCGCCGCCAGGATGGCCACCTTGGGCTTGTCCACGCCCATGATGCGGGCGAAGTCGATGGCGTTCTGGATGATGTCCTTCTTCTCCATCAGCTTGGGCTCGATGTTGAGCGCCGCGTCGGTGATGAGGATGGGCTTGCGGTACAGCGGCACGTCGAAGCGGAACACGTGCGACATGCGCCGCCCCGTGCGCAGCGCCTTCTGTCCCAGCACGGCGTGGATGAGCTCGTCGGTGTGCAGGCTGCCCTTCATCAGCATCTCAACCTCGCCCGTGGCCGCCATCGCGGCGGCCACCTCGGCCGCGGCTTCGGAGTAGGGCGTGTCGATGATGCGCACGTCGCCCAGCTCGATGCCGGCTTCCTGCGCCACGCGGCGGATGCGCACCTCGGGGCCGATGAGCACCGGGTCGATCAGGTCCAGCTGCGCCGCGTCCATGGCGCCGGAGAGCGAGTCCACGTCGCAGGGGTGCACCACCGCGCACTTGGCCGCGGGCATGTCCGCGCCCAGCGCCAGCAGCGCGCGCAGCCGCGCCTGGGCGTCGAAGAGGTGGATCTGCGGCGCCTTGTCGCGCGGCAGCTTCACCTTGGCCGTGGGCGCGAGCACGCGCGCCTTGCCGTAGAGCACGCAGGCGCCCTTCTGGTTGACGACCTCGCAATCCAGCTCCACGCGCTTCTTGGCGTCGTCCTTGGCCGCGACCTTGACCGTGACGGTGAGCGTGTCGGCCACGCGCACGGGCTTGGTGAAGTGCAGGTCCTGCTCCAGGTAGATGGTGCCCGGGCCGGGGAAGACCGTGCCCAGCAGCGCCGAGATCAGCGAGCCGCCCCACATGCCGTGGGCGATGACGCCGTGGAACAGCGTGTCGGCGGCGTACTCGGCGTTGAGGTGCGCGGGGTTGGTGTCGCCGGAAACGGCGGCGAAGGCCTGGATGTCCTCGCCGCTGATGGTGCGCGTGAGGCTGGCGGTCTGGCCGAGGCCGATCTCGTCGTAGGTGACGTTCTCGATGTAGTCGGTTTCGAGCAGGACGTTCATGGCGCGGTGTCTTGTTTTTGTGTTGTCGTGAAAGAGTTTCAGGCCACCGCGTGGCAGCCGGCGTCCACGTAGATGGTCTGGCCCGTCATGCCGGAGGCGGCGTCGCTGCACAGGAAGCTCGTGAGCTGCGCGATCTCGTCCAGCGTCACGGCGCGGCCCAGCGGCGACTTGGCCACTGCGTTGCTCATGAGCTCGTCGAAGCCGGCGATGCCCGAGGCCGCGCGGGTGTGGATCGGGCCGGGCGAGACCGCGTGCACGCGGATGCGCTGCGGGCCCAGCTCCACCGCCATGTAGCGCACCAGCGACTCCAGCGCGGCCTTGACCGGGCCCATCAGCCCGTAGTGCGGCACGGCCTCGTCGGCGCCCAGGTAGCTCATGGTGACGATGGCGCCGCCGTCGGTCATGTGCGGCGCGCACAGCCGCGCCAGCTCGGCCAGCGAGTGGCAGGACACCTCCATCGCGCGCGCGAAGCCGGTGGAGGAGCTGTCGATGACGCGGCCGTGCAGGTCCTCCAGCGGCGCCCAGGCGATGGAGTGGACGATGAAGTCCAGGCGGCCGAGCTGCTCAATGGCGAAGTCCACCAGCGCCTGCAGCTCGCCGGGGTTCTCGACGTTGCAGGGCTTGAGCGGGATGCCCGCGGGCTCGGTCAGCGGCGCCACGAAGCGCACGGCCTTCTCGTTGAGGCAGGAGGCGACCACCTCGGCGCCCTGCAGCTTGGCCAGCTCGGCGCAGCCCCAGGCGATGCTGTGCTCGTTGGCCACGCCCACGATGAGCCCCTTCTTGCCCGACAGGCTCATGCGCGCCAGGCGCTGGGTGAGGTTGTGTGTCAGGTTGGCCGTGTTGATGGTTTGGTTCATGATGGTTTTCAAGAATTGGTCGATGCCTTCACGCTGTAGGGCGCTTGGTGGCTTACGGGGTGCGCTGCGAGGTACGTGATCAACGTCCATTCGTGATGTGACCAGGTGGGGGCGCCGCGTTGCTACAGCGCCATGCCCGCGGGCGTACTGCCGAAACCCTCGCGCTGCAGCTGGGCATCCGCGGCCATCAACAGCTGGTGCACTGCCGGTGCGCCTACCGCGGCAGCCAGCCGGCTGCACAGCTGGTAGCGCAGCACCAGCAATCCCCGCAGTTCCTCCCACTTGTGAGCTACCCGGCGCTCCGGCCCGTCATGGGCTGCATGCTGGCCGGATCGCCGGTCGTTTTCCACAGCTGCAGCAGGACGACGCTGCAGTACGTGGTCTACATCGGCGTTGGTTTCCAGCGGGGCACGCAGGGCGATGGACAGTCTCGCAATGCGGGCGTTGATGTCCTCAAGCGCCAATTCCATCCGCCACAGGCTCTCTGTTGCCTGCTGCTGCGGCAGCACCGCGCGCGCGTCAGTCTGCATAGCGAACATGCACGTACTGCCCCGGCGCCTCGCCGATTACGGTATCGGCAGGAATGGGCGTTGCCGCCACGCGCGGTCCCGAGCGTTGCACCAGCCAAGCCTGCCAGGCCTCCCACCATGAACCCTGGTGCAGCGGCACTTGCGCGGCCCACTCCTCGGGATCTACCCAGCGGTGGCCATGCTCCATGCTGGCGATCTGGTAGCTGCGGTGCGGGTGACCGGGCTCGGAGACGATGCCCGCGTTGTGGCCCCCGCTGGCCAGGACGAAGGTGATGTGGGTGTCGGTGAGCAGGTGGATCTTGTAGACCGAGCGCCACGGCGCGACGTGGTCGCGCGCCGTACCCACCACGAACAGCGGCGCCTGGATGTCGCCCAGCGCTACTGCCGTGTTGCCCACGCGGTAGCGGCCCGCCGCGAGCGCGTTGTTCAGGTACAGCGACTGCAGGTACTCGGAGTGCATGCGCTCGGGCAGCCGCGTGACGTCGGTGTTCCAGCTCATGAGGTCGTTAGGTTTGCTGTCCTGGCCCAGCAGGTAGCGGCGCACGTTGCGCGCCCAGATCAGGTCGCGCGAATTCAGGAACTGGAACGAGCCGGCCATCTGCCGGCCGCTGAGGAAGCCCGTGTGCGCCATTTCCTCGCGCAGCGTTCGCAACTGGTCGTCGTCGATGAACACGCCCAACTCGCCCGGCTCGGTGAAGTCGGTGAGCGTGGCCAGCAGTGTGACGCTGCGGAATTTGGGCAAGCCGCATCCGCAGACGGCGCAGACACCCCCGGTCCGGGACCTGGCATCGGATGAGCAGTCATGTCCGCCAAGTGCCGCCGCGACAATGGCCAGGAACGTGCCGCCCAGGCAGTAGCCAACGGCGTGGATGTAGTCGGCGCCGCTGCCGGCCTGTATGGCGGCCATCGCGGCCATCACGCCGCTGTGCAGGTAGTCGTGCATGCCAAGATCCCGGTCCGAAACATCGGGATTGCGCCACGAGATCATGTAGACCACGTGTCCCTGATCCACCAGGTGGCGCACCATGGAGTTCCTGGGAGAGAGGTCCAGGATGTAGTACTTCATGATGCACGAGGGCACGATCAGCACCGGCTCTGGATGAACCGTGGCGGTGGTGCTCTCGTAGCGGATGAGCTCGATGAGATGGTTGCGGAACACCACCTTGCCCGGCGTGACGGCAACGTCCGTACCTACTGCAAACGGCAGCGGCGAGAGCGTGCCGGGCGGTTGCTCACCACGCCGGGCCTGCTGCTCGACGAGGTCCCGGACCAGCAGGCGACCGCCATTCAGCAGGTTCTGGCCACCGCTGGCCAGCGTGGCCGTCAGCACCTGCGGATTGGTAGCGGGCCAGTTGGCTGGTGAGAGGGCATCCAGCCATTGGCGGGTGAAGAATTCCACCAGATGGGCGTTGTGGCGAGCCATGCCGTCTACCAAGCTGGCCTGTTTCCACCACGCACTGGACGCCAAGAAACCGCTCCTGATCTGCTCAAAGGGCCAGCGGCGCCACAACGGATCGCCGAAGCGATCGTCCACCTCCGCAGGCTGCTGCGCGGCGGAGTTGTCCAGCGCGCCCAGTTGCGCCTGTGTCGAGGTATGCACCAGTTGCGCCGCAAGCTGTGCCAGCGTTCCAAGTCGACCCGGCGAAACGGCCAAGTGCAGCAGCCAGTCCGACCAAGCCAGTGTCAGGCTGATCGGGGACATGCCCATCGACGCCTTGGACAGCAGCGCGTGAATTGCCTGGTCCATGGCCTGCGCAGCCCGGCTGGTCAGGAGCAGCATGTCGTCTTCGGGCGGTCGGACCTCGGGCACTGCGGCCAGGGGCGCTGTCGAGAGGTCGCTGCTGCATGGGAACCCCGGTGCCGGACGATCACCGATCACGGCAGCCAGGCGAATGGCATTTATGGTCTGTGCGCAGGCATCCTGGTGTGCAGTAGCCTCGGCAGTGCCGGGCTGCGTGCCGGCTGTGATAGGGTCATCAAGCATTGTTCGTGTTCATGGATTTGTTTCAGCCGGCCGCCGGTGCAGGTGCAGCGCGTGTAATCGGCTCAAGCCGCAGGCAGACCTTTGGCAGGTCGCCCGACCGCAGGCGCAGGCGGCGCTGGGTACTTATGCCCTGCTTGTGAAGCCGCAGCCACTGGACGGTTGCTGCATGCTTGTAGGGCCTTGCCGCGCAAATTGGCTATGTTTGTTTGTCCTTTGGCAGCTCGCGTGTGAGGCCTACACCGTTGCGTGAAAGGCCGTGCGAAGACGCTTCGTCCCGACACCGCAAGCAAGCGCACCACAGCGCTCGTCTGCAGGCATGCCGCACCGAACTTGCACAGGAGCGAGGTCTCATGACAAGACCCTGTACCGGGATGGCAGGCATGCCCTGAGCTCAGTGCCGGTGGTTCGTGTTCGGCGGATCGGAGCGGCCTGATCCTGGGGGCGCGCGCTCATCATCGCCTCCTGTGCCATGTCCGCCATGTCCGCCATGTCCAAACAGGTGCAGCAGCGGACACGCCAGCAGGATCAAGAACGGAAACAGCTGGGACAGATGGGCGTTGTGGCGATAGAACATGTACGCGACCGCAGCAGCCAGCCCGAGCCAGAGCACCCATTGGTTGATCCGTGACCAGTTCGGGCCGCTTGGTTTCCTGCCGTGATGCTCATGGTCTGTAGGCATGGCGACTCCTTCCAAAGCGAAGCTGCTTACTGGTTCTTGTGGAACTGTGCGTGGTTATGCCCGGACTTGGCCTTGGCATCCGTAGCGCTCGTGTTGTCCTTGGCAACCTTTTCCTTCTCCGGCGTGCAGGGCTTGCCTCGCGACGAAGGCATGCCTCGTTCGGCGCCATGGTCATGGCGCGGCGTCTTGACGCAGTCCTTGGACGTGGTGGCGTCGGGCTTCGCCGACGAGGCAGCGGAATCGGCCGGTGCAGTTTGGGCGAGTGTCGCGGTGGCCGACAGCACAAGAGCGGCGGCAGCGGCGATTTGACGAACGAGGGACATTGCGGATCTCCTTGATCAGGACAGGGGGGAAGGAAAGGGCTCGCAGCCGTGTCACATCACTGCCATTGCGGCAGCAGATGCAGGGCAACGAAAGGGCACGCGGCAAGCGTGGCAGCCCAGGCTGCCGCGCTCGCTTCCGCGCGCTAGAGCGCCAATCGCAGGAAAGCGATCGGAATGGGAGGCGCACCCGTATGGGCGGGTGGCGACAAGAAGGAGCGCGCGGCTTGAAGCCGCGGCTGTGGCAAGACCAGGGCAATCAGGATTGCCGGCAACCAGGCAAAGTTCGCAGAGTCGGCAAGAGGTTGCCAGGTTGCTGCTGCTACGGACGATTCCTCGCAGAAGTCGAGGCAGTTCGCCTTGGCAGCCTCATCGCTTTCGTCATCGCTGCCGTGGTGATGAGCAGACGCCGTCGCATGCTCAGCCGCAACAGCGCTGGCATCGGCGGACGGTTGGATGGCGCATGCGTTGGCCACGCTCATCACGATGCCGAAGACCCACGCCAGCAGCACGACGGCTGCCCAGCGGCGTAGGTGATGGCGGTGAAAACGCATGGCGTGCTGTTGCATTGAGAGGTATCAAGGCCAGCATAGGGTGTACCGAGTCGTGGTTGTTGATCTGGGTCAAAGTCACGACAAGCACATGGGCACACCGGCCACGGCGGCAATGAGTCGGGCCAAGCACGCCCCCGAAGGCGCTGCATGCGGCGCATTGTGGTGCACGGCGCGCAGTGCCAGCAAGCGGCATTGCACCAGGGCAGTGCAACTGCCTGCGGGCAGTGCTTGACTTTCCCATCGTGGCAAGGTCCAGACTTCACCCATCTCAAAACATTTTCCTCACCTGCCATGAACAGCTCAGTGGTCAGTCAAACCACACCTTCTGGGATGCCCTGGGAACTGCCCATAGAAGGCATGACTTGCGCTTCCTGCGTGGCGCGGGTCGAGCGCACGCTCAAGGCCGTGCCGGGCGTGACCGAGACCAGCGTGAATCTCGCCACCGAGACGGCCAGCGTACAGGCGGACCCGTCGGTGCCGCTGCAGGCGCTGCGCGAGGCGGTCGAGCGTGCGGGCTATGGCGTCGTGCGCCAGACGTTGCGCCTGCGCATCGAGGGCATGACTTGCGCCTCCTGCGTCGCCCGGGTCGAGCGCGCGCTGCGCCGCGTACCGGGCGTGCTCGACGCCGAAGTGAACCTGGCCACCGAGGTCGCGACCGTCACCGTCGCTGCGCGCCAGGCCGACGCCTCCACGCTGATCGCCGCCATAGAGAAGGCCGGCTACGCCGCTCGGCCGGCGGACGCCACGCCCGTGCAAGGCGCCACCCGCGCCCGCCCGCTGCCCGATTGGTGGCCCGTGGCGTTGGCGGCGGCACTGTCGCTGCCGCTGGTGTTGCCAATGCTGGGCCTGCTGGTGGGCGCGCACTGGATGCTGCCCGGCTGGCTGCAGTGGGCGCTGGCCACCCCGGTGCAGTTCTGGCTGGGCGCGCGCTTCTACCGCGCCGGCTGGAAGGCGCTCAAGGCGGGCAGCGGCAACATGGACCTGCTGGTGGCGCTGGGCACCACGGCCGGCTACGGCCTGAGCGTGTGGCAGTTGCTCTTTGCCCACGCCGGCCATGGCACGCCGCACCTGTACTTCGAGGCCTCGGCCGTCGTCATCACGCTGGTGCTGCTGGGCAAGTGGCTGGAAGTGCGCGCCAAGCGCCAGACCACCGAGGCGATTCGCGCCCTCAACGCGCTGCGGCCCGACACCGCCCGCGTGCGCCGCGACGGCCGCGACCAGGAGTTGCCGCTGGCGCAGGTGCGTCTGGACGACGTGGTCGTGATCCGGCCCGGCGAGCGCATCCCGGTGGACGGCCTGGTGCTCGAAGGCGCCAGCCAGGTGGACGAGTCGCTGATCACCGGCGAGAGCCTGCCCGTGCCGCGCCAGGAGGGCGACAAGGTCACCGGCGGCGCCGTCAACGGCGAGGGCCTGCTGCTGGTGCGCACCACGGCACTGGGCGCGGAATCGACGCTGGCACGCATCATCCGGCTGGTCGAGTCCGCCCAGGCGCGCAAGGCGCCGATCCAGCGCCTGGTGGACCGCGTCAGCGGCGTGTTCGTGCCCGTCGTCATCGCCATCGCGCTGGCGACGGCGCTGGCCTGGGGCTTCGGTACCAGCGACTGGCAGACGGCCATCCTCAATGCCGTGGCGGTGCTGGTGATCGCGTGCCCCTGTGCGCTGGGCCTGGCCACGCCCACGGCGCTGATGGCCGGCACCGGCGTGGCCGCGCGCCACGGCATCCTGATCAAGGACGCCGAGGCGCTGGAGGTGGCGCACGCGGTGCGTACCGTGGCCTTCGACAAGACCGGCACGCTCACCGAAGGCAAGCCCGAGCTGCTGGCTTTCGAAGCGGCCGACGGCGACGCCCGGCAGTTGCTGGCGCTCAGCGCTGCAATGCAGGCCCACAGCGAGCACCCGCTGGCGCGTGCCGTGATGGCGGCGGCCGAGCGCGAGCACATCGACGTGCCCGCTGCCGCCGAGGTGCGCGCCGTGGCCGGCCGCGGCGTGGCAGCGATCGTGGGCGGGCGCGAGTTGCGCCTGGGCAGCAGCCGCTACATGCGGGAGCTGCAGGTAGACCTCACGGTGCAGGTGCAGTGCGCGCAGACGCTGGCCTCCGAGGGCCGTACTGTGTCCTGGCTGGCCGAGGTAAGCGGCGGCAGCCCGCGCCTGATCGGCTTGCTGGCCTTTGGCGACCAGCCCAAGGTCACGGCCGCGGCGGCGGTGCAGGCGCTGCATGCGCTGGGCGTGCGTACCGTGCTGGTCAGCGGCGACAACACCGGCAGTGCGCAGGCCGCGGCACGGATGCTGGGCATCAAGGAGATCCGCGCCGAGGTGCTGCCCGAGCACAAGGCGGAGATCGTAGCGGAGCTGCAGCAGGGCGGCACTCGGGTGGCGATGGTCGGCGACGGCATCAACGACGCCCCCGCGCTGGCCGCGGCCGACGTGGGCATCGCCATGGGCACGGGTACCGACGTGGCGATGCATGCCGCGGGCATCACGCTCATGCGCGGCAACCCGGCACTGGTGGCTGACGCACTGGACATCTCGCGCCGCACGTACGCCAAAATCCGCCAGAACCTGTTTTGGGCCTTCGTCTACAACGTGGTGGGCATCCCGCTGGCGGCGCTGGGGCTGTTGAATCCGGTCGTGGCCGGTGCCGCCATGGCCTTCAGCAGCGTCAGCGTGGTGAGCAACGCGCTGCTGCTGCGCCGCTGGACCGGTTCGGCCCGGTGAGCGCGGATTGATCCGCCAGGGTGTCGCGCCGCTGCCGGGGATCTACCATCTCCGGCTTCGTACAAAACAGCCAAGAACCGGACCACCCGATGCACGACACCCTGGCGATCCTTATCGACCACTGGAAAGCGGATCCGCACAGCACCTACAACACTTGGTTCCTCTGGGACGAGCGACTGAAGAACTTCCGTTCCATCCGGCGCGGCATCGGACAGGTCGTGCGCGAGATCGAGGCCGGCACCTTCGGCAACGCCTACCGCGGCTCGGCGCTGGAGACCGTGGTTGGATCGGTGGCCGAGCAGCGCCAGCTCTTCAAGGGCGCCGACCACGCCTTCCTGTGGAAGCCCAAGCTGCGCATTCCCGACATCTACGAGAACGCGGCCAACCAGAAAGCCTTCGCCCGGCTGCTGCACACCTGCGACTGCTGCGACACGGCCGAGGCGGTAGTCGAAGCCATCCGGCGCATCGACGCGCTGCAGATCAAGGGCCTTGGACCCGCAGTAGCCAATCTGCTGTATTTCATCCACCCGACGCTGGTGATGCCCTTCAACACCGCCATGGTCAAGGGCTACAACGCCGTCACGGGCGGCAATGTCAAGCTCGGCCGCTGGGACCACTACCTGTCAATGCGCGAGGGCGCGATCCGGCTCAACCAGACGCACCGTACCCAGCTCTCGAACGACTTGGGTGCGATTGCGGGATTGCTCTTCGACATCGGCAGCGGCCGCTACGCTGCGCCGCCGCGCGAGGATGATGCGGCGGCGCTCCAGGCTTGGGAAGCCGACTTGCAGAAGGTACGGGAGGAGTCCGCTGCGGCACAGAAGGCATGGGCGGCTGCCAATGAGAGCGACGCCACCCATACGCAAGTTCAGGGCTGGCTGCGCGACGTCGGTCACGCGCTGGGCTTCAAGGTATGGATTGCGGCCAACGACCGCAGCCGCGAGTACGCCGGCGGACGCCTGGCGGACGGTTGCCTCACGGAATTCCCGACCACGGCGGGAACCGGCCTCGACGCCGTGCGTCTCATCGACGTGGTATGGGTCGAGCCTGGCAATGCCAAGGTCGCCGCAGCCTTCGAGGTGGAGCACTCGACGTCGATCTACTCCGGCATCGTGCGCATGCTGGACCTGGCATTGGGTACCGAGATCGGCGAAGGCAGCGCGCTGTTCCTGGTGGCGCCGGATGACCGACGCGAGGAGGTGCGCCAGCAGTTGCAGCGCCCGGCCTTCTCGCGCGTGTCGTCGCTGGGTATCCGCTACCTGCCCTACGGCGAACTCAAGAAGAACCTGGAGCCGATCCTGCGTTTCGGCTCCGGAATGAAGCCGCTGCTGGAGATCTCGCAGCGGCTGTAGGCGCTACAGGAGGCCGCGCCTGTGCTTTAGCGGCAGCAGCAGCCGCGCTTGGGAGCCGCCGTGGCGACGGCCGCGGTCGGCTCGTAACCGGCTTCGCTCAGCGCGCGCGCCAGCACGTCGCGGCCGGCATCGCTCTGAACCCGGACCTTTTTATCGGCCAGGGTCACGTCGACACGGGCGTCATGGTCCACGGCCTTGATCGCCTGGGTGATGGCGCCAACGCAGTGGCCGCAGCTCATTTCAGGGATGGAGAACTCGATCATGGTGACCTTCCTGGTTGGGGTTGCTGACGGGTGGAGCTTCAGCTTTCCCACAATGGCAAGGTCAAGCCGACTGCCGGTATAACGCCACCGTTAGCAAGGTCATGGGTAATTTGGCTTTACCTTGCCATAGTGGCAAGCTTCATACTGAAATGCGCATGTGCCTGGCATTGTTGGTTTGGCCTCGGTGCCACGGTAAGCAATCGCCATCGGGGCATGTGCACCCTTTGAGGAAGAACTTGCCATGTCCTCTGTAGCGGTCGACACACAAAACCTGAACATCGGTGAAGCCGCTGCTCGCTCCGGCGTGTCAGCCAAGATGGTGCGTCATTACGAGTCGCTGGGCCTGCTGCCCAAGGTACGCCGTACGGATTCAGGCTATCGGCAGTATGGCGAGGTCGAGGTCCACACCCTGCGCTTCATACGTCGGGCGCGGGACCTGGGCTTCTCGATGGCCGAGATCGCGGAGCTGCTCAAGCTTTGGCAGAACCGGCGGCGCAGCAGCGCTGCGGTCAAGCGCATCGCGCAGGAGCACGTGGCCGATCTGGAGCGCCGCATCGCCGAGATGAGCGCCATGAAAGAGACGCTGGAGCAACTGGCAGACAGCTGCCATGGGGATCACCGTCCGGACTGCCCGATCCTCGACGACCTGCAGCACTGAACTATAGGGCGGGGGCCGTTGAGGCTTCTTATCCTTGGGCGCCTGAGCCAGGGTCGAACATGTCCTCGTGCGGCGGCCATTCCCCACCGAACAGCACTGCTTCCATCGTCTTGCGTTCCTCCGCCGTCGGAAGTGCTGACGTGTCCATGGTTTGAGCCCCAGGCGGGCGCACGGGCCGCTGTGGCAAATCCGGCGAGGGGTCGAAGCGTCCCCGCTCATCGAAACTGACCCAGCCGTACCACTCGTTGACCACGCGTGCAGGGCTGCCATCGCTCAAGCGCACGTACCAGTCCGCCAGACGCAAGCGCGTGCCGGCGAAGGCGGCGCTGCCTGCGCCGTCGCGGGCCAGCGCGACGTAGAGCCCGTGAGGCACGGGATGGACCGCGCCGGTGTCGTCGATCAAGAAGACGTAGGAGGCATGCTTTGCATGCTCGTGGGCCGGTGATCCCGACTCACCAGCGCCCCAGGGCAGGTCACCACTGTTCATCCGCGCCTCCTTGGCTGCAACTAGCAAGGAACGCCCAACCCACGATGCAGTCAAGGGCGGTTGTGCGTTCCGGACTGTTGCTATCTTGCCCTGGGCATTGATCGCGTTCTGCCGATAACGGCTGGATGTGTACACAGCGCCTCCATTCATGCCAAGCATTCGCTTCGTGAACACCTGTGTAGACCCAGGGAGCGGCAGCGCAGGCCAGCTATCCAGCGCAATGGGCTGGCACCCATGGCAGGCACCAGCCCGATTCCAGCGGCTTATGCCGCTGCCATGCGGCGGCACTCCTCGGCGCAGCGGCGGCAAGCCTGGGCGCACTGCTGGCAGTGGTCGTGCTGGTGCTTGGCGCATTCATCCCCGCACGCCTGGCACACATCAGCACACTGGCGGCACATCTGCGCCGCGAACTGGCTGCCGCGCGACATGTAGCCGGCGGCGAGGCGGCAGATTGCCGCACAGTCGGCATCGAGCGCGATGCAGTGCGCCATCATCTGCACGTCGGGCTCCTGCAGGCACGCGGCGGCGCAGTGGTCGCATGCATCAGCACAGGCGTTGCAAGCCTCGACACAGGCCTGGTACATCTCGTGAGCCATGATTTCTCTCCATGAATTCCATGGGCGCACATTGGCGCCCTGATACACAGGGATGCCGGCGCAGACAGGACCGCGCGGCCGTTGGCAGAGAAATCAACCGAGACGGGGCCGGTGCTTGGGCGGGGGCCAGGTACAGGAGACGAAACGGCAAGCGTCCGACTGGGGCCAGTGAGTTTCCGGGGGTACCGGCTTCGCACAGGTCCGGTCCTCGGCAACCGCAACGGTGACCAGCAGGTGGCACGGCCCCTTGTGGGTCAACACCTTCACAGGCTGGCGCGCCGCGAGCCCGTGGCCGACGCCTTCGGCAATATCCAGGGCATGCCGGCTGACGGACTTTGATGGCCACAGGTCCGCCGCAGCCAGGTGACGCATGGCTTGGCAGGCGTGCGCCGTCCCCGCCAGGGGCAGGAACGTGAACACCATCAGCGCGGCGACGATGCGCTGCACGAACCGGCGCTGGAGCCAGAAAATCATCGCGAAATGCTGCCCGCTGAATACCGCAGCATCACGAGGACGACTTGCACGTTACTTGTGCGACTGCAGCCACTTGTCGAACTGTGCAATCTCCTTCTGCTGGTCCTGGACAATCTTCTGGGCCATCTTCTTGAGTTCCGGCGACTTGGCCTGCTTGAGATACGCCTGGGACATCTCCACCGCCTGCTGGTGGTGCATTTTCATCATGGTGGCGAAGTCGCGGTCGGCGTCGCCCGTGGGCTTCATCTGCTGCATGGCCTCCATGCCGCGCATCATGGTGCCGTGCATGTCACTGGAGCCTGACTGCATGCCCGAGCTGCCGTGGCCCGTGCCAGCCGACGGCCCCTGTCCCTGGGCTTGGGCCGTGCCCAGTGACAGGCAACCCAGGCAGGACAGGGCGATGGCACACAAGCGCCGGCGGATGGTGATGGGCGAGCTCATTGGATCTCCTTTTGAACGGATTGCCACCGCGGTAATCCGGCATCTGCCGCCGCGCTTCGGCAAGATCCATTCCCATCCAGCCGGGCCATCCCGTGCGGACTTGATGCAGCTCAATCGCGGCCGATGCCCCTCGTCTAGACTGCAAGCATGCGTTTCGCCCCTCGTCACCGTCGCAGCATGGCCGCCTGGCTGGCTGGGTTCATGCTGCTGGTGCAGCTGGTGACGGCCGCCTATGCCTGTCCGCGCAGCGAGGATCGCTCCGACACTGCAGCGCTTGCAGCCGAGCTGATGCATGAGTGCGACGGCGACATGCATGGCGCGATGGACCCGGAGCAGCCCCAGTTGTGCAAGGCGCACTGCGACCAGGGTACCCAGTCCGTGAACCTGCAGGCCAGCCCGGAGTTCCATGCATCGCCAGCTGCGTTGCCGGTGCTGCTGTGGGTGCTGCCACTGCTGGCCGAGCCACCCTCGGTGATGGCCCTTTCCAAGGCGCCCACGGAGGGGCCTCCTCGGGGATCTCCTCCCCTCTATCTATCCTTGCTCTCTCTTCGGAATTGATCCGGCGGGCCGTTGTCGTGGCACGCCGCCAAGGCGTGCGCTGACGCATCCCCTTGCTGGTTTCACCATTCCGAGAGAACACCATGTCCCTGATCCTGTCGGGCGCGCGCGCTGCGCGGCCCGCTGCCGCCGTGCATCGGCGGCCCCGGCTGCGCCGCCTGGCCGCAGCCTGCGCCCTGGCGCTGTGCGCCTCCTACCTGCCGGCCGCCATCGCAGGCTTGGCGTTCGACGAGGCGGTCGAGCTGGCCCGCCAGATGTCGCCGTCCCTGCGCGCTCAGCACGCCAGCCTGGCGGGCGCGCAAGCCGCTCACCCGGCCGCGGCCGCGCTGCCCGATCCGCGGGTGTCGGTTGGCGTCGAGAACCTGCCCGTTACCGGCATGGACCGGTGGCGTCTCACGCGTGACTCGATGACGATGCAGCGCATCGGCGTGATGCAGGAGGTGCCCAACCGCGCCAAGCGGGAGGCATGGTCGCAAGCGGGGCTGGCGCGCATCGAACGCGAACGCAGCCTGGCCGCCGTGTCGGAGCTGCTGGTGCGCCGCGAGGCGATGCGGGCCTGGAACGCGGTCTATTACGCTGAAGCGCGCCTAGCCCTGGTTGCGGACTTCAAGCGCGAGAACCGGCTGTTGCAGCAGACGCTGCCTGCGCGTATTGCCGCAGGCGCTGCGCAACCGGCCGAACTGACGATGGCACGCCAGGAAGCGCTGGCGCTGGACGACCGTCATGACGAGCTCGCACGTGACCTGGCCAAGGTCCGCGCCTCGCTGCGCCGCCTGGTGGGCCCGCGCGCCGACGAGCCGCTTTCCGGTGAGGCGCCCGTGCTGGGCGTTGATGCGCAGACCGTGCGTGCGGCACTGAACCGCCACGTGGAGTTGCAGCCCTATGAGGCCATGGCCGCGATGGCCCGTGCGGAGATCAGCGAAGCCGAATCCGAGAAGCGCGGCGACTGGGCCTGGGAGGTCGCCTATGCCCGGCGCCCGCGCTACGACGACATGGTGTCGTTCCAGGTGAGCTTCGACCTGCCGCTGCGCCCGGGCGAGCGCCAGGAACCGAAGATCGCCGCCAAGCGCCGGGAGCTGGAGCGGGTGGAGGCCGAGCGCGAGGACACGGCGCGCAGGCACGCCGAGGAAGTCGATCAGCAACTCGCTGAACTGCAGGCTCTGGACGCGCAGTCGCAGCGGCTGCAAGGCGACGGCCAGCGGCTCGCCACCGAGCGTGTGTCGCTCGCTACGGCCGCTTACCAGGCTGGCCGAGGCGACCTGGGCGCCGTGCTGGCAGCGCGCACCGCGGCGCTGGAGCTGCGCCTGCGCGCCCTGGAGCTGGACGCTGAGCGCGTGGACCTGCGCGTGCGCCTGAACACCCTGACTGCGGAGTGACCACCATGAACGCCCAACCCAAGAAGATCGCTGCCGCCATCGCGCTGCTGGCCGCTGGCCTGGCCGCCGGCTGGGGGCTGGCCACCTGGCGCTCGCCGTCGCACACCGCAAGCGGGCAGGCTGCGACCCCGGCCGCGTCAGCCGCTTCGGCCGAACGCCAGGTCTTGTACTGGTATGACCCCATGAAGCCGGACATGAAGTTCGACAAGCCGGGCAAGTCGCCTTACATGGACATGCCGCTGCAGCCCAAGTACGCCGACGAGGCTGGCGGTGCGGCCGGCGGCACGGGCGTGGCCGTGTCGCCCCAGGCAGTGCAGTCGCTGGGGCTGCGCGTGGCCACCGCCGAGAAGCAGGCCCTGGAGTCGCGCGTGGATGCCGTCGGCACGGTACAGCTCAACGAGCGCGACGTGAGCATCGTGCAGGCGCGCGCGGCAGGCTTCGTCGAGCGCGTCTATGCCCGTGCCCCGGGCGACGTGATTGGCGCCGGCGCGCCGCTGGCCGACGTGCTGCATCCCGAGTGGCTGGCCGCGCAGCAGGAGTACCTGGCGGTGCGCGCCACGGGGGACGCTGAGCTGGCCCGGGCGGCGCGCCAGCGTCTGGTGCTGCTGGGCATGACCGCCGGCCTCATCGAGCGCGTGGAGCGCAGCGGCCAGCCGCTGGCCACCACCACGATCAGCACGCCCAGCGGCGGACTGATCGCCGAACTGATGGTGCGCCAGGGAATGACGGTCGAGGGCGGCATGACACTGGCGCGCATCAACGGCCTTTCCACCGTCTGGGTTGAGGCGGCATTGCCCGAGGTCCAGGCCGCCAGCGTTGCGGTCGGGCAGCCAGCCACCGTGCGCCTGGCTGCGGCAGCGACCGAGCCGCTGCGCGGCAAGGTTTCGGCCATCCTGCCGGAGGCGAACGCCGAGACGCGCACCCTGCGCGTGCGCATCGAGCTGCCCAACCCGGGACAGCGCCTGCGTGCAGGGATGTTCGCCCAGGTGCAGTTGCAGGGTGGCATGCAGGGCGAGGCAGTGACGGTGCCGGCCGAGGCCGTGATCCGTACCGGGCGGCGCGCCCTGGTGTACGTGCTGGACGCGCCGGGCCGCTACCGCCCGGTGGAGGTGGAGCTCGGGCCCGAAGTGGGCGTGCGCATCGTCGTGCGCCGCGGCATCGAGCCGGGGCAGCAGGTGGTGGCCTCCGGCCAGTTCCTCATCGACTCCGAGGCCAGCCTGCGCGGTATCGTGGCCCAAGCAGGCGCTGGCACGTCGTCCTCGCCGGCCGCGCTCGCTGCCGCGCCCGGACATGAGGGTGCGCATGGGGCTGCTTCCGCAACACCGAACCCCAAGACATCCCAGCCCGCGGCGGCCGCCAACACCTTCGAGACCAGCGGGCGCGTGGTGGAGGTGGAGGGCGACACCATCACGCTGGACCACCAGGCGGTGCCGGCGCTGAAGTGGCCGGCCATGACCATGCCTTTCAAGCTGGAGCGCTCCGGGATGGCCAAGGGCCTCAAGAGCCAGGACGCGGTGCGCTTCAGCTTCCGCATGCAAGGTGATGAGGCTGTTGTCGTGGCCATCGCGCGCGACACGGCGCCTCCATCCAAGCCGGCCCCTGCGGCCGCTCCTGCACCCGCACCGTCGCAGGACGCGCATGCCGGCCATGGCACGGGAGGCAGGCAATGATCGCCAAGCTCATTCGCTGGTCCGTCGGCAACCGCTTCCTGGTGCTGCTGGCCACGCTGTTCCTCACTGCCGCGGGCATCTGGGGCCTGCGCACCACCCCGGTGGATGCACTGCCCGACCTCTCGGACGTGCAGGTCATCATCCGCACCACGCTGCCGGGGCAGGCTCCGCAGATCGTGGAGAACCAGGTCACGTACCCGCTGGCCACCACGATGCTGTCGGTGCCCGGCGCGCGCACCGTGCGCGGCTACTCCTTCTTCGGTGACAGCTTCGTCTACGTGCTGTTCGAGGACGGCACGGACCTGTACTGGGCCCGCTCGCGGGTGCTGGAGTACCTCAACCAAGTGCAGGGGCGACTGCCTGCAGGCGCCAAGACGTCACTGGGCCCCGACGCCACCGGCGTGGGCTGGGTCTTCCAGTACGCCCTGGTGGACCGCAGCGGACGCAATGACCTGTCGCAGCTGCGTGCGCTGCAGGACTGGTTCCTGAAGTACGAGCTCAAGAGCCTGCCCGGCGTGGCCGAGGTCGCCACCGTGGGCGGCATGGTCAAGCAGTACCAGGTGGTGCTCGACCCCGTGAAGCTCGCCGCCTACGGCATCACGCAGGGCCAGGTGCGCGAGGCGCTCATGGCGGGCAACCAGGAAAACGGCGGCTCGGTGCTGGAA
>NZ_BCTC01000129.1 GCF_001571085.1 Azohydromonas lata NBRC 102462
TTTCGGCGACTAGCTGAATCAAAGAAAAGGCCGCAGGGGTATAGCTCAATTGGCAGAGCGTCGGTCTCCAAAACCGAAGGTTGGGGGTTCGATTCCCTCTGCCCCTGCCACCCGGTCCTGATCTGAAGTCGGGCCGGAACGAGCGGCCAAACAGCAGCCCGCACGGGAACCAGTTGCCCGGCGGGCTTTGCTGCTGATGGGTGCTTTCGGGCATCCGGCGAAACGAATCCCATGACTCCCAACCCCCAAGTCGAAACCGTTGCTTCCGGCGCGGACAAGGCCCGGCTCGCAGGTGCGTTGGCCCTGGTGGTCGCCGGCGTCGCCGCGTTCTACCTGCTGGGCGCGCAGTCGCTGTGGGTGCGCGTGGCCGCTCTGCTGGTGTTGCTGGCGGCGGCCGTGGCCACGTTCTTCACGGCCGAGGCCGGCAAGCGCCTGATCGCTTTTGGCCGCGATGCCGTGCGCGAGGTCAAGAAGGTTGTGTGGCCTACGCGCAAGGAAGCGATGCAAATGACGGGCTACGTCTTTGCCTTCGTCCTCGTGATGGCCTTGTTCCTGTGGCTCACTGACAAGACGCTGGAATGGGTTTTGTACGACCTGGTCCTGGGTTGGAAGTAAAGGAAGGCTGGCAATGAGCGAACAAGTCGCAAGTCAGGACGGCGCTGCACCCGCCCCGTCCCCGATGCGCTGGTACGTCGTCCATGCCTACTCCGGCATGGAGAAGGCCGTGGAGCGCAATCTGCGCGAGCGCATCGATCGCGCGGGCATGCAAAGCAAGTTCGGTCGCATCCTGGTGCCGACCGAAGAGGTGGTGGAGCTCAAGAACGGCAAAAAGGCCGTCACCGAGCGCCGTTTCTTCCCCGGCTACGTGCTGGTGGAGATGCTGATGGACGATGAGTCCTGGCACCTCGTCAAGCACACCAGCAAGGTCACGGGATTCGTCGGCGGCGCCAAGAACCGCCCGGCACCCATCTCCGAGGCCGAGGTGATGAAGATCGTCAACCAGATGCAGGAAGGCATCGAAAAGCCCCGGCCCAAGGTCGAGTGGCAGGTGGGCGAGATGGTGCGGGTCAAGGAAGGCCCGTTCACCGACTTCAACGGCGCGGTCGAGGAAGTCAACTACGAGAAGTCCAAGGTGCGCGTGTCGGTCACGATTTTCGGCCGTGCTACCCCAGTGGAACTGGACTTCTCGCAGGTCGAGAAGGTTTAACAAGTCCGGCCGCATGGCGGCGCCCCTGGCGGGCGGCGGTGTGCGGCAGGCGCTTGGCGCGTGTTCTTGATGCGCGCCAGGTCGGCAAGCCCAGGGCTTGCCCGTGGCAGCCGGCAACGTCAGGCCGGCATGAGGAGCGGCAGGTAACCAACCCTGCCGCGTTCGACTCGACAACCCAGGCTTGGCCGCCCGGGTTGCACTGGAGAAAGACATGGCCAAGAAAATCGTCGGCTTGATCAAGCTTCAAGTCCCGGCCGGCAAGGCGAACCCCTCGCCCCCGATCGGTCCCGCCCTGGGCCAGCGCGGCCTGAACATCATGGAGTTCTGCAAGGCGTTCAACGCCCAGACGCAGAGCTACGAGCCGGGCCTGGTGCTGCCGGTGGTGATCACCGCCTTCGCTGACAAGTCCTTCACCTTCCAGATCAAGTCCCCGCCCGCTGGCGTGCTGATCAAGAAGGCCATCAAGCTGGAGAAGGGTTCCGCCCGTCCGCACCTGGAGAAGGTCGGCAAGCTGACCCGCGCCCAGCTGGAAGACATCGCCAAGGCCAAGATGAAGGACCTCAACGCCGCTGACCTCGACGGCGCCGTCCGCATCATCGCCGGTACGGCCCGCTCCATGGGCGTGCTGGTTGAAGGAGTCTGAACATGGCCAAGCTGACCAAAAAAGCCAAGGCCCAGCAGGGCAAGGTTGACAGCCTCAAGCTGTACCCGATCAACGACGCGCTGGCCCTGGTGAAGGAATGCGCGACCGCCAAGTTTGACGAAGCCATCGACGTGGCCGTGCAACTGGGCGTGGACGCGAAGAAGTCGGACCAAGTGGTGCGCGGCGCCGTCGTGATGCCCAACGGCACCGGCAAGACCAAGCGCGTGGCCGTGTTCGCCCAAGGCGCCAAGGCTGAAGAAGCCCGCGCCGCCGGCGCCGACATCGTCGGCATGGAAGACCTGGCCGAGCAGGTCAAGGCCGGCAACCTGAACTTCGACGTCGTGATCGCTTCGCCCGACACGATGCGCGTGGTCGGTACGCTGGGTCAGATCCTGGGCCCGCGCGGCCTGATGCCGAACCCCAAGGTCGGCACCGTCACCCCCGATGTCGCCACCGCGGTGCGCAACGCCAAGGCGGGCCAGGTGCAGTTCCGCGTGGACAAGAACGGCATCATCCACGGCACCATCGGCCGTCGCTCGTTCGACTCCGACAAGCTCGTGGGCAACCTGGCCGCGCTGCTGGAAGCCCTGAACAAGTCCAAGCCGGCGTCGAGCAAGGGCGTGTACCTGCGCAAGGTCGCCGTGTCCTCGACCATGGGTGTTGGCGTGCGGGTGGAAGTCGCTTCCATCACCGCTCAAGCCCAGGCTTGATGTGAACACTGCCCCGGCGCGCGAGTCTGGCGCGCCGGGGCTTAAAGAATTGGTGGGCCGTGCCGGGATTCGTCCGGGCACGGGTCATCCAAGACCGCTGGTGGCGTCCCGCAGGGGGCGCCGTAATGGAGGGCCAGTCCCGAAGCCAGCGCAGATGGCGCACCCGCTGTGAAAGTTGTCCCGCAAGGGGTTCCTGGAGCAGCAAGGTCGCTGAACGTGGTGCCCGCTTCCGGAGGAGCCGCAAGGTTTGCCGGCGCGGGCGTTTTGTGAGGAGTAGACCTTGAGTCTCAATCGCAACGAGAAGGCAGCCGTCGTCAGCGACGTGGCAGCGCAAGCCGCCAAATCGCAGACCCTGGCGCTGGCCGAGTACCGTGGCCTCACCGTCGAAAGCCTGAACAAGCTGCGCGTGACCGCGCGTGCGCAAGGCGTGTACCTTCACGTGCTGAAGAACACGCTGGCCCGCCGTGCCGTTGCCGGCACGCCGTTCGAGGTCGCGTCGGAGAGCATGGTCGGCCCGCTGATCTACGGCTTTTCCGAAGACGCTGTCGCCGCGGCCAAAGTCATCGCTGACTTTGCCAAGGGCAACGACAAGCTGGTCATCAAGGCCGGTGCGTACGCCGGCAAGGCTCTGGACGCTGAGGGCGTCAAGGCTCTGGCGTCCATCCCCAGCAAGGAAGTCCTGCTGTCGCAGTTGGCTGGCCTGCTGAAGGCGCCGATCCAGCGTACTGCTGCCGTGCTGGCCGCTCTGGCCGAGAAGCGTGGTGGTGGCGCCGAAGCCCCCGCCGCCGAGGCCGAGGCCGCCGCGGCCTGAGCCCAAACGTTTTCACTGAATCACTGAATCGAGGAATCCCAAATGGCATTCGACAAAGACGCCTTCCTGACCGCCCTGGACAGCATGTCCGTGATGGAACTCAATGACCTGGTCAAGGCCATCGAAGAGAAGTTCGGCGTGTCCGCCGCTTCCATGGCTGCTCCGGCCGCCGGTGGCGCTGGTGGCGCCGCCGCCCCGGTCGAAGAGAAGACCGAATTCAACGTCGTGCTGCTGGAAGCCGGCGCCAACAAGGTTTCCGTCATCAAGGCCGTGCGCGAACTGACGGGCCTGGGTCTGAAGGAAGCCAAGGACCTGGTGGACGGCGCTCCGAAGAACGTCAAGGAAGCCATCGCCAAGGCCGACGCCGAAGCCGCTGTCAAGAAGCTGGTGGAAGCCGGCGCCAAGGCCGAACTCAAGTAATTCACTTGACCCTTGGGGGCTGGCGGCTGAATTTAAGGCCGCCAGCCTTTTGCTCTTCAGGACGTTACAGTCTTGGGCTCTGATTTCAGGGCGAGAACAGCCGGAAATGGCCGCATGCGGCTTTTTCCGAGTGTTCTCTGATCCGACTGCAGGGAACGGGTTTGGTCGGGCTCCGGTGCAACGCCGGGGTTGTCCGCCAGCGGTTGGTAGTGGCCAGCCACCAAGCTCCGGACGCAACGTCCGAGTAGGCCAGTCGCCGACGAGTGCGCGCTACCAGGGCCCGGGGCGCGTGTTCTCGACACGGAGCATATATGGCGCAAGTTTCCCCCACGTACAGCTACACCGAGCGTAAGCGCATCCGCAAAAGCTTCGGCAAGCGTGAGAGTGTTCTCAACGTCCCCTACCTGCTGACGATGCAGCGGGAGTCCTACGTCGCCTTCCTGCAGAAGGACGTTCCGCCGCAAAAGCGTAAGCCCGAGGGCTTGCAGGCCGCTTTCCTCTCCGCCTTCCCGATCGTGTCGCACAACGGGTACGTGGAGATGAAGTTCATTGAGTACAACATCGCCAAGCCGGCTTTCGACACGCGCGAGTGTCAGCAGCGTGGCCTGACCTATGCCGCCGCCGTGCGCGCGCGGCTGCAGATGATCATCTACGACCGTGAGAGCCCGCAGGCCAAGACGGTCAAGGAGATCAAGGAGCAGGAGGTCTACATGGGCGAAGTGCCGCTCATGACGGACTACGGCTCCTTCATCATCAACGGCACCGAGCGCGTCATCGTCAGCCAGCTGCACCGCTCGCCCGGCGTGTTCTTCGAACACGACAAGGGCAAGACGCACAGCTCGGGCAAGCTGCTGTTCTCCGCCCGCATCATTCCTTACCGCGGCTCGTGGCTGGACTTCGAATTCGACCCGAAGGACATCCTCTACTTCCGCGTTGACCGTCGCCGCAAGATGCCGGTGACGATTCTGCTCAAGGCCATCGGCCTGAACCCCGAGCAGATCCTGGCCAACTTCTTCGACTTCGACAACTTCCGCCTCATGGACACCGGCGCGCAGCTGGAGTTCGTGGCCGACCGTCTGAAGGGCGAAATCGCGCGCTTCGACATCACGGACAAGAACGGCACCGTCATCGTCGAGAAGGACAAGCGCATCACCGCGCGCCACGTGCGCACGCTGGAGCAAAGCGGCACGACCTTCATCAGCGTGCCCGAGGACTTCGTGGTGGGCCGCGTCGTCGCCCGCAACATGGTCGATCCGGACACCGGCGAGATCGTGGCCAAGGCCAACGACGAGATCACCGAGAGCCTGCTCAAGAAGCTGCGCGCCGCGGGCATCCGCGACCTGCAGGCGCTCTACACCAACGAGCTCGACGAAGGCGCCTACATCAGTCAGACGCTGGCTTCCGACGAGACGGCCGACCAGCTCGCCGCCCGCGTGGCCATCTACCGCATGATGCGCCCCGGCGAGCCGCCGACGGAAGACGCGGTCGAGGCCCTGTTCAACCGCCTGTTCTACAGCGGCGACACCTATGACCTGTCGCGCGTGGGCCGCATGAAGTTCAACGCCCGCGTGGGCCGCGACGTGGCCGAAGGCGACATGACGCTGTCCAACGAGGACATCCTCGACGTGGTCAAGATCCTCGTCGAGCTGCGCAACGGCCGTGGCGAAGTGGACGACATCGACCACCTGGGCAACCGCCGCGTGCGCTGCGTGGGCGAGCTGGCCGAGAACCAGTACCGCTCGGGCCTGGCGCGCATCGAGAAGGCTGTGAAGGAGCGTCTGGGCCAGGCCGAGACCGAGGCCCTGATGCCGCACGACCTGATCAACTCCAAGCCGATTTCCGCGGCGCTCAAGGAATTCTTCGGCGCGTCGCAGCTGTCGCAGTTCATGGACCAGACCAACCCCCTGTCGGAGATCACGCACAAGCGCCGCGTCTCCGCCCTGGGCCCGGGTGGTCTGACCCGCGAGCGTGCCGGCTTCGAGGTGCGCGACGTGCACCCGACCCACTACGGCCGCGTGTGCCCGATCGAAACGCCTGAAGGTCCGAACATCGGCCTGATCAACTCGCTGGCCCTGTACGCGCAGCTCAACGAGTACGGCTTCCTGGAGACGCCGTACCGTCGCGTGGAAAACGGCCACGTCACCGACCAGATCGACTACCTGTCCGCCATCCAGGAAGGCAAGTACGTCATCGCCCAGGCCAATGCGACCCTGGACGAGAACGGCGCGCTGGTGGACGAGCTGGTGTCGGCCCGCGAGAAGGGCGAATCCGTGCTGCTGTCGCCTGAGCGCGTGCAGTACATGGACGTGGCGCCGGCGCAGATCGTGTCCGTGGCGGCCTCGCTCGTGCCCTTCCTGGAGCACGACGACGCGAACCGCGCACTGATGGGCGCCAACATGCAACGCCAGGCCGTGCCCACGCTGCGCCCGGAAAAGGCCTTCGTCGGCACGGGCGTCGAGCGCGTGGCGGCCAAGGACTCCGGCACCGTGGTGGCTGCCCGCCGTGGCGGCGTGGTGGACTACATCGATTCCAACCGCATCGTGATTCGCGTCAACGACGACGAAACGGTGGCCGGTGAAGTCGGTGTGGACATCTACAACCTCATCAAGTATCAGCGTTCCAACCAGAACACGAACATTCACCAGCGTCCCATCGTCAAGCGTGGCGACAAGGTCTCGGCCGAGGACATCATCGCTGACGGTGCCTCCACCGACATCGGCGAACTCGCGCTGGGCCAGAACATGCTGGTCGCGTTCATGCCCTGGAACGGCTACAACTTCGAGGACTCGATCCTGATCTCGGAGCGTGTGGTCGCCGAGGACCGCTACACCTCGATCCACATCGAGGAGCTGGTGGTGATGGCCCGCGACACCAAGCTGGGCTCCGAGGAAATCACGCGCGACATTCCCAACCTGTCCGAGCAGCAGCTGGCTCGCCTGGACGAGTCGGGCATCGTCTACATCGGCGCCGAAGTCGGCCCGGGCGACGTGCTGGTGGGCAAGGTCACGCCCAAGGGCGAGACCACGCTGACGCCGGAAGAGAAGCTGCTGCGCGCCATCTTCGGCGAGAAGGCTTCGGACGTGAAGGACACGTCGCTGCGCGTGGACCAGGGCACCAGCGGCACCGTCATCGACGTGCAGGTGTTCACCCGCGAGGGCATCCAGCGCGACAAGCGCGCCCAGCAGATCATCGACGACGAGCTCAAGCGCTTCCGCCTAGACCTCAACGACCAGCTGCGCATCGTCGAGGCCGACGCCTTCGACCGCATCGAGAAGCTGCTGGTGGGCCGCGTGGCCAATGGCGGCCCGCAGAAGATCGCCAAGGGCACCGTGCTGAGCAAGGAGTACCTCTCCGGCGTGGAGAAGTACCACTGGTTCGACATCCGTCCGGCCGAGGAAGAGATCGCCAACCAGCTCGAGTCCATCAAGAACTCGCTGGAGCAGACGCGCCACAGCTTCGACCTCGCGTTCGAAGAAAAGCGCAAGAAGCTCACGCAGGGCGACGAGTTGCCCGCGGGCGTGCTCAAGATGGTCAAGGTGTACCTGGCCGTCAAGCGCCGCCTGCAGCCTGGCGACAAGATGGCCGGCCGTCACGGCAACAAGGGCGTGGTGTCCAAGATCGTTCCGATCGAGGACATGCCCTACATGGCCGACGGCACGCCTGCCGACATCGTGCTCAATCCGCTGGGCGTGCCTTCGCGCATGAACGTGGGCCAGGTGCTGGAAGTGCACCTGGGCTGGGCCGGCAAGGGCCTGGGCCAGCGCATCGGCGACATGCTGCAACAGCAGGCCAAGGTGGCTGAGCTGCGCCAGCTCCTGGACGAGCTCTACAACCAGTCCGGCGGCAAGACCGAGAAGCTCGACCACCTGAGCGACGACGAGATCGTGGAGATGGCCCAAAACCTCTCCAAGGGTGTCCCGTTCGCCACGCCGGTGTTCGACGGTGCCAAGGAAGAAGAGATCCGCGGCATGCTGCGCCTGGCCTATCCGGACGACATCGCTGAGCGCAAGGGCCTCACGGCCACCCGCACGCAGGCCTACCTGTGCGATGGCCGTACCGGCGAGCAGTTCGAGCGCCCGGTGACCGTGGGCTACATGCACGTGCTGAAACTGCACCACCTGGTGGACGACAAGATGCACGCGCGCTCCACCGGCCCGTACTCGCTGGTGACGCAGCAACCGCTGGGCGGCAAGGCCCAGTTCGGCGGCCAGCGCTTCGGTGAGATGGAAGTGTGGGCGCTGGAAGCCTACGGCGCGAGCTACGTGCTGCAGGAGATGCTGACCGTGAAGTCCGATGACGTGAACGGCCGCACCAAGGTCTACGAGAACATCGTCAAGGGCGAGCACTCCATCGAAGCGGGCATGCCCGAGTCGTTCAACGTGCTGGTCAAGGAAATCCGTTCGCTCGGCATCGATATCGAGCTCGAGCGCAACTAAGGAACGGACAAGGAGTTAGGCATGAAGGGACTTTTAGACCTTTTCAAGCAGTTCACCCCGGATGAACACTTTGATGCGATCAAGATCGGGCTGGCGTCGCCCGAGAAGATCCGTTCATGGTCGTTCGGCGAGGTGAAGAAGCCCGAGACCATCAACTACCGCACCTTCAAGCCGGAGCGTGACGGCCTGTTCTGCGCCAAGATCTTTGGCCCGATCAAGGACTACGAGTGCTTGTGCGGCAAGTACAAGCGCCTGAAGCACCGCGGCGTCATCTGCGAGAAGTGCGGCGTCGAGGTCACGCAGACCAAGGTGCGCCGCGACCGCATGGGTCACATCGACCTGGCCGCGCCCTGCGCCCACATCTGGTTCCTGAAGTCGCTGCCGTCGCGTCTGGGCCTGGTGCTGGACATGACGCTGCGCGACATCGAGCGCGTTCTGTACTTCGAAGCCTATGTGGTCGTGGACCCGGGCATGACCCCGCTGAAGAAGTTCTCCATCCTGTCGGAGGACCAGTACGAGGTCGAGCGCGACAAGCACGGTGACGAGTTCATCGCGCTCATGGGCGCCGAAGGCATCAAGCAGCTGCTCGAGGAGATGGACCTCGACGTCGAGATCGAGAAGCTGCGTGGCGACATGACCGGCTCCGAACTCAAGGTCAAGAAGAACTCCAAGCGCCTGAAGGTCATGGAGGCCTTCAAGAAGTCGGGCATCAAGCCCAACTGGATGGTGCTGGACGTGCTGCCCGTGCTGCCGCCGGACCTGCGTCCGCTGGTGCCGCTGGACGGCGGCCGCTTCGCGACCTCCGACCTCAACGACCTCTACCGTCGCGTCATCAACCGCAACAACCGCCTGGCACGCCTGCTGGAGCTCAAGGCGCCCGAGATCATCGTGCGCAACGAGAAGCGCATGCTGCAGGAGGCGGTGGACTCGCTGCTGGACAACGGCCGCCGCGGCAAGGCGATGACGGGCGCCAACAAGCGCGCCCTGAAGTCGCTGGCCGACATGATCAAGGGCAAGAGCGGCCGCTTCCGCCAGAACCTGCTGGGCAAGCGCGTCGACTACTCCGGCCGTTCGGTCATCACCGTGGGCCCGACGCTCAAGCTGCACCAGTGCGGCCTGCCCAAGCTGATGGCGCTGGAGCTGTTCAAGCCGTTCATCTTCTCGCGCCTGGAGGCGATGGGCATCGCCACCACCATCAAGGCAGCGAAGAAGGAAGTCGAATCCGGCACGCCGGTGGTGTGGGACATCCTCGAAGAGGTGATCAAAGAGCATCCGGTGATGCTCAACCGCGCTCCCACGCTGCACCGCCTGGGCATCCAGGCCTTCGAGCCGGTGCTGATTGAAGGCAAGGCCATCCAGCTGCACCCGCTGGTGTGCGCGGCGTTCAACGCCGACTTCGACGGCGACCAGATGGCCGTGCACGTACCGCTGTCCATCGAAGCGCAGATGGAAGCCCGCACCCTGATGCTGGCCTCCAACAACGTGCTGTTCCCGGCCAACGGCGAGCCCTCCATCGTCCCGTCGCAAGACGTGGTGCTGGGCCTGTACTACGCCACCCGCGAGCGCACCAACGCCCGCGGCGAAGGCCTGATCTTCTCCGACGTGCCTGAAGTGCAGCGCGCGCTGGACAACGGCGTGGTGGAAGTCACCGCCAAGATCAGCGTTCGCCTGACCGAGTGGACCAAGGACAAGGACACGGGCGAGCTCTCCTGCGAGACCAAGCTCGTGGACACGACCGTGGGCCGCGCGCTGCTGTCGGAAATCCTGCCCAAGGGTCTGCCTTTCAGCGTCATGAACAAGGCGCTGAAGAAGAAGGAAATCTCGCGCTTGATCAACGTGTCCTTCCGCAAGTGCGGCCTCAAGGACACGGTGGTCTTCGCCGACAAGCTGCTGCAGTCGGGCTTCCGCCTGGCCACGCGCGCGGGCATCTCCATCGCCATCGACGACATGCTGGTCCCGCGGGAAAAGCATGGCCTGATCGAGCGCGCGGAGAGGGAAGTCAAGGAGATCGAGCAGCAGTACGTCTCGGGTCTCGTGACCGCCGGCGAGCGCTACAACAAGGTCGTGGACATCTGGGGCAAGACCGGCGACGAAGTCGGCAAGGTCATGATGAGCCAGCTGGCCAAGCAGAAGGTCAAGGACCGCCACGGCAACGAGGTGGACCAGGAGTCGTTCAACTCCATCTACATGATGGCCGACTCCGGCGCGCGGGGTTCCGCCGCCCAGATCCGACAGCTCGCGGGCATGCGCGGCCTGATGGCCAAGCCGGACGGCTCGATCATTGAGACGCCCATTACCGCGAACTTCCGCGAAGGCCTCAACGTTCTGCAGTACTTCATCTCCACCCACGGTGCACGTAAGGGCCTGGCGGACACGGCGCTCAAGACCGCCAACTCCGGCTACCTGACGCGCCGCCTGGTGGACGTGACGCAGGACCTGGTGGTCACCGAAGAGGATTGCACCACCGAGAACGGCATCGCCATGCGCGCGCTGGTCGAAGGCGGTGAAGTCATCGAATCGCTGCGCGACCGCATCCTGGGCCGCGTCACCGCCATCGAGGTGCTGCACCCCGAGACGCAGGAAATCATCGTTCCGGCCGGCACCATGCTGGACGAGGACACGATGGACGCCATCGAAGCCGCCGGTGCCGACGAGGTGAAGGTGCGCACGCCGCTGACCTGCGGCACGCGCTTCGGCCTGTGCGCCAAGTGTTACGGCCGCGACCTGGGCCGTGGCGGCCTGGTCAACACCGGTGAGGCCGTGGGCGTGATCGCCGCGCAGTCCATCGGCGAGCCCGGCACGCAGCTGACCATGCGTACCTTCCACATCGGTGGCGCGGCATCGCGCGCCGCGGTGGCCTCCAGCGTGGAAGCCAAGTCGGACGGCCTCATCGGCTTCAACCCGACCATGCGCTACGTGACCAATGGCAAGGGCGAGCTGGTGGTGATTTCGCGTTCCGGCGAAATCGTCATCTCCGACCAGCACGGCCGCGAGCGCGAGCGCCACAAGGTGCCTTACGGCGCGACGCTGAACGTCAAGGCGGACCAGGCCATCAAGGCCGGCACCGTGCTGGCCAACTGGGACCCGCTGACCCGACCCATCATCACGGAATTCGCCGGCAAGGCGCGTTTCGAGAACGTCGAGGAGGGCGTGACGGTCGCCAAGCAGGTGGACGAGGTCACGGGCCTGTCCACGCTGGTGGTGATCGACCCGAAGCGCCGCGGTGCCGCCAAGGTGGTGCGCCCGCAGGTCAAGCTGCTCGACGCCGCGGGCCAGGAAGTCAAGATCCCCGGCACCGACCACTCGGTGACCATCGGCTTCCAGGTTGGCGCTCTGATCCAGGTGCGCGACGGCCAGGACCTCGCTCCCGGCGAAGTGCTGGCGCGTATCCCGGTGGAAGGCCAGAAGACCCGCGACATTACCGGCGGTCTGCCGCGTGTGGCCGAGCTCTTCGAAGCCCGCTCGCCCAAGGACAAGGGCATCCTGGCCGAGATCACCGGCACGGTGTCCTTCGGCAAGGAGACCAAGGGCAAGGTGCGCCTGCAGATCACCGACCCGGACGGCAAGGTCTACGAGGAACTGGTCCCCAAGGACAAGAACATCCTCGTGCACGAAGGCCAGGTGGTGAACAAGGGCGAGTCCATCGTCGACGGTCCGGCCGATCCGCAGGACATCCTGCGCCTGCTGGGTGTCGAGGAACTGGCGCGCTACATCGTCGACGAGGTGCAGGACGTCTACCGTCTGCAGGGCGTGAAGATCAACGACAAGCACATCGAGGTGATCGTTCGCCAGATGCTGCGCCGCGTGCAGATCGTCAACCCGGGCGAAAGCACCTACATCGCCGGCGAGCAGGTCGAGCGCTCGGAGCTGCTGGACACCAACGACAGGCTGCGTGGCGAGGGCAAGGTCATCGCGACCTATTCCGACGTGCTGCTGGGCATCACCAAGGCCTCGCTGTCCACCGACTCGTTCATCTCCGCCGCCTCCTTCCAGGAGACGACGCGCGTGCTGACCGAGGCGGCCATCATGGGCAAGCGCGACGAGCTGCGCGGTCTCAAGGAGAACGTCATCGTCGGCCGCCTGATCCCTGCCGGCACCGGCATGGCTTTCCACCAGGCCCGCAAGGCCAAGGAAGACCTGGACGAGAACGAGCGCCGCGCCATCGCCATGCAGGAGGCCCAGGAAATGGCCGCCATGCAACTGGCCAACGTGGAGGAGGACGAAACCCCCGCCGCGCCGTCCAGCGAAGGCCAGGGCTGATTCGCGTCACCCAGACTGCTGCCCGCCGGGCGGGCAGCATCACGAAAGGCGGCTTAGGCCGCCTTTTTTATTGCCCGCGCGGCGTATGAAAAAGGGGTCAAACCACCGGGGCGTCGTCCGGCATCCACTGTGTAGGCGTGACGATGAGCAGCCCGCGTTCGCGAGCGCGCTTGCGCAGCTTCAGCACGGCGCGGTCGCGGCTCACCAACCAGCGTGCGCCATGGGCCAGAGCCAACGCCAGGAATTTCTGGTCGTCGCTGTCGGTGCAGCGCAGGCCAGGGGGCGAGGGCGTATCGGCGGGCTGCTCCACCGGGCGGGCCAGCGCGTCCCACGTCAACCAGAGCGGCTGCGTGTCCACCTGCGGGCGGCTGCGCAGGCCACGGGCAAGCACATGCTCGAGCTCGCCGCGCAGCGCGCCGGAGACTATCCACCGGCAATGGCCGGCAGCGATGGCCTCGCCCAATGGGCGCATGGAAGCGTCACCGAACAGCAGCCAGTCCAGCACGGCGTTGCTGTCCAGCACCACGGACGGATACGGGCCCGGTGCAGCAGACGGTGAAGGCGCGCCGGCGGCGCAAGAAGAATTGGTGTCGGACATGCTGCAGAGAAAACAGGGATGGGCGGTGATTGGACGGGCGAGGATTGGCCCTGCTTGACACAGCCTTGGCCTCGTGCAAGGCCGGGGCTTGTGGACAACTTGCGCCCATTCGAGGGGCCGGACTATAATCGCCGGCTTTTCGGCAGATCCTGCTGCGCTCTTTGTCGGGCGGCTCACCGCAAGTGCCTTGCGGCCTCGGGCCTGTCTCCAGAACTTGGAGTGCTCGGCCTCTTCCGGAAGAAACAAGACGCCACTGCCTGCTGCGGCAGCCGCTCAAGGCTTGTCGCGGCGGGCAGTGGCGCAGGTGTGACTTCAAACGGGAACAAGTCCTATGCCAACCATCAACCAACTCGTGCGCTTCGGTCGTGAGACCGAGGCCACGAAGTCCAAGTCGCCTGCCATGCAAGGCGGCCCCCAGCGCCGCGGCGTTTGCACCCGCGTGTACACCACGACCCCGAAGAAGCCGAACTCGGCTCTGCGTAAGGTCGCCAAGGTGCGCCTGACCAACGGCTTCGAGGTCATCTCCTACATCGGCGGCGAAGGCCACAACCTGCAAGAGCACTCGGTGGTGCTCGTGCGCGGCGGCCGTGTGAAGGACTTGCCGGGCGTGCGCTACCACATCGTGCGCGGCTCGCTGGACCTGCAAGGCGTCAAGGACCGCAAGCAGTCGCGCTCCAAGTACGGCGCGAAGCGGCCCAAGAAGTAATCACGGGTCGTCCATTGCCGGGATGGCGGTCAAGCCGACCGTTGCCGGGCGTGTCGCGGTTGTCCTGAGGTCCTGACTGGACCGGGCGGCCGAGTAAGTGGAGTGCCGATGCATCGGTCTCCGCGGCAGGCAGCAAGCAGTCAACACAGCGCCTGCCAGCTGAAGTCAAAGGAATAGAAATGCCACGTCGTCGCGAAGTACCCAAGCGCGAAATCCTGCCGGATCCGAAGTTCGGTTCGGTGGACCTGTCCAAGTTCATGAACGTCGTCATGGAGTCCGGCAAGAAGGCCGTGGCCGAGCGCATCATTTACGGCGCTCTGGAACAGGTCGAGAAGAAGGCCGGCAAGGACCCGCTGGAGGTCTTCATGGTCGCGCTGAACAACGTCAAGCCGATGGTCGAGGTCAAGTCCCGCCGCGTCGGCGGTGCGAACTACCAAGTTCCCGTGGAAGTTCGCCCCGTGCGCCGCGTCGCGCTGGCCATGCGTTGGCTCAAGGATTCCGCGCGCAAGCGTGGCGAGAAGTCCATGGCCGCACGTCTGGCAAACGAACTGCTGGAAGCTAGCGAAGGCCGTGGCGGCGCCATGAAGAAGCGTGATGAAGTGCACCGCATGGCCGAAGCCAACAAGGCCTTCTCGCACTTCCGCTTCTAAACTCGTCTGTTCCGGCCGCCCTAGGGTTAGTACCAACCCGTGGGCGGCCCCTGTATTTGGAGTGACACCATGTCCCGCAAGACCCCCATCGAGCGCTACCGCAACATCGGTATCTCGGCGCACATCGATGCCGGCAAGACGACCACGACCGAGCGGATCCTGTTCTACACGGGCGTGAACCACAAGATCGGTGAAGTCCACGATGGCGCTGCCACCATGGACTGGATGGAGCAGGAGCAGGAGCGGGGCATCACGATCACCTCCGCTGCGACCACCTGCTTCTGGAAGGGCATGGACCTGTCCTACCCGGAGCACCGCTTCAACATCATCGACACCCCGGGCCACGTGGACTTCACCATCGAGGTGGAGCGTTCCATGCGCGTGCTCGACGGCGCCTGCATGGTGTACTGCGCCGTGGGTGGCGTGCAGCCGCAGTCCGAGACCGTCTGGCGCCAGGCCAACAAGTACAAGGTGCCCCGTCTTGCCTTCGTGAACAAGATGGACCGCACCGGCGCCAACTTCTTCAAGGTCTATGACCAGATGAAGACGCGCCTGAAGGCCAACCCCGTGCCCATCGTCGTGCCCATCGGCGCCGAAGAAAACTTCAAGGGCGTGGTGGACCTGCTCAAGATGAAGGCCATCATTTGGGATGAGGCTTCGCAGGGCATGAAGTTCGACTACGTCGACATCCCCGCCGATCTCGAGGCCGACTGCCAGAAGTGGCGCGAGAACATGATCGAGGCGGCCGCCGAGTCGTCCGAGGAACTGATGAACAAGTACCTCGAGACGGGCGAGCTGACCGAGGAAGAGATCAAGCTGGGCCTGCGCTCGCGCACCATCGCGACCGAAATCCAGCCCATGCTGTGCGGCACCGCGTTCAAGAACAAGGGCGTGCAGCGCATGCTGGACGCCGTCATCGACTTCCTGCCCTCGCCGGTGGACATTCCGCCTGTGGCCGGTACGGACGAGGACGACAAGGAAGTCACCCGCAGGGCTGACGACAGCGAGAAGTTCGCCGCGCTGGCATTCAAGCTGATGACCGACCCCTACGTCGGCCAGTTGACCTTCGTGCGCGTGTACTCCGGCGTGCTGAAGTCCGGCGACACCGTCTACAACCCGATCAAGGGCAAGAAGGAGCGCATCGGCCGAATCCTGCAGATGCACGCCAACCAGCGTGAAGAGATCAAGGAGATTCTGGCCGGCGACATCGCCGCCTGCGTGGGTCTGAAGGAAGTCACCACGGGCGAAACCCTGTGCGACCCTGAAGCCATCGTCACGCTGGAAAAGATGGTCTTCCCCGAGCCCGTGATCGCGCAGGCCGTGGAGCCCAAGACCAAGGCTGACCAGGAGAAGATGGGCATCGCCCTGAGCCGCCTGGCTGCCGAAGACCCCTCGTTCCGCGTCAAGACGGACGAAGAGTCGGGCCAGACCATCATCTCCGGCATGGGCGAACTGCACCTGGAAATCATCGTCGACCGCATGAAGCGCGAGTTCGGTGTGGAGGCCAACGTCGGCAAGCCGCAAGTGGCCTACCGCGAGACCATCCGCAAGACCGCAGTGGACGTCGAAGGCAAGTTCGTGCGTCAGTCCGGCGGCAAGGGTCAGTACGGCCACGTCGTGCTGAAGGTCGAGCCGCAGGAGCCGGGCAAGGGCTACGAGTTCGTCGATGCCATCAAGGGCGGTGTGGTGCCGCGCGAGTTCATCCCGGCGGTGGCCAAGGGCATCGAGGACACGCTGCCCAACGGCGTGCTGGCCGGCTACCCCGTGGTGGACGTGAAGGTCACGCTGACCTTCGGCTCCTACCACGAAGTGGACTCGAACGAAAACGCGTTCAAGATGGCCGCGTCCATGGGCTTCAAGGAAGCCTGCCGACGCGCCAGCCCGGTGATCCTGGAGCCGATGATGGCCGTCGAAGTGGAAACGCCCGAGGACTACGCCGGCTCCGTGATGGGCGACCTGTCGTCGCGTCGTGGCATGGTGCAGGGCATGGATGACATGGTCGGCGGCGGCAAGATCATCAAGGCGGAAGTTCCTCTGTCCGAGATGTTCGGCTACTCGACCACGCTGCGCTCGATGTCGCAGGGCCGTGCCACGTACACCATGGAGTTCAAGCACTACGCTGAAGCTCCGAAGAACGTGGCCGACGCCATCATCACCGCCCGCGGTAAGTAAAGCGGGACGGTGAGCGGGTGCGTCTTGTGGCGCACTCGTCACGTTTGCGCCCACGGCTTGAAGCCGTGGGCAAAGAATTCAAGCCGGTCTTCGGTAGGTGCACCGTCTGCTGCCAGTGGCAGGCGGCATCACGCATCGCCGCGAGACCTTAAACATGAGCACTGGCACTGCTCTTTGATCAGGAGAAAGCAATGGCAAAAGGTAAGTTCGAGCGGACCAAGCCGCACGTCAACGTGGGCACGATT
>NZ_BCTC01000130.1 GCF_001571085.1 Azohydromonas lata NBRC 102462
TGCGGCCGGGTCGCCGCCGGCCAGCAGTTCCTCGTAGGTGATCTCGCCCAGGCGCTGCCCCGGCGGGGCCAGCGCGTCCTCCACCTCCACCACCAGCGGGCGCGGGCCGCCCAGCAGCTCCAGCGCCTTGCCGATGACGGGAGCGAACTCGCGGTCGGTCAGCAGCACCTTGGCCTCGCCGTGCTGGAGCATGAAGGCGATGGACTCCGCATCCAGCCGCGTGTTGAGCGTGTTGAGCACCGCGCCCGCGGCCGGCACGCCGAAGTGCGCCTCAACCATCGCCGGCACGTTGGGCAGCATGGCCGCCACCGTGTCGCCGCGGCCCACGCCGCGCAACTGCAGCGCGCTGGCCAGGCGGCGGCAGCGCTCGAAGGTCTGGGCCCAGGTCTGGCGCAGCGCGCCATGCACCAGCGCAACGCGCTGCGGATACACGTGGGCCGAGCGCTCCAGCCAGCTCAGCGGCGACAGCGCCACGAAGTTGGCCGCGTTCTTGTCCAGTCCGGTGTCGTAGGGGTTCATGCGCGTCATCGCGTCGTCTCCTTGGGGTCAGCGGGCCCGTCTGCCGGGCCTGTACAGCCCGTCAAGCATCGCGCAGATGGCTGACGGCCGCCGCGCGGGAGTCAGTGTTTCTTGAAGGCAGATCAAAAAATCTATTTGCACAGAAATCTGTGAATAACACCCGAAACCGTGCCTTTGTTTTGACCGGTTATCCGTGCTTTCATGAATCGAGGGTTTGGAGAAATCAGGGGAGGGGCCGCGAGCGCTTTACAGCCTTGCACGGCCCGTGTTCGCCCATGGGAGGGGCACGAGAACATGGACAAGCGCTACACGCCGATGTCGTTGTCGCAGCAACGGGAAATGCGTCGCCAGGCCGTTGAGGACGTACTGGCGCACCCCGAGTGGAGCCTGCGCGACGCCGTACGGCATTTGAAGAAGACGTTGCGCCTGACCAGCTACGAGCTGGCGCGCATGGCGGGCCTGTCGGCGCGCACGCTGCAGGACATCGAGCAGGGCCGCAGCGACGGCACCGTGCAGACCATGAACCGCATCCTGGGCGTGCTGGACTTGAAGCTGGGCGTGGTGCGCAAGGAGCGCCCGGTGGACGAAGACGCCTGAGCCGCCGGCGCGGCCGGTGCAGTGGGCGCGGCCGGCGCGGCGGACGCTGCCGTGCGCGGGCCCGCCGCGCATGGGAGCCGTCCTACAGCGGTTGGCGGCAAGCGCCGACGGCGCACCGCCGCGGCGCGGGCTACCGTGGGGGCATCCATTGATTCGCATGAGGAGATCCGCCATGAAGACCCCGCACCGACTGCTGGCCATTGCCGCGCTGATCGCCCCGCTGGCGCTGCCCGGCGTGGTGCAGGCCAAGGGCTGCATCAAGGGCGCGGCCGTGGGCGGCGTGGCCGGCCACGTGGCCGGCGAGCACGGCGTGCTGGGCGCCGCCGCCGGCTGCGCCATAGGCCACCACCAGGCCGAGAAGAAGGAAAAGGAGAAGGAGCAGGCCCAACAGAGCCAGGGCAGCCACGACAAGGACGGCGACGCGCGCCAGACTTCGTCGCGGCAAGGCAGCGGGGATGACGAGCACAAGTAAGGCCGCCTGACGCGCCTGATGGCGGGCCGGCGCCGCCCGTCATCGGCTTCCCCGCGCCGGCGCCCTGCAGCCGCTGCGCCGAATCCGTTGAAACCTTGCGCAGGCTCACGTAGCGAGCCACCTGCGAGTCCATCATGCCGCCGCAAAGGGGGCAGACAAGAATGGATGACATCGCAGCGGGCGACCTGAAGACGATCCTGCATTCCAAGCGCGCCAACATCTATTACCTGGAGCACTGCCGCGTGCTCGTCAACGGTGGGCGCGTGGAGTACGTGACGGAAAAGGGCAAGCAGTCCCTGTACTGGAACATTCCCATCGCCAACACCACCACCGTGCTGCTGGGCACGGGCACCTCGGTGACGCAGGCGGCGGTGCGCGAGCTGGCCAAGGCCGGCGTGATGCTGGGCTTTTGCGGTGGCGGCGGCACGCCGCTGTTCGCCAGCACGGAAGTTGAGCAGGAGGTGGCCTGGCTGCCTGCGCAAAGCGAGTACCGGCCCACCGAGTACCTGCAGCGCTGGGTGCGTTTCTGGTTCGACGACCACTGGCGCCTGGCCGCCGCCAAGCTTTTCCAGCGCGCCCGCCTGGAGCGCGTGGCCCGGCACTGGACAGGCAGCCGCAACCTCAAGGACCAGGGTTTCAGCGTCGAGGCCGCCGTGCTGCAGCCGCTGCTGGACGCCTCGCTGTCGGCCATGGACGCCGCAGCCGACAACGCCTCGCTGCTCGCCGAGGAGGCGCGGCTGACCAAGCACCTCTACCGCCTGGCGGCGCAGGCCACGCGGCACGGCGAGTTCGTTCGCGCCAAGCGCGGCGAGGGGCAGGACGCCGCCAATGGCTTTCTGGACCACGGCAACTACCTCGCCTACGGCCTGGGCGCCACGGCTGCCTGGGTGCTGGGCCTGCCGCACGGGCTGGCCGTGCTGCACGGCAAGACGCGCAAGGGCGGCCTGGTGTTCGACGTGGCCGACCTGGTGAAGGACGCCGTCATCCTCCCGCAGGCCTTCGTCTCCGCCATGCGCGGCCACACCGAGCAGGAATTCCGCCAGGCCTGCATCGAGGCCCTCACGCGCAGCGGGGCGCTGGACTTCATGATCGACGTGCTCAAGGACACCGCACAGCGCGTGGCCCTGGCCGCCGAGAGCGCAGCCGCCGCGCAGCAGGGGGCCCGGGCATGAACGTCCTGCTCATCTCGCAGTGCGAGAAAAAGGCGCTCACCGAGACGCGCCGCATCCTGGACCAGTTCGCCGAGCGCCGCGGCGACCGCACCTGGCAGACCGCCATCACGCAGGAAGGGCTGGACACGCTGCGCCGCCTGCTGCGCAAGACCGCGCGCAAGAACACCGCCGTGGCCTGCCACTGGATACGCGGGCTGGACCACAGCGAGCTGCTGTGGACCGTGGGCGACGCGCGCTGCTTCAACGCCCAGGGCGCCGTGCCCACCAACACCACCAGCAGCAACGTGCTGCGCACCCAGGACGAGAACGACTGGCACAGCGGCGAGGACATAGACCTCCTGTCCGCCCTGGCCGCGCTGCTGCACGACCTGGGCAAGTCCTGCCTGGCGTTTCAAGAGCGGCTGAAAAACAAGTGGGAGGGCCGCAACGACTACCGCCACGAGTGGGTGTCGCTGCGCCTCTTCGAGGCCTTCGTCGGCGACGACGACGACGCCACCTGGCTCGCTCGCCTGTGCGGCCCCGACGCCGGCCGGCTCGATGCCTGGATCACCGAGCACTTCGAGAACGAGCTGCGCGACGGCCTGGTGCCTGAGCCCAAGCCGCCCTTCGCCAGCCTCGCGGGCCGGCCGCTGGCGCAGGCCGTGGGCTGGCTGGTCGTCACGCACCACCGCCTGCCGGTGATGCCCGGCAACGTGGATGCGGAAACCGGCAAGCGCCCCTGGCTGGGCGTCAAGCTCGACAACATCACCAGCCGCGAGCTGGCGAACGTGCTGGCCCAGATCCAGTCCACCTGGAACGAGCTGCCGCAAAGCGAAGAGCGCGGGCGCATCAAGGCGTATTGGACATTCCCGCAGGGCTTGCCCGTCACCACGCCGCACTGGCAGCGCCAGGCCGCGCGCATTGCCCGCCGGCTGCTGTGCCGGCTGCAGCACGCCGACCGCGGCGCGGGCTACGCGTGGCTGGCCGAGCCCTATGTCATGCACCTGGCGCGGCTGAGCCTGATGCTGGCCGACCACCATTACTCCAGCCTGGAAGGCAAGCACGCCGAGCGCGTGACCGTGCCGGCCGGCTGCTCGCTGCTGGCCAACACCTGCAGGGACGGCAGCCCCAATCAGACCCTGGACGAGCACCTCATCGGCGTGGCCAAGGCCAGCCGCGAGATTGCCCACGCCCTGCCGCGCTTCGCCCAGGCCTTGCCGCGTCTGGGCAAGTGCCGCGCGCTGCGCCAGCGCGCCAGTGATGAGCGCTTCCGCTGGCAGGACAAGGCCGCCGACCTCGCCGCCACGCTGCGCGAGCGCAGCCGCCGCCAGGGCGCCTTCATCGTCAACATGGCCTCCACCGGCTGCGGCAAGACGCTGGGCAACGCACGGGTGATGCACGCGCTGGCCGACCCCGTGCTGGGCCTGCGCTGCGCCTTCGCCATGGGGCTGCGCACCCTCACGCTGCAGACCGGCCGCGAGATGCGCGCCAAGCTCGGCCTGGGCGACGACGAGCTGGCCATACGCGTGGGTGGCGCCGCCAGCCGCGAGCTGTTCGAGCACTACGAGGCCAAGGCCGAGAAGACCGGCTCCGCCTCCCGGCAGGAGCTGCTGGACGAGGAAGCCGAAGTCGATTTCGAGGAAGGCCGCGACGGCGACCCGCTGCTGCGCCGCGTCTTCAAGGACCCCATGGCGCGCAGGCTGCTGGAGGCGCCGGTGCTGGTGTGCACCATCGACCACCTCACGCCCGCGACCGAGAGCCAGCGCGGCGGGCGCCAGATCGCCCCCATGCTGCGCCTGCTCAGCGGCGACCTGGTGCTGGACGAGCCCGACGATTTCGGCCTGGAGGATTTACCCGCCCTCACGCGGCTGGTGCACTGGGCGGGGCTGCTGGGCAGCCGCGTGCTGCTGTCCTCGGCGACGCTGCCGCCGTCGCTGGTGCAGGGCCTGTTCGAGGCCTACCGCCACGGCCGCGCGCACTTCAACCGCCACCGCGGCGACCGCCCAAGCACCGGCGCCGCGTGGAGCTGGTCGATCTTCCACTGGCCCAGGCCCGCAACGACAAGGCGCGGCACGAGGGCTTTGCGCAGGCGGTGCTCAAGTCCGCCTGCGAGCTGCACCGCCGCCACGCCGAAGTGGACCCGGCCAGCGGCAAGCGCGTGAGCTTTGGCCTGGTGCGCATGGCCAACATCGAGCCGCTGTACGAAGTGGCGCTGGCGCTGTACCGGTTGGGCGCGCCGCAGGGGCTGCGCATCCACCTGTGCGTGTACCACTCGCAGTTTCCGTTGCTGGTGCGCTCGGCCATAGAGCATCAGCTCGACACGGCGCTCAAGCGCCACGACCCGAAGAAGGCGTTCGCGCGGCCGGACGTGCGCGAGCGCATCGACCGGCACCCCGAGGCCGATCACCTCTTCATCGTGCTCGGCACCAGCGTGACCGAAGTCGGCCGGGACCACTCGTACTCCTGGGCCGTGGTGGAGCCCTCGTCGCTGCGCTCGCTCATCCAGTTGCTGGGCCGCGTGCGGCGCCACAGTCTGGAGCCCTGTGCCGTGCCCAACGTGCACGTGTTCAGGCACAACCTGCGGCACTTCGAGCGGCCGGGCCGCGCCGCTTTCTGCCGGCCGGGCTACGAGCGGGACGAAGGCCTGTTCCACCTGGACAGCCACGACCTGCGCCCGCTGCTGGACGGCTTGGACGTGGAGTGCCTGGACGCCTGCCCGCGCATTGCCGAAGCGCCGCCGCCGCTCAAGCCGCAGCAGCGGCTGGCCGACCTGGAGCACGCGCGCACGGCCGCCGAGGTGCTGCGCGCCGAACCAGCGGCCGCGGCGCCGGCTGGCCGGCGGGTGCGGGCTTCGGCGCAGTCGGTGCATCGCCGGCTCAACGCCGCGAGCTGGTGGAGCGAAGCGCCGCAGGACGCGCTCACCACCGCCTTGCTGCCGCAGCAGCAGCGCTTTCGCGACGACAGCGACGCGCCGGAAGTGGAGCTGCGCCTGCTGCCCAACGAGGACGGCGACAACTGTGAGCTGGTGGAAATGGTCGATGAGCGCAAGCGCCAGGGCCGCGAGCAGCCCTGGCTGGAGGTGGACCGCGCTCATCACAAGCGCGTGCCGGACGAAGAGGTGCAGGGCCCCGGCATCGCGCCCTGGGGCGTGACGGACTACCTGGAGGAGCTGCAGCGGCTGGCGCAGGAGCGGGGCCTGAGCCTCTTCAAATGCGCTCTGCGCTTCGGCGAGGTCACCGTGCCGAGGAACGCCCAGGGCTGGAGGTTTCATCCAGCCCTGGGGTTTGCGAAGGCTCATGTTTGATAGAGCCGAGGGACTCAACAATCACTCGCTGAGGACGAAACTATCTGAACAGTTGACTGGGCTTTACCTCCAGTGCTTCGAGAAGTTGCGGCGAAGCACAACTTCCGCGGCTTTGCGCCGCTTCTTGATGAACTGGAACCATGCCAACGCCAAACCGAGCGCGTCAGGCAGAGCTGGCTTCGCTCGTCTCAGCCTTTCTGGCCGAGCGACTGAGCGACAAGCTCGAAAAACTGTCTGACAACGATCCCAAGCGTGCCGAGCTGCGCCAGCAGTACCAGCCCGGCACCTGGCTCCCCGACGCGGCGCGGCGCGTCTTGCAACTGCAAGCGGTGACGCATTCGCTTAAGCCGATGCATCCGGACGCAAGGGGAACGAATCTGCTGGTTCGTCCTTCGTCGTTACCTTCTATCCCTTTCGCTGGAAGTCATTGCTTACCAGACAACTGTGAGCTGGACGTGGTGGGCAATGCAGGTTCACTCGACGTCTACAAGTTCCTGAAGTTGGAGTGCGATGGGAAAACGCTTCTGCAGTTGGCGCAGGAACGGGATGCAGATTTTTCGGCTGTCCTGTCTGACGACCAAAACGCGGCGGAATCCCTGATTTCTGCTTTTGCCAGTCTTGGTGAGCCGCGGGGACGCACGGCCAGTCATACAACGGCCAAACAGATTTATTGGCTCATCGGCGATGACCCATTTAGCGATGCCTCTTTTCATTTGCTGGCGCCGCTATACCCAACTTCGCTGGTTCATCACCTGTACTTGCAGCTCGAGCAAGACCGTTTTGGTGAAGCAGCGAAAGTTGCAAGGGCAGCGCGTCGCGAACGGCGCTTTGTGGAGCAGCCGATACACGACTACCCCGATTTGGCAATTCGAAAACTTGGTGGAACCAAACCGCAAGTAATCGGGCAACTCAATACCGAGCACCGCGGCAACAGTCCGCTCCTCGCCTCGCTGCCCCCCACCTGGCACAGCGAGCCCGTGCGCCCGCTGCTGCGCGTGGCCACGCTGTTCAAGGTGTTCGGCTACCGCGATCAGGTGCGCCGCCTCGTGCCGCTGCTGCGCGGCTACCTGGAAACCGACCCGGCCCGCGTCGTCGAAACGCGCCAGCACCGCGCCAAGCTCGTGAACGCCCTGGTGGAGGAGTTCATCCACTTCACCGCCGAGCTGCGCGACCTGGCCGAGGGCTGGAGCCAGGACGCCGACTGCCGCCTCAGCGATGCCGAGCGGTGCTGGCTGGACCCGCTGGGCGTGCCGCAAGAGGAACGCCTGTTCACGGACGACGTGTCCGGGCGCATCGCCGCCGGCTTCGCCAACTGGCTCAACGAGCAACTGCGCGTAAAGCTCGACTTCGCCGACCCGGAGTTCAAGGAATGGCGCGACACCGTGCTGGAGGAAATACGCGCCTACGACCTGGAGGTGTCCTATGAGTGAGCACGACTTGCCCACCGCCGACGACTGGCGCCGCGCCGTGCTGTTGCTGCCGCGGCTGCGCATACAGAACGCCAACGCCATCTCCAGCCCGCTGACCTGGGGCTTCCCGGCCATGACCGCCTTTCTCGGTGCCATGACCGCGCTGGCCCGGCGCCTGGGCCGGGATGCCGGCGTGCGCTTCGAGGGCATCGGCGTGGTCTGCCACGGCTTCGACCCCCAGGTCACCACCGGTGGCTTCACGCGCAGCTTCCGGCTCACGCGCAATCCCATCAAGGCCGACGGCGGCACCGCGGCCATCGTGGAAGAAGGCCGCGCCCACCTGGATGTGACGCTGGTGTTCGACGTGGACATCGCCGGCCCCGCCGCGTTGCAGGACGCCGCAGCCGAACGCAAGGCGCTGGCCGAGCGCATCGCCCACACCGTGCAGGGCATGCGCATCGCCGGCGGCAGCGTCATGCCGGCCCTGCCTGGCGGACGCCGCGCCGCGCCGCCGCTGCTGGACCTGCTGGCCGAGGAAGGGTCGGAGGAGGCCGGTAAACAGTTCCGCCGCCTCATGCGCCGCTGCCTGCCCGGCTTTGCCCTCGTCTCTCGCGACGACCTGCTGGCCGCACGGCTGCAGGCACTGCGCCAAGCCGACGTGGACGCCACGCCGCTGGACGCCTGGCTGGACCTCTCCCGCCTCACCACCCGTGCCGTCGTGGACAAGCGCACGCGCCCGGACGGCAGCGAGCAGGAGCACGTCGAGTGGCGCAACGACAGCCGCGAAGGCTGGCTGGTGCCCATTCCCGTTGGCTTCGCGGCCCTGTCGGCCTTGCATCCGGCCGGCACCGTGGCCGGTGCGCGCGACGCCGCCACGCCCGTGCGCTTCGTCGAAGGCGTGTACGGCATGGGCCAGTGGATCAGCCCGCACCGCCTCAACCGCTTTGAAGACCTGTTCTGGTACGTCCCCGCCCACGAGGACTCGCCGGACCTCTACCGCTGTTCTAACGGCTACGCGCCGCCTTCCTCCCCTGCAGTTCCCGCCCAAGAAGTTCTCTGAAAACCCCGATTTCGTTAGGAACCTTTGACCATGGCCACCAAGACCGCTGACGCCGAGCTCAAGACCGCCTCCGTCCTCGCCTTCGAACGCAAGCTCGACCCCTCGGACGCCCTCTTCAGCGCCGGCCGCTGGGAGTCGCGCGACGCTGCCAAAGCCTGGGCACCCGTGCCGGTGCGCGAGAAGTCCGTGCGCGGCACGATTTCCAACCGCCTGAAGACCAAGGACCAGGACCCGGCCAAGCTCGACGCCCAGATCGAGAAGCCCAACCTGCAGACCGTGGACGTCGCCACGCTGCCCGCCGACTGCGACACGCTGCGCGTGGCTTTCACGCTGCGCGTGCTGCAGGGGGCGGGCACGCCCTCCGCCTGCAACAACGCCGCTTACCAAGCCAAGCTGCGCCAGACCGTGGCCGGCTACGTGCAGGCCCACGGCTTCGCGGAGCTGGCGCGGCGCTACGCCTTCAACCTCGCCAACGGCCGCTTCCTGTGGCGCAACCGCACCGGCGCCGAGCAGGTGGATGTGCGCGTGGAGCATCTGGTGGAAGGCGTGGCCGCGCGGCGCTGGAGCTTTGACGCGCTGGCGCTGTCTCTGCGCCACTTCGATGCGCCGGGCGAGGTCGCGCCTGCGCTGGAGGAGGTGGCGCAGCTCATCGCCAAGGGCTTGTCCGGCGACAGCCACGTGCTGCTGGGCATCACTGCCTTCGTGCGCGTGGGGGCGGGGCAGGAGGTGTTCCCTTCGCAGGAGCTGATCCTGGACCGCGACAACAGCAAGAAGAGCAAGACGCTCTACACCGTGGGCGACGTGGCGGGCGTGCATTCGCAGAAGGTCGGCAACGCGCTGCGCACCATAGACACCTGGCACCCCGAGGCTGAGCTGCTGGGCCCCATCGCCGTGGAGCCCTACGGCTCTGTGACGACGCTGGGCAAGGCCTGCCGCCAGCCGCAGAAGAAGCTGGACTTCTACAACCTGCTCGACGCCTGGGTGCTCAAGGACAAGGCGCCGGACGTGCCGCAGCAGCATTTCGTGATGGCCACGCTCATCCGCGGCGGCGTCTTTGGCGATGCGGAGTGAGGGCGGCGCGATGCTGCTGCACCACATCGACATCCAGCTCCTGCCGGACCCGGAGTTCCCGCCGCATCAGCTCATGGCCGCGCTTTACGCCAAGCTGCACCGCGCGCTGTCGCAGGGTAGGCACACGGCAGTCGCGGTGAGCTTTCCCGGGTACGACGAGCGCGCGCCGACGCTGGGCGAGCGGCTGCGCCTGCTGGGCCCGGAAGGCGAGTTGTCGCGGCTGATGGAGCAAAGCTGGCTCAAGGGCATGCGCGACCACTGCGCGGTGGCGGCCATGGCCGCCGTGCCGTCCGGCGCAGGCCACCGCACGCTGCGCCGGGTGCAGGCGCACAGCAACCCGGCGCGGCTGCGCCGGCGGCTGATGAAGCGCCACGGTCTGGACGAGGCGCAGGCGCTGCAGCGCATACCGGACAGTGTGGCCGAGCAACTGCGGCTGCCGTTCGTGACGCTCAGCAGCGCGAGCACGGGCCAAAGCTTCCGGCTGTTTCTGCGCCAGGGCCCGCTGCAGTCCGAAGCGCAGGCCGGCAGCTTCAATGCCTATGGCCTCAGCACCACGGCCACCGTGCCGCATTTCTGACCCGGCCCACCCTTTTTTGACCCTTTTTTCCAAGGCGCGCGCAAGTGCTTGATCCATCAGGCACTTGCGCGCCGCTGCGCCAAAAGGGTCCGACGGGCTGAAAAGGCGGAAAGCTCTTTAACAACAAGCACTTAGAATGGAAGGCGGCTTGTTCACTGCCGAATAGGTAGCTGAGAAAACCGTCGTGATCCATCTGCAACTGCAGAAAGAGTTCACTGCCGAATAGGTAGCTGAGAAAACCACGCGCGCATTGATGACGCGGCCGGCCTCGTTCACTGCCGAATAGGTAGCTGAGAAAACTACAACGGCATCCTGTTCAACTGCGTGTCCGTTCACTGCCGAATAGGTAGCTGAGAAACTTTGCGTTCGCGGTTGCGCCGGGGTCGACGAGTTCACTGCCGAATAGGTAGCTGAGAAAACCAGCGGACTGCAGAACCGCCAGCTTTGCGCGTTCACTGCCGAATAGGTAGCTGAGAAAACCTGCTCAAGCCGTTCGCGCGCTGCGCCGCGGTTCACTGCCGAATAGGTAGCTGAGAAAAGCGAAACTGGATGACGTTCGGCGATGGGAATGTTCACTGCCGAATAGGTAGCTGAGAAAACGCTGAGCGCGCCGAGCATCCCGCCGTCGGCGTTCACTGCCGAATAGGTAGCTGAGAAAAAGATAACGGCATCACGTCGTGGTGTCTGCGCGTTCACTGCCGAATAGGTAGCTGAGAAATGCAGCCGAGGATTTCTGAAGCCAGGCTGTCCGTTCACTGCCGAATAGGTAGCTGAGAAAAGCACGGGGGGATTGGCCGGCTGCTCCAGGGCGTTCACTGCCGAATAGGTAGCTGAGAAAAAAGCGAGCCGCTGGCCAAGCCGGTCGTCGCAGTTCACTGCCGAATAGGTAGCTGAGAAAAACTCCACATAGTTCGGGTCTGGCTCAGTTGCGTTCACTGCCGAATAGGTAGCTGAGAAATCGGTTCTCGCGCTCCATCTGCGTGAACAGCTGTTCACTGCCGAATAGGTAGCTGAGAAAACCGCCGCGATGGAGGCCGCCGAGCAGCTCACGTTCACTGCCGAATAGGTAGCTGAGAAATCAATCCATGTTCCTATAACAGTGCCCAATACGTTCACTGCCGAATAGGTAGCTGAGAAAAGCAGGTCAAGCTGGGCCACGGTGCCCGCCTCGTTCACTGCCGAATAGGTAGCTGAGAAATGGCTGTACGTGGTCGGCGTTCCGCGCGAGGCGTTCACTGCCGAATAGGTAGCTGAGAAAAGTTCGTCACGAAAGACCCGGACGCCGCGCGCGTTCACTGCCGAATAGGTAGCTGAGAAACTGGCCGGCGCCGCTCCAGCAGCGGCGCAGCCGTTCACTGCCGAATAGGTAGCTGAGAAAATGGCGTGCTCTGCGTCAGTCCAGGATGCGCTGTTCACTGCCGAATAGGTAGCTGAGAAAACGGCGGCGCAGCCCGCCCGCTCTCTCACGGAGTTCACTGCCGAATAGGTAGCTGAGAAAAGTTGGGCAGCAGGTCCTGTCCCTCCAGGTGGGTTCACTGCCGAATAGGTAGCTGAGAAATGGCGGCGGCCGGCGTAAGGGCCGCGCGCTCCGTTCACTGCCGAATAGGTAGCTGAGAAAAATCGCGGCGTGGCTCTACACGGTGGACGGCGGTTCACTGCCGAATAGGTAGCTGAGAAAATGCGGGCCATGCGGCAGCGCCGCGCCGCAATGTTCACTGCCGAATAGGTAGCTGAGAAATGGCTGAGCGCGGCGGCCTGAGTCCGCGGGAGGTTCACTGCCGAATAGGTAGCTGAGAAAAGCGACCTTTGCCACGCGCTTCAGGCGCGCCAGTTCACTGCCGAATAGGTAGCTGAGAAAACCGATTACTGCCGTTCTCTGACAACAGGAACGTTCACTGCCGAATAGGTAGCTGAGAAAATCTGCTCGTAGTAGGCGCGCGCCTCCTGCGCGTTCACTGCCGAATAGGTAGCTGAGAAAAACCCGCCGGACCGGCCGGCGCCGCGATGACGGTTCACTGCCGAATAGGTAGCTGAGAAAACCCATGCCATGCCGTCCAGCTCGCGCATCACGTTCACTGCCGAATAGGTAGCTGAGAAATTTCGAAAGCGTGCTTGAGCAGGCGGATCGTGGTTCACTGCCGAATAGGTAGCTGAGAAATTGCTGCGCGACGCGCGCAGCCTCGTGCGCGAGTTCACTGCCGAATAGGTAGCTGAGAAAAGCACGGCAGCGGCTGCCTTCGTTTGCGGAACGTTCACTGCCGAATAGGTAGCTGAGAAACTTGCCCTCGCCGGGGAAGCCGGCCCGGTAGTGTTCACTGCCGAATAGGTAGCTGAGAAATCGGTGGACAGCGCACGCACGCGCAGTTCGGCGTTCACTGCCGAATAGGTAGCTGAGAAACGGACACGGAAGTGCAGCGCGAGGACACGATGGTTCACTGCCGAATAGGTAGCTGAGAAATCCAGCGCCTTGATGGCGTCGGCGGCCGGCATGTTCACTGCCGAATAGGTAGCTGAGAAAATGGGGCCGCGCGGTGTGCTGTTCATGGCCAGGTTCACTGCCGAATAGGTAGCTGAGAAAATCGCATACCCTTCGGAGCGCCAGAGCACGCGGGTCACTGCCGAATAGGTAGCTGAGAAAACGGTGCGCTTGGCCGCAGCCTTCTTCATCTCGTTCACTGCCGAATAGGTAGCTGAGAAACTGGAAGAGCTGGGCGGGGCCTCCCTGGAGCGCGTTCACTGCCGAATAGGTAGCTGAGAAAAACATCGGCGCGCTGCTGAAGGAGTACGCGGCGTTCACTGCCGAATAGGTAGCTGAGAAATGGGTGGATGCCCTGGCCGGTGCCGGCCCGGCGTTCACTGCCGAATAGGTAGCTGAGAAATTTCAGCGCATTACGCATGCGGATTTGAGGCTGTTCACTGCCGAATAGGTAGCTGAGAAATGTTCGATGGCGCCACGGTCAAGGTGAAAACCGTTCACTGCCGAATAGGTAGCTGAGAAAATGTAAAAGGGGCGGCCGTTGGCTTTGCCGGTGTTCACTGCCGAATAGGTAGCTGAGAAATACGCCACGCGCGACCCGCAAGCCATCGCGGCGTTCACTGCCGAATAGGTAGCTGAGAAAGCTCGAAAATGATCTGGTCATACGTCGGCGAATGTTCACTGCCGAATAGGTAGCTGAGAAATGTCGAACGACGGCTTCAACGCGATCCTCAACGTTCACTGCCGAATAGGTAGCTGAGAAAAGCTGCGCATCGACGGCACGACCATCATCGAAGTTCACTGCCGAATAGGTAGCTGAGAAAGCCGTCGCGCTGTGGTTGTGGCTGCCGCTGCTGTTCACTGCCGAATAGGTAGCTGAGAAAGAGTACGCCAGCGGGGGCACGTATGCCACGCTGTTCACTGCCGAATAGGTAGCTGAGAAAACTGCTGCGGCCTGCGCGAGCACCGGCACCGCGTTCACTGCCGAATAGGTAGCTGAGAAATAGGCGTAGGCAGCCTACGGCTACCGCTACAGGTTCACTGCCGAATAGGTAGCTGAGAAAAGGCAACGTTTCCGGCCCGGTCCTCGAAGTAAGTTCACTGCCGAATAGGTAGCTGAGAAAATATCCGCAAGCTGCTGAACACCACGCAGGGTTGTTCACTGCCGAATAGGTAGCTGAGAAATTCTCGCGCAGCAGGGCCAGCAGCCGCTCCTTGTTCACTGCCGAATAGGTAGCTGAGAAAACGCGCAGCCACTTTGGCGGCGCGCGACGAAATGTTCACTGCCGAATAGGTAGCTGAGAAACTCGCGGGCGGCTGCGGTTGTTGCAGGGGCAACGTTCACTGCCGAATAGGTAGCTGAGAAATTCAGCGCGCTAAACCCGTCGTACATAACGCGGTTCACTGCCGAATAGGTAGCTGAGAAAAAAGCTCAATCCGCAGTCGGCGCGCAGCCAAGGTTCACTGCCGAATAGGTAGCTGAGAAACCCGGTAAAAGGGACCTCCGATTAGCCGGCATGTTCACTGCCGAATAGGTAGCTGAGAAAAAGTACGCGCGCGTCTGCACCTGCGCGGCTTCGTTCACTGCCGAATAGGTAGCTGAGAAATGGGGACTGCAGCTAAATGGCTGTGCTCACTCGTTCACTGCCGAATAGGTAGCTGAGAAAAACCGGCACCGGCAGCAACAATAGTGGATTCGGTTCACTGCCGAATAGGTAGCTGAGAAAACGGCGTTGGTCTGTTCCGAGATGGCGGTGAGGTTCACTGCCGAATAGGTAGCTGAGAAACATACAGAGGGCTAATTTGAATATCGCAGAACGTTCACTGCCGAATAGGTAGCTGAGAAATTCACGTCCACCGTGAAGCCGTGGAAGTGCTGGTTCACTGCCGAATAGGTAGCTGAGAAATCAGGCGCGATGCCGCAGGCGGCCATGAGGCCGTTCACTGCCGAATAGGTAGCTGAGAAATGTCCACGCCCATCCTGCAGATCCCGCCCACCGTTCACTGCCGAATAGGTAGCTGAGAAAGGCCTTGCCGATGTAGACGGCTTCCTCGCCGTGTTCACTGCCGAATAGGTAGCTGAGAAACTGACGTGGTTTTCGGCGACCGCCGCACCGAGGTTCACTGCCGAATAGGTAGCTGAGAAACTGGTGCGGCCGGTTCCGCATGTCCACGGACAGTTCACTGCCGAATAGGTAGCTGAGAAATGTGGCGCCGCGCTGGTGGTCCTCAATGACCTGTTCACTGCCGAATAGGTAGCTGAGAAATTGTGCTGTGGCTTGCGGTTTGTGAATCCGGCGTTCACTGCCGAATAGGTAGCTGAGAAAAGCCGGGTTGTTTTGTTAATGCTCCAGCGACGGTTCACTGCCGAATAGGTAGCTGAGAAAAACACACCGAAGAACCTAAAACATGACCAACTGTTCACTGCCGAATAGGTAGCTGAGAAATCCCTTGATTCTCATGGTCAATACACCCGACCGTTCACTGCCGAATAGGTAGCTGAGAAAAGAGCAGCCGGCCACGGCGCGATTCACAAAGAGTTCACTGCCGAATAGGTAGCTGAGAAAATCCACTTCTGACACCAAGACGCAGGGAACCACGTTCACTGCCGAATAGGTAGCTGAGAAATTCATCTCGGCCAGGAAGGCCCGGTATTCGTCGTTCACTGCCGAATAGGTAGCTGAGAAAATCGCGGCGGCGTAAACGGCGAGCGGCGTGCCGTTCACTGCCGAATAGGTAGCTGAGAAATTCGCGGCGGACCTGCGACGGCGCCACGCGCCGTTCACTGCCGAATAGGTAGCTGAGAAAACCGTTGTACGCCGATTCATCCGCGGTCGTCGTGTTCACTGCCGAATAGGTAGCTGAGAAAACGATTGCTGACCGGCTGGTGCGCCAAGTTTCGTTCACTGCCGAATAGGTAGCTGAGAAAGCGCTGGAGGCGGTGCGCACCGGCACTGCGCTGTTCACTGCCGAATAGGTAGCTGAGAAAATTGAACGGCGCAACCCACTTCGCAGCCTCCAGTTCACTGCCGAATAGGTAGCTGAGAAATCGCGCTCGTAGAAGCCTTTGCCCTGGAAGTCGTTCACTGCCGAATAGGTAGCTGAGAAATGATCCGGTGGAGCCGTTCCAGCTACGCATACCGTTCACTGCCGAATAGGTAGCTGAGAAAACGGACCCTGACGAGTGGGAGGCGCCAACGGCGTTCACTGCCGAATAGGTAGCTGAGAAAAAGCCGGGCTATCATGGGAAGCTGCGCGCTGCGTTCACTGCCGAATAGGTAGCTGAGAAAACACAGCGCCGGCCGAAACAGTGAACACCTGGGTTCACTGCCGAATAGGTAGCTGAGAAATGCAGGGTCACCAGGATGAACGCGCCGCTCACGTTCACTGCCGAATAGGTAGCTGAGAAACTTCCGCGCTCGTCGGCGGGTTGAAGGTCATC
>NZ_BCTC01000131.1 GCF_001571085.1 Azohydromonas lata NBRC 102462
GTATTTTTGATTTTATGGCTTGAACGGCGCATATTCCGATTTTCGGGGGTATAGCTCAGCTGGGAGAGCGCTTGCATGGCATGCAAGAGGTCAGCGGTTCGATCCCGCTTACCTCCACCACCGTCCTCGCGCGGTGGGGGCGCGGCGTTCAAGGTGTGAAGTCGAGGCTGGAGGCCATCCGTGTGGATGGCCTTTTTGCTTTGGCGGCAGCGTTTTTGCCCCTGTCGTTCGTGATCTGCAAGAGAAAGTGAGCGGGCGGCAGAAGAAAGCGCCGGGTCCGCTGCAGCGCGGTGGCGGCCGCAAGCCGCGATGAGGGCTCCAGTCCTCCCGGTCGGGACGAAAGCTGCCGTTGCCATCGTGTTGCTACTGTGAATTCCTGGCTGGGCGCATCTTTGTCTCATCGTGGAGCGCCTAAAATCCTCGGGTTTGTTACGGAGGTCTCTTTATGCCTTTGAAGCGTCCAGGCGGTACGGCTGGCGATGCGGACACCGCTCAGGACGGCGGACCGCGCATCCTCAAGAAGTACCCCAACCGTCGTCTCTATGACACGCAGACCAGCGCCTACATCACGCTGGCCGACGTGAAAACGATGGTGCTGGATGGCGACGACTTCGAAGTGCGCGACGCCAAGAGCGGCGAGGACCTCACGCGCAGCATCCTTTTGCAAATCATCCTGGAAGAGGAAACCGGCGGCGTGCCGATGTTTTCCACCCAGATGCTGGCGCACATCATCCGTTTCTACGGCCACGCCATGCAGGGCCTGATGGGCTCCTACCTGGAAAAGAATCTGCAGACCTTCGTCGAATTGCAAAGCCGCCTGGCCGAGCAGGGCAGGGGGCTGTACGACGCCCAGAAATACACGCCGGAAATGTGGACGCAATTCCTGAGCGGGCAGGCGCCGTTGATGCAGGGCCTGATGAGCAATTACATGGAGCAATCCACGAAATTGTTCACACAAATGCAGGAACAGATGCAAAAACAGGCCGAATCCTTGTTCCCCGGCATGCCCGGTTTTCCCGGGACAAAACGTCAGCCTTGAAGTTTGCGGGACAATTCCCGCCATGACTGACCGCATTACCTCCGCCGCGCCGCAAGGGGCGGCGCCCACCATTGGATTCGTGTCCCTGGGCTGCCCCAAGGCCCTCACGGATTCCGAGCTGATCCTCACCCAGCTGCGCGCCGAGGGTTACGAAACCAGCAAGACCTACGCTGGAGCCGATCTCGTGATCGTGAACACCTGCGGCTTCATCGACGATGCGGTCAAGGAAAGCCTGGACACGATCGGCGAGGCCCTGGCCGAGAACGGCAAGGTGATCGTCACCGGCTGCCTGGGTGCCCGCACCGGGCAGCAGGGCGGCGACAACCTCGTGCGCGAGGTGCACCCCAAGGTGCTGGCCGTCACCGGCCCCCATGCCACGCAGGAAGTGATGGACGCGGTGCACCAGCACGTGCCCAAGCCGCACGACCCATTCATGGACCTGGTGCCCGAGGCGCGAGGTGCCGCCGGCATCAAGCTCACGCCCAAGCACTACGCGTATCTGAAGATCAGCGAGGGCTGCAACCACCGCTGCAGCTTCTGCATCATCCCCAGCCTGCGCGGCGACCTGGTCTCGCGCCCCATCGGCGACGTGTTGGGCGAGGCCCGCGCGCTGTTCGAGTCCGGCGTGAAGGAGCTGCTGGTCGTCAGCCAGGACACCAGCGCCTACGGCGTGGACGTGAAGTACCGCACCGGCTTCTGGGACGGCAAGCCCGTGCGCACGCGCATGCTGGAGCTGTGCGAGCAGCTCGGCGCGCTGGCCGAGCAGTACGGCGCCTGGGTGCGGCTGCACTACGTCTACCCGTACCCGCACGTGGACGAAGTGCTGCCGCTCATGGCCACCGGCCGCATCCTGCCGTACCTGGACATCCCGCTGCAGCACGCCCACCCCGACGTGCTCAAGCGCATGAAGCGCCCGGCCAGCGGCGAGCGCCACCTGGAGCGCATCGCCAAGTGGCGTGAAATCTGCCCGGAGCTGGTCATCCGCAGCACCTTCATTGCGGGTTTTCCCGGAGAAACCGAGGAAGAATTCGTCTACCTGTTGCAGTTCATGCAGGAGGCGCAAATCGACCGCGCGGGCTGCTTCGCCTACTCGCCGGTGCAGGGCGCCACGGCCAATGAGCTGTCCGGTGCCGTGCCGGATGCCGTGCGCGAGGAACGCCGCGCGCGCTTCATGGCCACCGCGGAAGCCCTCTCGGTGCAGAAGCTGCAGCGCCGCGTCGGCGCCACCATGCAGGTGCTGGTGGACAGCGCCCCGGCCCTGGGCCGCAAGGGGGGCGTTGGCCGCACTTACGCCGATGCGCCGGAAATCGACGGCACCGTGCGCATCCTCCCCCCCGAAAAAGCCTCGCGCACGCTCAAGGTGGGAGAGTTCACCCGCGTGCGCATCGTGGCCGCGGAAGGGCACGACCTGGTTGGCATGCCCGTATGACCGAAAAGTCGCGCAGTACCTCGCTGATCCATCACGACTACGTGCCCCCGGCGGATTTCGCCTCGCCCGTGGTCGGCGTGCACAAGGCTTCCACCGTGTTCTTCCCGAACACGGCGGCGCTGCGCACGCACAGTTGGCTGGACAAGTCGGCCTACACCTACGGCCTGCACGGCACGCCCACCACCTTCACGCTGGAGGCGCGCATCGCCTCGCTGGAAGGCGGCCAGCAGGCGCTGCTGGCCCCCAGCGGGCTCGCCGCCATCTCGCTGGTGGACATGGCGCTGCTGGCCCAGGACGACGAGCTGCTGCTGCCCGACAACGCCTATGGGCCCGGCAAGACGTTGGCGCGGCATGAGCTGCGGAGCTGGGGCATCACGCACCGGGTCTACGACGCCATGGACCCGGCCTCGCTGGCCGCGCTGCTCTCGCCCAAAGTGAAACTGGTGTGGCTGGAGGCCGCGGGCTCCGTGACCATGGAGTTCCCGGATCTGCGCGCGCTCATCAAGGCCATCCGCGAGCACGCCCCTCGGGCCGTGATCGCGCTGGACAACACCTGGGGCGCCGGCATCGCCTTCGACGCCTTCGCCCTCGGCGTGGACCTCACGGTGCACGCCCTCACGAAATATCCCTCCGGCGGCGGCGACGTGCTCATGGGCTCCGTCGTCACGGCGGACGAGCGCCTCTACAAGCGCCTGGCCCTGGCCCACAGCCGCTTGGGGCTTGGCGTGGGCCTGAACGACGTGGAAGCCGTGCTGCGCTCGCTGCCCTCGCTGCCGCTGCGCTACGCGGCGCAGGACGCCGCGGGCCGCGAGCTTGCGCGCTGGTGCGAGCAGCGGCCGGAGTTCGTCCGCGTGCTGCACCCCGCACTGCCCGGCGCGCCCGGCCACGAGGCCTGGGCCGACACCTGCTCGGCCGCGGCCGGCCTCTTCGCCGTGGAGCTGGATGCGCGCTACACGCCCGCGCAGGCCGACGCGGTGGTGGATGCGCTGAAATTCTTCCGCATCGGCTGGTCCTGGGGCGGGCCCATCAGCCTGGCCGTGCCCTACGACGCGGCCAGCCTGCGCGAGCGGCCCACGCCCTACCGCGGCACGCTCATCCGCTTCAGCCTGGGGCTGGAAGCGGTTGAAGACCTGATCGCCGACCTGGAGCAGGCGCTCGCCGTCCTGGACGAGCGAGCATGAAGTCCGCCGCCTCCCGTTGGGCGCACGTGGATGCGCTCAAGGCCGTCGCGTGCCAGTTGATCGTCCTGCACCACCTGGCCTTCTACGGGCCGATGTCGGACGTGGCCTCGCCCCTGGCACCGGGCCTCTTCGAATGGCTGTCCCAGCATGCCCGCGTGGCGGTGCAGGTGTTCCTGGTGCTGGGCGGCTTCCTGGCCGCGCGCAGCCTGGCGCCGCAAGGCCGCCTCAAGCCGCAGGCCGCGCCCTGGGGCCTGCTGGGCGACCGCTACGCGCGCCTGGTGCTGCCCTATGCGGCCATGCTGCTGATCGCCATTGCCGCCTCGGCGCTGGCCGGCGAGTGGATGGAGCACGACAGCATCTCCAACCCGCCGCGCCCGGCGCAGTTGCTGGCGCACGTGCTGCTGCTGCACGACCTGCTGGACTTCGAGGCCCTCTCGGCCGGCGTCTGGTACGTGGCCATCGATTTCCAGCTCTACGCCATGCTGCTGGGCCTGCTGGCCCTGGGCGCGTGGATGGAGCGCGAAGGGGGCCTGCGCCGCCGCATGGCGCCGGGCCTGGTGCTGCTGGCCGTGGGCGGCTCGCTGCTGTACTTCAACCTGCAGTCCGGCTGGGACGAGGTGGCGCTGTATTTCTTCGGCGCCTACGGCCTGGGCGTGCTGGTGGCGTGGTGGAGCGGCCCCCGGCCGCGCAAGGTGGCGCTCGTCGCCCTGGGCGTGCTGGTGGTGGTTGCCCTGGCAACCGAGTTCCGCGAACGCGTTGCCGTGGCGGCGCTGGTGGCGCTGCTGCTGGGCGTGCTGCAGTGGCGCCCGCACTGGGTGCCCAAGGCGCAGGGCCGCGCTGGGCGCGCCATGGCCTACGTCTCGCGCATCAGCTACGGCGTGTTCCTGGTGCACTTCCCGGTGTGCCTGGTGGTGAACGCGGCGTTCACGGCCTTCATGCCGGCTGAGCCGCTGTGGCAGGCGCTGGGCATCGCGGTGGCATGGGGTTCAAGCCTGTGCGCCGGGGCGCTGTTCCACCACCACGTGGAGCTGCGCGCCATGGCCTGGATCGCCGCGCGCAAGGCGCGCGTGCAGGGGCACAGCGGGAGTTATCGGCTGAGGTGAGGGGGAATGACGAAGTGAGGGCGTTGGCCGAAAGCTCAATCGCCGCACTCTCTACTTCGTCATGCCCGCGAAAGCGGGCATCCACGATCGCCGAGGTGCAGCCTTCGAACTGCGTCGCGTGATGCCGCCGTATCCAGGGCGCCGTATCGGCGCGCGTGGATGCCCGCTTTCGCGGGCATGACGGATCAGAGGGCGGGGCGGGTCGGCTTACGGCCGTAGCAAAGCATGAGCCTCACCCAGCCCACATCACGCCTTCGTCGACACCTTGTGCCGCATCAGCCGCCCCTTTTCGCGCTCCCAGTCGCGCTGCTTTTCGGTCTCGCGCTTGTCGTGCTGGGCCTTGCCCTTGGCCAGGGCGATCTGCGCCTTCACCAGGCCGTTCTTGTAGTGAAGGTTCAAGGGGACGAGCGTGAAGCCGCGCTGCTCGACCTTGCCGATGAGGCGGCGGATCTCCTCCTTCTTCATCAGCAGCTTCTTGGTCCGGTCAGGCTCGGGCAAGACGTGCGTGGAGGCGCTGCGCAGCGCATTGATGCGGCAACCGATGAGGAACAGCTCCCCATCGCGGATGACGACGTAGCCGTCGGTGAGCTGGATCTGGCCGGCGCGAATGGCCTTGACCTCCCAGCCCGCAAGCACCATGCCGGCCTCGAATTGCTCCTCGATGTGGTACTCGAAGCGGGCGCGGCGGTTCTCGGCGATAAGTGCGGAATTGGAGGGCGGCATGTGCAAAAAGATGGGGCCGGACGCGGCCCCTACAATCCCGCCATTGTATGAAGCACGTGAAGAAGTCGGTCCTGCTGTGGTACACGCCGCGCGAGATCTATGACCTGGTGACCGGCGTCGAGGACTATCCGGCCTTCCTGCCTTGGTGCGACCGCGCCGAGGTGCTGGATCGCGCCGAGAACGCGATGACCGCCAGGCTGCATCTCCATTACGCCGGCGTGCGCCACAACTTCACCACCCGCAACACCCAGGTCCCCGGCCGCGAGGTCCGCATGGAGCTGGTGGACGGGCCGTTCTCCATGCTCGACGGCACCTGGATCTTCCACCCCCTGGGCGCCCCCGGCACCGAGCCCAAGGCCTGCCGCATCGAGTTCGACCTGCGCTACGCCTTCTCCAGCCGCGCGCTGGAGCTGGTCGTGAGCCCCGTCTTCGACCGCATCGCCAACACCTTCGTCGATGCCTTCGTGAAGCGCGCCGAGCAGGTCCACGGCCCGCGCTGAAGAAGAAAGCTCCCCCATGCAAGTCGAAGTCGTCTTCAGCCCCGCGCCGCGCGAAGTGGACGTGGTGAGGCTGCAACTGGCCGACGGCGCCACGCTGCAGCAGGCCGTGCAGGAAAGCGGATTGCTCACGAAATATCCACACTTCAGCGTGCAGTCCCTGTCCTTCAGCGTCTGGGGCCGCGCCGAAGCGGCAGACCACCCGCTGCGCGAAGGCGACCGCGTGGAGCTTTGCCGCGGCCTTCAGGTGGACCCCAAGGAGGCCCGCCGCGTGCGCTACCAGGCCCAGGGCGGACGCCGCAAACGCCCTGCCTGACAGGGCTTTACGAGGGCTGCTCTTCGGCGGGAGCCCTCCCGCCCGTGCACGGCGTGATGCGTTGCACAAGCCCCGTGGCACCCGGACGAAGGGAACATGCAAGGGGGGTTTCCTATAATCCGCTTTTGCGTCTGGAGCCTTCTCATGCGCCTACTTGGCAAAGCACTCACCTTCGACGACGTGTTGTTGGTGCCGGCTTTCTCCCAGGTCCTGCCCCGCGATACCAGCCTCGCCACCAAGCTGTCTCGCAACATCTCGCTGAACCTGCCCCTGGTGTCCGCCGCGATGGACACCGTCACCGAAGCCCGCCTCGCGATCACCATCGCCCAGGAAGGCGGCATCGGCATCGTTCACAAGAACCTCAGCCCGCAACAGCAGGCCGCCGAAGTGGCCCGCGTCAAGCGCTATGAGTCGGGCCTGCTGCGCGATCCCCTGACGGTCACCCCCGACACCCCCGTGCGCCAGGTCAAGGCGCTGTCCGAGCACCACGGCATCTCCGGCTTCCCCGTGCTGGAAGGCAAGACGGTGGTGGGCATCGTCACCGGCCGCGACCTGCGCTTCGAGACGCGCATGGACGCTCCCGTGCGCGAGATCATGACCCCACGCGAGCGCCTGGTCACGGTCAAGGAAGGCGCCTCGCTGGAAGAGGGCAAGGCCCTGATGCACAAGCACAAGCTGGAGCGCGTGCTGGTGGTCAACGACGCCTTCGAGCTGCGCGGCCTGATGACCGTCAAGGACATCACCAAGCAGACCAACTTCCCCAACGCCGCGCGTGACGCGCACGGCAAGCTGCGCGTGGGCGCGGCCGTCGGCGTGGGCGAGGGCACAGAGGAGCGCGTGGAGCTGCTCGTGAAGGCTGGCGTGGACGTGCTGGTGGTCGACACCGCCCACGGCCACAGCCTCGGCGTGCTGGAGCGCGTGCGCTGGGTGAAGCAGAACTTCCCGCAGGTGGACGTCATCGGCGGCAACATCGCCACCGGCGCCGCCGCGCTGGCCCTCGTTGAGAACGGCGCCGACGGCGTGAAGGTCGGCATCGGCCCCGGCTCCATCTGCACCACCCGCATCGTCGCGGGCGTGGGCGTGCCGCAGATCACCGCCATCGACAACGTCGCCACCGCGCTGCAGGGCACGGGCGTGCCGCTGATCGCCGACGGCGGCATCCGCTACTCCGGCGACATCGCCAAGGCCGTCGCCGCCGGTGCCAGCACCGTGATGATGGGCGGCATGTTCGCCGGCACCGAGGAGTCGCCGGGCGAGGTCTTCCTATTCCAGGGCCGCAGCTACAAGGGCTACCGCGGCATGGGCTCCATCGGCGCCATGAAGGCCGGTTCCGCCGACCGCTACTTCCAGGAAAACGACGAGACCACCAACCCCAACGCGGACAAGCTGGTGCCGGAAGGCATCGAAGGCCGCGTGCCCTACAAGGGCTCGATGATCAGCATCGTCTTCCAGATGGCCGGTGGCCTGCGCGCCTCCATGGGCTACTGCGGCTGCGCCACGATCGCGCAGATGCACGAGCGTGCCGAGTTCGTCGAGATCACCAGCGCCGGCGTGCGCGAGAGCCACGTCCACGACGTGCAGATCACGAAGGAAGCGCCCAACTACCGCATGGAATAAGCGGGCGCGGCCGTGACGACTGCAGGACCCACTCCCGACCAGAACGACCAGCCCGGGCAGGGCGGCAACAGCACCCGCGGCTCCGGCCGCCGCGCCGCCATGCCCTTCATCCTGGTCACGGTGCTGATAGACATGATGTCCATCGGCATGATCTTCCCGGTGTTGCCCGTGCTGGTAGGCCACTTCACCGGCAGCGCGACGGACCAGGCCTTCTGGTTCGGCATGCTGAGCCTGGGCTTCGCCGTGGCGAACTTCTTCGGCTCGCCCCTGTTGGGCGCGATGTCCGACCGCTACGGCCGCCGCCCCGTGCTGCTGATCGGATTCTGCGGCCTGGCCTTCACCTTCTTCGCCACCGCCTGGGCGCCCGCCTTGGGCGCGCTGCTGCTGGTGCGCGTGATAGGCGGCGCGCTGCAGGCCAACTCGGCCGTGGCGCAGTCCTACGTGGCCGACATCAGCACGCCGCAGGAGCGCGCCAAGCGCTTCGGCATGCTGGGGGCGACGTTCGGCGTCGGCTTCATCCTGGGCCCCGTCACCGGCGGCCTGCTGGGTGACATCGACGTGCACCTGCCGTTCTACGTGGCCGGGTGCCTGGCGCTGCTCAACACGGCCTACGGCCTGTTCGTGTTGCCCGAGAGCCTGCCGGCCGCCAGCCGCCGCGCCTTCGAGTGGAAGCGGGCCAACCCCGTGTCCGCGCTGCGCGAGCTGAGCCAGTTGCGCGGCATTGGCCCGCTGGTGGCCGTGATCGCCCTGGGCAACCTGGCGCAGTTCACCATGCACTCCAGCTGGGTGCTCTACACCAGCCTGAAGTTCGGCTGGGGCCCGCGCGAGAACGGCTGGAGCCTGTTCGTGGTGGGCGTCATGTCCGTGCTGGTGCAGGGCGGGCTGATGCGCCAGTTCCTCAAGCGCACCACGCCGCAGCGGCTGGTGCAGCTGGGACTGGTGTCGTCCTCGCTGTGCTATCTGGTCTGGGGCCTCGCGCCGGTGGGCTGGATGATGTACGCCGTGGTCTTCTTCAACGTGCTGGGCTTCACCGTCACGGCCTCGTTGCAGAGCCTGGTGTCCAACGCCGCCGACGCCTCGCGCCAGGGCCGCACCATGGGCTCCGTTTCCTCTCTTGGCAGCCTGATGGCCGTCGTGGCGCCGCTCACCGGCGCCGGGCTGCTGTCGCTGGTGTCGCACCGTCCGCAGGGCGACATCTGGATAGGCCTTCCCTTCTACTTCTGCGCGCTGCTGCAGGCCGTGTCGGCCGTCATCGCCATGCGCCACTTCCGACGCCAGCGCAGCGCCACCGCCGCCGCCTCCACGGCGGCCTGAGAGCACTCCTCATGCACGACAAGATCCTCATCCTCGATTTCGGCTCGCAGGTCACGCAGCTCATCGCGCGCCGGGTGCGCGAGGCGCACGTGTATTGCGAGATCCATCCCAACGACGTGTCGGACGACTTCATCAAGTCCTTCGCGCCCAAGGGCATCATCCTGTCGGGCAGCCACGGCAGCACCTACGAAGACCACGAGCTGCGCGCCCCGCAGGCCGTGTGGGACGCCGGCGTCCCGGTGCTGGGCATCTGCTACGGCATGCAGACCATGGCCCACCAGCTCGGCGGCAAGGTGGAGTGGAGCGACCACCGCGAGTTCGGCTACGCCGAGGTCCGCGCCCACGGCCACACGCAACTGCTGCAGGGCATCGAGGACTTCACCACGGCCGAAGGCCACGGGATGCTCAAGGTCTGGATGAGCCACGGCGACAAGGTCACCGCGCTGCCCCCGGGCTTCAAGCTGATGGCTTCCACGCCGTCCTGCGAATTCGCCGGCATGGCCGACGAAGACCGCCGCTACTACGCCGTGCAGTTCCACCCCGAGGTGACGCACACGCTGCAGGGCGCGGCCATGCTCAACCGCTTCGTGCTCGACATCGCCGGCTGCAAGCCGGACTGGGTGATGAACGACTACATCGAGGAGGCGGTGGCCCGCATCCGCGAGCAGGTGGGCGACGAGGAAGTGATCCTGGGCCTGTCCGGCGGCGTGGATTCCAGCGTCGCCGCGGCGCTGATCCACCGTGCCATTGGCGACCAGCTCACCTGCGTGTTCGTGGACCACGGCCTGCTGCGCCTGAACGAAGGCCGCATGGTGATGGAGATGTTCGCCGGCAAGCTGCACGCCAAGGTCGTGCACGTGGACGCCACCGGGCAGTTCATGGGCCACCTCAAGGGCGTGAGCGACCCCGAGCAGAAGCGCAAGATCATCGGCCGCGAGTTCGTGGAAGTCTTCCAGGCCGAGGCCAAGAAGCTGACCAACGCCAAGTGGCTGGCGCAGGGCACGATCTACCCCGACGTGGTCGAGTCCGGCGGCACCAAGACCAAGAAGGCCGTGACCATCAAGAGCCACCACAACGTGGGCGGCCTGCCGGAGACGCTGGGCCTGAAGCTGCTGGAGCCGCTGCGCGAGCTGTTCAAGGACGAGGTGCGCGAGCTGGGCGTGGCGCTGGGCCTGCCGCCGGAGATGGTGTACCGCCATCCGTTCCCCGGCCCGGGCCTGGGCGTGCGCATCCTGGGCGAAGTGAAGCAGGAATACGCCGACCTGCTGCGCCGGGCCGACGCGATCTTCATCGAGGAGCTGCGCGCCGCGCGCGACTCGCACAGCAACAAGAGCTGGTACGACCTGACCAGCCAGGCCTTCGCCGTCTTCCTGCCCGTCAAGAGCGTGGGCGTGATGGGCGACGGCCGCACCTACGACTACGTCGTCGCGCTGCGCGCCGTGCAAACCACCGACTTCATGACGGCCGATTGGGCCGAGCTGCCTTATTCGCTGCTCAAGAAGGTGTCGGGGCGGATCATCAATGAGGTGCGCGGGATTTCTCGCGTGACTTATGACGTTTCGTCTAAGCCGCCGGCGACGATTGAGTGGGAATAAAGGTGGAGCGGCTTGAAAAGGCCGCTTGACGTCTGATTAAGGCCGTTGACGCTGGGTTAGGAACCTGGGGTCAACGGCTTTTTTGATGGTTTGTGATTAATGGGTGAAATTTTCTTGGAAGCAAATGATTTTTAAAGCAGTCAGTTCGAATGGGTTTGAAATATCTGAGGTCTTTGTAGAACGCTTACTAAGAAAGAAAGCAGCGACTGGACAAGAGCCTGCTTAAAGAGGCATCAGTGTTGCCGTTGACTTACAAGTCAGGCGATTGCGGTTGTTCTGGACGCCTGAAAATTGTTTGCTCGGCAATGGTCGTTCAGGAGAGAAGCGACATGGCAAACATCGTACTGGCTCATGGATTTCTGGGGTTTGGCGAAAATTTTTGGCCGGTAGGTGAGAATTACATCAAATATTTCAATGGGGTGAAAGCCGCGCTGGAGAAACATGGGCATCGCGTGCTGGTGCCATCAGTAAGTCCACTGGGCTCCCTAGATAATCGCAGCCAGCAATTGGCCGATGCCATTGTCAATTGGCTAGGCGATTCGGAATTGTCCATCATTGCACACAGTATGGGTGGTCTGGATGCACGGCGTGTCATCGCCAGATACGAGGCGGTGGGGCGCCGTATCAAGAATCTCGTCGCCGTTGCTACACCCCATTTCGGCACGCCCGTCGCTGACGCGTTCCTGAACGACACCCATGTGCTCTATGCCCATATTCCCGGTTGGCTGCGGGATGTCTTCAAACGAGATGCTGGAGCGTTGCATGATCTGAAAACAAGAACGGAATTGCATGATCCGGACCGTTCAAGCGTTCATTACAAGGAGGTGGCCTGCGTGGCTCAGAATGTCGGCCATGGTTCGTTGCTGTTCGAATTGACGCGTGCCCTGGGTCAATTGGAGGGGCAAAATGACGGCTTGGTGACGTTGAAATCTGCCTGCTGTCCACCCCGATCGCCGAGTGCCGTCTGGTTGGTCGACCATGGCGGTGCAATAGGTTGGCCCTCCGATTACATGGGAATTTCCGCATTTCGTGCCGTCTTTTTCCCGCCAGCGGAACATGTGGCCCGATATGTGGCGCTTGCGGCGCAATTTTGAACTGCGGTGCGCGCTCTGGCTAACCTGCAAGTGATTTATTCAGCAGATCTTGCTTGAAGATTTGCTAATTTTTCGAGAACCTAAACTAGGGAATGTTCAGCTTTGGCGAGTTTTGCATGCGCCGGGTGCGGCGCACTTTTCCTGAGTTGTTGATTATCCTAATCGCCAGCTATGCCTTCGACTGGTTTTCGCTGCTGCAGATGAGCCGCAGCTATTCGGTCAATAATTCAGCCCTCCATGTTTTGATGCAGCCCGGGCCGCTCCCCGGCCGGGGCTTTTTGGTTGTATGTGCAGGTGGCTTTCGGTGAGTAACGGCGAGGTAAGGGCATGACCGCGCCCGCGGTGTTGAACGACGAGGCCGCCATGCGCCTGGCCCTGGCCCAGGCCACGCAAGCGCATGCGGCGGGCGAGGTGCCGGTGGGGGCTGTGATCGTGCTGAACGGCGAGGTCATCGCCTCCGGCTTCAACCAGCCCATCAGCACGCACGACCCCACGGCGCACGCCGAAGTCGTCGCCCTGCGCGCGGCGGCGCTGCGCCAGCGCAACTACCGGCTGCCCGACTGCGAGTTGTTCGTGACGCTGGAGCCCTGCGCCATGTGCGCCATGGCGCTGATGCACGCGCGGTTCAAGCGCATCGTCTTTGGCGCCACCGACCCCAAGACCGGCGTGGCCGGCTCAGTGCTCGACCTCTTCGGCTACCGCGAGCTGAACCACCAGACGCTCATAGAAGGCGGGCTGCTGGGCGAGGAGTGCGGCGACCTGCTGCGCAGCTTTTTTCGCGAGCGGCGGGCGCAGCAGAAGGCACTGCGGTTGGCGGCGGCGGAGGCGGGCGGGCAGGGTGGTTTGCCGCCCGGGGTGGACGGGGCTTAGCGGCTGCTAGGGGTATCCCGTCGGCTAAGGTGCTGCGCCTACTACTTCGTCATGCCCGCGAAAGCGGGCATCCACGAATGCCGAGGTACGGCCTTCAAACCGCATCGCCCAAGGCTGCCGCCAGCACTCCAGCACCCCGGCCAGGGTGGATGCCCGCTTTCGCGGGCATGACGGGTCAAGAAGCGAAACGCCCTTGCCGCTGGGCTGCCTCAAGAGATCCACTTTCCTCGCGGCACCGCCCCTTTCGTTGAGCTTGTCTTCCTCCAATATTTCTAGTAAATTGGAAATATGGAAGAGAAAGACGTTGTCCGATCCCTCGCCGCGCTGGCTCAACCGGCGCGTTTGCAGGCGTTTCGCGCGCTGGTCGTCGCGGGGCAGGCGGGGCTCACGCCCGGGGCGCTGGCCGAGGCGCTGGGGACGCCGGCCTCCACGCTGTCGTTCCACCTCAAGGAGCTGGCCAACGCTGGCCTGGTGTCGCAGGAGCGCGACGGCCGCAACCTCATCTACCGCGCCGCGTTCGACCAGATGAACGGGCTGCTGGCCTACCTCACCGAGAACTGCTGCCAGGGCGCGGCCTGCCTGCCCGCGGCCAAGCCCTGCGGCTGCTGAGCCCGCCGCTCACCCCACCACCCAAGGAGACCCGAGATGAAGCGATTCCACGTCCACCTGCACGTTGCCGACCTCGACAAGAGCGTCGCTTTCTATTCGAAGCTGTTCGCCGCCGAGCCGGCGCGGCTGGAGAGCGACTACGCCAAGTGGATGCTGGACGACCCCGCCGTGAACTTCGCCATCTCCACCCGCGGCGAGGCCGGCCACATCGACCACCTGGGCGTGCAGACCGACGACCCCGCCGAGCTCGCCGCCATGAAGGCCCGCGCCGAGGCCGCCGACATGGCGCTGCTGGACGAGGGCGCCACCACCTGCTGCTACGCCCGCAGCGAGAAGCACTGGATCACGGACCCGCAAGGCATCGCCTGGGAACACTTCCACACGCTGGGCAGCATCCCCGTGTTCCGCGAGGGCGAGGCTGCCGACGCTTCTGAAACCTGCTGCACGCCGGGGCAGGGGTCTGCGGCCGAAGCCGTGCCCGCTGCCGCCGCCGCGCAGGCGGCCGCGTGCTGCTCGCCCGTGACTGAAGCCGCGTCCACCGCGCCGGCCGAGTCCAGTGCCTGCTGCGTCCCGGCGCCGGCCGCCGCTGAGCCGCAGGCCGCCGCCTGCTGCACGCCGCGCGGCAAGCCGGTGGGCATCGCGGTGAAGTCAGCCGGCTCCTGCTGCTGACGTTTCACGCGGGCGGCGGCGCCGAGGCCCGGCCCGCCGCTGCCGGCGAGGTGCTGCCTCGCCGTCCCCGTTTCCCTTCCTTCGCCCTCACGCCCGCACCGCCGCGATGACCGTCCACGTCCTGATCCTCTGCACCCACAACTCCGCCCGCAGCGTGCTGGGCGAGGGCATGCTCAACCACCTGGCCGCGCGCCTCCAACGCGACGTGCGCGCCCACAGCGCCGGCAGCGCGCCCAGCGGTCGCATCAACCCCTTCGCGCTGGAGGCGCTGCACAACGCCGGGGTGGACACCAGTGCCTTTCGCAGCAAGTGCTGGGACGAGTTCACGGCCGAGGGGGCGCCGCCGCTGTCCATCGTCATCACCGTGTGCGACAGCGCCGCGTCCGAAACCTGCCCGGTGTTCTTCGGCGGTGCGGGCGAGCCGGTGAAGGTGCACTGGGGCTACCCCGATCCGTCCAACGCCGAGGGCGGCGATGAGGGCAAGCGCCGCGCTTTCGAGCTGACGCGACAGGCGATCGGCTACCGCATGCTGCAACTCCTGGCCCTCCCGCTGGAAAGCATGGGCCGCGACGCGCTGCAGGCGGCGCTGGCCGGCATTGGCCGAAGCTGAAGCGGGGAATCCAGCCATGAGCAACACGCTGAGCAAGGCAGCTCCCGCCGCCGCCGCCGTCAAGCCGGCGCCCATGAGCGTCTTCGAGCGCTGGCTGACCGTGTGGGTGTTTCTGTGCATCGTCGCCGGCATCGCGCTGGGTCAGATGCTGCCCGGCCCCGTCCAGGCCATAGGCCGCATGGAGGTGGCAAAGGTCAACCTGCCGGTGGGCTTGCTGATCTGGGTGATGGTCATCCCGATGCTGCTGAAAGTGGACTTCGGCTCGCTGCACCAGGTGCGCCACCACTGGCGCGGCATCGGCGTCACGCTGTTCGTGAACTGGGCCGTCAAGCCGTTTTCGATGGCGCTGCTGGGCTGGGTGTTCGTGCGCCACGTCTTCGCGCCGTACTTGCCGGCCGCGCAGTTGGACAGCTACGTGGCGGGTTTGATCCTGCTGGCCGCCGCGCCCTGCACGGCCATGGTGTTCGTGTGGAGCCGGCTGACCAACGGGCATCCGCTGTTCACGCTGTCGCAGGTGGCGCTCAACGACACCATCATGGTGTTCGCCTTCGCGCCCATCGTGGCGCTGCTGCTGGGCCTGTCGGCCATCACCGTGCCGTGGGACACGCTGGTCACGTCGGTGGTGCTCTACATCGTCATCCCGGTGATCGCCGCGCAGCTTTGGCGCAAGGCGCTGCTCAAGCGCGGGCAAGCGGCCTTCGACGCGGCGCTGGCGCGCATCGGCCCCTGGTCCATCACGGCGCTGCTGGCCACGCTGGTGCTGCTGTTCGCGTTCCAGGGCGAGGCCATCCTCAGGCAGCCGCTGGTGATCGCGATGCTGGCGGTGCCCATCCTGATCCAGGTCTTCTTCAATTCGGCCCTGGCGTACTGGCTCAACCGCCGGCTGGGCGAGTCGCACAGCGTGGCCTGCCCGTCGGCGCTGATCGGGGCGAGCAACTTCTTCGAACTGGCGGTGGCCGCGGCTATCAGCCTGTTCGGCTTCGAGTCCGGCGCGGCGCTGGCCACCGTGGTGGGCGTGCTCATCGAGGTGCCGGTGATGCTGCTGGTGGTGCGGGTCGTCAACCGCAGCAAGGGGTGGTACGAGGCGGGGGCGCACGGGTAAGACGGCCGATGCTTGATGGACTGACGCCCGGGAGAGGGCGCTTGCTGCATGCCATAAGTGCCGGCCGTGAGAAAGAACGTCGTCATTCCGGCGAAGGCCGGAATCCACGAGTGCCGGGGTATCGCTCTGAGGCATACCGAGGCGTACCAACGGGCTTCGCGCCAACATCGCGTCTGGCGGGCTGTAGGCCGAAGAAAAACCGCCGTCATCCCGGCGAAGGCCGGGATCCACGCGCACCAAGGTGTTGGCGTGAAGCCTGTTGGCACGCCGCGGTGCGC
>NZ_BCTC01000132.1 GCF_001571085.1 Azohydromonas lata NBRC 102462
CCCCGTGTTCTTCGAGTTCATCCAGCGCAAGGGCGACGACGGCTTCGGCGAGGGCAACTTCAAGGCGCTGTTCCAGTCCATGGAGCGCGACCAGATCCGCCGCGGCGTGCTCGCCTCGCAGGACTGATCGCGCCAGCGGCCCGCGCCGCTCAGGTGCCGCAGAAGGTCCGGTAGCAGGCCGTCACCGCGGCCGGCGCCGGCTCGGCGTAGCGGGCGTGCTCGGCGCTTTCCGTGAAGGGGTCGCGCAGCGCGGCCAGCATGCGGTTCAAGGGGCCCAGGTCGTCGTGCTCGCTGGCGGCCGTCAGCGCCTCTTCCACCAGGTGGTTGCGCGCGATCACGATGGGGCTCACGCGCCGCATGGCCGCCGCGCGCTGCGCGGCGTCGCCCGCGCCCAGGCGCTCGCGCCAGCGGGCGAGCCACGCGTCCGGCGCCGTGGCCGCGTCGCCGAACAGCGCGCGCAGCGGAGCTTCGTTGCCTGCCGCCGCATCGGCCAGGCGGCGCCAGCCCAGCGTGAAATCCACGGCGTGGGTGTGCAGCAGGGTGAGGAAATCGTCGGCCAGGGCCTGGTCGGCCTCGTCCTGCGCCGCCGTGGCTTGCTCGATGCCCAGCTTGGCGCGCTGGCCCTGCAGCAGGGCTTGGGCGTAGAGATCGGGGAAGGCGTCCAGCACCTCGGTGGCCTGCGCCACGGCCTGGGCCATGGCGGCCTCGTCCTCGCCGTTGCCGGCGATGAGCGGCAGCAGCGCCTCGGCCAGCCGCGCCAGGTTCCAGCGCGCGATCAGCGGCTGGTTGCCGTAGGCGTAGCGGCCGCCGTGGTCTATGGAGCTGAACACCGCGTCCGGGTCGTAGGCCTCCATGAAGGCGCAGGGACCGTAGTCGATGGTCTCGCCGGAGAGGGTCATGTTGTCGGTGTTCATCACGCCGTGGATGAAGCCCACGTTCATCCAGCGCGCAATGAGCCTGGCCTGCCGCTCGGCCACGCGGCGCAGCAGGGCCAGGTGGCGCTCCGGCGTGTCCACGAGGTCCGCGTCGTGGCGGGCGATGGCGTAGTCGGCGAGCTGGCGCAGCTTGTCCAGGTCGCCGCGCGAGGCGAAGAACTGGAAGGTGCCCACGCGCAGGTGGCTCAGCGCCACGCGGGTGAGCACGGCGCCGGGCAGGGGCCGCTCGCGCTGCACGGGCTCGCCCGTGGCGGCCACGGCCAGGGCACGCGTGGTGGGAATGCCCAGCGCGTGCATGGCCTCGCCGATGAGCACTTCGCGCAGCATGGGGCCCACAGCCGCCTTGCCGTCGCCGCCGCGCGAGAACGGCGTGCGCCCCGAGCCCTTGAAGGCGATGTCGCGGCGGCGGCCCTGGCTGTCCAGCACCTCGCCCAGGAGCAGCGCGCGGCCGTCGCCCAACTGCGGCGAGAAGCCGCCGAACTGGTGCCCGGCATAGGCCTGGGCCAGCGGGTCCGCGCCCTCGGGGAGGGCGTTGCCGGCAAAGAGCGCGGCGCCTGGCTCGCCGTCCAGCGCGTCGGCCTCCAGCCCGAGCTCGGCGGCCAGCTCGCGGTTGAGGAACAGCAGCCGCGGCGCCGGCACCGTGGCCGGCTTCCACGGCACGTAGAAGCCGGGCAGGTCGCGGAAGTAGGAGTTGTCGAAGCGGAAATTGAAGGCAGGCATGGGAAGGCTTTTCTTGGGGCGGCTGCGTCTGGACAGAAGCGCCAGTGTGGCCCGCGGTGGACGGTCTGTCAGAGGCAAGGACTAAGCGCCGCGCCCGGCGCCGGCCAGGGCTGCGCGGCATCACGCCATGAGCCCGTGCACCTCTCCCGGGCCTGCCGCCTGCTCCCCGGGCGTTATCCTGGATGACCGCCCACCGTCGGACTACTCTTCTCCCGTGGCAACGCAGTACTCCCTGGACAACGAGCAGGCCTGGCCGTTCGCCAAGGGCGAAATGGCCAACCTGGTGCGCACGCACGATTGGGCCGCGACGCCGCTCGGTCCCCTGGCGCAATGGCCCGCGAGCCTGTGTACCGCCGTGCACATCGTTCTTGCCCATCCCTTTCCCACCATCGTGCTGTGGGGCCGGGAGCTGATACAGGTCTACAACGACCCTTACCGCGAGCTCATGGGCGTCAAGCACCCCGCCGGGCTGGGCCAGCCCACGCGGGAGTGCTGGCCTGAGGTCTGGCACATCAACGGGCCGATTTACGAGCGGGTGTGGAAAGGCGACTCGGTGTCCATGGAGGACGCGCTCTTTCCCATCCAGCGCTCCGGCATGCTGGAAGACGCCTGGTTCACCATCTCCTACAGCCCGGTGTACGACGAGGCGGGCCGCGTGGCCGGCATCTTCCTCACCATCATCGAGACCACGCGCCGCGTGCGCGCCGAGCGCGCGCTGCGCGAGAACGTCGAGCGCCAGCGCCTGGCCGTGGCCGTGGCCGTGGGCGAGCTCGCCACCTGGGACTGGGACTTGCGCACCCAGCGCGTGATCTGGTCCGACGAGCACTACCGCATGGAGGGCTACACCGTCGGCGAGATCCAGCCCAGCTACGAGGCCTGGATGGCGCGCGTGCACCCGGACGACCGTGCCGGCACCGAGGCCGCGCTGCAGCGCTCCATGCAGGGCCGCTGCAGCTACGAGCACGATTTCCGCACGCTCCACCCCGACGGCTCGGTGCACTGGCTCTCGGCGCGGGGCCACTTCTTCTACGACGCCTACGGCCAGCCGGTGCGCATGATCGGCGTGATGCGCGACGTCACCGAGCAGCGCCGCGCCCACGAGCTGCTGGAGCAGCGCGTGGCCGAGCGCACCTATGCGCTGCGCCAGTTGCTGCTGCACATGGAGACGCTGCAGGACGACGAGCGCCGCCGCATCGCCCGCGAGCTGCACGACGGGCTGGGCCAGTACCTCTCGTCCATGGCGCTGTCGGTGGGCAGCCTGCGCCACGCCGCCGCGCCGCCCCGCGACGCGCTGGACAGGCTGCACGACCTCATGCAGCAGCTCGACCGCGAGCTGGACCGCATCATCTTCATCCTGCGCCCAACGGCGCTGGAGGACTGCGGCCTGGCCGAGGGCGTGGCCGCCTACGTGCAGACCTGGTCCGAGCTCACCGGCGTGGACGCCGACGTGGAAGCGCGCGGCCTGGACGACGGCCAGCGCCTGCCGCCGCAGGTGGAGGCCGCCGTGTTCCGCGTGGTGCAGGAAGCGCTCACCAACGTCGCCAAGTACGCCCACGCCTCGCGCGCCAGCGTCAGCCTGGAGCGCCGCCGCCGCCAGCTCGTGGGCAGCGTGGAGGACGACGGCCGGGGCTTCAGCCTCGACGAGGCCGCGCAACCCGTGGCCGGCCGGGCCAAGTGGGGGCTGGTGGGCATGCAGGAGCGCATAGAGGCCTTGGGCGGCAGTTTCGCCATCGAGTCCCAGCCCGGCGGCGGCACCACGGTGCTGTGGCGGCTGCCCTTGGGTGAAGGCGAGGGCGGCTGACTGGTGTTCCAGCGGGCGTGCAAGGCCCCGGCGCAGAGCGCAACCGCGGTCGTCCTCCTGCCGGGCGGTACGCCCCTTGCCCTCCCCGTGTTCCACGCGCTTGCCGCCTTGCCCGGTTGCAGGCGCTTCCATGGACGAACACCAGACGCGCCCCCATGAGGGCGCCGGGGAAGACCGCCTGATGAACCTGTTGCACTCGACCGCCTCCCGCGCGCCGGCCACGCCGGCCCTGTTGCGCTCGCCCGCCGCCGACGGCCCGCCGAGCGCCAATGCCGCCCAACCCGCGCAGCCCTGGGCCGACTTCGGCTGGGGCCGGCTGCTGTTCGCCCCCGCCTTGGCCAGCCCCGCCGACATCGCCCGCACGCTGCTGCAGGAGGCGCCGGACCGGCGCGACATCGCGCTCTACGTCGAGTCGCCGCAACTGGTGCTGGCCGAGGCGCCCAATGAGCTGTTCCTGGACCCCTCGCTGCTGCTGCGCCACGCGCTGGACGCCCTGGAGCCGCTGCCGCCGCCCCCGCCCGGCGTGGCCCTGCGGCCGCTGGCCACGCGCGGCGACGTCGCCGCCGCCAACCGCCTCTACCGCCAGCGCGGCATGCTGCCGCTGGATCCGGCCACGGCCTGGGCGCAACGCCAGCACGACGCCCTGGCCTACTTCGTGGCCGAGGACGAGGCCAGCGGCGAGGTCGTGGGCACCGTGCTCGGCCTGGACCACGCCCTGGCCTTCGGCGACCCCCAGGGCGGCAGCAGCCTGTGGGCGCTGGCGGTCGATCCCCAGTCCCGCACCGCCGGCATCGGCCAGGCACTGGTGCACCACGTGATGGACCACTTCGCGCGCCGCGGCCGGCGCTTCCTGGACCTGTCCGTCATGCACGACAACCACCAGGCCATCGCGCTGTACGAGAAGCTGGGCTTCGAGCCCGTCACGGGCTTTCTGGTCAAGCGCAAGAACGCCCACAACCAGCGCATCTTCGACGGCGGCAGCGAGGTCGCGGGCCTGAACGTGTACGCCCGCGTCATCGTGGACGAAGCCCGCCGCCGCGGCATCGGCGTGGAAGTGCTGGACGCCGAGGCCGGCATCTTCAAGCTGCGCCATTTCGGCAACGAGATCCTGTGCCGCGAGTCGCTCACCGATCTCACCGGCGGCGTGGCCATGAGCTGGTGCCAGGACAAGGCGCTGACCCTGCGGCGCCTCTCGGCCGTGGGCCTGCGCGTGCCGCACCAGCAGCGCGCGGGCGACGCACAGGCCGACGCGGCCTTCCTGCGCGAGCACGGCGCCGTGGTCGTCAAGCCGCTGCAGGGCGAGCAGGGCCGCGGCATCAGCGTGGACGTGCGCGACGAGGCGACGCTGGCGCAAGCCGTGGAGCGCGCCGCCGCCGAGGGCGGCCCGGTGCTGCTGGAGGAGTTCTGCGCCGGCGAGGATTTGCGCATCGTCGTCATCGGCTACCGGGTGGTGGCGGCGGCGGTGCGGCGGCCGGCGCAGGTGGCGGGGGACGGCCGGTCCAGCGTGCGCGAGCTGATCGAGCGCCACAGCGCCCGCCGCGCCGCGGCCACCAGCGGCGAAAGCCGCATCCCGCTGGACGCCGAGACCGAACGCTGCCTCGCCACCCAAGGCTTCACCTGGGACAGCGTGCCGGCCGAGGGCCAGGTGGTGCGGGCACGGCTCACGGCCAACCTGCACACGGGCGGCACCATCCACGACGTCACGGCGCAACTGCACCCGCGCCTGCGCGAGGCGGCCGAGAGCGCGGCGCGGGCGCTGCGCATCCCGGTGACGGGCCTGGACTTCCTGGTGCCCGCCGTGGACCAGCCGGACTACGTGGTCATCGAGGCCAACGAGCGCCCCGGCCTGGCCAACCACGAGCCGCAGCCCGTGGTGCAGCGCTTCGTGGATCTGCTGTTCCCGCAGACGGTGTGACGCGCCGCGCCCAATGAAAAAAGCGCGTGGGTGCTTGCGAACCCACGCGCGCGCAGCGGCTGCAGCGCCAGGGCGCCCCCTCGCTTCCCTCTTTACCGCTGCTTCAAACGGCGCACCCAGAAGTCCCCGGTGAGCTGCACCGCGCTCACCAGCGCCACCAGCACCGCGATGACCACCACCATCACCGTGGTGTCGAAGCGCTGGTAGCCGTAGCGGATGGCCAGGTCGCCCAAGCCGCCGGCACCCACCGCGCCGGCCATGGCCGAGGCGCCGATCATGGACACCACCGTGATGGTGAAGCCGCCCACGATGCCCGGCAGCGCCTGCGGCAGCAGCACGTGCCACACGATGTGGCGCCGGCGGCAGCCCATGGCCTGCGCGGCCTCGATCAGCCCCGCGTCCACCTCCCGCAGGCTCACCTCGGCGATGCGCGCGAAAAACGGCGTGGCGCTGATGGACAGCGGCACCACCGCCGCCCACACGCCAATCGTGGTGCCGGTGAGCAGGCGCGTGAGCGGTATGAGCGCCACCAGCAGCACGATGAAGGGCGTGGCCCGGAAGGCGTTGACGATGGCGCCCGCCACCTTGTTGAAGCGCGGCCAGGGCAGCACGCCGCCCGGGGCCGTGAGCACCAGCAGCACCGCCAGCGGAATGCCGGCCAGCAGCGCGATGGCCGCGGAGCTGCCCACCATCAGCAGCGTGTCCAGCAGCGCCTCCCACAGGCGCTCAAGCATGATCGGGGACATAGCCCAGCTCCCTGGCGTGATGGCAAAGGTTCAGGGCCGCCAGCGCCGCGGCGTCCGGCCCGCCGAGGTCGGCGGCCAGCAGCAGCCGGCCGTGGCTGTGGCCCTGGATGCGGTCCACCCCGCCGTGCAGCAGCCGCACCGTGCCGCCCAACGCGGCGGCGATGCGCGCCAGGTCCGGCTCCAGGCCGCCCGCGCCGCTGTAGTGCAGCTCCAGCACGCGGCGGCTGGCGCCGCCGGGCACGGGGTGGGCGGACAGCCGTTCCTGCAGGTCGCCCGGCAGGCCGTGCTCCAGCGGGCGCAGCAGGGCGCGCGTGGCGTCGTGCGCGGGCGAGCCGAATACCTGCCACACGGCACCGGCCTCGGCGATGCGGCCCTTCTCCAGCACCAGCACCTCGTCGCAGATCTCGCGGATCACGCCCATCTCGTGCGTGATCAGCACCACCGTCAGCCCGAGGCGGCGGTTGATGTCGCGCAGCAGCGCCAGGATGGATTGCGTGGTCTGCGGGTCCAGCGCCGAGGTGGCCTCGTCGCACAGCAGGATTTCCGGCGCGTGCACCAGCGCGCGGGCGATGCCCACGCGCTGCTTCTGCCCGCCGGACAGCCGGCCCGGGTAGGTGTCGGCCTTGCCCCGCAGGCCGACGAGGTCCAGCAGCGCCGCCACGCGGGCGCGGACGTGGTCCGGCCGCACGCCCGCCACGCGCAGCGGCAGCGCCACGTTGTCGAACACCGTCTTGGAGGACAGCAGGTTGAAATGCTGGAAGATCATCCCGACGCGGCGGCGCAGCAGCACCAGGCCCTGCTCGTCCAGCGTGGCGAGGTCCTGCCCGTCCACCAGCACGCGGCCCTCGCTGGGCTGCTCCAGGCGGTTGATGGTGCGCAGCAGGCTGGATTTGCCCGCGCCGCTGCGGCCGATGATCCCGAAGATGCTGCCGGCCGGGATGTCCAGGCTGATGCCCGACAGCGCCCGCACCGGGCCGGCCGAGGACGGGTAGGTCTTGCCCACCTGCTCGAAGCGCACGGTGCCCGCCGTGGGGCGGTGCCCGCAGGCGTCGCGGCCGGATGGGGCGCCGGCACCGGCCGCGCCGGGCGGCGTGCCCTGGCCGCCGTGCGGCGGCGCCGGCAGGAACCAGGACCAGGGCGCCAGGGCCCATTGCTTGGCGGTCATGGCGCCGGCCCTCACTGGTTCAGCCAGGGCAGGCTGTAGAGCCTGGCGTCGCCGCCGAAGAGGCGGCTGATCTCGTCGCGCACGGCCTTGGATTCCTGGAAGACCTTGACGAATTTCTTGACGCGCGGGTCGTTCACGTTGTCCTGCCGGGTGACGAAGCGGATGGCGAAGAGCTGGTCGGCCACGCCCGTGTACAGCAGCCCCGAGCTGGCCACCTGCGGCTTGCCGGCGCTCACGAAATGGGCGGGGATGCCTTGGGCGAGGTCCACGTCGTCTATGGCGCGCACCAGCTGCGGCCCCTCGACCTCGACGAACTTCAGCTTCCTGGGGTTGGCGACGATGTCGTTGACCGAGCCGCGCAGGCCCGCGCCCTCGCGCAGCTTGATGAGGCCCGCCTTTTCCAGCAGCGACAGGCCGCGGCCCTGGTTGACCGGGTCGCTGGCCACGGCGACCTTGGCGCCGTCCTTGAGCTCCTCGAACTTCTTGATGCGGTGGGAGAACAGGCCGATGTTGGGCAGCACGCCCACGCCGGCCACGGCGAACTTGTAGCCGCGCTCCTTGATGGCGTTGTCCAGGAAGGCCTGGTGCTGGAAGTAGTTGAGGTCCAGGTCACCGGCCTGCAGGGCGGTGTTGGGCGTGGTCCAGTCGGTGAACTCGATCACCTTCACGTCCAGGCCCTGCTTGCGCGCCTCGCGCGCGGCGGCCTCCATGGTGTCGGCATGCACGCCGGCCGAGGCGCCGACCTTGAGCGCCTGCGCTTGGGCGCCGCCGAGGAGGAAGAAGGTGGCGGCCAGGGGCAGGAGGAAGCGGGAGAAGGTGGGTTTCATGGCTCTTGAGTTCGGGAGAGGTGGTGTCGGGCAGCGCCGCCTTGCCGGCAGGGCGGCATGCCATGGCGGAAGAAAAGCGGCTCAGTGGGTGCGGCGGAATGCGGCTGCGGCATGCCGATCCGGCAGCCGGTCCCCTTCGCCGAAGAGCTTGTGGCGCAGCGTTCCCGGCGCGTAGGCGGTCTTGTAGACGCCGCGGTCCTGCAGGGCCGGCACCACCAGGTCCACGAAGTCCTCGAAGCTCTCGGGGACGACGGTGCGGGTGAGGTTGAAGCCGTCTATGCCCGTGTCCTCCACCCAGCTTTGGAGCTCGTCGGCCACCTGGGAGGCGTCGCCCACGATGGCCGGGTAGCGGCCGCCCAGCCTGAAATGCTCCAGCAGCTTGCGCCGCGTGCCGCCCAACTGCTGCAGCGCCTTGGCGGCGGACTGGATGGCGTTGGTGCCCTCCGGCCGGATCGGGTCGTCCAGCCCGTAGCGCGAGAGGTCCACGCCCACGCTGGCGGCGAAGTGCGCCAGTCCCGCCTCGGGGCTGGCGTGGCGCTGGTACTCCTCGTGCAGGTCGCGCGCCTCGGCCGCGGTGGTGCCGGGCACCACGCTCACGCCCAGGACGATCTTCACGTCCTGCGGCCGCCTCCCGGCCAGCGCCACCGCCCCGCGCAGCTCCTGCACGGTGTGCCGCACCGCGGCCTTGTCGTGGCCGCCGATGAAGATGGCTTCCGCGTGCCGCGCCGCGAAGCGCTGGCCGCGGCCCGAGGTGCCGGCCTGGTAGAGCACGGGCGTGCGCTGCGGCGAGGGCTCGCTCAGGTGCACGCCCTCCACGTCGTACCACCGCCCGTGGTGGCGTATGGGGTGCACCCGGGCCGGGTCGGCATAGACGCGCGCGGCCTTGTCGCGGCGCACCGCGCCGTCTTCCCAACTGCCCTCCAGCAGCTTGTAGAGCACGTCCAAGCACTCGTCGGCGCGGTCGTAGCGCTCGTCGTGGATGAGCTGGTTGTCCAGGCCGATGGCGCGTGCTGCGCTGTCCAGGTAGCCGGTGACCACGTTCCAGCCGAAGCGCCCGCGCGTGAGGTGGTCCAGCGTGGAAAAGCGCCGCGCCAGCAGGTAAGGGTGCTCGGACAGCGCGTTGACCGTGACGCCAAAGCCCAGGTGCGAGGTCGCCGCCGCCATGGCCGACACCAGCAGCAGCGGGTCGTTGATGGGCAGTTGCACGGCCTCACGCAAGGTTAGATCCAGCCCGCTTTCGTAAACGTCGTAAACGCCCAGGATGTCGGCAATGAATATCCCGTCGAACAGGCCGCGCTCCAGCGTGCGCGCCATGTCCGTCCAGAATTCAAGGCTGTGATATTCCGTGCTGCGGTCGCGCGGATGCGTCCACAGGCCATGGTTGATATGGCCCACGCAATTTTCGTTGAACGCGTTGAGGATGATTTGTTTCTTCGGCATGGGCAAGTCTTCAGCTCGGTGAAAATTGGGCGCGGTTTTTTTTTGGGTTCAATGAAACACGGCTTCCTCAGTGGGTATAGAAGTGGTTTGCGAAACAGTGGATTCGGCCGGCGCAGTAGTTTCCACAGGTGCGGTTTGCGCGGAGGCCCCGGGCGCCGCGGGTTTTTCGGCCTCCCGCCTGCGCTGCCGGTAATCCCTGGTGGCGGCCTGCGCCAGCGTGGAAACGACCATGTCGTTTTGCGGCGGGTTGTGCAGGCCGCATTGGACGTCGCGCCAATACCGCTCCAGCGGGAAATCGCGTGACAATCCATGCCCGCCGGCAATGCTCATGGCCAATTCCACGATGCGCACGGCGTTGTTGGTGACCATGTATTTGGTGGTCCATACCTCGTGGTGCAGGCGGTGTTTCAAAGCGTCGTGGCGTTCCCACAACTCGGCCAGACCATAAAGCTGGGTCTTGGACGCTGCGAGCAGCAACTCGATCTCGCCGAGTTTTTGCTGGGCATGCGGCGCATCGAGAATGGCGCCGCCCAAACTGGGTGATTGGCGGTTGTCGGCAAATTCCAGGATGAAATCCCGTGCCGCTGCCGCGATGCCCAGGTAAACCGCGGCAACCTGCAGTCCAAAAGCGCGGCTGCCGGTCGTGAAACTGCTGGGTTGGTCTTTCTCGATTTCGAGCAATTTGGCTTCGTGCGGCACCAGCACGCCGTCGAATTCAATGTCATGGCTGCCCGTGCTGCGCATGCCCAGGCTGTTCCAGTTTTCAACGACATGAACGTCCGGCGTGCGCGGCACCAGGAATTCCGCGGTTTTTCCGGCCTGCTCGTCCCAGGCGTAGAGGATCATCTGGTTCAAGGCCGGGGCTGCCGAGCAAAAGGCCTTGCGGCCTGAGATGACGTAGCCTTCGCTGGTTTTGTGCGCCACCGTGGCGGCCTTGCCGCCGCGCAGCAGATTGCCGCCGTCGCGCTCGGTAATCAAGATATTCACCAGATCGCCGCGCTGTACCACGCCACGGCACAGGCGCTCGAAAGCGGGGCGGGGCCATTTCAAGTCAAAACTCAAATAGCCCAAGGCCATCAAATGCCAGCCCAGCGACAAGGCCGTGCTGGCGCTGCCCTTGGCCAGGCGCTCCTGGAATATCAGCAGCTCGTACAGCGACAAGCCCCGGCCGCCCAATGCCCGCGGAATGGTGAGTTTCAGGGCGCCGCGCTGGCGCAGCAATTCGAAATGCTCGGAAGGGAACCCGCCCGTCTCGTCGTAGAAGCGGGCCGTCTTGCCGATCTCGGCGGCCAGCTCTTCGGCGTAGGCAGCCAGCGCCTCGTCGCTCGGGTGGCGCAGGGTGAAGTCGGCGCAGGGCGCGTAGGGCATGGGATCTCCACTGCAGATGAAAAGCATGGGCGGCGCGTGTTGCTTGCGCGGGCGGTGCGGCAGGAACGCCTGAATCTGAAAATCGCCGAGATATTCAGTTTTTCAAAACAGGCCGGAATTGGGCGGCGGTGTGCCTTTCAAATGCCAGGCGCCCACCACGGCCGCCTTCCAATGCCGCGGATTGTGATTGGCCACCGTGCGTGCATTGCGCCAGTGGCGGTCCAGGTTGTGCTTGCGCGCGGTGGTGGAGGCGCCGCCCACGTCGAATACCAGTTCCGAGGCTTTCAAGGCCGCGGCGGCGGCCACATATTGGGCCTGGGCGACGTCCAGGGCGGCGTGAACGATGGCAGCCTCGTCCAGCCCCGCTGCCCACGCGGCGTCGATTTGTTCGGCCGCTCGCAATACCACGGCCTCGGCCGCGTAAGCCTGGGCGGCTATTTCTCCCACCGAGAATTCGACATAAGGGTCATCCACCGAGCGCTGCGCCGTGCTGTGCTTGATGGGCCGTGCGTGGTGGCGGGCAAATTCCACCGCGTCGGCCAGCGCATTCTTGGCCACGCCCGCTTCCACCGCGGCCAGGAACAATTGGGCAAAGGGCGTGACGATGGAGCGCCGGGTTTGTCCGGACGATTGCAGCGGGGTGGGAATGATGTCCTCGGCCTGCACCAGCACGTCCACCAGATTCGTGGTGCCGCTGGCGGTCAGGCGCTGGCCCATGGCGTCGAAATCGTCCACCAATTCCAGGCCCTGGCGGCCGCGCGGCAGCATGAATCTGAGCTCGTGGCCATTCTCGTCCAGCGCCGCCACGCTGACCCAGTCCGCATACAGGCTGCCGGTGCTGTAATACTTGCTGCCGTTCACGCGGTAATGCTCGCCCTCGCGCCGTATCCGGCTGCTGACGGCGCCGCTGGCGCCGCCGATTTCCCAGCCCGCGTTGCCGAAAACGTCCCCGCGCAAATACCGCGGCAGCCAGCGGCGGCGCGTGGCCTCGTCGCCACTGGAAAGCAGGCCCTCCAGGAACAAGAAGCTTGGGCGCAAGGCCTGGGCAAGGTTCGAATCCACGGCGGCAATATCCACGACGAATTGAACCACTTCGCGCACGCTGGCGCCGGGGCCGCCGTAGGGCACGGGAATGCGAAGCGTCAATAAACGTTCGGCGGCGATGCGCCGAATCTGGTCGTGCGGGAGGACGCGGTTTCTTTCCCTGTCCTCCACGCCGCGCCGCAATTCAGGCAGCAAGGCGGCGGCGCGGCGTTTCAACTCCGCCAGCGTGGGCGGGTTTTCTCCTGCTACCGCGGGCCTGGCCTTTTCCATAGTGAGGTCCATCACGGTGTTCCCTCGTTCTTGATTGGACGAAGGCCATGCTAGGCAAGAAGGATTAATGACCGAACTAAAACTTCCGCATACGGATATACAGGCGGCCCGCGCGCCAATATGCGGCAATCAAATATGGATTGTGTTTTCGGCCGTGTTTTCCAACGGGGCTGGCACAGGGGTTGCCGGCAAGCGGGCTCGATGCGTCAAACCTGAAGGAGTACGGACATGGGCTTGCTAGACCAGATCCTGGGCGGACTCGCCGGCGTGAATGCGGGGCGCAACGCCCCCATGGGCACGGGCATGAACACGCCCATGGGCGGCGGCGTTGGGCGCGGCGGCGTCAACCCGCGGGTGCTGATGGCGCTGTTGCCCATCGTCCTCAACCTGCTGGCCAACCGGCGCCGGGGCGCGGGTGGCGGGGTGGGGGGCTTGGGCGGTGCCGGCGGCATGGGCGGCTTGGGCGGTGTGCTCGGCAGCGTGTTGGGCGGCGGGCGCTCGCCCATGGGTGGCGGCCTGGGCGGCGCGGGTGGTTTGGGCGGCCTGGGTGCGTTGGCCGGCTTGGGCGGGCTGGCCGGGCTGTTGGGCCAGCTTTCGCAGCAGGGCTACGGGCAGCAGGCGCAGTCGTGGGTGAGCGCCGGGCCCAACGAGCCGCTGCCGCCGGAGGCGGTATCGCAGCTTTTCGACCCACAGCAGTTGTCCGAGATCGCCGGCGAGGCCGGCGTGAGCGAGGACGAGGCGCGTATGGGCCTGTCCGAGCTGCTACCTGAGGTGGTGGACCGCTTCACGCCGCAGGGCCAACTGCCGGGCGAGGACGACTTGCGCAGCAGCATCGACGACTTCGCGCGCCAGCTCGGCGGCTGAAAGTGCCTCAGGCACTCGGCTGACCGGCCTTTCAAAAAATTGCGCCTGCCGGGCTTCTCCAAGCCACGACAGGCGCGTGCTCCGGTGGCACGTCAGGGCGCGGGCTGGCAGATCAGCCGGATGTCGTCCCGGGCATTGACCGGCCATGCAACGGCAGCGCCGTCGGCGTAGCTGACCTGAATAGGGAATTCAATGGTGAGATTGTCTTTCGACGGGTCGGCATTCTCGCTGCTGTGAACGCGTGCGGAGATCTTGTAAATGCCGGTAAATTGGAATTTGTCGCCCACCGCGGCGGCATTGCCGGTGGATTTGATACTGGAGTTTGCGCCGCTGTTGCTCCCGGTATTGCTGCCGGTGTTGTTGCTGGTATTGACCGTGGTTTCCATGCGGCCGTCGAACACGTATTTGGCGCCCGTGGTGGCACCCAACCCTTCGCCGTGGGTTTCAATGGTGAATTTCAAGCGCGATGTGCCGCCGGACTGCTCTTGAGTGGGGACGACCGTTCCGGCAATCGTGAAATGCACCATCTCCCAGGATCCGGTCTCCGGGTAGCTGACGCTTTTGTCTCTCGCAATGGTTTTGCAGGTGTTATTGATGGAGGGGTATATGGGGCCGAAAGCGCCAGTGGGTGCCGCTTGGCACAGGCCTGCCGCCAAGGTGCCGGCCGAAAATACCAGAAAAACGCGGGAAAACTTCATGAAAACTGCCGTGAAAATGCTGTGGTGAATTACAAGACTTTCACCGTGCGAGGGTAATCATCCGTTCATGCTAAGGGTTGGCGCTGAGCGCTGGAAATCCTGAGACTTTTTGATGCGTGAGATTTGCGGGTGAAACAGAATTTCAAATTGTCATCAGCAGATGAATCTGTGCGTTTGATTTACTTCAAATCAAATTGGCTTTCAAGGGAAAGTCCGTATGCCCGCGTTTGGGCTTGGATGGCCGGCATGGTGCGCACGGCAACGGCGCTGTCGGCCGGGTGGGAGCAGGGCCGGTGGCTTTGCCACGGCCCTGCTCCAGTCCACGGGCGGCGGTTTCAGTGCACCCGGATCAGCAGGCCTGTCCCTTGCGCTCCAGCAGCCAGGCCGGCGCGTCCTGCAGCGCCACGGGGCGCAGGAAGCGGTCCAGCGCGGCGTAGCCCACCGAGGTGGTGAAGGGCGCGGTGGAGGCGGGCCAGGGGCCGCCGTGGTGTTGGGCGGCGGTCACGGCCACGCCCGTGGGCACACCGGAGAACAGCACCCGGCCGGCCACCTGCATGGCGGCGCGGACGATGCGCTGCGCCTCGTCGCCCGCCGTTTCCGCGCCCCACACCGTCACCGTCAGGCTGCCGCCCACGGCCTTGAGCACGCGCACGGCCTCGTCGGCATCGGCCACCTGCACCACCACGGCGGCGGGGCCGAACACCTCTTCGCGCAGGGCGTGGCTGGCTGTGAAGCGCTCGGCCGAGGTTTGCACCAGCAGCGGCGTGGGCGCCACGGCGGCCGGCGCGGCGTCCACCGCCACCAGCGTCTTCACGCCCTCGTGGCCGGTGAGGCGGGCCACGCCGGCGTCAAACGCCTTGCGCATGCCGGGCGTGAGCATGGCGTGCGGGGTTTGGGCGGCCAGCGCCTCGGCGAAAGCTTGAACGAAGGCTTGCGAGGCCTCGTCCTGCTGCACCACCACCACGCCGGGGCTGGTGCAGAACTGGCCGCAGCCCAGGGCGATGGAGGCGGCCAGGGTCTTGGCCAGCTCGGCGCCCTTGTCGGCCAGTGCCGCGGGCAGGGCGATCACGGGGTTGATGGAACCCAGCTCGCCGTAGAAGGGAATGGGCTGCGGGCGGGCGTTGGCCTCGGCCTGCAGCGCGGCGCCGCCGCGGAAGGAGCCGGTGAAGGCGACGGCCTGGATCAGCGGATGGCGCACGAGCTGCACGCCCACGTCAATGCCCGCGCCCTGGACCATTTGCAGCACGCCTTCGTCCAGCCCCTGCGCCGCGGCCACGCCGCGCGCCAGCTCGAACACCGCACGCGAGAGCTGCGGGTGGCCCGGGTGGGCCTTGACCACCACCGGGCAGCCGGCGGCCAGCGCCGAGGCCGTGTCGCCGCCCAGCACCGAGAAGGCGAAGGGGAAATTGCTGGCCGAGAACATGGCCACGGGGCCGACGGGCACGCGCACGCGGGTCAGGCGCGGCCGGCCCGCGGGCGGCGCGCCGGCCACGGCCGGGTCGTCGGTGCAGGTGTAGGGGGCGCCGGCGTCCACCTGGTCGGCAAAGCCGCGCAGTTGGAAGGCGGTGCGGTCGAGCTCGCCGTTCAGGCGCACGGGGCCCAGGCCGGTTTCGCGGTCGGCCAGCGGGACGAGCGCTTCGCGCTGGCCTTCCAGTGCGTCGGCCAGGCCGCGCAGCAGCGCGGCGCGGGCGGCGGCGGGCGAGGCGGCCCAAGCGTCGGACGCGGCGGCGGCCGCTTCAACGGCACGGTTGACGTCGTCGGCACCGGATTCCGGCAGCGCCTGGCCGAAGGGCTCGTGCGTGCGGGCGTCTATGGATTGCAGCATGGGGGTACTTCCTGTTTCGAGGGTCCAGAAACGCGCCAGCCCGGACGCGCCGGGCTGTGCCGCTGGAGTGGGGAGAGTGGCCACAGCTTAGTGCGCGGGCGCGGCAAGCGCTGGCGGGCTGTTCCGCATGCTGGAAATCGCAAGGGTCAAAGGGACGGGTGAAACGGCGGCAGGCCGGCCCGCAGGGGTGCTGCGGGCCGGCCTG
>NZ_BCTC01000133.1 GCF_001571085.1 Azohydromonas lata NBRC 102462
TTGCAGCTCGTGGAGCCGCGCCGCTGTGTGGACCCGATGTTGTCGCCGCTGCTGGCGGGCAGCGTTGAAACTGCCAAGGGACAGGCTGTGCTGGCCTGAGCCAGCCGGATTCCAAGGCTCGTAGGAGGCCCGCGGCCTCGACGGTGCGAGGCGAGCCGGCAGCCACAAGAAGTTGTGGCTGAGTGTTCGCTTTGCCTTCAACCTGCCGGCAATTCATCCTCGCCCGGCCGGTAGGCCGCCTGGACCTGGCCGGGGTTGCGGTTGACGAGGCGGCGGCCATAGAGCGGGTGGGCGAGGTCGCGCATCTCGTGCTCCAACTGGTACAGCAGCCGGCCATCAGCGGGATCGACCAGGTCCACGAAGCGCCAGTCGCCGGGCCCGCGGTCACGCCGCACCAGGCCGAGCGCCTGCAGGCGGCGGTGGGCCGGCTCGGCGCCGTCCAGGTAGACCTGGATGTGATGCCCGTCGTAGGGCGGCAAGGGCGCGGCCGTTTCGGCAAAGCGCAAGGACTGTCCGTTGGCCAGCTTCACCAGTGCCATGGGCGCGCCTTGCTGCGTCGCCCGTACCTCGGCCGGTGCGCCCAGACCGTCGGCATAAAAGCGTGCGATGCCTTCGGCCGTGCCCGCCGGCACGTCGAACTCAACGTAGGCGATGCCCGGCAGCGTCTGCTGCGGCGCCCCGGCGTGGACGATGAACGTGTTGCCCCACGGGCAGCGCAGCTCCAGCGTGTCGTCTACGGTCCGCAGCTCGAACTCGGTGTGCGCCAGAGCGGAGCGCAAGGGCTCCAGGCGGGCCGGCAGTTGCCGCAGCCACGGCACCGTCAGGCCGATGCGTCCGCGCAGGCGCTGCGGCGCCCGCGTGGGCAGGTGCATCTGCGTGCGGCCCACGTTGATCCACATGTTGTCGAGGCCCACCATGAGGAACGGGTCGCGTGTGAAGCCCAGGCCCACGACGTAGAAGAGCGTGGCGAGCTGCTGGTCCGGCTGCGTCAGGTTCACGTGCTCCAGCAGGACCAGCGGGCTGGCGCAGGGAGACAGCAACGGGGGCAACGGGGTGTGGGTCATGGCATTCACGAAATGGGTGTTGAAGCGGTTTGTGGCCAGCCACGGGCCGGGGGTGATGAAAGCCGGCAATGCTGGCCGCCCTTACTTGCCCGGACGGGCCGTGCCCTTGCGATCTGCGCCTTCCCGCATGAACAGCGCCGCGCACACGCCGCGCAGCCAGCGGTTGGCCGCATCGTGGTGGAAGCGGGCGTGCCAGTGCTGCTTGACCTCGAAGCCCGGTAGGGGCAGCGGGCATTTGAGCACCAGCAGGTCGGCCGTGCGCGCCAGGGTCTCGCCGATGTGGCGCGGCAGCGTGGCCACGAGGTCCGTGGTGGAGACGATGGCCGGCAGCCCCAGGAAGCCCGGCAGCTCCAGGTGCACGTCGCGCGTGATCTGGCGCTCCTTGAGCACGGCCGCCAGCAACTGGTAGCCGGTGCCCGCGGCGATGGCCACGTGCGGCTCGGCCTCGTAGCGGCGCAGCGTGAGCCGCCCGTCGGCCAGCCGCGGATGGCGGCGGTTGGCCAGGCACACCCAGTCCTGCGCGAAGAGCGTCTGCTGGTAGAAGCCCGCCTCCAGGCCCGGCACCAGGCCGATGGCCAGGTCGGCATCGCCCGCCTCCAGGGCGCGAGCGGTGTCGGCGTCTATGCGCGCGGCCTCCAGCCGCACGCCCGGCGCCACGGCCCGCACGTGGGCCAGCATCTGCGGCAGCAGCGTGACGTGGCTGGCGTCGGTCATGCAGATGCGAAAGCGCCGCTTGGCCTGCGCCGGGTCGAAGTCCGGCGCGGTCTCGGCCAGGCGCCGCACGCAGGCCAGCGCGTCGCGCACGGTGCCTATGAGCGCTTGCGCGCGCGGCGTGGGCTGCATGCCCGCGGGTGTGCGGACGAACAGCGGGTCGTGCAGCAGCTCGCGCAGCCGCGCCAGCCAGATGCTCACCGTGGGCTGGCTTTGCCCAAGCTGCTCGGCGGCGCGCGTGACGCTGCCCGTGGCATACAGCAGCTCGAACAGGCGCAGCAGCTTGAGGTCGGGCAGCGGGATGTCTTCGGTGCTCATGGCCATGCTTCATTGCGTGAGGCAATGAAGTGTATTGCCGGCATTGCATAGCCAACAGCTGGGCGCCTGCCTATCGTCACGCCCCATGCGCCGCCGAGAGGTGGCAGTTGGCGGCATCAAGCGGCGAGGTATGAGCTTGAAGATTTGTGTATTGGGCGCGGGCGCCCTGGGATGTGCCATCGGTGGGGTGCTGGCCGAAAGCGGCTGCGAGGTCACGCTGGTGACGCGCAATGCCGCCCATGTGGACGCCATGAACCGCGAGGGCTTGTGCCTGGTCGAGGACGGCGTGGAGCGCCGCGTGAGGGTTCACGCCGCCACGGACACCGCCGCCCTGGAGCCCATGGACCTGGTCATCGTGCTGGTGAAGTCCTTCGACACCCGGCGCGCGATGGCGATGGCGTCCGCCGTCGTCGGCCCCGACACGGTGGTGATGTCGCTGCAAAACGGCCTGGGGCATGAGGACGAGCTCATCGCCGCCGTGGGCCGCCAGCGCGTGATGGCCGGCAAGACCTACGTGGGCGGCGTGCTGCTGGCGCCGGGCCAGGTGCGCATAGGCGTCAAGGACAAGGAAACGCTCATAGGCGAACTGGACGGCACGCTGAGCTTTCGCGCCCAGGCGGTGGCCAAGGCTTTCGAGTCGGCCGGGCTGCGCTGCGTCGTCAGCGACAACATCCTCGGCACGATGTGGGACAAGCTGCTGGTCAACGTGGCCACCGGCGCGCTGGCCGGCATCACGGGCCTGACCTATGGCGACCTCTACGCCGTGCCGGAGATCGAGCAGACCGCCCTGGCCGCCGTGGCCGAGGCCATGGCCGTGGCGCAGGCGCAGGGCGTGCAGCTCTCCATGACCGACCCGCGCCAGCCCTGGCTCAAGGCCAGCGCCGGGCTGCCGCCGCAGTTCAAGACCTCGATGCTGCAGAGCCTGGAGAAGGGCTCCGTCACCGAGGTCGATTTCATCAACGGCGCCGTCGTCCGCCAGGGCGAGCGCCTGGGCGTGCCCACGCCCGTCAACCGCACGCTGGTGGCCTGCATCAAGGGCATCGAGCGCCGGCTGCACGCCGCCTGAATCAAACAAGGAGACATCCCATGACGGCAAATACCCGTTCCTACGTCGAGCACGTGGCCGTGCGCGTGAAGGACTTGCAGTGGCACCTGCGTTTCTTTCGCGACGTGCTGGGCATGACGACGCGCATGGTCGATGGCGACCCCGAGGCGCCACGCCAGGTCTGGACGATCGGCGGCATGCAGTTCATCCAGGACCCGGCCTTCGAAGGCCCGGAAGGGCGCCTGGCGCACCTGGGCGTGATGACCAGCGACCTGGAAGCCGCGCTGGAGGCCGCCAAGCCCTTTGGGGTGACGCAAATGCCCCAAGGCCGCAACTGGCTGCGCCTGCCCGACGGGCTGGCGGTGGAAATCCTGCAAGCCACCGGCAACGCCGTGGACGAGGCGCTGGCGGTGGACCCGCGCGCCTGAGGCCGCATCCCTGCCGTGAACCAAGACACCAATCCAAGGAACGAGACATGAGCCACAGCCCCGACCCCGGCACGCCCGAGCTGTACTGGGACGAAGTCCAGGAAGGCGCCGAGTGCACCAGCCCCGAGTACGAGGTGACCGAAGCGCGCGTGATGGCCTACGCCGAGCTGACCGGCGACTTCACGCCCGTGCACACCGACGAGGACTATGCCCGCACCACGCCCTTCGGCACCCGCGTCGCGCATGGCCTGTTTGGCCTGTCCATTGCGGACGGCCTGAAGACCCGCAGTGCGCTGCGCTTCCAGCCGGGCATGTCCATGGGCTGGACCTGGGACTTCGCGCTGCCCATCAAGCTCGGCGACAAGGTGCGCGTGAAGTTCCGCGTCGGCACGGCGCGCCGGAGCAAGAGCCGCCCGGGCTGGGGCATCGTGATCCTGCCCTCGGAGCTGATCAACCAGCGCGGCGAGGTGGTCCAGAAGGGCGAGCACCGGCTGATGATCCCGCTGCGCCCGTCCGCGGCCTGATTTCGGCCTGATTGCGACTGCAACGAGCCTGGAGCATTCCATGAGCAACAGTGAAACCTTGCCGCTGGCAGGCATACGCGTCATCGACTACAGCCACTTCCTGGCCGGCCCCTACCTCTCGCGCTGCCTGGCAGCCCTGGGCGCCGAGGTCATCAAGGTCGAGCGCCCAACCACGGGTGACGCGGGGCGCCAGCACGCCTACTTCATCAACGGGCAAAGCGGCTACTACCTGCAGCAGAACATGGGCAAGCAGGGCCTGTGCATCAACCTCAAGGACCCGCGCGGGCTGGAGCTGATGCACAAGCTGGTGGACACGGCCGACGTGTTCGTCGAGAACTACCGCCCCGGCGCGCTGGACAAGCTGGGCCTGGGCTACGAGGCGCTTTCCCGGCGCAACCCGGGGCTGGTGTACTGCTCGGTGTCGGCCTACGGCCACACCGGCCCGGACTCGCATCGGGCCGGCTTCGGCCTGATCGCCGAGGCCAAGAGCGGCATCATGGCCATGGTGGGCAAGCCCGGCGAGGCGCCGCCGCTGCTGCGCATCGCGCTGGGCGACCTCTACACCGGCGCGCACGGCGTGGCCGCGGTCTGCGCGGCGCTGCTGGGGCGCGTCAAGAGCGGCAAGGGCCGGCACATCGACATGGCGCTCTACGACACGCTGGTGTCCATGCACGAGTACGCCATCCAGGGCTACACGCTCTCCGGCGGCCAGGAGGTGCCGGTGCAGACCGGCCACGACCTGCCCACCAGCACGCTCTACGGCGTGTTCACCGCCACCGACGGCTACCTCGTGATCGCGGCGCAGGTCGACGACGCGTGGAAGCGGCTGGCCCGGCTGGTGGGCGGCGAAGCCTTCGCGGCCGACACGCGCTTTCACAGCGCGGCCGGGCGCAACGCGCACCGGCTGGAGATCCTGCCCGTGGTGCGGGCCTGGACCGAGACGCGCAGCGTGGCCGAGTGCCTGGCGGCGCTGGACGCCATAGACGTGCCCTGCGCCAAGGTGCAGCGCATCGACGAAGTGCTGCAGGACCCGCAGATCATCGCCCGCGAGGTCGTCACCGAGCACGAGCACCCGGTGCTGGGCAAAGTCAAACTGCCCAACACGCCGTTCCGCTTCTCGGACTGCGACACCAGGCAGACTGTGCCCGCGCCGCTGATGGGCCAGCACAACCGCGCCATCGCCCAAAGCCTGGGCTACGGCACCGAGGACATCGCCCGCCTAGAGGCCGAGGGCGTGCTCTACGCCGAGGCAGCCGTTGCCGCCGTTGCTGCCGAGGCAGCCATTTCCAAGCTCTGAAGGACGACCGCCATGACCGATCGCTACGCCATCGTCGGCAACCCGGTGGGCTTTTCCAAGTCGCCGCTGATCCACACCGAGTTCGCCCGCCAGAGCGGGCAGGACATCGAGTACACCCGGCTCGAAGCGCCGCTGGGCCGGTTCAAGGAAACGGTGGACGCCTTCCGCGCTGACGGTGCCCGGGGCGTGAACATCACGGCCCCGTTCAAGCTCGATGCCTTTGCCTACGCCACCGAGGTCTCGGAAGCCGCGCGGCTGGCCGGCGCGGCCAACGCGCTGGCCTTCGATGGCGAGCGGGTGCGGGCAGAGAACTTCGACGGCATCGGCCTGGTCAACGACATCCAGCGCAACCTGGGCTTCAGCCTCCAGGGCAAGCGCGTGCTGATGCTGGGCGCGGGCGGTGCCGCCCGCGGGGCGCTGCTGCCCTTCCTGGCCCAGCAGCCGGCGGCGTTCGTGCTGGCCAACCGCACGGCGGCCAAGGCGCAGGCGCTGGCGCAGCAGTGCGGCGATGCCGGCGCCATCCGCGGCTGCGGCCTGCACGATCTGGAAGGTTTGTCCTTCGACATCGTGCTCAACGCCACCTCCGCCAGCCTCGCGGGCGAGCTGCCCGCGGTGCCCGCCAGCGTGTTCAGCCAGGCGCAACTGGCCTACGAGCTGGCCTATGCCAAGGGGCTCACGCCCTTCCTGCGCCTGGCCCAGGGCGCCGGCGTGCAGCGCGTGGCCGACGGCGTCGGCATGCTGGTGGAGCAGGCGGCCGAGGCCTTCCAGTGGTGGCGCGGCGTGCGCCCCGACACGGCAGCGTTGATCCGGCAACTGACGGTGCTGCTCGCCTGACAGCCCGGCGCGGCCGCGCGCTGGCGCCGCCGCGGCTTCAACGCCCCGCCCCTGAAGGGAAGGGCAGGGCAGGCTCACAGCAAGAACAAAGACTTTCCACAAGCGCCCAAACTCAGGAGACAAGCGCATGAAACTCGTCCGCCGCACCTTCGTGGCCGCCGCCGTCGCGGCCCTGCTTCCCGTCGTCGCGCAGGCCGCCGACATCCGTGAGCACGCCATCAAGTTCGCGTTCCAGAACCCGAAGGAGCATCCCCAGGGGCAGGGCGCACAGAAGTTCGCCGACCTGGTGGCGCAGAAGTCCGGCGGCAAGATGCAGGTCAAGCTCTACGCTTCCGGGCAGCTGGGCGGCGACGTGCAGACCGTGTCGGCCCTGCAGGGCGGCACCATCGAAATGACCGTGCTCAACGCCGGCATCCTGCAGTCGCAGGTCAAGGAATTCGCCGTCTACGATTTTCCCTTCCTGTTCAACAGCGCGCAGGAAGCCGATGCCGTGACCGATGGCATGTTCGGCAAGAACCTGTTTGCCAAGCTGGAGCCCAAGGGGCTGGTCGGCCTGAACTACTGGGACCTGGGCTTTCGCAACCTCACCAACAGCAAGCGCCCCATCAACAAGGCCGACGACATCGCGGGGCTGAAGATCCGCGTCATCCAGTCGCCGATCTACGTGGACATCTTCAACGCGCTGGGCGCCAACGCCACGCCCATGCCTTTCCCCGAGGTCTACCCGGCGCTGGAGCAAAAGGCCATAGACGGCCACGAGAACCCGGCCACCGTCATCAAGGCCAACAAGATTTACGAGGTGCAGAAGTACCTCGCGCTCACACGCCACATCTACAACCCGCAGGCGTTGATCGTGTCCAGGAAGTTCTGGGACAAGCTCAATGCCGACGAGCGGGCCGTGATCACCGAAGCCGCTGCCCAGGCCACGACCTACCAGCGCGGCGTCTCGCGCACCCAGGCCGACATCGCCGTCGACGATCTCAAGAAGGCCGGCATGCAGGTGACGGAGCTGCCGCCGGCCGAGATCGCCAAGCTGCGCGACAAGGTCAAGCCCGTGATCGAGAAGCAGACCGCCATCGTCGGCGCCGACACCGTGGCGGCGCTGCAGTCCGAGCTCGCCAAGCTGCGCAAGTAAAGCGTCACCGTGCCAGTGGCCGTCCTCCAGGGCGGCCATTGCAATGCCATCGCAATGCCATTGCAACCTCACTTCCATTTCATTCCTCAGGAGCCCCCCGTGAAAGTGCTCATGCTGCACGGCATCAACCACAACATGTTCGGCAAGCGCGACCCCCAGCAGTACGGCACGGTCACGCTGGCGCAGATCGACGAGCAACTGCGCGCGCTGGGCCGGGAGCTGGGCGCCGACGTCGAGAGCTTCCAGACCAACAGCGAAGGCGAAATGGCCGGGCGCATCCACCAGGCCTATGCGGACGGCGTGGACGCGGTGCTCATCAACGCCGGCGCCTGGACGCACTACAGCTATGGGCTGCGCGACGCGCTGGCCATCCTGAGCTGCCCCATCGTGGAGCTGCACATGTCCAACATCCACGCCCGCGAGCCCTTCCGCCACCACTCCGTGTTCGCCGAGATCGTGCGCGGCCAGATCTGCGGCTTCGGCGTGGACAGCTACCTCCTTGGGCTGCGGGCCGCCGTGTCGGCCGTGAAACTGGCTTGAGCCTGTAGGAGGCCCGCTTGCGGGCCGAATGCCCGCTTCCTGCTCAACGTTCCGACGTGCGCAGCTCCTGCGCCAGCCAATCCACCAGCCTGACCGTGTCCGATCGGCGGTTCAGGTGGGGGGCGACCCAGATGGAAAGCTTGTTGGGTCCGGCCAGGAAGCCCAGCGGGGCCACCAGTGTTCCGCTGTTCAAGTCATCGTGCACCAGCATGCGTGGCACGTTGGCCATCCCGAGGCCGCACTTGGCCGCTTGGATCAGCAGGTAGAAATGATTGAAGGCCTCGGCGATGTGCAATGCCCCGAGGTCGGTGCCGCAGCAGTGGCTCCAGTCGTCCCAGGCCTGGAGACGCGTGCGCGAGACCATCAGCCGCGCACGCGGCAGATCAGCCGGTGAAGCGAGCCGAAGGGTTCGCAGGTAGGCCGGAGAGCACACCGGGCCGATCCACTCCGTGACGGCACTCGTGCGGATGACGTCTTTGGGCGGCTCTATGGTGGACAGGCGGATCGCCACGCTGATGTTGTCGCGCGCGAAGTCCACCGGCCCATAGCCCATGTTGAAGCGCAGCTCGACGTCCGGATTGGCTTCCTGAAAGCGCGAAAGCCGCGGCAGGAGCCAATACATCATGATCGACTCGGAACACGACAGCGTCAGCGGCCCGGGCTTGAGCTGCTCGACGCTGGCCTGAATCAGCTGGAATCCCCGTGAAAGGCCTTCGGCCAGGCGCTGCCCCTCGGCGGTCGTCTCGGTACCGTGTGCGTTGCGCTTGAGCAGCGGCAATCCCAGCGTGTCTTCCAACATCCGCACATGGCGGCTCACCGCGCCGTGCGTCACCGACAACTCCTGTGCCGCGGCGCTGAAGCTGCGCAGCCGGGCCGTCGCCTCGAAGGCGCGCAAGGCATTCAGGGACAAGCGCTCCAGGCCCATGCCGGTTCTCCATGTGAGTGAAAGCGATCTGCGGGTTTATCCGGGTGTTGAGTGAGTTTTTCTCACAGCTGGCGGAAATCATATCGTTTGTCCGCCAGGGGTGCCGTATCTAGTACTCGCTCCATCGAAGCCTTTTCCACCCCGCCCGTTCGTTTCGATCGGACGCAGCAAAAAGCTCACACCATGACGACTCAGACTTCTCCCCGCGCCGAATTCCGTGCTCGCTACCTCGTCGAAAGCGCGGTCCCGTCGGAAAAGGTGGCGCAGGTCATCGCCGGTGAGCAGTCCAGCGGCACCTTCCTGTCGCTGCCCGGCGAAACCGAGCAGCTCAAGGAACGTTCGCGGGCCCGCGTGGTGCGCATCGATCCGCTGCCTCCGGTGCTGGAGCCCACGCTGGCGAGCGCCCACGTGGCGCGCCATGGCAATCCGGCGGTGTTCCACCGTGCCGAGATCGAGATCGCCTTTCCCATCGCCAACGTCGGCGCGAACCTGTCGACGCTGCTGGCCACGGTGGCGGGCAACCTGTTCGAGCTGGGCGAGGTCACGGCGCTGCGGCTGCTCGACCTGGACCTGCCTGCGGACTACGCCGCCCAGTTCCAGGGGCCGGCCTTCGGCATCGAGGGCACGCGGCGCCAGGCCGGCGTCTTCGAGCGCCCGCTGATCGGCACCATCATCAAGCCCAGCATCGGCTTGACACCGCAGCAGACCGCCGAGCTGGCGGACGACCTGTGCACGGCAGGCATCGACTTCATCAAGGACGACGAGCTGATCGCCGACCCGCCCTACGCGCCCTTCGACGAGCGGCTCAAGGCGGTGATGCCGGTGCTGCGCCGCCATGCCGACCGCCTGGGCCGCATGCCGATGTACGCCATCAACATCTCGGGCTCCATCGACGAGATGCTGCGCCGGCACGACGCGGTGCTCGAAGCGGGCGGCACCTGCGTGATGGTCAGCGTCAACTGGGTCGGCTTCGCCGCCGTGGAGCACCTGCGCCGCCACGCGCGGCTGCCCATCCACGGCCATCGCAACGGCTGGGGAGCCTTCACGCGCCATCCGGGCCTGGGCTTCTCGTTCAAGGCCTACCAGAAGCTGTGGCGCCTGGCGGGCGTGGACCAGCTGCACGTCAACGGGCTGCGCAGCAAGTTCTGGGAGGCCGACGAGTCGGTGCTGGAATCGGCCCGCGCCTGCCTCTCGGACTTCGCCGGCCTCAAGCCCTTGATGCCGGTCTTCTCCTCGGGGCAATGGGCCTCGCAGGCGCCGGACATGTACCGCGAGCTGCGCTCGTGCGACCTGATGCACCTGGCCGGCGGCGGCATCATCGGCCACCCGGACGGCATTGCCGCCGGCGTGAACAGCATGCGCGAAGGCTGGGAAGCCGCCATGCAGGGTGTGGAGCTGGAGGCCTACGCCCGCACCCACCCGGCGCTGCGACGGGCGCTGGCGCATTTCGCAGGGCGCTGAGGTGCAGGCCATGTCCGACCAACGCGCTTCCAGGCCGCTGCGCCTGGCCTTCTACGGTGACGACTTCACCGGCTCCACCGACGCGCTGGAGGTCCTGGCCTTCAGCGGGTTGCGTTGCGCGCTGTTCCTGTCGGTGCCGACACCGCAGCAGATGGACGCCCTGGGCGGCTTCGACGCCATCGGCGTGGCCGGCAGCAGCCGCGCCATGACGACCGCGGAGCTGGATGCCCACCTGCCGAGCGTGTTCGCCGGCCTGGCGGCACTGCCCACGCCGCTGGTGCACTACAAGGTCTGCTCGACCTTCGACAGTGCGCCGGCCACCGGCAGCATCGGCCATGTGATGGCGCTGGCGCAGGCGGCCTTCAGCCAGCCGCTCATTCCCATCGTGGCCGCCACGCCGGCCCTTGGGCGCTACTGCCTGTTCGGCCACCTCTTTGCCCGCTCCGGCACTGACGGGCAGGTGTACCGGATTGACCGGCATCCCATCATGAGCGTGCACCCCGTCACGCCCATGCACGAGTCCGATCTGGCCCGGCACCTGGGCCAGCAAACGACGATGCCCATCGGCCACTTGCCGTTGACCCGCTTCGAGGCGGCTGCGGGCGCCTTGGCCGGGCAGCTGGCGGCCATGGCGCCCTCCTTCCAGGCCGTCGTGCTCGACGGCCTGGAGGCCGGGCACTTGACGCAGGCGGGCGAATGCCTGCAACAGATGGCTTCGGCACAGGCTTCGCCACTGTTCGTGGTCGGTGGCTCCGGCGTGGAGTACGGGCTGACCCAGCACTGGCAACAGCAGGACGGACAGGCCGCCCCTGCCAAGGCTGCGGACCGCTACAGCCAGTTTGAAGCGGTCGAGCAGGTGCTGGTGGTCTCCGGCAGTGCGTCACGCCTGAGCGCCACGCAGATCCAGACGGCCGTGGATACAGGTTTCAGGGAGGTGACCATCGACGTACAGGCCTTGAGCCTGGAGTCGCAAGCGGGCGCCGCCGTGCAGCGCCTGGTGCGGGAGGTGCTCGATGTCCTGGCCACCGGTGCCAGTGTCGTGATGCACACCGCCCGCGGTCCCGACGACGCGCGCATCGATGCGCTGATCCAGGCCCTGCAGGCGCAGGGCTACAGCGCCGATGCGGCCCGGCACCACGGCGGCCGCCTGGTCAGCGACCGGCTGGGCGAGGTGGTCGACGCGATCGTGCGTGCGCACCCGTTGCGCCGGCTGGTGCTCTCTGGCGGAGACACCTCCAGCCGCATCACGCAGGTGCTGGCGCCCGATGCCCTGGAAATCAAGGCCCGGCTCGCACCTGGTGCGCCGCTGTGCCGGCTGCTGTCGAACCAGCCGTACCTGCAAGGGCTGGAGCTGGCCCTCAAGGGCGGGCAGATGGGCAGCGCCGACTATTTCGTGAAGGCACTCCGGGGCAGTGGCCTGCCGGCCTGAGCCGCCCCATCACCCCAATTCAATGAAACAGGAGCAAAGCAGCATGCAACAAGCAACTTCCCCGCAGCGCGTGGCCTTCGTCACCGGTGGCGCGATGGGCATCGGCGCCGACGTGTGCCAGCGGCTGGCCGCGGCCGGCATGACGGTCGTGGTGGCCGACCGTGACACGGAAGCGGCCGAGAAGACGGCCGCCGAGCTGCGCGCGCAGGGCTTCCAGGCCGAGGCGCAGGCCATCGACGTGGGCGACGCGGAATCCGTGGCCTGCGCCTTCGCCGCGGTGGAGCAGCGCCACGGCCGCTGCGACGTGCTCGTCAACAGTGCCGGCATCGCCAAGGTGTTCCCGTTCCTGGAGTTCCCGGTGGACAACTTCGTGGCGACGATGAACGTCAACGTCACCGGGGCGTTCCTGTGCTCGCAGCAGGCGGCCCGCCTGATGGTGCGCCACAAGTGGGGGCGCATCGTGAACATCGCCTCGGTGGCCGGCATGCGCGCGGTCGGCACGGGCCGCACGGCTTACGGCACCTCCAAGGGCGCCGTGATCGCGCTGACCCGCCAGATGGCCGTGGAGCTGGCCGAGCATGGCGTGACGGCCAATGCCGTGGCGCCCGGTCCGGTGGACACGCCCATGACGCGCGCGCTGCACACCGACCAGTTCCGCCAGGAGTACTGCAACGCCATTCCCATGAACCGTTACGGCACGACCGGCGAGATCGCCGCGGCCGTGATGTACCTGGTATCCGAAGACGCCGGCTTCACCAGCGGCGTGACCCTGCCTGTGGACGGAGGCTTCCTGGCTTCCGGCGCCCGCGGCCTGTAAACGACAAATCCAAGGAGACAACGATGAACAACGTGAAGCTCAAGACCCTCGCAGCCAGCATGCTGGGCGCGCTGCTCGTGGCCGGCGCCACCGGCGCCATGGCGGCGGACATCAAGGAACGCACCATCAAGTACGCCGTCATCTACGACATCAAGCATCCGCATGGCCTGGGCGCGCAGAAGTTCGCCGACCTCGTGGCCCAGCACAGCGGCAACAAGATCAAGGTCAAGATCTATGCCGGCGGCACGCTGGGCGGCGAGGTGCAGATGCTGTCGGCGATGCAGGGCGGCACGGTGGAGATGTCGGCCGTCGCCTCGTCGCAGCTCGTCGGGATCATCAAGGAGTTCGCGGCGCTGGACCTGCCCTTCCTCTTCAACAACGAAAAGGAAGTGGATGCCGTGATGGACGGCCCCGTGGGCAAGCAGCTGCTGGAGCGGCTGCCCGCCAAGGGACTGGTCGGACTGGCTTGGTTCGAGCACGGTTTCCGCAACCTGACCAACAGCAAGCGCCCGGTGCAAAAGCTTGAGGACATGCAGGGCCTGAAGGTGCGCGTGCAGCAGAACAGCGTGGCCATTGACACGTTCACGGCGCTGGGCACCAACGCCGTGCCGATGCCCTTCCCCGAGCTGTACTCGGCGCTGGAGCAAAAGGCCGTGGACGGCCAGGAGAACCCGTACACCACGGTCGAGAGCTCGAAGCTCTTTGAGGTGCAGAAGTACCTGAGCGTCACCAGGCACAGCTACACACCGCTGCCCCTGCTGATGAGCAAGAAGTTCTGGGACGGCCTGTCCGCCGACGAGAAGAAGATCATCCAGGACGCCGCCACCGAAGCGGCGGTGTATCAGCGCAAGACCAACCGCGAGGTCAACGAAAAATCGCTGCAGGCGCTCAAGGCTGCCGGCATGCAGGTCACGGCCATCGCGCCGGCGGAAATGGAGCGCATCCGCGCCAAGGTCCAGCCCGTGGTGGCCAAGTACAGCGCCCAGGTCGGCGAGACGCTCGTGAAGGAGCTTTTCGGCGAGATCGAGAAGGTGCGCAAGCCGTAAGGCCGCGCGCGTTCAAGCACACCAGAGATCCACTGCAATGCGGCCAAGCAAGCATGCCAAGATCGTCGCCACCCTCGGCCCGGCCAGCGATGACTTCCAGACCATACAGGCCCTTTTCAACGCCGGCGCCGACGTCTTCCGCCTGAACTTCAGCCACGGCAGGCACGAGGACCACCAGCGTCGCCTGGAGATCATTCGCGAGGTCGAACGCCAGGGCGGGCGCCCCATCGGTGTGCTGCTGGACCTGCAGGGCCCCAAGCTGCGCATCGGCACCTTTCCCGGCGGGCCGATACAGCTCGCCGAGGGCCAGGCGTTTCGCCTGGATCTCGATGCCAAGGCGCCGGGCAGTGCCGGCCGGGTGCTGCTGCCTCATCCCGAAATCTTCGCGGCGCTGGAGCCCGGGGCGGAGCTGCTGCTGGACGACGGCCGCGTGCGCCTGCAAGTGGAGCGCTGCGGCGCGGACTTCGCGCAAACGCGCGTGCTCAACGGCGGGCCGCTGTCGGACCGCAAGGGCGTGAACGTGCCCGGCGTGGTGCTGCCGCTCTCGGCGCTCACCGAGAAGGACCGCAAAGACCTGCAGTTCGGCCTGAAGCTGGGTGTGGACTGGGTGGCGCTGTCCTTCGTGCAGCGGCCGCAGGACATCGCCGAGGTCCGTGCCCTGGTGGAGGGCAGGGCCGGCATCGTGGCCAAGCTGGAGAAGCCGGCGGCCATCGCGGCGCTGGACGCCATCGTGGCCGAGACCGACGCCGTGATGGTGGCGCGCGGCGACCTGGGCGTGGAGATGCCCGCTGAAGCCGTGCCCGCGATCCAGAAGCGCATCGTCCATGCCTGCCGCCGCGCGGGCAAGCCGGTGATCGTGGCCACGCAGATGCTCGAATCCATGGTCACTGCCCCGGTGCCCACGCGCGCCGAGGCCTCGGACGTGGCCACCGCCATTTACGAGGGCGCCGACGCGGTGATGCTTTCGGCCGAGTCGGCCAGCGGGCGCTATCCCGTCGAGGCCGTGCGCATGATGAGCCGCATCGTCGGCCACACGGAGGGCGACCCGCACTACCGGGCCGCCATCGACGCCTCGCGCACGGACCCGCCCTCCAATGCGCCGGACGCCATCGGCTTCGCCGTGCGCCACGTGACGGAGCTGCTGCAGGCCGCGGCCACGGTGGCCTACACCAGCGCAGGCTACTCGGCGCTGCGCATGGCGCGCGAGCGGCCCGGCGCCCCGATCATCGGCATGACGCCACGCCTGGCCGTGGCACGGCGCCTGGCGCTGGTGTGGGGTGTGCACGCCGTGCTGTGCCACGACGTGGCCGACATGCCGGAGATCACCGACCTGGCCTGCGTCACCGCGTGCCGCGAAGGCTTCGGCGAGGCGGGACAAACCATCGTCATCTCGGCCGGCATGCCCTTTGGCGTTTCCGGCACCACCAACCTGCTGCGCATTGCTCAGATCCCCTGACAAGCCCGGGATTCCGTACCCACAAATCAAAGGAGACCAACATGGTGTCCAGGTTCCTGGACGGCTACTGCCGTCTGATCGATGCATTGATCGCCCTGGCACTGGCCGTCATGGTCGTGCTGGTGTTCGGCAACGTGGTGCTGCGCTACGCCTTCAACTCCGGCATCACGGTGTCCGAGGAAGTTTCGCGCTGGCTGTTCGTGTGGCTGACCTTCCTGGGTGCGATCGTGGCCCTCAAGGAGCACGGCCACCTGGGTACCGACATGCTGGTCTCGCGCCTGGGCAAGACCGGCAAGAAGGTCTGCCTGGTCATCAGCCAGCTCACGATGCTGTTCGTGACAGGGCTGCTGTTCAGCGGCGCTCTGGCGCAGGCGCAAATCAACCTCGACGTGCAGGCGCCGGTCACCGGTGCGTCGGTGGCGATCTTCTACGGTGCGGGCGTGTTCTTCGCCGTTTCGGCTGCACTGCTGCTGTTGCGTGAGCTCCTGCGCACGCTCACCGGCAAGGTCAGGGACGAAGAGCTCGTCATGGTGCAGGAGTCCGAAGACCTGGCGGCATTGCACGACCTGCACCTGGACGATCCCATGAAGCCCGACGTCCAGCCGCCTCGCGTTGCGCCGCAGCGCTGAGCCCACAAGCCACCGGATAAGGACTTCACCATGACCGTTTTCATCTTCCTGGGCTCGCTGCTGGGCGCCATGGCGCTGGGCATTCCCATCGCGTACTCGCTGCTGGTGTCGGGC
>NZ_BCTC01000134.1 GCF_001571085.1 Azohydromonas lata NBRC 102462
GCAGTTGCGTGACGGCCCGGGCCTGCAGGGGCTCGGGTTGCGCCTTCACACCGTGGCCTGCGGGCCGCATCGCTCTTTTCAAGGAAACGTCATGCAAAAGCAGAAGATCCGCATCCGCCTCAAGGCCTTCGATTACAAGCTGATCGACCAGTCGGCCCTCGAGATCGTGGACACGGCCAAGCGCACCGGCGCCATCGTCAAGGGCCCCGTGCCCCTGCCGACCCGCATGCAGCGCTTCGACATCCTGCGCTCGCCGCACGTCAACAAGACCTCGCGCGACCAGTTCGAGATCCGCACCCACCAGCGCCTGATGGACATCGTCGATCCCACGGACAAGACCGTGGACGCGCTGATGAAGCTCGACCTGCCCGCTGGCGTGGACGTCGAGATCAAGCTGCAGTAATTGCAGTTGAGCGATTGAGGCTGGCGCGGGGTTTTCCGCGTCTGCTACAATCGCCGGCTTTGCACGAGGGCGCCCTTATGAGGGCGCTTTTTGTGCAGGTAGGCAGTGCCCACGCAGTCGTTTGCGAAGCACTGCCTGCAATGTCATCCCGGCCAATCGTTGTCGGGTGTCTGAAACAAAGGCCTCGCCATGCGGGGCTGGAGAAAAACCATGAGTCTGAGCAATCGCCTCGGATTGCTGGGTCGCAAGGTGGGCATGATGCGCATCTTCACGGACGACGGCGACGCCGTGCCCGTGACTGTGCTGGACGTGTCCAACAACCGCGTCACCCAAGTCAAGACCGAAGAGACCGACGGCTACAGCGCCGTTCAGGTGGCGTTCGGCACGCGCAAGGCTTCGCGCGTGACCAAGCCTGAAGCTGGTCACCTGGCCAAGGCTGGCGTCGAGCCGGCAGAAGTGCTGAAGGAATTCCGCGTCCCCGCCGACGTGGCTGCGCAATACCAGCCGGGCGCCGCCGTGCCCGTGACGCTGTTTGCCGCTGGCCAACTGGTGGACGTGCAGGGCACCTCCATCGGTAAGGGCTTCACCGGCACCATCAAGCGCCACAACTTCGGCTCGCAGCGCGCGTCGCACGGTAACAGCCGTTCGCACAACGTGCCGGGTTCGATCTCGATGGCGCAGGATCCGGGCCGCGTGTTCCCGGGCAAGAAGATGTCGGGCCACATGGGCGACGAGACCGTCACCACCCAGAACCTGGACATCGTGCGCGTGGACGAAGCTCGCTCGCTGCTGCTGGTGCGCGGTGCAGTCCCTGGGTCGAAGAACGGCCACGTGGTCGTGCGTCCCGCCGTCAAGGTCAAGGTTAAGAAAGGGGCCCAGTAATGCAGCTCGAGCTCCTGAACGAGCAGGGTCAGGCCACCTCCAAGGTTGACGCCCCCGACACCGTTTTCGCTCGTGACTACAACGAAGCGCTGGTGCACCAAGTGGTCGTGGCCTACCAGGCCAACGCCCGTCAAGGCACCCGCAAGCAGCTCACGCGCGCCGAAGTTCACCACTCCACGAAGAAGCCGTTCCGCCAAAAGGGCACCGGCCGCGCTCGTGCGGGTATGACGTCCTCGCCGCTGTGGCGCGGAGGCGGTCGGATTTTCCCGAATTCGCCCAACGAGAACTTCACGCACAAGGTCAACAAGAAGATGTACCGCGCCGGCATGGCCGCCATCTTCTCGCAGCTGGCCCGTGAAGGCCGTCTGGCTGTGGTGGACTCGCTGTCCATCGAAGCCCCCAAGACCAAGCTGCTGGCCCAGAAGTTCAAGGCCATGGGCCTGGACTCCGTGCTCGTGATCGCCGACCAGATCGACGACAACCTGGCACTGGCCTCGCGCAACCTGGCCAACGTGCTCGTGGTCGAGCCGCGTTACGCCGACCCGCTGTCGCTCGTCTTCTACAAGAAGGTGCTGGTGACCAAGGGCGCGATCGAGCAACTCAAGGAGATGTTCGCATGAGCACCCCGAAGTTCGACGAGGGCCGTCTGGCCCAGGTGCTGGTGGCGCCCATCGTGTCCGAGAAGGCCACGAGCGTCTCCGAAAAGCACAACCAGGTCCTGTTCAAGGTCCTGCGCAACGCTACCAAGCCCGAGATCAAGGCCGCTGTTGAACTGATGTTCAAGGTCGAGGTCGAGTCGGTGCAGACCGTGAACCAAAAGGGCAAGGTCAAGCGCTTTGGGCGCTCCATCGGCCGCCGCGACCACGTCAAGAAGGCGTATGTGTCGCTCAAGGAAGGCCAGGAGCTCAACTTCGGTGGGGAGGCCGCGTAATGGCTGTCGTCAAGATCAAACCGACTTCGCCGGGCCGTCGTGGCCAGGTGAAGGTGGTGCACAACCATCTGCACAAGGGCGCTCCCGAAGCTTCGCTGCTCGAGCCCCAGAAGCAGAAGGCTGGCCGCAACAACAACGGCCACATCACGATGCGTCACAAGGGTGGTGGCCACAAGCACCACTACCGTGTGGTGGACTTCAAGCGCACCAAGGACGGCATCCCCGCCAAGGTCGAGCGCATCGAGTACGACCCCAACCGCACGGCCCACATCGCCCTGGTGTGCTATGCCGACGGCGAGCGTCGCTACATCATCGCTCCGCGCGGCCTGGAAGCCGGTGCCACCGTGATCAGCGGCTCTGAAGCCCCGATCAAGGCCGGCAACACGCTGCCCATCCGCAACATCCCCGTGGGCTCGACCATCCATTGCGTCGAGATGCTGCCGGGCAAGGGTGCGCAGATCGCGCGCTCGGCCGGTACCTCGGTGACGCTGATGGCCCGCGAAGGCTCCTACGCCCAGGTTCGCCTGCGCTCGGGTGAAGTGCGTCGCATCCACATCGAGTGCCGCGCCACCATCGGTGAAGTCAGCAACGAAGAGCACAGCCTGCGCCAGTACGGCAAGGCCGGTGCAATGCGTTGGAAGGGCATCCGTCCGACCGTTCGTGGCGTGGCCATGAACCCGGTGGACCACCCGCACGGTGGCGGCGAAGGCCGTACCGGCGAGGGCCAGGTGCCGGTGTCGCCGTGGAACACGATGACCAAGGGCTATCGCACCCGCAACAACAAGCGCACGCAGACGTTCATCGTCTCGCGTCGCAAAAAGTAAGAAGGGCAGCACCAGATGGCACGCTCTCTGAAAAAGGGTCCCTTCGTGGACCACCACCTGATGGCCAAGGTCGAGAAGGCCGTGGCGATCAAGGACAAGAAGCCGATCAAGACCTGGTCGCGTCGCTCGACGATCCTGCCCGAGTTCATCGGCCTGACGATCGCCGTGCACAACGGCAAGCAGCACGTGCCCGTGTACGTGTCCGACCAGATGGTCGGCCACAAGCTGGGCGAGTTCGCGCTGACCCGGACCTTCAAGGGTCACCCGGCCGACAAGAAGGCCAAGCGCTAAAGGATGACGACCATGGAAACCCGTGCAATCGTTCGCGGCGTCCGCCTCTCGGCCGACAAGGGCCGCCTGGTGGCCGATCTGGTCCGCGGCAAGAAGGTGGACCAGGCGCTCAACATCCTGATGTTCACGCAGAAGAAGGCCGCCGGCATCATCAAGAAGGCGCTGGAGTCCGCGATCGCCAACGCCGAGCACAACGACGGCGCCGACATCGACGAACTGAAGGTCACTTCGATTTACGTCGAGCAGGCTGCCACGCTCAAGCGTTTTTCCGCGCGCGCCAAGGGCCGCGGCAACCGCATCAGCAAGCCCACCTGCCACATCTTTGTGACGGTCGGCAACTGAGGCGCTGAGGAAGACTATGGGACAGAAAATCCATCCGACCGGCTTCCGCCTGCCCGTCACCCGTGCCTGGGCGTCGCGTTGGTACGCGTCGAACACCAACTTCGCCGGCATGCTGGCCGAAGACCTGCAGGTGCGTGACTACCTGCGCCAGCGCCTGAAGAACGCTGCCGTGTCGCGCGTGCTGATCGAGCGCCCCGCCAAGAACGCCCGCATCACCATCTTCTCGGCTCGTCCGGGCGTGGTGATCGGCAAGAAGGGCGAGGACATCGAGAACCTGAAGGCCGAACTGACCAAGCGTCTGGGCGTGCCGGTGGCGGTGAACATCGAGGAAGTGCGCAAGCCCGAACTCGACGCGCAACTGATCGCCGACTCGATCACCCAGCAGCTGGAAAAGCGCATCATGTTCCGCCGCGCCATGAAGCGCGCGATGCAGAACGCCATGCGCCTGGGCGCCCAGGGCATCAAGATCATGAGCGCCGGCCGCCTCAACGGCATCGAAATCGCTCGTACCGAGTGGTATCGCGAAGGTCGTGTGCCCCTGCACACGCTCAAGGCCGACATCGACTACGGCTTCTCGGAAGCCCGCACGACCTATGGCGTCATCGGCGTCAAGGTGTGGGTGTACCGCGGTGACCGTCTGGCCAGCGGCGAAGCCCCTGGCATCGTGACGCCCGCCGGTGAAGAAGAGCGCCGTCCGCGTCGCAACGCCCGTCCGGGTCCGGGTGGCCGTGGCCGTCCCGACGGCCGTGACGGTCGTGGTCCGCGCGGTGACGGTGGCAGCGACAAGCCTGCCGGCGGCGCGCCGCAGCGCGTGCGCAAGGCGCCCACGGGTGCCTAAGGAGAACTAGCAATGCTGCAACCCTCTCGTCGCAAGTTCCGCAAGGAACAAAAAGGCCGCAACACCGGTATCGCCACGCGCGGTGCCGCCGTGTCGTTCGGTGAATTCGGCCTGAAGGCCACCGAGCGCGGCCGCATCACCGCCCGTCAGATCGAAGCTGCGCGTCGTGCCATTTCGCGTCACATCAAGCGCGGCGGCCGCATCTTCATCCGCATCTTCCCGGACAAGCCGATCTCGCAAAAACCTGCCGAAGTCCGTATGGGTAACGGTAAGGGCAACCCCGAGTACTACGTGGCCGAGATCCAGCCGGGCAAGGTGCTCTACGAAATCAACGGCGTGCCCGAGCAGCTCGCCCGCGAAGCGTTCACGCTGGCCGCTGCCAAGCTGCCCCTGCGTTGCACCTTCGTGGCGCGCCAAGTCGGCGCCTGAGATCGGAGAACCTCATGAAAGCATCTGAACTCCGCGCCAAGGACGTCGCCGAACTGGAGAAGGAAATCTCCGACCTGCTCAAGGCCCACTTCGGCCTGCGCATGCAAAAGGCGACCCAACAACTGAGCAACCATTCCGTACTGGGCAAGACGCGCCGCGACATCGCGCGCGCCAAGACCGTGCTGGCTCAGAAGAAGAAGGAAGCCGCCCAATGAACGCCCAAGCCCAAAACGCCGAAGGCAAGGCCAAGGTCGTCCGTACCTTCATCGGCAAGGTCGTGAGCGACAAGCGCGCCAAGACCGTGACGGTGCTGGTGGAGCGCCGCGTCAAGCACGAGCTGTACGGCAAGATCGTTGCGCGCTCGAACAAGTACCACGCCCACGATGAGAACGGCGAGTACAAGGTCGGCGACACGGTCGAGATCACGGAAAGCCGTCCCATCTCCAAGACCAAGTCTTGGGTGGTGACGCGCCTGGTCGAAAAGGCCAAGGTGGTCTGATCTTTCGGACACCAGCGTCCGCAAAGAGCGGCCGCCCCGTCGGTTCACCGGCGCGGCGGCCGTTTTTCTTTCTCAACCCTGGAGACAAGCGACATGCTTCAAGTCGGTGACCGAGTGCCTGCGGGCACGCTGTACGAGTTCATCGAGGTGGAAGGCGAGGGCTGCAGCCTGGGCCCCAACGCCTTCGACATTGCCCAAAGCACGGCAGGCAAGACCATTGCGATCTTCGGCTTGCCCGGGGCGTTCACGCCCACGTGCTCGGCGCAGCATGTGCCCGGCTATGTCGCTGCCGCGGACGAGTTCAAGGCCGCGGGGGTGGACGAGATTTGGTGCGTTTCCGTCAATGACGCCTTTGTGATGGGGGCCTGGGGCCGTGAGCAGGGTACTGCCGACAAGGTGCGCATGATGGCGGACGGCAGTGGCGACTTCGCGCGCACCACTGGCCTGGAGTTGGACCTCAGCGGCCGAGGCCTGGGCACGCGGCTGCAGCGCTGCTCCATGCTGGTAGTCGATGGCGTCGTGTGCACACTCAACGTCGAGGCGCCGGGCAAGTTCGAGGTCAGCGACGCGCAGACGCTGCTGGCCCAGGCGCGCGCGCTCAGGGGCTGATTCGCCTGACGGCGCCGGCGTCCATCGGGCGCCGGCGCTGTCGAGGTTTCAAGCGGGGTTGGGCATTCGCGCGCGATGCGGCAGACGTGCCGCCTGGTGGGTGGGTGTCCAATAACCCTGCATCGCTGCTGCCTTGACACGGCAGTGTTTTTCGCTGCATAATCAGCAGCTTCGCCGGAAGACCGGCTTGTATCCGTGTGCGGTACAGGCAAGGTCCCCGGATCCGCCCCAACCGCCGGCTCTGCTTGAGCTGGTGCGACGGGCCCAAGACTGACCGGTGCGATGTTGTTGTCGCGCTGGGGCAAGTTGGGGACAGACATGATCCAAATGCAATCGCGACTCGACGTCGCTGACAACACGGGCGCGAAATCCGTCATGTGCATCAAGGTGCTCGGCGGTTCCAAGCGTCGTTATGCCGGCATTGGCGACATCATCAAGGTCAGCATCAAGGAAGCTGCGCCTCGTGGTCGCGTCAAGAAGGGTGAGGTTTACAGCGCCGTGGTGGTGCGCACGGCCAAGGGCGTGCGCCGTCAGGACGGTTCGCTGGTGAAGTTCGACGGCAATGCCGCCGTGCTGCTGAACAACAAGCTCGAGCCCATCGGTACCCGCATCTTCGGCCCGGTGACGCGTGAACTGCGTACCGAGCGCTTCATGAAGATCGTCTCGCTCGCGCCCGAAGTGCTCTGAGCCCCAGGTCAAAGGACAGACCATGAACAAGATTCGCAAGGGCGACCAGGTCATCGTGCTGACCGGCCGCGACAAGGGCAAGCGTGGCACCGTTTCGCAGCGCGTGGACGACTCGTACCTGATCGTTGAGGGCGTGAACGTTGCCAAGAAGCACGTCAAGCCGAACCCGATGAAGGGCACGACCGGTGGCGTGGTGGACAAGACCATGCCGATTCACCAGTCCAACGTCGCCATCTTCAATGCCGCCACTGGCAAGGCTGATCGCGTCGGCATCAAGCTGCTGGCCGATGGCAAGAAGGTGCGCGTGTACAAGTCCAGCGGCGACGAGATTCAGGCTTAAGTCGAGGTTCGAATGGCTCAGCAACAAAACGCTCGTCTGCAGCAGCAGTACCGCGAAAAGGTCGTGCCGGCCTTGATGGAAAAGTTCGGCTACAAGTCTGTGATGCAGGTGCCGCGCCTGACCAAGATCACGCTCAACATGGGCGTGAGCGAGGCGGTGTCGGACAAGAAGGTCATGGACCACGCTGTGGGCGACCTCACCAAGATCGCCGGCCAGAAGCCCGTGATCACCAAGTCCAAGAAGGCTATCGCCGGTTTCAAGATCCGCGAGAACGTGCCCATTGGCTGCATGGTCACCTTGCGTGGCGTGCAGATGTACGAATTCCTGGACCGTTTCGTCACCATCGCGCTGCCGCGCGTGCGTGACTTCCGCGGTATCTCGGGTCGTTCTTTCGACGGTCGCGGCAACTACAACGTCGGTGTCAAGGAACAGATCATTTTCCCCGAGATCGAGTACGACAAGATCGACGCCATCCGTGGTCTGAACATCAGCATCACGACGACGGCCAAGACCGACGAAGAGTGCAAGGCCCTGCTGCAGGCCTTCCGTTTCCCGTTCAAGAACTGAGGTGACCTGTGGCCAAACTTTCCCTCATCCAGCGTGAGAAGAAGCGCGAACAGCTGGTCGCCAAGTTCGCCAAGAAGTATGCCGAGCTCAAGGCCGTCATCGACGATGCCAAGCGCTCGGAAGAAGAGCGCTACGCCGCGCGTCTGGAACTGCAGAAGCTGCCCCGCAATGCCTATCCGACCCGTCTGCGCAACCGTTGCGAGATGACGGGCCGTCCCCGCGGCACCTTCCGCCAGTTCGGTCTGGCGCGTACCAAGATTCGTGAACTGGCCTTCAAGGGCGACATCCCCGGTGTCGTCAAGGCCAGCTGGTAAGTCGGCGAGAGCAGGAGATTTCGAATGAGCATGAGTGATCCGATCGCCGACATGCTGACGCGCATCCGCAACGCGCAAAGCGTTGACAAGGCTAGCGTGTCCATGCCGTCGTCCAAGCTGAAGGTGGCGATTGCCCAGGTCCTGAAGGACGAGGGTTATATCGACGGTTACGCCATCAAGGGCGAAGCCGGCAAGTCCGAGCTGGAAATTTCGTTGAAGTACTACGCGGGCCGTCCGGTGATCGAGCGCATCGAGCGCGTGAGCCGCCCGGGTCTGCGCATCTACAAGGGCCGTCACGACATTCCTCAGGTCATGAATGGCCTGGGCGTGGCGATCGTCACCACCCCTCAGGGTGTGATGACGGACCGCAAGGCGCGCGCTGCCGGCATCGGCGGCGAAGTGCTGTGCTACGTGGCCTAAGGAGAGACGAGCAATGTCCCGCGTTGGAAAAATGCCCATCGCCGTCCCGCAGGGCGTGGACGTGTCGGTGACGGCCGATCAAATTACCGTCAAGGGTGCGCAAGGCACGCTGTCCCGTTCCGTGAGCTCGCTGGTGACGGTGAGCAACGAGGCCGGCACGGTGCGCTTTGCCCCGGTCAACGACAGCGCTGAAGCCGACGCCATGAGCGGCACGCTGCGCGCGCTGGTCAACAACATGGTCACGGGTGTGAGCAAGGGCTTCGAGCGCAAGCTCAACCTGGTGGGCGTGGGCTTCCGCGCCCAGGCTCAGGGCCAGAAGCTGAACCTGCAGGTTGGTTTCTCGCACCCGGTGGTCAAGGATATGCCCGCCGGTATCACGGTGCAGTGCCCGACCCAGACCGAGATCCTCATCAAGGGTGCCGACCGCCAAGTGGTGGGTCAGGTGGCTGCTGAAGTTCGCGCCATCCGGCCGCCCGAGCCTTACAAGGGCAAGGGTATCCGCTACAGCGACGAGCGCGTGGTCCTCAAAGAGACCAAGAAGAAGTAAGGAGTGGCAGCATGACCATCAACAAGAAGGATCAGCGCATCCGCCGCTCGCGCCAGACGCGTGCGCGCATCGCCGTGCAGCGCGTGGCGCGCCTGACGGTGTTCCGCTCCAATCTGCATATCTACGCCAGCGTCATTTCCGACTGCGGTACCAAGGTGCTGGCCAGCGCCTCGACGGCCGAGAAGGAAGTGCGCGAACAACTGGGTGCCGAGGGCAAGGGTGGCAACGTTGCCGCCGCGACCATCATCGGCAAGCGCATCGCCGAGAAGGCCAAGGCTGCCGGCATCGAGAAAGTGGCTTTCGACCGCGCTGGCTTCGCCTACCACGGCCGCGTCAAGGCGCTGGCCGAGGCTGCGCGCGAAGCGGGCCTGCAGTTCTGACCAGGATTCAACATGGCAAAGTTTCAACCTCGCGCTCAGACTGAAGGCAACGACGACGGTCTGAAGGAAAAGATGATCGCGGTCAACCGCGTCACCAAGGTCGTCAAGGGCGGCCGCACCATGAGCTTCGCAGCTCTGACGGTGGTGGGTGACGGCGACGGCCGTATCGGCATGGGCAAGGGCAAGGCCAAGGAAGTGCCGGTGTCCGTGCAGAAGGCCATGGAGTCCGCTCGCCGCAACATGTTCAAGGTTGCGCTGAAGAACGGCACCGTGTTCCACAACCTGCGTGGCGAGCATGGCGCTGCCAAGGTGCTGCTGGCTCCCGCGCCGGCCGGTACCGGCATCATCGCTGGCGGCCCGATGCGTGCCGTCTTCGAAGTGATGGGCGTCACCGACATCGTGGCCAAGAGCCTGGGTTCGTCCAACGCCTACAACATGGTGCGTGCGACGCTGGATGCTCTGCGCCGTTCCACCACGCCGGCTGAAGTCGCGGCCAAGCGCGGCAAGACGGTCGAAGACATTCTCGGCTGAGCCGTACGCGGAGAACAACCATGGCTGACAAGCAAACCCTGAAGGTCAAGCTGGTGCGCAGCGTGATCGGCACCAAGCAGTCCCACCGCGACACCGTGCGCGGCCTGGGCCTGCGCAAGCTCAACAGCGAGTCTGTCCTCGAGGACACGCCCGCGGTGCGCGGCATGATCAACAAGGTCGCCTACCTCGTGAAGGTGCTGTAAGGCATCCACGAGAGCAGGCACAAGGAATTCGAACCATGCAACTCAACACCATCAAGCCCGCCTCGGGCGCCAAGCATGCCAAGCGCCGTGTTGGCCGTGGCATCGGCTCGGGCCTGGGCAAGACCGCGGGCCGCGGCCATAAGGGCCAGAAGTCGCGTGCCGGCGGCTTCCATAAGGTGGGCTTCGAAGGCGGCCAAATGCCGCTGCAGCGCCGCCTGCCCAAGCGCGGCTTCAAGTCCGCTTCGCTGAAGTACAACGCCGAGATCACCCTGGCCGAGCTGCAACAGCTCGAAGCTGCGGAAGTGAACCTCGTGGTGCTCAAGGCCGCTGGCCTGGTGCCCGAGATCGCTCGCAACGTGAAGGTGATCAAGTCGGGTGAGCTCAGCCGCAAGGTTGCGCTGTCCGGTATCGGCGCCACCGCCGGTGCCCGTGCCGCCATCGAGGCGGTCGGCGGCTCGCTGGCTTGAGCCTGAGGACCTGAGCCCGTGGCAACTTCAGCGAACCAGCTGGCCAAGAGCGGCAAGTTCGGCGACCTGCGTCGCCGGCTCGTCTTCCTGGTGCTCGCACTGGTGGTGTATCGCATCGGCGCCCACATCCCGGTGCCGGGGATCGATCCCCATCAGTTGCAGCAGCTCTTCAAGAGCCAGTCGGGCGGCATCCTGAGCCTGTTCAACATGTTCTCCGGCGGAGCGCTTTCGCGCTTCACGGTGTTCGCGTTGGGGATCATGCCGTACATCTCGGCGTCGATCATCATGCAACTGATGACCTACGTCGTGCCCTCGCTGGAGTCGCTCAAGAAGGAAGGCGAGGCCGGTCGGCGCAAGATCACGCAGTACACGCGCTACGGCACGCTGGGTCTGGCGCTGTTCCAGTCGCTGGGCATCGCCCTGGCGCTGGAAGGCTCACAAGGCCTGGTGCTCAACCCGGGTTTCGGCTTCCGCATGACGACGGTGGTCAGCCTGGTGGCCGGCACCATGTTCCTGATGTGGCTGGGTGAGCAGATCACCGAGCGTGGTCTGGGCAACGGCATCTCGATCCTGATTTTCTCGGGCATCGCCGCAGGGCTTCCGGGCTCGGTGGGCGGTCTGTTCGAGCTGGTGCGTACCGGCGCGATGAGCATCATTGCGGCGCTGTTCATCATTGCCATCGTCATCCTCGTCACCTACTTCGTGGTGTTCGTGGAGCGAGGCCAGCGCAAGATCCTGGTGAACTACGCCAAGCGTCAGGTGGGCAACAAGGTCTACGGCGGCCAATCGTCGCACTTGCCCTTGAAGCTCAACATGTCGGGCGTCATCCCGCCGATCTTCGCGTCGTCCATCATCCTGCTGCCTGCGACCATCGTCGGCTGGTTCGCCACCGGTGAAGGTCTGACCTGGCTGAAGGATCTGTCCGGTGCGTTGTCGCCGGGGCAGCCCATCTATGTGCTGCTCTACGCGGCCATGATCGTCTTCTTCTGCTTCTTCTACACGGCGCTGGTGTTCAACAGCCGTGAGACGGCGGACAACCTGAAGAAGAGCGGCGCGTTCATTCCGGGTATCCGCCCGGGTGAAAACACTGCGCGGCACATTGACCGTATCCTCTCGCGTCTGACGCTGGCGGGTGCTGCGTATATCACGCTGGTGTGCCTGCTGCCGGAGTTTCTGGTCCTGAAGTACAACGTTCCGTTTTATTTCGGTGGGACGTCGCTGCTGATCATCGTGGTGGTGACGATGGACTTTTGGGCTCAGGTCCAGAGCTACGTGATGAGCCAGCAGTACGAATCGCTGCTGAAGAAGGCCAACTTCAAGGCAAGCTGAGACGCGCATGGCGAAAGACGACGTCATCCAGATGCAGGGCGAGATTCTCGAAAACCTGCCCAACGCCACCTTCCGGGTGAAGCTTGAGAACGGGCACATTGTGCTCGGTCACATCTCCGGAAAGATGCGGATGCACTACATCCGTATTCTTCCCGGCGACAAGGTCACCGTGGAACTCACCCCCTACGATTTGAGTCGCGCTCGCATCGTCTTCCGGGCGAAATGAGTCATTGAAAGGTCAAGGAGAAGACCATGAAAGTAGCAGCTTCGGTCAAGAAGATGTGCCGCAATTGCAAGATCATCCGCCGCAACGGCGTGGTGCGCGTCATCTGCACCGACCCGCGCCACAAGCAGCGTCAAGGTTGAGCGGCTAGGCCCTCGACGACAGGACACAGAGGTATTCCATGGCACGTATTGCCGGCATCAACATCCCGCCGCACAAGCACACCGAGATCGGCTTGACCTCGATCTACGGTATCGGCCGCACCACCGCGCAGAAGATCTGCGACACGGTCGGCATCGCCTACTCCAAGAAGGTCAAGGACCTCACTGACGCTGATCTGGAAAAGATCCGCGAGGAGATCGGCCGCCTCACCATCGAGGGCGATCTGCGTCGTGAGATGTCGATCAACATCAAGCGGCTGATGGACCTCGGCTGCTACCGTGGCATGCGTCACCGCCGCGGCCTGCCCGTGCGCGGCCAGCGCACCAAGACCAATGCCCGCACCCGCAAGGGTCCGCGCAAGTCCGGCGCCCTGGTCAAGAAGTGAGCTGTTCGCAGCGATTGAGAGATACCGAACATGGCTAAGGCACCTACCAACACCGCCGCGCGTCGCGTCAGCAAGAAGGTTCGCAAGAACATCGCCGACGGCATCGCGCACGTGCACGCGTCGTTCAACAACACGATCATCACGATCACTGACCGCCAAGGTGGCGCCCTCTCTTGGGCTTCCTCCGGTGGTCAGGGCTTCAAGGGCTCGCGCAAGAGCACGCCTTTCGCGGCTCAGGTGGCTGCCGAAACGGCTGGCCGCGCTGCCCAAGAGCAGGGCATCAAGAACCTGGACGTCAAGATCAAGGGCCCCGGCCCGGGTCGCGAGTCCTCGGTTCGCGCGCTGGCTTCGCTGGGCATCCGCATCACGTCGATTTCCGACGTGACGCCTGTGCCGCACAACGGCTGCCGCCCCCAGAAGCGCCGCCGCATCTGATTCCGGTATAGAATCGCGCCCTTTGCCGCCGCCTTCGGGCGGCATTGGCGCTTTCAGCGGCTCCGCGGTGGCTCGGACGACATCGTCTGGCACTGGCGGGGCATAAGACCACCGTCTGAGCGTTTCACAACAAGACCCGCCAGACTCGCGCGAGAAGTGTTCTCGCGTCAGACAGAGATCCAAGGACTGCACGTGGCACGTTACCTCGGCCCCAAGGCCAAACTCTCCCGCCGTGAAGGCACTGACCTGTTCCTGAAGAGCGCCCGCCGCGCCATCAGCGACAAGGCCAAGTTTGACAGCAAGCCTGGCCAGCATGGCCGTACCTCCGGTTCGCGCACCAGCGACTTCGGCCTGCAACTGCGTGAAAAGCAGAAGGTCAAGCGCATGTACGGCGTGCTGGAGCGCCAGTTCCGTCGCTACTTCGCCGAGGCCGAGCGTCGCCGTGGCAACACTGGTGCCAACCTGCTGTCGCTGCTGGAATCGCGTCTGGACAACGTTGTCTATCGCATGGGCTTTGGCTCCACCCGTGCCGAAGCGCGCCAGCTGGTGTCGCACAAGGCGCTGACCGTGAACGGTCAAGTGGTGAACATCGCTTCGTATTTGGTGAAGCCGGGCGACGTTATTGCCGTGCGTGAAAAGGCCAAGAAGCAGCTGCGCATTGTGGACGCGCTGAAGCTGGCTGATTCCATCGGCCTGCCGGCCTGGGTGCAAGTAGATATCGCCAAGATGGAAGGCGTGTTCAAGAAGACCCCGGACCGTGACGAATTCGGTGCCGAGATCAACGAGTCGCTGATCGTCGAACTCTACTCGCGCTGATGCGCGAGCCCTCGTCGCCGCTGGATGCGCCCGCAACGGGTGCGCGCGGCGACGGCAGACCTGCTGCGCATGCCGGGCGTGCAGCAGGCTGTGCAACGCCCGGCAGCTCCATCAGCCTTATCGGTGTAACGAGCCGAGGGTATTGACAGGAACAGGACTCAATGCAAACCAATCTGCTGAAACCCAAGGCCATCAACGTCGAGTCGCTGGGTGGGCATCGTGCCGAAGTGACGCTCGAGCCTTTCGAGCGTGGCTACGGCCACACGCTGGGCAACGCGCTGCGCCGTGTGTTGCTGTCGTCGATGGTGGGTTACGCACCGACGGAAGTCACTATCGCTGGCGTGCTGCACGAGTACTCCACGATCGACGGCGTTCAGGAAGACGTGGTTCACATCATGCTCAACCTCAAGGGCGTGACGTTCCGTCTCCACAATCGTGACGAGGTCACGCTGGTGCTGCGTAAGGAGGGCGAGGGCCCGGTCACCGCCGGTGACATCCAGACGCCGCACGACGTCGAGATCATCAATCCCGAGCATGTCATCGCTCACCTGTCGCAAGGCGGCAAGCTGGACATGCAGATCAAGGTCGAAAAGGGCCGTGGCTACGTGCCGGGCAATATGCGCCGTTACGGTGACGAGGCTACCAAGGCTATCGGCCGTATCGTGCTGGACGCCTCTTTCTCGCCCGTGCGTCGCGTGAGCTACGCCGTCGAGAATGCCCGCGTCGAGCAGCGCACCGATCTTGACAAGCTGGTGATGGAGATCGAGACCAACGGCGCCATCTCGCCCGAGGAAGCAATCCGCGCTTCGGCCAAGATTTTGGTGGAGCAACTGGCTGTGTTTGCGCAACTCGAAGGCAACGAAATTGCCGCCTTCGATCAGCCCGCGCAGCGCAGCGCCCAGTTCGATCCCATCCTGCTGCGTCCCGTGGATGAGCTGGAACTTACCGTGCGCTCGGCCAACTGCCTCAAGGCCGAGAACATCTACTACATCGGCGACCTCATCCAGCGCACCGAGACCGAGCTGCTCAAGACCCCCAACCTGGGTCGTAAGTCGCTCAACGAAATCAAGGAAGTGCTGGCTTCGCGCGGCCTGACCCTGGGTGCACGCCTGGAAAACTGGCCGCCGCAAGGCCTCGACAAGCGTTGAGGTTTAGCCGGGAGCTGCGGCTTCTGGTTTGAACCATTGAAAGAGGGCTGCCTTGGCTGGCAGCCCGGTGCACCCCCCGGTACCTGACACGGCCGGGGGTTTTGATAAGGAAAGGAAAGCACCATGCGCCACCGTAACGGTCCCCGTAAGCTGAACCGCACCAGCGAGCATCGCGCTGCAATGCTGCGCAACATGTGCGTGTCGCTGCTGCAGCACGAAGCCATCAAGACTACGGTTCCGAAGGCCAAGGAACTGCGGCGCGTCGTCGAGCCGCTGATCACGCTGGCCAAGCAGCCGACGCTGGCCAATCGCCGCTTGGCGTTTGACCGCCTGCGTGATCGCGCCATCGTGGTCAAGCTGTTCAACGAGCTGGGCCCCCGCTATCAGACCCGTCCGGGCGGCTATACCCGTATCCTGAAGATGGGCTTCCGTGTTGGTGACAACGCTCCGATGGCCTATGTCGAGCTGGTGGATCGCCCCGAGCCGGCCGTGGCTGCCGAAACCACTGAAGCTGCCGCCGAGTAAACCGGTGACGCAATCGCCCCTGGTGGTTGCTTAAGATGAAGACCCGCCTCGTGCGGGTCTTTTGCTTTGTGTCCTTGCATGTTCCTGCGTGGGCAGGTTCAGTTTCAGTGGCGTGAGGTGTGCTTCACCGCGCTGCTTTTCGGCTCTACGAACGCTAATGAGCCTATAGGCGTGACACTTGCCAAAAACAGTGTTAGAATTTCAGTCTCA
>NZ_BCTC01000135.1 GCF_001571085.1 Azohydromonas lata NBRC 102462
GCTGATCACGGCGCTCGTCATCCCGTTGTCCATGCTCTTCACCTTTACCGGCATGGTGGGCCAGCGCGTGAGCGCCAACCTCATGAGCCTGGGCGCGCTGGACTTCGGGATCATCGTGGACGGCGCGGTGGTGATCGTCGAGAACTGCGTGCGCCGGCTCTCGCACGCTCAAGGCCACCACGGCCGGCCGTTGACCTTGCGCGAGCGGCTGCACGAGGTGTTCCTCGCCTCCCAAGAGGCGCGGCGGCCGCTGCTCTATGGGCAGCTGATCATCATGATCGTGTACGTGCCCATCTTCGCCCTCTCCGGAGTGGAGGCGAAGATGTTCCACCCAATGGCCTTCACGGTTGTGATCGCGCTGCTGGGGGCCATGATCCTGTCGGTGACCTTCGTGCCGGCGGCGGTGGCGCTCTTCATCGGGCGCCGCGTGGCCGAGAAGGAGAACGCCCTGATGGCCGCCGCGCGGCGCGGCTATGCGCCGCTGCTGGAGCGCGCACTCGCGGCCCGGGCGGTGGTCGTGACGTTCGCGGTGGTAACGGTGGTCCTCTCGGGGCTGCTCGCCACGCGTCTGGGCAGCGAATTCGTGCCCAGCCTCGACGAGGGCGACTTCGCAGTGCAGGCGCTGCGCATCCCCGGCACGAGCCTTACGCAGTCGGTGGCGATGCAGCAGCAGCTCGAACGCACCCTCAAGGACAAGTTCCCCGAGATCGAGCGCGTGTTCTCGCGCACCGGCACGGCCGAGATTGCCGCCGACCCGATGCCGCCCAACATCTCCGACGCCTACGTGATGCTCAAAGCCCGGGAGCAGTGGCCCGAGCCGCGGCGCACGCGCGAGGAGCTGGTGGCGGCGGTGCAGGAGGAGGTCGCCAGGCTGCCGGGGCAGAACTACGAGTTCTCGCAGCCGATCCAGCTGCGCTTTAACGAGCTGATCTCCGGCGTGCGCGCCGACGTGGCGGTGAAGGTCTTCGGCGACGACATGGAGCAGCTCAACACCACTGCGGCGCAAATCGCCGACGTGCTGCGGCGGCTGCCCGGCGCGGCGGAGGTCAACGTCGAGCAGACTACGGGCTTGCCGCTGCTGACGGTAGCCATCGACCGCGAGAAGACGGCCCGCTACGGGCTCAACATCGGCGACGTGCAGGACACGGTGGCCACTGCGCTGGGCGGACGCGAGGCCGGCACGGTGTTCGAGGGCGACCGGCGCTTCGACATCCTGGTGCGGCTGCCCGAGGCGCTGCGCGCCGATCCCCAGGCGCTGGAGCGGCTGCCCATCGCCCTGCCGCGCGGCAATGGCAATGGCGAGCGGCCGCGCTTCATCCCGCTGGCTGAAGTGGCCACGCTGCAGCAGGCGCCGGGCTGGAGCCAGGTCAGCCGCGAAGACGGCAAGCGCCGCGTGGTGGTCAGCGCCAACGTGCGCGGGCGCGACCTGGGCTCCTTCGTGGCCGAAGCGCAAGCCGCGCTGCAGCAGGTGAAGGTGCCCGCAGGCTACTGGACCACCTGGGGCGGCCAGTTCGAGAACCTGCAGTCGGCCAGCAACCGCCTGCGCATCGTGGTGCCGCTGTCGCTGGCGCTGGTCTTCACGCTGCTGTTCGCCATGTTCGGCAACCTCAAGGACGGGCTGCTGGTGTTCACGGGCATTCCCTTCGCGCTCACCGGCGGCATCGTGGCGCTGTGGCTGCGCGGCATCCCGCTGTCGATCTCGGCGGCCGTGGGCTTCATCGCCCTCTCGGGCGTGGCGGTGCTCAACGGCCTGGTGATGCTGTCCTTCATCCGCGGCTTGCGCGAGGAAGGGGGCAGCCTGGACGACGCCATCCGCGAGGGAGCGCTGACGCGACTGCGCCCGGTGCTGATGACGGCGCTGGTGGCGTCGCTCGGCTTCGTGCCCATGGCCATTGCCACGGGCACCGGCGCCGAGGTGCAGCGCCCGCTGGCCACCGTCGTCATCGGCGGCATCCTGTCCTCGACGGCGCTGACGCTGCTGGTGCTGCCGGTGCTCTACCGCATGGCGCACCGGCGCGACGAAGACGAGGAAGCCGATGAGCCGTCCCCGCGGTCGTTGCCATCGACGAATCCCAACCTGCAAACCTGACCCATCAAGCAACCCACATGAGTTTCACGAGAACCCTTTGCTCGCTGGCCGCGATGGCTGCCCTGGCGCTGCCCGTGATGGCGGCGGACGACCACAAGGGCCACGACCATTCCGGCACCGGCGCCCATGCCGGCCATGACGACAAGGCCCGCCACGGCGGCGTGGTCAGCGTCGTCAAGGACGTCAACTACGAGCTCGTCGTCAAGCCCGACGCCGTGGCGCTGTACATCTCCGACCACGGCAAGCCCGTGGACCTCAAGGGCGCCTCGGCCCGGCTCACGCTGCTGTCCGTCACCGACAAGAGCGAGGTGACGCTGGCACCCATGGGCGACCGGTTGGAAGCCAAGGGCGCGTTCAAGCCCGCCGCGGGCACCAAGGCCCTGGCCAGCGTCACCTTGGCTGGCCAAAGTGCGACGCCGGTCAGGTTCACGCTGAAGTAAGCCTGCGAATCCGTGACGGCATGCCAAGCTGAAATGCCATCTCAGTGACCCGGGCCATTGGCACAGACGCTTGACCTTGCCATCGCGGGAGGGTCGACACTCCGCGTCCTTGATCCCGATACGCGCGATCGATCAATGCCTTTTTTGGCTTCGGTGTCGGGATTAATAAACAGCACCTGTCCACGCCTGAGCTTGCACCCTGACCCTCCTGTATCGCGCCATGTGCGGCCGCGCTGCCACGTGAAGCTAGTGGGTCATCCGGCAAGAGGGGTGGACTTTGGCTTGGACGCGTTTTGAGCGGCGTAGAGGGCGAGGGACGTATCCGCCCGAAGTAGCCAGCCAATGCATCTGATCCCGTGCTCTTTGCCGGCGGCCTTGTCGCCGGCCTCCCCAGATAGTCTCCTCCAGGCAGAAATCCACCCGTCTTGCCGGATGACTCACTAGGCTGACGAGGTTTTCGCATCACTGAAGTCGGCTGCAGACCTTTCCGAATGATCCGCACGCGGAAACTCGAATCCGACTTCAGTAATGCCCTGGGCGCAGTGAGCAAACGTGCTGCCGCTGTGCATGAGGGCGATTGCGCGAACAATGGCGAGCCCCAGGCCGTGATGGCCGCCTGAGCGCTTGCGCGAGCGGTCGACGCGGAAGAAGCGGTCGAACAGATGGGGCAGGGCCTCTGGGGGAATCGGTGGTCCGGGATTGCACACGGCAAGCCTCACCATGCCCGCGCGCTCGCTCATCGTGATGGTGATCGTCCCATGCGCCTCCGTATAGCGGGTGGCGTTGCCCACCAGATTGACAAGAGCCCGCCTGATCAGCGACGGGTTGCAGGTCACTGTGACGGCTCCTTCGATGGCGATCCGCTGATGCTTGTCCTCCAGCAGCGGCTCGAAGTACTCCGCGACCCGCTCTGCCTGGTGTCTCAAGTCGGTGGGCTGCAAGCTGTCGGCCAGCTGTCCACGGTCGGCCCCGGCGAGGAACAGCATGTCGTTGACGAGCCCCGACTGCTCCCGCAGCACTTCGAGGTTGAGCATCAGTGTTTCCCGCAGTTCATCCGTCGAACGCGGCCGCCGCAGCGCCACCTCGGTGGCATTGATCATTGTCGCCAGCGGTGTGCGCAGCTCATGCGCCACATCCGCGCTGAACCCCGCCAGCTTTTCGTAAGCCGACTCCACCCGGTCCAGCGCCCGGTTGAAAGCCTCCACCAGTATCTGAAGCTCCGCCGTGTCTACCGGCGAGAGGCGGGCGGACAAGGCGTGCGGGCTGAGCCCTGCCGCCTCCCGTGACAGCCGCTTGACCGGTTGCAGCGCATGCCGCGCGATCCAGGCCGTGACCAGGACCGTCAATGCAACGCCCAGGCCACAGACGGTGGCGATCGTGTTGCGGTAGCGGCGAAGCAGCGCCTCTTGCTCTCGGGTGTCCACCGCCACGATGAGCTCCGATGGCGGGATGATCGGATGAGCCGACAAATTGATGCGCTGGCCCTTCATCGGCAATCCGTCTTCACGCCGGACCCGCATTTCTCCTGACTCCGACTGGCTTACCTCGGGCCGCTGCCTGCCACCGTACAGCACCACGCCGTCGTTCGTGATGAGCCAGATTCGCATCTCCCCGTCGCCGATCAGCGCGTCGTCCAAGCGATGCCGCAGGCTCAGCAGGTCCTTCGTCTCCTGGACTTCCTCCAGAAAGTGATGCACCACGTCCACCTTGCCGGCCAGATCCTGCCGCCGAGTGCGTTCCAACTCATCCTGCAACGCCCGTTGCAGCAGCAGGGCCACCGTCGAGAAGACCAGCACCGCCAGCAACGACAGGGCGACGGTCAGCCGGGCCGCCATGGAACGGCTGACCATCAATCACGCAGCTCCAGCACGTAGCCCATGCCGCGCACCGTGTGCAACAGCGGCTTGTCGAACTCCTCATCGAGCTTGGCGCGCAGGCGCCGCACAGCGACGTCGATGACGTTGGTTTCGCTGTCGAAGTGCATGTCCCAGACCTGCTCGGCCAGTACGGTGCGCGACAGGACCTCACCCTGGCGGCGCAGCAGCAGCGTCAACAAGGTGAACTCCTTGGGCGTCAGATCCAGCCGCTTGCCAGCGCGAGTGGCCTTGCGGCGCGCCAGGTCGACTTCCAGGTCCGCCAACCGCAGTGTCGTCACCGGCTGCAAGGCCCTGCCGACCCTGCGCCGCAGCAGCGCCTCTATGCGCGCGAGCAGTTCCGAGAACGCGAACGGCTTGACCAGGTAATCGTCGGCGCCGCTCTTGAGTCCCTGCACCCGGTCTTCCACCTTGTCCCGGGCCGTCAGCATCAGCACTGGCGTGTCCTTGCGCTCGCGCACTTGCTGCAGCACACCAAAGCCGTCAATGCCAGGCAGCATCACATCGAGTATGAGCAGGTCGTACTCGCCTTCGATCGCCAGGTGCTTGCCATCGATGCCGTCGTGAGCCAGATCCACGACGTAGCCGTTCTCGCTCAGGCCCTTCTTCACGTACTCCGCCAGCCGGACCTCATCTTCCACTACCAAGATTCGCATTGTCACAGTGTCGCCCAGGAGCAGTCCGCAAGCACATTACAAAACCGTAATGAACCAGTGCGCTTCGCGTGCCACGGCAGTTTCTATAGTCACGGCCATGACGAAAGGCGACAGCTCGAAATCACAGGCGGCCTGCCTGTCCGGAAAATGATCTGTACGCCGATCAGTCCAGTCAGGACATGATTTTCAGGAGTTCAACGGTGAATTTCAAAGCTCTGATTCTGTCCACGGCCCTGGCTTCACTGGCGCCCTGGGTGGCCATGGCTGCCACAGATTTGTCGTCGGGAGCGGCAGTAACCCCTGCCGGCTACACGGATGCGGAGGTCAAAAAGATTGATCCCGAGCAGGGCAAAATCACGCTCAAGCACGGCCCGATTGAAAACCTCGGCATGCCGAGCATGACGATGGTATTCCGGGCTGATCCCGAGATTTTGGCCAACGTGAAAGTCGGCGACAGCGTCAGGTTCAAGGCCGACAAGGTGGACGGGGCGATAAAGCTCACCCAACTGCTCTCTCGCTGAAGCCCGCGGGGATCGCGGCATCGGGAACGGCTCACAACGCCGAGGCTTTCCGGGCTTGGCCACCATGACTTTCTTATGGTTAAAGCCTCGGGACATCGGCCCAGCAAGATCCAAAGCATCGCCTAGAATTTTCACATGCACCGTTGGTTCCGGATCGCATTGACGTGGCTGTTGGTCATGGCCCTTCCCGTGCAGGGATGGGCTGCCGTGACCATGGCCGCGTGCGGACCGAGCCATCACCGCATGGCCCAGGTGGAAGCAGCCGCTTCGGCCGTGCACGACCATGCTGAGCACGCCCGCGGCGTGAGCGGCTCTGCCGCTGCGATGCACCACCATGGTGCTGACAGCGGTGCCGCTGACGGGCCGGCGCACGGCCACCACGGTGTCTTGCCCGACGAAGAACAGCAACTGGACAAGCTGTCGCAATTCAAGTGCAGTGCCTGCTCGTTGTGCCATGTGACGATGGCCATGCCTGCCGCTGGCGTGCGCATTGACCCGGTGTGGGTTTCCAACTTCGTCGCACCGACCGTTCCACAGACCGCCGCCCAGTTTCTTACCGACGGTCCTGAACGTCCGCCTCGATCCCTCCTTGCCTGAAGCGCCTTGAAGGCGTGCCGATGGCGCACGCGCGCCCATTGGCGCCGCGTCGCCGACGCTGTCTTCCCACCCGTTTTCACTCCCCCGGCAACCGCGTACCGCGCGACGGTGCAAATGCTGGGGGAGGCTTTTCGCAAGGAACGTCATGCCTTTCTACAACCGTGCCGCGCTGGCCACGGTGCTGTTTGCCGTCGGCGCCATGCCGGCGCTCGCCCAGACCACCCAGGCCAACCCGACCGCAGTGACGGGCACAACTGCAGCGACTGCGACCGCAACGCCGGCAGCAACTGCGTCGAGCCCGTCTAACGCGACCGGCCAGGTGATTGGCTATCAATCCGCGTTTGAAGGCTATCGCCGCCTGACCGACGAACCGGTCGTTTCATGGAAGGGGGCCAACGACAACGTCGGCCGCATCGGCGGCTGGCGGGTTTACGCGCGGGAGGCTGCGGGCCAGGACGGCGGCCACGCCGGGCATCAGGGTGCAGCCACTGCGCAGCCCATGACTGGCGGAGCCTCCGCAGCCCCGGCCACGCCGCGGTCCGAGGCCGCACCGCCGGCCAAGGATGCCACCCCCGCTGCTGACCACAAGAACCACCACTGATGATCCGAACCATGACTTCAAGGGCCGCTCCACGTCCCCGGCTGGTGGCTGCGGCCGCACTTGCCACTGTGCTTCTGCTCGGCGGATGTGCCAGCACCGCGATCAACAAGAACTTCTCCAACGTCCAGGAGCTCACGCAGACCCGGCTGGGTGCGCAGGTGAAGTGGCTCAACAGCGAGGAAGCTCGCAAGCAGGCGCAAAGCGACGTCGATGCCACTCTGGCCAAGCCCTTGAGTGCCGACGACGCGGTGCGCCTGTCATTGGCGTACAGCCCGGCACTGCAGGCAGCATTGTTCGAAGGCGCAGCCAACTCCGCAGCAGCCACGCAGTTCGCGCGCCTGCCCAATCCCGTCTTCACTTTCGAGCGCCTGGTGCGGCGTGAAGGCGGCGAGACCGATCTGGACATTGGCCGCGCCTTGAGCGTTTCCGTGTTCGACTTGCTGTTGCTGCCGGCCCGTTTGCGGACCGCTGATTTCCAGCAGCAGCAGCTCCAGCTGCGCCTGGCCAGTGACGTGGTGCAGACGGCCACCACCGCCCGGCAGAACTGGGTGCGCGCCGTGGCTGCGCAGCAATCGGTCCAGTACTTTGAGCAGGTCAAGGTGGCTGCCGACGCGAGCGCCGAGCTGGCGCGCCGCATGGAATCGGTGGGGAACTTCAGCAAGCTGCAGCGCGCCCGCGAGCAGGCTTTTGCCGCTGATGCGGTAACCCAGCTGGCGCGTGCCCGTCAGGCCGCCCGGAGCGCCCGCGAGGCGTTGGCGCGCTCCCTTGGTTTGAACGAGTCGCAGGCCCAGCAGCTCAAGCTGCCTGACCGTCTGCCGGACCTGCCAAAGGCGCCGAAGGACGAAGCGGTGGTTGCCCAACAGGCCTTGGACCAGCGGCTCGACATCCGACAGGCGCGCGCGGGCCTGGAATTCACCGCCCGCAACCTTGGACTCTCCCGTGTCACGAGCTTCGTCAACGGGTTCGAGGTGGCTGGCGTACGCAACAGCGAAACCGGAGAGCCCGTGCAAAAGGGATACGAGCTTGAGCTGCCGCTGCCGATCTTCGACTTTGGCGATGCCATTCGGGCTCGATCCCAGGCGACTTACATGGCCACACTCAACCGCACCGCACAGCTGGCGGTCGACGCCAGTTCGCAGGTGCGCGACAGCTATGGCACCTATCGAACCGGCTATGACGTGGCGAAGCACTACCTCGAAGAGGTCGTGCCGCTGCGCAAGCGGATCGCCGAGGAAAACCAGCTTCGCTACAACGGGATGCTGATCGGCGTGTTCGAGTTGCTGGCCGACGCGCGTGAGCAGATCACCAGCGTGAGCCAAGCCATCAACGCGCAACGCGACTTCTGGCTCGCTGATGCCGCCTTGCAGGCTTCCTTGATTGGCACGCCCATGACCCCGCTTGCCTTGCAGGCCGAACCAGCCGCTGCCAGCAGCGGCGGTGGCGGCGGCCATTGAACCCCATTACGGAGTATCCAGACATGACGACGAGTCGACGCCGCTTCTTGACCGGGACCGCCGCGGCGGGCGCCGCGGTCGCGGCCTCCACGGTAAGCAAGGTTGCCATGGCGGCCTTGCCCGAACCGGTCATCCAGACCAGCCCGCTGACGGCCCCGCCGCTGGTTCCCAACACCGGGCGTCCCTACAACCCGATGGTCACGCTCAATGGCTGGAGCCTGCCCTGGCGCATGAACAACGGCGTCAAGGAGTTCCACCTCGTGGCCGAACCGGTGGTGCGTGAATTCGCCCCCGGCATGAAAGCGCACCTCTGGGGATACAACGGCACCTCCCCAGGGCCGACGATCGAAGCGGTCGAAGGCGACCGTGTGCGCATCTTCGTGACGAACCGGTTGCCCGAGCACACGACGGTTCACTGGCACGGCCTGCGCCTGCCCAATGGCATGGACGGTGTGGGCGGCCTGACCCAGCCGCACATCCCGCCCGGTAAGACCTACGTCTACGAGTTCGTCGTGCGCCGCAGTGGCACCTTCAAGTACCACCCGCACGCAGACGAGATGGTGCAGATGGCCATGGGCATGTACGGCATGTTCATTGCGCATCCGAAGGATCCGAAGTTCATGGCGGTGGACCGCGACTACGGCTTCATCCTGACTGCCTTTGACATCGAGCCCGGCAGCTTCACGCCACGCGTGAGCGAGATGCTCGACTTCAACCTGTGGACCTTCAACTCCCGGGTGTTCCCGGGCATTGACTCCATGGTGGCCGGTCTTGGAGAGCGGGTGCGCATTCGCATGGGCAACCTGACGATGACCAACCACCCGATCCACCTGCACGGATACGAGTTCATGGTCACCGGCACGGACGGCGGATGGACTCGCGAGAGCGCGCGCTGGAACGAGGTCACGACCGACGTGGCCGTCGGCCAGATGCGGGTGGTGGAGTTCCTTGCCGACGAGCCTGGGGACTGGGCCTTCCACTGCCACAAGAGCCACCACACGATGAACGCCATGGGACACGACGTGCCCACGATGATCGGCGTGGATCACAGGGGCATCGCCAAGCAGGTCAACAAGCTCATCCCGGAATACATGGTGATGGGCGAGCGTGGCATGGCTGACATGGCCGAGATGGAGATGCCCATTCCCGACAACACGCTGCCCATGATGACCGGCCAAGGCCCGTTCGGCCCGGTCGAGATGGGCGGCATGTTCACGGTCATGAAGGTCCGGGCCGGCCAGAAGCGCGGCGACTTCAAGGATCCGGGTTGGTACAAGCACCCGCCCGGCGAGGTGGCCTACGAGTTCACCGGCACGCTGCCCGAGCCGGCCCGTTCCTTCACGGCGGGTGGCCAGTCGATGCCGCTGGCACGCAAGCCGGCGCAGGCCGTGGAGATGCAGGTCCGCAAGCCGACGGGCGGCTCGGGACACGGCGGCCACTGAGCCAGGCCGTGCATCAGTTTCATACCCAACTGTTTTGAAGAATCGAGCAGCCATGAAGATTCACTCGATTGCCGCCTCGCTGGCCCTGGCACTGACGGCAACCTTGGCACTGGCCGGGGGCAACCATGCCGGCGGCCACGGCCATGCCAGCGACGACGCCATTGGCGTGCCTGGTGAGGCGGCCAAGGTCACCCGCACGGTCGAAGTCGACATGACCGACAACATGCGCTTCAACCCTCCGAGCATCAACGTCCGGCAAGGCGAAACGGTCCGCTTCAAGGTCAGGAACTCCGGGCAGCTGAAGCACGAGTTCGTGCTGGGTACGGAGCACGAGCTCAAGGAGCATTACCAGGTGATGCTCAAGAACCCGGAAATGGAGCACGAGGAGCCCAACATGATCACCCTGGCCGGCGGCAAGACCGGCGAAGTGATCTGGCACTTCACCAAGTCCGGCAAGGTGGACTTCGCCTGTCTGCAGCCCGGTCACTACGACGCGGGCATGAAGGGCGCTGTCACGGTCGCCAAGACCGGCGGCAGCGGCTCGCACAAGCACTGAGCGCAGCACCATGCGACGCGTTCAAACGACACTGTTGGCCTTGCTTCTTGCGGCTTCTGGCGCAGCCTTCGCGCACGGGGAAGAGCCGCACCCGGCAAAGGCGCCCCAAGAGGTCAAGAGGGAGCAGAAGCCCTGGGGCATCGCCGGCCATGGCAAGCCGATCAAGCGGACTATCGAGATCAAGATGTCCGACGACATGCGCTTCACTCCCGACCTGCTCAACATCCAGCAGGGGGACACGGTCAGGTTCGTGATCCGCAACACCGGCCAGGTGATGCACGAAATGGTGATTGGCACCAAGAAGGAGCTGGACGAGCACGCGGCCTTGATGGCCAAGTTTCCCGGGATGGAGCACGATGAGCCGTACATGGCACACGTGGCTCCGGGCAAGACCGGCGAGATCGTGTGGACCTTCAATCGGAGCGGCGACTTCGACTTCGCCTGCTTGATCGCCGGTCACTACCAGGCCGGCATGGTGGGCAAGATCAAGGTGGCTGCGCGATGAGCCCGCGACGCCGCCGACTGCTGGTCACGCTGGCTGCGCTGCCCCTGGCTCCCCTAGCCCAGGCTTCCACCGCGCCGCTTGTCGAGATCTGGAAAAGCCCGACCTGCGGCTGCTGCAAGGACTGGATCACGCACCTGGAGGCCAATGGCTTTCGCACCAAGGTGCACGACACCGGCAACACCGCGATGCGAAGCCGCATGGGCATTGATGCGAAGTACGGCTCCTGTCACACGGCGCTGGTGAACGGCTACGCCATCGAGGGCCATGTGCCGGCGCGCGAGATCCGGCGCCTGCTCAAGGAACGCCCTGAAGCCATCGGGCTGGCCGTGCCCGGCATGCCCGTCGGATCACCCGGCATGGACGGCCCCGACTACGACGGCCAGAAGGACCCCTACGACGTGGTGCTGCTGCGCAAGGACGGCACGAGCATCGTCTACCAACCCTACCGCTGAAAAGGCTCCCTGATGAACAAGATTCTTTTGGCTGCACTGCTGGCCTGTGCCGGCACCGTGTCCGCGGTTGCACAGACTGCCGAACCCGGCGCTTCCACGCAACCTTCGGCCGGCTCTACGGCCACTGCGACAGCCGCCGACATGACGGAAGGCGAGGTGCGCCGCATCGACAAGACGGCCGGGAAGATTTCCATCAAGCATGGCGAGATCAAGAACCTCGACATGCCGCCCATGACCATGGTGTTCCAGGTCAAGGACGCCGCGATGCTCGACACGGTCAATGTCGGTGACAAGGTGCGCTTCCACGTCGAGAAGCAGGGCGGCGCCTTGGTGGTGACGGAACTGCACCCCGGCCAGTAAGAGTGCCACCGGGCGGCTGCTCGGCCGCTCGGCACAGTTCTTCTCTTCAACGAGCTTCGCAAAGGATCCAGACAACAGTAGTCGTTTTGCAAGGACAACGGTAAGGAGCACTCCTCAGTTGTTGTGCCTGGCTCGGATCAAGCCGGCAGGGAATGTTGCGCGAGCAACACATAGCCTATGCGAAGGAACATGCATTGCCTACGCCTGAGCGCAGGATGAAGGCGCCAGATCCGAGGAGTTCCCGATGGCACATGAAGCGTTTGAGGCGCGTGGTGGCATGCAGCGAACGTGCAGCCGCCTGCCGCGCCGAGCCGGCATGACGATGATGGCACGCGACAGCCAATTCGCGACCGCAGTGGCTACTCACGGGCACAGATTTGTAGGGCCTGCGGTGACCAATGTGCAACGCATCAAGCGCCACATCGCCAGGAATGTGCGCGGGGTTGCCGCTTGCTGCGCTGAGAAGTGCCGCCACATGGCACAGCACGCCGGTACGGGGGCGGGTTGAGCTGTGGGTCGCTGAGCCAGGAACTCGCTACCGGTCAGTTCCCTTGCAGGTGACCAGGCATATGTCCGTTGCCGCTCGTCGGCAGCGTCGTTGTCTCTTGTGAAAGGTCCACCATGAAGCCTCACACCGTGACTCGTTCCTTGCTCTCGCGTGCCGGCTTGGCCGCGGCTGCCCTGGCGTTGGCGCTGCCCGTGCAGTCGCTTCATGCACAAGAAAGTGCTCCCGGCCGTGGTCTCACGGCCCAATTCGAGGTCGAATTCCTGAAGTCGATCATCGATCACCACTTCTCGGCGCTGCGCATGTCGGAACTTGCCGCGGGCACGGATACGACGCGCAATGCGGAGCTCGGTCGCTACAACGAGGGCACCTCCCCCACGCCCGGGTACGCGGCCACGCCAGCCAAGGCCCAATCGGGCAGCATCCGCTCGATGGCACGCATGGAGAACCGTGCGCAGCGCGAGGAGATCGACCAGGCCAGGATGTACCTCAAGAACTGGTACGGTCAGTCCCACGAGCCGCAGCTTACGGACATGGGACGCCAGCAGATCCAGTTGCTGGAGTCGACGCCGGCCGGCGCTCAGTTCGATCACGCTTTCCTGGAGACGATGGCGCGCCATCACTACATGGCCGTGACCGAGGCGACCGAATGCCTGGTGGCCGCGGACATCAAGCATGAGGCTTTGCACCGCTACTGTGCCGGCATCCAGCATGAGCAATTGCGCAGCATCGATGAAATGCGCGACATGCTTTGTCACCGCTTCGAGATCTGTGACTACCAGCCGCTGAGCGGCCTCAGGGGCAGGCATACTGGCAGCGCAAGCGAAATGGGTGGGACGGGCAACTGATCGCCAGCCATCGCGGGCACGGATGGCCCATTGACGCGGATCAAGTCGGCCCGGCGGCCTGGGCGTAGCATCAAGGCGTCACCCCAACGCGTGTTGCGACTGCACCCTCCATGCGTCCTGTGTTCCGGTCATCCTTGATCCGCTTCATCGCCCGGCTGATGTGCTGGGCGCTGCTGTTCGGATGGATGGCCGGCGCTGCCAATGCCTGCGTGCTGAAAGAGCGGCAGCAAGAGATGGCACAGCATGCGCAACCGCACGCACATTCGGTCAGCGAGGCGAGTCACCGTCATCACCATGACGCCGGCAACCTGGCCGACAGCCATGATGGCGCTGGCCATGACGCGGGACCCGGACAGCAGGCATGCAAGAGCTTGTGTGACGGCGAGCAGCACGCCGTGTCCAAGCCCGGCGACGGCGACCTGCCCTGGCAGGATTGCGTTGCGTCGACCACGGCCGCGTCCTGCCTGATCCTGCCTGCCCTTGTTCCGGCGCGCGTGCCGCGCCCTGATGCCGTCGTCCTGCCGGCGCCGCCGCCCATTCCCATCGCGTTTCTGCGGCTCACGATCTAGAGCCGCCACCTGCCAGCCCGCCTGAGCACGCCGTCACGGTCCGTGCCCGGTGGGCTGCGCGTCTTGGTCCCGTGCGATGGTCGTCGCCGCGGGGTGCCTGATTTCCCAACCTACCGTCTCGGAGGATTCGCACCATGTCCCGTCGCACCCTGACCATCACGGCCGTCCTGGCCGCCATCTGGCTCGGCGCTTGCGCGCAGACCAAGCCGCAAGACCACGCCGCGCATCATCCCGACGGCGCATCCGTACCCGCGGCAGCCGCCTCGGCAGTGCTTGCACCCGCCCCGCCGGCAGGCGGCACCGGGCAGGCCGGCCAGATGGAATCGATGAACCAAATGGCCGGCATGGACCAGCACATGAGGGCCATGCGCGCGATGCACGAGAAGATGGCCAAGGCGAGCACGCCCAAGGAGCGCGAAGCCCTGATGGGCGAGCACATGAAGCTCATGCAGGAGTGCATGGGGATGATGAGCGGCATGGGGCCGGGTGGTGGCATGGGCAGCATGGATACGCAGCGCGACAACGCATCGTCGCCCGCCACGCTTTCCTCCAGGCCATGAGGCACAGCCCTGGCTACGGGTGGCGCGCCAGGGCTTGACCTTCCCATGATGGGAAGCACGATGGTCACCATGCAGTCGGGCTTGCGCCGGCACCTTCAAGGAGAAAATCGCATGGACACTTCTCATCACCACGGTAGCTCTACCGGACGGCATGACAGTGGTACACGGCGCGGGCCGTGGACCACGGTCGTCATCATGCTGCTGCTCATCGGCGGCTTCTACCTGCTGCGCGAGCACTGGGGCCATGTGGCAGGCCTTTGGCCGTACCTGCTGCTCCTGGCTTGCCCGCTGATGCACCTTTTCCATGGTCACGGCGGCCACGGCCATCACGGCGGCGGCTCGCGTGGTGAGGATTCTTTGGGCTCTGACCGGAAGTAACGCCATGGACTCGCACGCACACCACCATGCTCACTCCGGCCATGACCACGGGCACGGCCACCCCCATGAAACGCACGGCACGAGCCCTGTAGGAAGAACCGGACTCAAGGATCCGGTGTGCGGCATGTCGGTTACCGAGCAGTCGCCCCACCGCCTGGAGCACGAGGGACGGCCGTACTGGTTCTGCAGCGTCCGCTGCAAGGACAAGTTCGCCGCCGAGCCCGCCAAGTACGTCGGCGCCGTGGCGGCGCCAACCACTGCGCAAGACGCCGCGCCAGCACCCGAGGGCACGATCTACACCTGCCCGATGCATCCGGAGATCCGGCAGGACCACCCCGGCAACTGCCCCAAGTGCGGCATGACGCTGGAGCCGCTGCTGCCCGACCTGGATGCGGCAGACGAAAACCCGGAACTGGTCGACTTCAGCCGGCGCTTCTGGTGGACGCTGCCGCTCACCGTCGTGGTCACGGTGCTGGCCATGGCCGGCCACCGCTTCGGCTGGTTCGAGATGGCCACGCAAAGCCGTCTCGAGCTCTTGCTCTCCATACCCATTGTGCTGTGGGGTGGCTGGCCCTTCTTCGTGCGCTGCGCGCAATCGATCGCCAACCGCAGCCCCAACATGTGGACGCTGATCGGGATTGGCACGGGAGCGGCCTTCCTCTACAGCGTGGTGGCCACCCTGGCGCCCCAGGTCTTTCCGGAATCCTTCTTCTCGATGGGCCGGGTGGCGGTGTACTTCGAGGCCGCGGCGGTGATCATCTCGCTGACCCTGCTGGGCCAGATGCTGGAGCTCAAGGCGCGGTCGCAGACCTCGGCGGCCATCAAGTCGCTGCTGGGCCTGGCGCCCAAGACCGCACGGCGCATCCGCGTCGATGGCGGCGAGGAGGACGTGCCGCTCACGCACGTGCACGTGGGCGACCTGCTGCGCGTGCGCCCGGGCGAAAAAGTACCCGTGGACGGCACGGTGGTCGAGGGCACCAGCGCGGTGGACGAGTCCATGCTCACCGGCGAACCCGTCCCCGTGAGCAAGCGCGCTGGCGACAAGCTCATCGGCGCCACGCTCAACACCAGCGGCGCACTCGTCATGCGTTCTGAGCGCG
>NZ_BCTC01000136.1 GCF_001571085.1 Azohydromonas lata NBRC 102462
CCTGCGCCTGCACGGGCGCCTCGGCGGCCACCGGCGCGGCCTCGGCCACGACGGCCTCGGCGGCGGCAGCGGCCTTGGGCGCGGCGCGCTTGCGGGCCGGGGCGCGCTTGCGCGGCGCGGTGGGCGCGCTTGCGCCGTCCTCGGCAGCGGCGGGGTTCAACGGGTTGTCAGCGTCTTGGGAATTCATGGCTGCGGAGGGGTGGTTTCGGCCGTTGCGATGGCCGGCGGGGGTTCGGTGGTGGCGCCGGCGGCCGGCGCATCAGGCGCAGCAGCGGCAACGGGCCCTTCGACGGGCTCTTCAACGGGCTCTTGGGCAGGCACTTGCGGCGACGCCTGGAGCAGCGGCAACTGCTGCGCCAGCGCGGCCTGCAGGGGGGACTCCAGCGCCTGCGGCAGCGCGCCGGGGGCCTCCAGCGGCGGCAGCCCGTCCAGGCCGCCCAAGCCCAGGTCGTCCAGGAACTGGCGCGTGGTGGCGTACAGGGCAGGCCGCCCCGGCGCCTCGCGGTGGCCTATGACTTCAATCCAGCCGCGCTCTTCGAGCTGGCGGATGACCTGCGTGCCCACGGTGACGCCGCGGATGTCCTCGATGTCGCCGCGCGTCACCGGTTGCCGGTAGGCAATGATGGCCAGCGTCTCCATCACCGCGCGCGAGTAACGCGGCGGTTTCTCGGGCTGCAGCCGCGCGAGGTAGGGCTGCATTTCCGGGCGGCTCTGGAAACGCCAGCCCGAGGCCAGCGTGACCAGCTCGACACCGCGGCCTTGCCAGTCGCGGGCGATCTCGTCGAGCAGCGCGCGCAGCGTATCGGCGCCCAGCTGTTGGTCGAACAGCAGGCGCAACTCGCGCAGCGGCAGCGGCTGCTGCGCGCAGATCAAAGCGGTTTCAAGGACGCGCTTGGCATCCTGGGTGTTCATCAAGGTCTCGGGGTGCCGAAGGCGGCAGCGTCGGACATCACACGACGTTCAAGGGTCGAAGGGCGGGCCGCTCCATCAAGGAGCTGCCGGCGAAGGATTCGGACCTGGGGGCCGGACCCGGCTGCAGCGGTCTGGACCGGCGCTCGGGCGCGGGGCTTCAAGGATCAGGATCAGGCGGCTAGCGGCTGGAGGCACCAGGGAGTCGGGCTCAGGCCGCGCGCGAATCGAAACATTGTAACCCCGCAGCGCATGCCCTTTGCCACTGTCAAGGGCTGGGTGTTGCACTGGGGCGTCGCCCAGGGCAAATCCCGTGGCGTAGTGCTCAATTTTGCAGGGCCTGCAGCGCCGCGGCCAAATCGGCCGGCGGCGGCTGCTCGAAAGCCAGCTCGCCGCCCAGCACCGGGTGCTCCAGGCGCAGCCGCGCCGCATGCAGTGCCTGGCGCTGCATGCCCAGCAGCGGCGCGCCGCCATAGACCGCATCGGCCAGCAGCGGCAGCCCGCGCGAGGCCGCATGCACGCGGATCTGGTGCGTGCGCCCGCTGTGCAGCGTGCAGCGCAACGCGCAGGCGCCCTGCCCTGCGGCCAGCAGCTCGAAGTCGGTGCGCGCGGGCTTGCCGGAGGCCACGATGGCCATGCGCACGCGCGAGCGCGGGTCGCGCCCAATGGGCGCCTCCACGGTGAAGACGCTCTCGCGCGGCACGCCGTGCGCCAGCGCCAGGTACTGGCGGCCGACCTCGCGCGCGGCGATGGCGCGCACCAGCGCCGTCATGGCCGGCAGCGTCTTGGCCACCACCATGAGGCCGGAGGTGTCCTTGTCCAGCCGGTGCACGATGCCCGCGCGCGGCAGCCGCGCCGCGCCCGCGTGGTGCGCCAGCAGCGCGTTGAGCAGCGTGCCGGACCAGTTGCCCGCGGCCGGGTGCACCACCATGCCGGCGGGCTTGGAGAGGACGATCAGGTGCTCGTCCTCGAACACGATGGAAAGCGGCAGCGCCTCGGCCTTGAAGGCGCGGCTTTCCTCGGTGGGCACCAGCTCCATGCGGATGCGCTGGCCCAGCTTCACGCCGCGCGAGGCCGTGCGCGCCACCTGGCCGTCCAGCCACACGTGGCCGCGCTCTATGAGGCCCTGCAGGTGATTGCGCGAGAACTCGCCGGCCATGAGCACCAGCGCCTTGTCCAGGCGCAGGCCCTGCAGCGAGGCGTCCACCTCGCGCTCGCGCCACTCGTGCTGCTCTTCGTCGAGAGCCTCGTCCTCGGTCGCCGGGGCGGGCAAAGGGTCAACCATACAATTCGCGTTTCCTTGGACTGACGGCACACGCGCGCTGCGCGCGGCGGCCGCTGCATCAGATGAGCTTTTCTTCTTGGAGGCGCCGTTGGGCGCATGGGGCACCGGCCTGTGCGGCCATGCTGGCGGGCGCCCTGCTGGTGGCAGGCTGCGGCACCACGAAGGAGGATCCGCTGTCGACGACAGCGGTCGAAAAATTGTACGCAGACGCCAAGGACGACATGTCCACCGGCAGCTACGAGCGCGCCATCAAGACGCTGGAGCGCGTCGAAGGCCGCGCCGCCGGCACGCTGCTGTCGCAGCAGGCCACGCTGGACCTGGCCTACGCGCGCTACAAGACCGGCGAGCGCGCCGAGTCGCTGGCCACGCTGGACCGCTTCATCAAGCTCAACCCCTCCAGCCCCGCGCTGGACTACGCGCTGTACCTGCGCGGCGTCGTGAACTTCAACGACAACCTGGGCATCTTGGGCCGCTTCACCAACCAGGAGCTCTCCGAGCGCGACCAGCAGGCCTCGCGCGACGCCTACCAGTCCTTCAAGCAGCTGGTGGACCAGTTCCCGCAGTCCAAGTACTCGGTCGAAGCCCGCACGCGCATGGACTACATCGTCAATGCGCTGGCCGCCTACGAGATCCACGTCGCGCGCTACTACTACCGGCGCGGCGCCTTCGTCGCGGCCGCCAACCGCGCGCAGCAGGCCATCAAGGACTACCCGCAGACGCCGGCCATCGAGGAAGCCCTCTTCATCATGGCCCAGAGCTACGACCGCCTGGAGCTGCCCCAGCTGCGCGACGACGCCCAGCGCGTGCTCAAGCAGAACTATCCCGACAGCCGCTTCGTCACCGGCGCGCCCGCCGCGTCCAAGAAGCCCTGGTGGCAGGTGTGGTGAGCTGAAGGGAAGGCTTCGCGCCCTCACGAGAACCGGCCCGCGGGCCGGTTTTTTCTTGTCCGGCGCAGCCGCCAGGCCCGCGCTCAAGCCGCGCCGCGCTCCTGAGGCGCCTCGTCCGGCACGGACTCCGGCGCTGCCGCCTCGCCGCCGTGGCCCGCGCGTTCAGCCGCCAGCTCGCGCAGCCAGGCCAGCGCCTCGCCCTCCTCCTTGAGCCGCGCCATGGGCGGCAGCGCGCGGCGCAGCCGGGCGCCATAGCCCTTGAGCGCCAGGCGCGGGTCGCACACCACCAGCAGCCCGCGGTCGCGCTCGCTGCGTATCAGCCGCCCCGCGCCCTGCTTGAGCGACACGGCGGCCTCGGCCAGGAAGTACTCGTTGAAGGCGCTCTTGCCCCGCGCCTCGATCTGCGCCACGCGCGCTTCCACCAGCGGGTCGCCCGGCGGCGGAAAAGGCAGCTTGTCGATCAGCACGCACTGCAGCGCGTCGCCGGGCACGTCTATGCCCTCCCAGAAGCTGGCCGAGCCCACCAGCACGGAAGCAGGCTGGTCCAGGAACCGCTTCACGAGCTGCCGCTTGGGCAGCTCCCCTTGCACCAGCACCTCCATCGCCACGCCGGCCTCGGCCAGCGCCTCGCGCAGCGCGTTGGCCACGCCCTGCAGCGCGCGCAGCGTGGTGGTCAGCACGAAGGTGCGCCCGCCCAGGGCGCTGGCCAGGCGCGCGGCCAGCCGGCCCACGGCCGGCGCATGCGGCTCGCTGCCCGCGGCGGCAAAGCGCTCGGGAATCCACAGCCGCGCGTGGGCGGCGTAGTCGAAGGGGCTGTCCAGGCGCAGCACGCGCGCGTCCTCCAGCGCCGTGCTGCCGGTGAACCAGGAGAGCTTCGCGTCCGCCCCCAGCGTGGCCGACGTGAAGACCCAGGCCTTGCGGCCCAGCCCGCGCTGCTGCGTGAGCGCGCTGCGGATGTCCAGCGGCGACTCGACCAGCCGGGCTTGGGACGTCCCCAGGTCTATCCAGCGCACCTGGTCCGGCTCGCCGGGCACGGCGAAGCGCGCCGCGCGCTCGGCCAGCAACAACGCGCGCTGCGACAGCCGCATCAGGTCCGGGCCGCTGGCGGCCAGCGGCTCCAGCGCCTCCGCCGCCGCCTTGCAGGCCTTTTCCACGCTTTCCAATGCGCCCTGGAAGGCGGCGTCGCCGGCGCGGTCCGTCCAGGCCAGGCGCAGCGACATGCGGCCGCCCCCTTGCGAGCCGGCCGCGCGCAGCCGCAGCTCGCGCGCGGCGTTCTCGACGCGGTTGGCCAGCGCGTCCCAGTCGGCCAGGCCGCGCGCGGGCTGCGCGCCTTCCAGCCGCAGGTCGCGGGCGAAGTCGATGAGCTGCGCGCTGCCCAGCGTGGTGCCCAGGAACTGCACGCCGGCCTCCACGAGCTGGTGCGCCTCGTCGAACACCGCCACGTCCACCGTGGGCAGCAGCTCGGCCACGCCGCTGTCGCGCAGCGCCAGGTCGGCAAAGAACAGGTGGTGGTTGACCACCACCACGTCGGCGCCCACGGCCTCGCGCCGCGCCTTCATCACGTGGCAGCGCGTGAACTGCGGGCACTCGCCACCCAGGCAGTTGTCGCGCGTGGAGCTGACCAGCGGCAGCAGCGGCGAGCGTTCATCGAGCAGATCCAGCTCGGCCAGGTCGCCGCTGACGGTGGCCTGCGCCCACAGCTCGATGCGGGCCAGGGCGCGCTGGGTGCGGGCGTCGGCTTCGGCCTCGCGGGCGAGAGTCAGCCGGTGGCGGCAGAGGTAGCTGGCCCGCCCCTTGAGCAGCGCCAGGCTCACCGGCTGGCCAAGCGCGGCGCGCAGGCGCGGCAGGTCGCGCAGGAAGAGCTGATCCTGCAGGCTCTTGGTCGCGGTGCTGACCAGCGCCCGCGCGCCGGAGAGCAGCAGCGGGACGAGGTACGCAAAGGTCTTGCCGATGCCCGTGCCGGCCTCGGCCACCAGCGCCTCGCGCTGCTCCATGGCCTGCGCGACGGCCAGCGCCATCTGCTGCTGGGCCGGGCGCTGGACGTAGGCGGGGTCGGCTTTCGCCAGCGCGCCTTCGGCGCTGAAGGCTTTTTCCACCGCCTGCGACAGCGCGCCGCCGGCGGCGTCGTGGGCAGCCGCGTCGGCGGGAGGGATGTCGGGGGGTGTGGCGGTCGGCATGAGGGCGCGCAGTGTAGGTGCGGGCGGCGGGGCCGCGCACGGCCTCGGCTCACGTCAGCGACGTATCCACCTCCCGGTGCTCCAGCTCCAGGAACTCCCTGGACTGCATCTCGTTGAGGCGCGACACCGTGCGCGGGAACTCGTGCGACAGCGGCCCTTCGGTGTAGAGCGCTTCCGGCGGCACGGCGGCCGAGAGGATGAACTTGCAGCGCCGGTCGTAGAGCACGTCCACCAGCCACGTGAAGCGCCGGGCCTCGCTGGCCTTGCGCACCGGCATGTGCGGCACGTCCGACAGCATCACGGTGTGGAAGCGGCTGGCGATTTCCAGGTAGTCGTTCTGCGAGCGCGGGCCGCCGCACAGCGTCTGGAAGTCGAACCACACCACGCCGCCGGCACGCCGGCGCGCCTGCAGCACGCGCTGCTCGATGTTGAGCACCGGGTCCTCTTCCTTGGCCTCGGCCAGATCCTCGAAGGCGGCGGCCATCTCGGCGTCGGCCTGCGGGCCCAGCGGGCAGTGGTAGAGCTTGACGTGCTCCAGCGTGCGCCGCCGGTAGTCCGTGCCCGCGTCCACGTTGAGCACCTCCATGTGGGCCTTGAGCAGCTCGATGGCGGGCAGGATGCGGTCGCGGTGCAGCCCGTTGGGGTACAGCCCGTCGGGGTGGAAGTTGGACGTGGTGACGATGGAGACGCGGTTGGCGAACAGTGCCTCCAGCAGCCGGTGCAGGATCATCGCGTCCGTCACGTCGGCCACGTGGAACTCGTCAAAGCAGATGAGCCGGTAGCGCCGCGCGATGCGCTTGCCCAGCTCGTCCAGCGGGTTGACGGTGCCCTTGAGCTCCTGGAGCTGCCGGTGCACCTCGCGCATGAACTCGTGGAAGTGCAGCCGCGTCTTGCGCTTGAGGGGCACGGACTGGAAGAAGCAGTCCATGAGGAAGCTCTTGCCCCGGCCCACGCCGCCGTACATGTAGACGCCGCGCGGGATGGGGGGGCGGCGGATCAGCTTGGCGATGGCGTTGCTGCGCCGCGCCTTGTAGGCGATCCACTCGTTCTCGCAGCGCTCCAGCGCCGCGATGGCGCGCAACTGCGCCTCGTCGGTCTTGAAGCCGCGCTCGGCCAGCGTCTGTTCGTAGAGGGCTCGGACAGCCACGGTGATGCCTCGATTCACTTCGGAAACTGAAAGGGGCCCCGCAGGGCCCCTTGTTCAGCGCAGGGCTCAGAAGTTGAGCGTGCGCTTGTCCACCGCCAGCGCGGCTTCCTTGGTCGCCTCGGACAGCGACGGGTGCGCGTGGCAGATGCGGGCGATGTCCTCGGCGCTGGCCTTGAACTCCATGGCCACCACGGCCTCGGAGATCAGCTCGGAGGCCATGGGGCCCACGATGTGCACGCCCAGGATCTCGTCCGACGTCGCGTCGGCCAGGAACTTCACCATGCCGGTGGTGTCGCCCAAAGCGCGGGCGCGGCCATTGGCCAGGAAGGGGAAGGTGCCGGCCTTGTAGGCGCGGCCCGCGGCCTTGAGCGCCTGCTCGGTCTGGCCCACCCAGGCGATTTCCGGGCTGGTGTAGATGACCCAGGGGATGGTGTCGAAGTTGACGTGGCCGTGCTGGCCGGCGATGCGCTCGGCCACCGCCACGCCCTCTTCCTCAGCCTTGTGCGCCAGCATGGGGCCGCGCACCACGTCGCCCACCGCCCACACGCCGGGCAGGTTGGTCTTGCACTCGGCGTCCACCACGATGGCGCCGCGCTCGTCGAGCTGCAGGCCCACGGCTTCCGGGTTCAGGCCGATGGTGTTGGGCACGCGGCCGATGGACACGATCAGCTTGTCCACCACCAGCGACTTGGCGGCGCCCTTGGCGTCGGCGTAGGCGATGGCCACGCCCTCGCCTTCGGCCTTGACCTCGCTGATGTTCACGCCCATCTCGATCTTGAGGCCCTGCTTGGTGAAGGCCTTGTGCGCTTCCTTGGCGATCTGCTCGTCGGCGGCGCCCAGGAACGTGGGCAGGCCTTCGAGGATCGTCACATCCGCACCCAGGCGGCGCCACACCGAGCCCATCTCCAGGCCGATCACGCCGGCGCCGATGATGCCCAGCTTCTGGGGCACGGCACCGATGCGCAGCGCGCCGTCGTTGGAGAGGATCTTCTCCTCGTCGAACGGGGCGCCGGGCAGCGCGCGGGCGTTGGAGCCGGTGGCCAGGATCACGTGCTTGGCCGTGAGGGTCTCGGCCGTCTTGCCGGCGACGCTGATCTCGTAACCACCCTCGACGGCCTTGCCGAAGGAGCCGCGGCCGTGGAAGAAGGTGACCTTGTTCTTCTTGAACAGGTACAGGATGCCGTCGTTGTTCTGCTTCACGACGGTGTCCTTGCGGCCCACCATCTTGGCGACGTCCATCTTCAGGTTGTCCAGGCTGATGCCGTGGTCGCCGAAGTGCTTGGCCGCGTGCTCGAAGTGCTCGCTGGACTGCAGCAGGGCCTTGGAGGGAATGCAGCCGACGTTGGTGCAGGTGCCGCCCGGCGCGGGGCCGCCGGCGGCGTTCTTCCACTCGTCGATGCAGGCGGTGTTGAAGCCCAGTTGGGCCGCGCGAATGGCGGCGATGTAGCCGCCGGGGCCGCCGCCGATGACGACGACGTCGAAGTTCTTGCTCATGAGGTGTGCTGTGGTGCGCTGAAGGAACCCGCCGCGCAAGAAAAGGCTGCGCGGCGGGCCGGCGCGCCGCCGTCAAAGGGGACGGCGCGCCCGGGGGACGTCAGAGGGGACGCAGCTCGATCAGATGTCGAACAGCAGGCGCGCCGGGTCTTCCAGCGCTTCCTTCATCGTCACCAGGCCCAGCACCGCCTCGCGGCCGTCGATGATGCGGTGGTCGTAGCTCATGGCGAGGTAGTTGATGGGGCGCACCACCACCTGGCCGTTTTCCACCACGGCGCGGTCCTTGGTGGCGTGCACGCCCAGGATGGCCGACTGCGGCGGGTTGATGATGGGCGTGGACAGCATGGAGCCGAAGGTGCCGCCGTTGGAGATGGAGAAGGTGCCGCCGGTGAGCTCTTCCAGCGACAGCTTGCCGTCCTTGGCCTTCTTGCCGAACTCGGCGATGGTCTTCTCGATGTCGGCAAAGCTGAGCTGGTCGGCGTTGCGGATCACGGGCACCACCAGGCCGCGCGGCGAGCCCACCGCGATGCCGATGTCGAAGTAGCCGTGGTAGACGATGTCGTTGCCGTCCACCGAGGCGTTGAGCACGGGGTACTTCTTGAGCGCGGCCACGGCGGCCTTCACGAAGAAGCTCATGAAGCCCAGCTTGACGCCGTGTTCCTTCTCGAACTTGTCCTGGAACTTCTTGCGCATCTCCATGACCGGGGCCATGTTGACCTCGTTGAACGTGGTCAGGATGGCGTTGGTGGCCTGGGACTGCAGCAGGCGCTCGGCGACGCGGGCGCGCAGGCGGCTCATGGGCACGCGCTGCTCGGGGCGGTCGCCCAGGTTGGCGGCCACGGGGGCGGCCACGGGCGGCAGCGGCTTGGCCACGGCGGCGGCGACGGGCGCGGCCACCGGGGCGGGCACGGCGGCCTTGGCGCCGGCCAGCAGGTTCTGCAGCACGTCGCCCTTGGTGACGCGGCCGTCCTTGCCGGTGCCGGCCACGGAGCCGGCGGCCAGGCCGTTGTCGGCCATCAGCTTGGCGGCAGCGGGCATGGCCACGTCGGACTTGGAGCCGCCGGCGGCGGCGGGCGCGGCAGCCGGGGCGGCGGCAGCAGCGGCGGGCGCGGCGGCGGCGGCCGGGGCGGCCACGGCGCCGGCGGCGGCTTCGGTGTCGATGCGGGCGATGACCTGGTCGCTCACCACGGTGCCGCCGTCGGCCACGACGATCTCGCCCAGCACGCCGGCGGAGGGCGCGGGCACTTCCAGGACGACCTTGTCGGTCTCGATCTCGATCAGGATCTCGTCCTGCGCCACGGCCTCACCGGCCTTCTTCTTCCATTGCAGCAGCGTGGCTTCGGCCACCGACTCGGACAGCTGCGGAACCTTGACTTCAACGATCGCCATTTGAATTTCTCTCGGAATTTGGTCTTGCCGGGGGTGCGCCCGGCCCACACGCGGCCGGGTTGCGGCCGGCCGCGCGTGCAATCGGGGTGCGGCGCGCCGCTTGGGCGCGCCGCGACTTCAGGGGGTCACTTGCTGAGCACGTAGCCCTTGAGCTTGGCGAAGGCCTGCTCCAGCAGCGACTTCTGCTGCTCCTGGTGCAGGTGCGCGTAGCCCACGGCCGGGGAGGCCGAGGAGGGACGGCCGGCGTAGCCCAGGCGCTGCCCTTCGCTCATGTTCTCGTGGATGTAGTGCTGGACGAAGAACCAGGAGCCCTGGTTCTGCGGCTCGTCCTGGCACCACACCACCTCGGCGAGGTTGGGGTACTTCTTGAGCTCGGCGGCGAAGGCCTTGTGCGGGAACGGGTAGAGCTGCTCGACGCGGATGATGGCCACGTCGGCGGCGCCCTTCTCCTCGCGCTTCTTGACCAGGTCGTAATAGACCTTGCCCGAGCACGCGATCACGCGCTTGACCTTGGCGGCGTCGATGTCGGCCTTGAGCTCGCCGATGACGGTGCGGAACTCGCCATTGGTGAACTCGTTGAGCGGCGAGGTCGCGTCCTTGTTACGCAGCAGCGACTTCGGGGTCATGATGACCAGCGGCTTGCGGAACTGGCGCACCATCTGGCGGCGCAGCAGGTGGAAGATCTGGCTGGCCGTGGTCGGCTGCACCACCTGCATGTTGTTGTCCGCCGACAACTGCATGAAGCGCTCCAGGCGGGCCGAGCTGTGCTCGGGGCCCTGGCCCTCGTAGCCGTGCGGCAGCATCATCACCAGGCCGTTGGCGCGGCCCCACTTCACTTCGCCGGAGGCGATGAACTGGTCGATGACGACCTGCGCGCCGTTGGCGAAGTCGCCGAACTGGGCTTCCCAGATCACCAGCGTGTTGGGCTCGGAGCCGGCGTAGCCGTACTCGAAGCCCAGCACGGCCTCTTCGGAGAGGATGGAGTCGATGACGACGAACGGGGCCTGGTTGTCGGCCACGTTCTGCAGCGGCACGTAGGTGCCCTCGTCCCACTTCTCGCGCTTCTGGTCGTGGATGACGGCGTGGCGGTGCGTGAAGGTGCCACGGCCGCAGTCTTCGCCGGACAGGCGCACGGCGTAGCCGGAAGCCACCAGCGAGGCGAAGGCCATGTGCTCGCCCATGCCCCAGTCCACGTTGGTGTCGCCGCGGCCCATGGAGGCGCGGTCGTCATACACCTTCTTGACCAGCGGGTGCAGGCTCAGGCTCTCGGGGAAGGTCGTGAGCCGCTCGGCCAGGCGCTTCCACTCGGTCAGCGGGATGGCGGTGTCGGCGGCGTCCGTCCACTTCTTGCCGATGAAGGGCGTCCAGTCGACCGCGTACTTGCTCTTGAAGTTGGTGAGCACCGGGTCCACGGTGTGGCGGCCGGCGTCCATGGCGGCGCGGTAGGCCTTGACCATGTCGTCGCCCAGCGTCTCGCCCAGGCCTTGGGCGGACAGCTTGTCGGCGTAGAGCTTGCGGGTGCCGGGGTGCTGGGCGATCTTGCGGTACATCAGCGGCTGCGTGAGCGCCGGCGTGTCCTGCTCGTTGTGGCCCAGTTTGCGGAAGCAGATGATGTCCACCACGACGTCCTTGCGGAACGTCAGGCGGAACTCCAGCGCCAGCTGGGCGGCCAGCACCACGGCTTCGGGATCGTCGCCGTTCACGTGCAGCACCGGGGCCTCGACCATCTTGACGACGTCGGTGCAGTACAGCGTGGAGCGCAGGTCGCGCGGGTCGGAGGTGGTGAAGCCGATCTGGTTGTTGATGATCAGGTGCACCGTGCCGCCGGTGGAGTAGCCGCGCGTCTCGGACAGCGCCAGCGTCTCCTGGTTCACGCCCTGGCCGCCGAAGGCGGAGTCGCCGTGCACCAGCACGGGCAGCACCTGGGCGCCCAGCTTGTCGCCGCGGCGGTCCATGCGCGCGCGCACCGAGCCCTCGACCACCGGGTTCACGATTTCCAGGTGCGAGGGGTTGAAGGCCAGGCTCAGGTGCACGGGGCCGCCGGGGGTGGCCACGTCGCTGGAGAAGCCCTGGTGGTACTTCACGTCACCGGCGGGCAGGTCTTCCGGCGCGGTGTGGTCGAACTCGGCGAACAGGTCCTTGGGCATCTTGCCCAGGGTGTTGACCAGCACGTTGAGGCGGCCGCGGTGGGCCATGCCGATCACGATTTCCTGCACGCCCTTCAGACCGGCCTGCTGGATCAGCTCGTCCATGGCGGCGATGAAGCTCTCGCCGCCTTCCAGCGAGAAGCGCTTCTGGCCGACGTACTTGGTGTGCAGGTAGCGCTCCAGGCCCTCGGCCGCGGTCAGGCGGTCCAGGATGTGCTTCTTCTGCTCCACCGTCAGCGTCGGCTTGCTGCGGATGCTTTCGAGCTTCTGCTGCCACCAGCGCTTTTGCGCCTGGTCGGTGATGTGCATGAACTCGGCACCGACGGTGCTGCAATACGTCTCGCGCAGCGCCTGCACGATCTGCCGCAGCGTCATCTGCTCGGCGGTCGTGAAGTAGGTGTTCGTGGCGCTGAACGTGATGTCCATGTCGGACTCGCTCAGGTCGTAGAACGCCGGCTCCAGCTCGGGGATCCTGGGACGTTCCTGGCGCTTGAGCGGATCCAGGTCGGCCCAGCGCGAGCCCAGCGAGCGGTAGGCCGCGATCAGGCTCTGCACGTGGACCTGCTTGCGCGCGACGGCGAGGTCGGCGCTGCTGGTCTTGACGGCGAAGGCGTTGGACTTGGCGCGCTGAGCGAAGGATTCGATGACGGGCGCATGGGCCACGTCGGGACGCTCGCTGCCGTCCACGGCCGGGACGTTCTGCAGGGCGTCGAAATACTCACGCCAGTTCTCGGGCACGGAACCGGGGTTGTCGAGGTAAGCCTCGTAAAGCTCCTCGACGTAGGGCGCATTGCCCCCGAACAGGTACGAGTTCGACCTGTACTGCTGCATCATTTTTCGCTCACCTTTTGCCTCGTCCGCGAGGCTGTTGGCTGGTTAAAAACCTTCCGCGACACGGCTTGACCGGTTGGCGGATTGCGACCCGCCTTTACTTGGATTTCTCCTGAAAACCAGCAAAGGGGACGGGAAGGAACGACTTCGAACGTCAGACTGTACCATCCTGCACCCCAGGGGTGACACCAATCTGACGGCCGGGGAATTACGTATCGAAGCCCCATTGGAAACCTGTAGGCGCAACCACGCGGGCGGTGCAGGCATTGCAATAGCAGGCATTGGATGCCTGCTCAGTCACCGAATCAGCCGCCCCTCAAGCCCCCAGCACCCGTCGCCGTGCCGCCTCGTATTCCGCCTTGAGCTGCGCCACGCGCACCGCCGCCGGCACGACCTCGCGCACCACGCCAATGCCTTGCCCCGCGCCCCAGATGTCCTTCCACGCCTTGGCCAGGCCGGCGCCGAAGTTCATGGCGCTGGGGTCGCTTTGCGGCAGCGCGTCCGGGTCCAGGCCCGCGGCGGCAATGGAGCCGCGCAGGTAGTTGCCGTGCACGCCGGTGAACAGGTTCGTGTAGACGATGTCCGCCGCGCGCCCCTCCACGATGGCCTGCTTGTAGGCCGGCGCGGCGCGCGCCTCCTCGGTGGCGATGAAGGCCGAGCCCATGTAGGAGAGATCCGCCCCGCAGGCCTGCGCCGCCAGCACCGCGCCGCCGTGGGCAATGGCCCCGGACAGCGCCAGCGGCCCGTCGAACCACTGCCGTATCTCCTGCACCAGCGCGAACGGGTGGATGGTGCCGGCATGCCCGCCCGCGCCCGCGGCCACGGCGATCAGCCCGTCGGCGCCCTTCTCCACCGCCTTGCGCGCGAAGCGGTCATCGATGACGTCGTGCATCACGAGGCCGCCCCACGCGTGCACGGCCTGGTTGATCTCCTCCCGCGCGCCCAGCGAGCTGATGACCAGGGGCACGCGGTACTTGGCGCACAGCGCCATGTCGTGCTCCAGCCGGTCGTTGCTGCGGTGAACGATCTGGTTGATGGCAAACGGCGCGGCGGGCGACTCGGGGTGCGCGCGGTCGTGCGCGGCCAGCGCCTGGGTGATCTCGTCCAGCCACTCGTCGAGCTGCGAGGCGGGCCGCGCATTGAGCGCCGGCATGGCGCCCACGATGCCCGCGCAGCACTGCGCGATCACGAGCTTGGGGTTGCTGATGATGAATAAAGGCGCGCCTATGACGGGCAGCGACAGGCGCGACAACAGGGGCGGCAGGGCCATCCGGTTCTCCCTTGTGTGTTGTGGCAACGGACGTGGGCCGCTCAATACGCCGCCAGCGGCATGGCCGCCAGCGCATCCGCGCCCTGGACGATGGCGTCGCGCCGCCCGGGCAGCGCGCCCAGCACGTGGTCGGCGAAGAAGCGCGCCGTGGCCACCTTGGCGCGCATGAACTCCACGTCCACGCCGTCCTTGAGGCGGTGCTCGGCCACCAGCAGCGCGCGCGCCATCTGCCAGCCCGCCACCAGCGCGCCGGCCAGCATCAGGTAGGGCACGGAGCCGGCGTAAACCGCGTTGGGGTTGGCCTTGCCCTGCGCCAGCACGAAATCCACCACGTCGTTGAAGGCCAGACGCGCGGCCGTGAGGCGGCGGTGCACGGCGCGGGCGTGGGCGCTGCCGCTGCCCGCGAGCTCGGCCTCCGTCGCCTCGATTTGCTGCGCGATCCAGCGCGCCGTCTGCCCGCCGTCGCGTTGCGTCTTGCGGCCCACCAGGTCGTTGGCCTGAATGGCGGTGGTGCCCTCGTAGATGGAGAGGATCTTGGCGTCGCGCAGGTACTGGGCCGCGCCCGTCTCCTCGATGAAGCCCATGCCGCCGTGCACCTGGATGCCCAGCGAGGCCACGTCCAGGCTCACCTCGGTGCAGTAGCCCTTCACCAGCGGGACGAGGTATTCGTAGAAGCGCCGGTGCGACTCGCGCTGGCCCGGGTCCACGTGGGCATGGGCGGCGTCGTGCGCGGCGGCGGCCATCAAGGCCAGGGCGCGCGAGCCCTCGGTCTGCGCGCGCATGGTCATGAGCATGCGCTGCACGTCGGGGTGGTGAATGATGGCCACGGCCTGCGCGGCGGAGCCGTCCACCGGGCGCGACTGCACGCGCTCGCGCGCGTAGGCCACGGCCTGCTGATAGGCCCGCTCGGACAGCGCCACGCCCTGCACGCCCACCGCGTAGCGGGCGGCGTTCATCATGATGAACATGTACTCCAGGCCGCGGTTCTCCTCGCCCACGAGGTAGCCCACCGCCCCGTCCTTCTCGCCGTACTGCAGCACGGCGGTCGGGCTGGCCTTGATGCCCAGCTTGTGCTCGATGCTCACGCAATGCACGTCGTTGCGCACGGTGGCGGCACCCGCGGCGTCCGGCAGGAGCTTCGGGACGATGAAGAGGCTGATGCCCTTGACCCCCTCCGGCGCCCCCGCCACCCGCGCCAGCACCATGTGGACGATGTTGTCGGCCAGGTCGTGCTCGCCCCAGGTGATGTAGATCTTGGTGCCGAAGAGGCGGTAGCTGCCGTCGCCCTGCGGCTCGGCGCGGGTGCGCACGAGTGACAGATCCGAGCCCGCCTGCGGCTCGGTGAGGTTCATGGTGCCGGTCCAGCGGCCGTCGATCATGGGCGGGATGTAGGCCGCCTGCTGCTCGGCCGTGCCGGCCGTGAGCAGCGCCTCGATGGCGCCGTCGGTCAGCAGCGGGCACAGCGCGAAGCTCAGGTTGGCGCTGTTGACCATCTCGCTGCAGGCCGCGCCTATGAGCTTGGGCAGCCCCTGGCCGCCGAAGTCGGCCGGGTGCTGCAGCCCCTGCCAGCCGCCGGCCGCGTACTGCCTGAAGGCGTCCTTGAAGCCGGGCGTGCTGTGCACTTCACCCTGGTCCCAGCGGGCGGGGTTGCGGTCGCCCACGGCGTTCAGGGGTGCCAGCACCTCCTCGCAGAGCCTGGCGCACTCCTGCAGCACGGCTTGGGCGGTCTCGGGGCCGGCGTCCTCGAAGCCGGGCCAGCGGGCGATCTGGTCCAGCCGCGCCAGCTCGTTCATCACGAAGAGCTGGTCCTTGATCGGTGCCTGGTAGGCCATGGTGCTTGTCTCCTCTTGTTATGTCGTGATGGGGAAGAAAAAAGGGCGCCAGCGGCGCCCTTGGTCGGTGTCGACTTACAGCGCCTGTACCAGCGCCGGTACGGCCT
>NZ_BCTC01000137.1 GCF_001571085.1 Azohydromonas lata NBRC 102462
GCCGTTACGTTTTCCCCGGACAGCAGTGCGCCTGCGCGGGAATGACGAAGCAGGGGGCGCGGTGCCTTTGCTGGCAGGAGGCCAAGTTCCGCAGAGCAATCCCCGGACAGCAGCTCGTCCGCGCGGACATGACGAATTGGGCAGCGCTGCACCGCCGCCTCAGGGCTGACAGGAAAAGGAAGAAGCCGCAATGACGACCACCACCGTCTCCCCCATCGCCCTCCTGGGCGCCGGCCCCGCCGCGCTGGCGCTGGCCATCGTGCTCAAGCGCGCCGGGCATCAGCCGCTGGTGCTGGGCCGCCCGCGCCCAAGGCCGGCCACGGAAGGGCTGTCCTGGCGCGTTGCCCAGGGGTTTGAGCAGCTCGGCTGCCGCACGGCCTTGTCGCTGCTGAAGGCGCCGTGGCGGCGCGTGTCCGCCTGGGCCGGGACCACCGTGGAGATGAACGGCGAGTTCGTCGTCGAACGCCAGGCGCTGGACGCGGCGCTGTGGGAGGACGCGCGCCGGGCCGGCGTCGCCCTGCAGCCGGCGCTGGTGCGCGAGGTGGAGCACCGGGGCGAAGGCGGCTGGCGCATCCACTGGGAAGACGCCAGGGGCGGCTCCCACGTCACCCGCGCCGGCTTCGTCGTGGAAAGCCGCGGCCGCGGCGCGCCCAAGTGGGCCGCGGACCAGGCTGCCGCCGCGCCGCGGGTGGCCCTGTGCCGCGCCTTCACCGGCGCGCGGCGCGGGCGGCGCACGACCTTCACCGAGTCCTTCGAGCAGGGCTGGGCCTGGGGCACGCTGGATGCGGCAGGGGCCGCGCAGGTGCAGCTCGTCCTGCACCCGGACACGCTCAAGGCCCACGGCGGCGACGTGGACGCCGCGCATGCGGCCGGCATGCATCAGCTCCCGATGTGCACGGCGCTGCTTGGGCCCTCGCTGCAGCCCGCGGGCGGCACCGCCGTGCGCGGCATCCAGGCCGTGCTGCGCGGCGGCACCTGCCTGGAGGACGGGCTGCGCCTGGGCGATGCGGCCTACGGCAGCGACCCGCTCTCCGGCCACGGCATGTTCGAGGCCGTCTCCGGCGCCCTGGCCGCCGCGCCCACGCTGCGCACGCTGCTGGAGCGCCCGGCCGACGCGCAGGCCGCGCGCGAGTTCTACGCGGCGCGGGCGCGGGAGGTGTTCGCGCAGCGGCTGCAGGCCGCGCGCACGCACTACGCCGGCGAGACGCGCTGGCCGCATGCGCCGTTCTGGCAGGCCCTGCAGGCCGGCGCGGCGGCGCTGGTGCCCGTGGCCCAACCGCAGGCCGCCGCCATAGCGGCGCGGCCCGTGGTCGAAAACGGCTTCATCGTCCGCCGCCGCGTGGTGCTGGCGCCGGGCCACCCGCGCGGCGTGCGCTTCATCGACGGCGTGGACTTGCCCGCGCTGCACGACGCGCTGCGCGGCGGGGCGCCGGCCCCGTCCATGGAGACCTTGGCCGCGCAACTTCATCAACCCCCCGGCGCCGTGCACGGCGCGCTGCGCTGGCTGCAGGCGCAGCGGCTGGCCTGAGCGGCGCGCGGCCGCGCCGGCTGGCGCCGCAACACGCTGGCACCTTTTGCAACCTGATAGGCAACAACGGCAGCCTTGCGGCGGCTACCTTCGCTGGCTGCCAAGCGAGGCGTCACAGGAGACAAGATGAACGAAAAAGATCAATCGCGGCTTGGGGTTGTGCCCGTGGGCGGCCTCTCGCACGTGGTGGGGGAAACCGGCGTGCCGCTGTCCACGGCCACCATCGCCGGCCTGCTGGCGGACACGGCAACCCGCTGGCCCAGCCGGCCGGCCGTGGTCTTTCGCGAGCAGGGCATACGCTGGACGTGGGCGCAGTTCCAGGCCGAGGTGGACCGCCTGGCCGCCGGGCTGCTGGCGCTGGGCCTGCAGCGCGGCGACCGCGTGGGCATCTGGTCTCCGAATCGCTTCGAGTGGCTGACCACGCAGTTCGCCACGGCGCGCGTGGGTGTCATCCTGGTCAACATCAATCCGGCCTACCGGCTGTCGGAGCTGGAGTACGCGCTCAACGCCTCCGGCTGCCGTGCCATCGTGACCGCGCGGCAACTGCGCAGCTCGGACTACCTGGGCATGCTGCAGACGCTCGCGCCGGAGCTGGCGCAGTGCGCGCCGGGGCAGTCGAAGGCGGCGCGGCTGCCGCATCTGGAGTTCGTCATCCGCATGGGCGAGGAGCGCACGCCCGGCATGCTGAGCTACGCCGAGGTGCTGGAGCGGGGCCGGGGCGTCGGTGCGGCCCAGTTGGAGGCGCGCAGCGCGGCGCTGGGCTGCTTCGATGCCATCAACATCCAGTTCACCAGCGGCACCACCGGCAACCCCAAGGGCGCCACGCTCACGCACCACAACGTGGTCAACAACGCGCGCTTCGTGGCGCAGGCCATGAGCTTCAGCGAGCAGGATTCGCTGTGCATCCCCGTGCCGCTCTACCACTGCTTCGGCATGGTGCTGGCGGTGCTCGCCTGCGTGGCCACGGGGGCGCAGATGGTCTTCCCCGGCGAGGTGTTCGACCCCGTGGCCACGCTCTCGGCCGTGGCCGAGGAGCGCTGCACCGCGCTGCACGGCGTGCCCACCATGTTCATCGCCGAGCTGGACCATGCGGACTTCGCCACCTTCGACCTGAGTTGCCTGCGCACGGGGATCATGGCCGGCTCGCCTTGTCCCATCGAGACCATGAAGCGCGTGGTCGCGCAGATGCACATGCGCGAGGTCACCATCGCCTACGGCATGACGGAGACCAGCCCCGTTTCCTTCCAAAGCTCGGCGCAGGACGACCTGCAGCACCGCGTCACCACCGTGGGCCGCATACAGCCGCACCTGGAAGCCAAGGTGGTGGACGGCGTGGGCGAGCCCGTGCCCGTGGGCGAGAAGGGCGAGCTTTGGGTGCGCGGCTACTCGGTGATGAAGGGCTACTGGGGCGACGAGCAGAAGACGCGGCTGGCCGTGACCGACGGCTGGATGCACACCGGCGACCTCGCCACGCTGGACGCCGACGGCTACTGCAACATCGTCGGCCGCGTGAAGGACATGCTCATACGCGGCGGCGAGAACATCTATCCGCGCGAGATCGAGGAGTTCCTCTTCCGCCACCCCAAGGTGCAGTCGGTGCAGGTGTTCGGGGTGCCCGACGCCAAGTACGGCGAGGAGGTGTGCGCCTGGATCGTGCTCAAGCCGGGCGAGGCCTGCACCGAGGACGAGATACGCGCCTTCTGCCGCGAGCAGATCGCCCACTACAAGGTGCCGCGCTACGTGCGCTTCGTCCCGGAGATGCCCATGACCATCACCGGCAAAGCCCAGAAGTTCGTGATGCGCGAGCGCATGGTCCAGGAGTTGGGACTGCAGGCGGCCAGGACGGCCTGAGCGGCGCTTTTTTGCGCCGCCCTTCATGGCCCGCGCAACCACCGGGAATTCCCCTGCTTCTAAAATCGGCTGGCCGGCCCGCGAGGGCTGGCAGCGTTCTCAGGGCGGGGTGGAACTCCCCACCGGCGGTATCCGTGGCTTGACCACGGGAGCCCGCGAGCGCCTGGTGCCGTTAGTTCGGTGCCGGGGTCAGCAGACCTGGTGAGAGGCCAGGGCCGACGGTCACAGTCCGGATGAAAGAGATCGCGTTGCCGTGGCGGCTGGCTCATGTTTTGGGCTACCGTCGTGTGTTCGCGTGCTTGCGCCCTGATTCTGGCAATCCACTGACGTTCGGACCATGAATCAGACTCTCTCCCGTTCTTCCTCCTCCGCCACCGGCCTGCGCATCGCGGTCGTGAGCGCCTCCTGGCACCGCGACATCGTCGAGCGTGCGCACGAGGGCATCAACGCCGAGTTGGCCCGCCAGGGCCTGGACGCCGGCTCCACGCTCACGCACTTCGCCGTGCCGGGTGCCTTCGAAATCCCGCTGCATGCCAAGAAGCTGGCCGAAAGCGGCACCTTCGACGCCGTGATCGCCTGCGGGCTGATCGTCAACGGCGGCATCTACCGGCACGAGTTCGTGACCAGCGCCGTCATCGACGGCCTGATGCGCGTGCAGCTCGACACCGGCGTGCCCGTGTTCTCCGCCGTGCTCACGCCGCGCGACTTCCACGACCACGAGGAGCACCGCGCCTTCTTCACCGCCCATTTCGTGAAGAAGGGCGAGGAAGTCGCCAGCGCCTGCCTGGCCACGCTGCAAAGCCTGCGCCGGCTCGACGCCCTGGCGCGCTGAACGGAGGCGGGCATGCCATGAAGTCCGATCCGCTTTCCCTGCTCATGCCTCACGTCGAGCGCGGGCCCAGTGCCCGCCTGCCCACGCCGCACGGCGAATTCGATCTCGAAACCTGGCAGGACCATAGCGCCGGCGTGGAGCACCTGGTCATACGCAAGGGCGATCTTGCCGGCGCGCACGGCGTGCTGGTGCGCGTGCACTCCGAGTGCCTGACCGGCGACATGCTGGGCTCGCTGCGCTGCGACTGCGGTCCGCAACTGCAGCTCGCGCTGCAGCGCATCCAGGCGGCCGGCCAGGGCGCCGTGGTCTACATGCGCGGCCACGAAGGCCGCGGCATAGGCCTGGCGCAAAAGCTGCGCGCCTACGCGCTGCAGGACCAGGGCCTGGACACCGTGGACGCCAACCTGGCGCTGGGCCATCCGGTGGATGCGCGGCGCTACGAGGCGGCCGCGGCCATCCTGAAGACCCTTGGCGTGGCCTCCATACGGCTCATGAGCAACAACCCGCTCAAGCTGCTGGCGCTGCGCGAGCACGGTGTTCAGGTGCTCGACCGCGAGCCCCACGAGACCGACGCCCAGCCGCACAACTCGGCCTACCTCGCCACCAAGCGCGAGCGCTTGGGCCACCTGCTGGGCGACTGAGGCCTTCCAGCGGCTTTCGGCCGCGCTCCCCGGCTGCCCTGGGCGGCCGGGGCAGTCAGGCGGCCGGTCTTCAGCGGCTGGCGGAGGACTCTCCGTCAGCCTGCCGGCGCTGGCCGCGCCGGTAGCGCCACCAGCCCAGCAGCGTCAGGCCCAGCCAGAAGCATTGCGTCAGGAACGAGGCGAGGTTGAAGGAGCCGGCCAGCGAAATGAGGATGCAAGTGGGCCCCACGACGTTGAGCACCACCACCATGTGGCTGGCGGGCGGGCGGTGCAGCAGTTGCACGCAAAAGTGCGCAGCCACGTAGGCGACCACGCCAACAAGGCCGACGAGATCGAGAAGCCCCAGGGAAATCATTCAAAAAAAACTACAGCAAGGATGTGGTTGCCATCCCGTAGCAGGCGCTGCGCCTGCGCTCGCGCTACGGGCGGCGTGAGCCGCACATTGTCGGCGCTGCGGGGCCTTGCGGGCCAGCATGCCGTGTGCGGCGCACGTTCTGTGGTTGATGCCGGTCAAGCTGCCGGCTTGGCTGACAGGACAGCCCTTCGCGCGGGACGGCACCGCGGAGGCCAGAGCGAGGCGGCTTGGTGTTCCGGTGAAAATCCATGTCGCATTTGGGCAAGTCCGCGACGCACGGCGTGCCAGAGTGGCAGTGCAGCCCGGGCACGGCGGCTTTGAGCCGCATGCCTTGGCCCATGCATTTCGCAGCCGGCGTGCACCGGCACGGCCTGCCCCCTGCGGGCCTTTGAGGCGCCGCATCGCAGCCCATGGCACAGGCGCCGGTGAAGCTCGTGCCCAGCGGGCGCGGCATTTTCTTGCGCAGAAATCTCCCGTGCAAACTACGTTGCAAGCTCAACGAAAGCGGAATGTCGGCTTGCGACATCTCCGCGTCGCCGCGGTAGAAGTCGCCTGGGGGCCGGCGCAATAACGTCCAGCCAGTGTTCTCCACCCACCGTAAAGGGAGCCTGACCGTGACGATCGATACAAAGTCCATGAGCCGCCGCCATTTCATTGCCGGCGCAACCGCAGCCGTCGCCCTGGGCGGCACGTCGCTGGGCGCAATGGCCGAGAGCAAGCCGCTGCGCATCGGCTGGACGGCATGGTCCGACGCCGAAGTGACCACGCAAATCGCCAAGCTGCTGCTGGAGCAGCGCCTTGGGCAGCGCGTGGAGCTGGTGATGACGGACGTTGCGCTGCAGTACGCCGCGCTGCAGCGTGGCCAGATCGACCTCATGCTCATGGCCTGGCTGCCCGGCACGCACAAGAGCTACTACGAGAAGGTCAAGGACGACGTCGAGAACCTCGGCCCCATCTACACCGACGCCAAGCTGGGCTGGGCGGTGCCGGACGACATTCCCGTGTCGCAGCTTCGCACCATCGAGGACTTGAACAAGCCCGAGGTCAAGGAGAAGCTGGGGGGGCGCATCCAGGGCATCGATGCGGGCGCGGGGCTGATGAAGCTCTCCGATGCCGCGATCAAGACCTACGGCCTGGACTACAAGCTGCTCACCGCTTCCGATGCGGCCATGGTGACCTCGCTGGACCGCGCGATCCAGCGCAAGCAGTGGATCGTGGTGACGACCTGGTCGCCGCACTGGATGTTCTCGCAATACAAGCTGCGCTACCTGGAAGATCCCAAGGGCGCGCTGGGCGGCGTGGAGTCCATTCACGGGCTGGCGCGCAAGGGCTTCAGCGCCGATTTCCCCAAGGCGGCCGCCTTCATCCGCAACTACAAGCTCCCGCTGGCCGACCTGGAGGCCGTGATGCTCAAGGCCCGCGACAGCAGCGCGGCCAAGGAAGCCGCGGCCTACGTCGCCTCTCACGGCCCGTTGGTGGACCGCTGGCTGGCCAACTCCCTGTGAGCCGAACGGCTTGACATCGGCACGGGCGTGCGACGCACGCCCGCTGCTGGATCCTCTGTCCCTCCCGCCTTCCTTCCCACGCCACGCCGGCGCTTGCCGGCGTGGCGTGCGGCCTTGATCGCCAGCTCGGCGAAACTCCCTCCACAGGCACGGGCCGATGACGGCCCACCCACAGCACGCTGCAGCTTGCGCAGGCACGGCCTGCCCAAGGGCCATCATCGACCCCGGTAGCAATCCCGTAGCAGTCGGGCTGCATGGTGGAAATGGATCGTGCGAGCCGCGTTACGGGTCGAGCGACATACCCCACGGGCTGGGGCGGTTGATAAAGGCGTTGCCGGCAACGCAGGCAACGCAGGCAATCCAGGCGATTCCCTCGCACGCTGATGGCCGCATTGAAGGCGGGTGTACGGCGTCGGTTCGGCGTCGATCGCGCAAGCCGCAAAGCAAAAGCGCCCGCGGGTGCTTTTGCTTTCAGGCGTGCACTGGCGGGCCGAAGCCCGCCTGGCTTCAGGCTTCCTGATGCCGGCTGCCGAAGCTCTCGGTGAGGCGGTCCAGGATGATGGCCAGCAGCACCACCGACAGGCCGCTCTCGAAGCCCAGGCCGATGTCCAGGCGCTGGATGCTGGCGAGCACGTCGTTGCCCAGGCCGCCGGCACCCACCATGGAGGCGATGATGACCATGGACAGCGCCATCATGATGGTCTGGTTCACGCCGGCCATGATGGTGGGCAGCGCGATGGGCAGTTGCACCTTCCACAACAGTTGCATCGAGGTGCAGCCGAAGGCCTGGCCGGCCTCCACCTGCTCGCCATTGACCTGGCGGATGCCCAGCGCCGTCAGGCGCACCACGGGCGGCATGGCGAACACCACGGTGGCCAGGATGCCCGGCACGCGGCCCAGGCCGAACACCATCGCGGCGGGGATCAGGTAGACGAAGGCCGGCATGGTCTGCATGAAGTCCAGCACCGGGCGCAGCAGGGCGTTGAAGCGGTCGCTGCGCGCGCTCAGGATGCCCAGCGGCACGCCGACGATGAGGCTGATGATGGTGGCCGAGAACACCAGGGCCAGCGTGACCATGGTCTGGTCCCAGAAGCCGGTGATGCGGATGACCAGCAGGCTCAGCAGCGCGAACAGGCCAAAGCGCCATTTCAGCCGCCACACGCCCACCGCCACCACCACCAGCATCACCAGCCAGGACGGAATGGCGAGAAAGGCCGATTCGATGTGGCCCGCGAAGTTCTCGACCACCGCGCCCACGGCGTCGAAAACACCGGCACCATGGGCCAGCAGCGTCTTGACGCCATCGTTGACCATCGCGCCCAAGGGCAGCACGCTCTTGTCGTTGCCCAGGATATCGTTGAGAAAATCAGCCGGCATGGCGGGTACTCGCGATCTTGAGAAGAAGGCTCTTGGGCGTGATGCAGCCCACGAGGCGCTCGGCGTCGTCGAAGACGCTCACGGGTTGATCCAGGCCAAGCACGGTACGCAAGGCATCGGGCAAAGTGGTAGTTGCCGCAAGCCTGTTCGCTCGATTGGCGGCAACAAAGTCCGGCGGGGGCGGCACGCTGTCCACGAGGTCCGCGGCGGTGAGGTAGCGCGAGGTGTCCACGCCCTTGAAGAAGCGGCGCACGTAGTCGTTGGCCGGGCGGGTCACGATCTCGTGCGGCGTGCCTTCCTGCACCAGGTTGCCGCCTTCCATGATGGCGATGCGCGAGCCGATCTTGAGCGCCTCTTCCAGGTCGTGCGAGACGAAGAAGATGGTGCGGCGGTGTTCGCGCTGCAGCTCCAGCATGAGGTCCTGCATCTCGGTGCGCTTGAGCGGGTCCAGCGCCGAGAAGGCCTCGTCCATGAGCAGGATGTCCGGGTCCACGGCCAGGGCCCGGGCCAGGCCCACGCGCTGCTGCATGCCGCCGGACAGTTGCCGGGGAAACTTCTGCGCATAAGCTTTCAGGCCCACCTGCTCCAGTGCCTGCATCACCTTGTCGCGGTACTGCCGTGCGTTGTCGCCGGCAATCTCCAGGCCGAAGGCCACGTTGTCGAAGACGGTGCGGTGCGGCATCAGCGCAAAGCTCTGGAACACCATGGCGATGCGCTTGCGGCGCCAGCGCAGCAGGTCGGCCATGGGCATTCTGGCCACGTCCTCGCCGTCGATGTTGATGGCGCCCGCCGTGGGCTCTACCAGGCGGTTGATCAGGCGGATAAGCGTGGACTTGCCGGAGCCCGACAGGCCCATGAGCACGTAGATGTCGCCGGCTTGGACGTCGAAGCTGATTTTGTTGACGCCGACCACTTGGCCCGTGCGCTGGAAAATCTCGTCCTTGCTTTGGCCTTGGCGCAGCATTTCAAGCGCGGCGTCAGGCTTGTTGCCGAAGACCTTGGTCAGTTCGCGTATCTGGATTTTCGGTCTGGACATGCGCGGCTCCTGGGCGGTGGTGGATGAAGAATTTGTATTCATTGGAAGTGGGCCCTGGCCGGGCTAGCGGTCCAGCTCGACGTCGCTCAGCGGCTTGCTGCAGCACGGCAGCATCCAGCCTTGAGCCACCTCGCGCGGACGCAGGCCGCCGCCTTGTTTCATCTCCACCTCGCCCGCGAGCTTGCGCGTGCGGCAAGTGCCGCATACGCCGCTGGAGCAGGAGAAGGGCCAGCGAATGCCGGCGCGCTGCGCGGCCTTGAGCAGTGTCTCGTCAGCGCCGCACTCGAAGCGCTCGCCGCGCGTCTTGAGCGTGATGGCGAAGCGCTTGGCCCCGGTGGAGATAGGCTGGGTCTGTGCGGCAGCCGGTGCGTCGGCCGCCGGCGTCTCGAAGTTGAAACTTTCCTCGTGGTAGCGGCTCATGTCGAAGCCGGCTTCCGCCAGCATGCCGCGCACCGCCGCCATGAAAGGCGCCGGCCCGCAGCACCACACCTCGCGTTCCAGCAGGTCAGGCACTTGCGCGCGCAACAAGGGCAGGCTCAGCCGCCCAAGCAGGCCGCTGTAGCCCGGCGTGTCGCCACGGCCCTCGCACACCATGGTGGCCCGCCAGCGCGGCAGCGAGCGGGCCAGCAGCTTCAGCTCGTCGGCAAAGACGATGTCCTGCGGCGTGCGCGCGGCGTGCATGAACTGCACGTCCGCGTCCAGGCCCAGGTCGGCCCAGGCGCGGGACATGGACATCAGCGGCGTGATGCCGCTGCCGCCTGAGAGGTACAGCTGCCCGCGCGCCGGCACCTTCACCGGCCCGGCCGGGAAGCAGAAGCTGCCTGCCGGGCCGGTGGCCGACAGCCGCGTGCCCGGCTTCACATGGTCGTGCAGCCAGTTGGACACCTTGCCGCCCGGTACCCGCTTGACCGTGATCATCAGCGTGTCCGGCCGCGTTGGGCTGGAGCACAAGGTGTAGCAGCGGTTGAGGTGCTCGCCCGCGATGTCCAGGCGCAGCGTGATGAACTGTCCCGGGCGGTAGCGGAAACTGCGAGCCTGCAGCGGGCGCAGCACGAAGCTGCGCACGTCGTGGGTCTCGTCGCGCACCCTCACGCATTCGAGCCATTCGTCGTCGCCGCCCCAGGCGGGCGGCGGCGCTTCGGCCAGGTCGGAGTAGGAGACTGTCATGGGCTGGGCGCTCCGGGGTCAGTACGGAAAACAGGCGGCCGCGGTGCTGGCCTGAAGCTTCAGCGCCCGCCGCTCACGCCGGCACGCATGCGGTCGACGTACCAGGTGCAGAAGGCTTCCACCAGGCTTTCGGTGAAGGGCGAGTAGGGGCCGGGCTCATAAGCCTTGCTGGCCGCGCCGGCGTGGGAGAACTCCACCAGGCGGCGGTCCTGGTCGTTGGTGGCGTTCCACACGGCGGTGAGGTTGGCCACGTCGTAGTCCACGCCTTCGACGGCGTCCTTGTGCACGCACCAGGTGGTGCGCACCATCGTGCGGCCGGCGCTCAGCGGGATCACGGAGAAGCTCACCACGTGGTCGCTCATGAAGTGGTGCCACGAGTTGGGCTGCGTCCAGAAAGACAGGCCGCCCAGCGACTTCTCCGTGAACTGGTCGCTCAGCAGCTTCTTGCAGGCCACCTCGGTGTTCATGGTCTGCGACTCGCCGGCGCGGTCCATCGGCAAACGCTGGGTGCGGAAGCCCGTGACGCGCGTGTCCAGCTCCTCGATGCGCGCGCTGGGCAGGCCCATGGCTTCCCAGCGGGCGTGGCTGTCCTTGACGATCTGCTCGAAGCGCGCGATGCCTTCGGCGTTCTGCGGGCCGGGCTGGGCGCCAAAGCCGTGTTCGTACAGCGAAATGGTCAGCTCGGGATGGTTGCCCACGCAGTGGTAGCACTCGCGGTTGTTCTCCATCGTGAGCTTCCAGTTGCCCTCCTCGATGAGCTCCACTTGCGCGGCGACCTTGCACTCGTTGAGCTTGTGCGGCGCCAGGTAGGGGCGCATGCGGGCGGCAACTTCCTCGAAGTCCGCCGGCGGCTCATCGGCCAGGCAGATGAAGAGCAGGCCTTCCAGGTTGCGCAGGTGCACCTTGTGCAAGCTGTGCTGCTCGCGCAGGAAGGTGTCGCCCATGTGGTCGGCGTGGATGAGCTTGCCTTCGAGGTCGTAGGTCCACTGGTGGTAGGGGCAGACGATGTTGCCCAGGCTGCCCTGGTGCTCGTCGCACAGGCGCGAGCCGCGGTGGCGGCACACGTTGTGGAAGGCCTTGAGGTTCATGTCATCGTCGCGGACGATGAGAATGGAGTCCTGGCCCACGTCCACCGTGATGAAATCGCCCGCCTCGGCCACCTGCGGCGCCACGGCCACGAAAATCCAGTGCCGGCCGAAGACGTACTCCATGTCGGCCTTGAAAATCTCCTCGCTCAGGTAGAACGGAGCTTCCAGGCTGTAACCGGCGCGGCGGCGCTCCAGCAGGGCGCTGAGCTGCGCCTGGACGTCGGTGGCGCGGGGATGCAGGGTGACGGTGGAGGTCTGGGTGGTCATGTTGGGATCCTTGGAACGCTGGGGTTGGCCTCGTAAGGGGGCTGTGTCAGCTACCGCGCTTGCCGCCTCAGTGAAGCCATTGTTTGGTGAGCAGCCGCTGCGACCTTGCGTGCGTCGGACGTGGATTTGTCCGGAAGCGACATACGCGGCGGCGGGAAAATGGCGTCAGAACGAGTGCGCCACGCCGACGCCGTACACGTTGGCGCTGTCGCTCACGAACTTCTTGTGGGCGAGATCTGCATAAACGCTGGTGCGCTTGGACAGGGCGTAGATCACCCCGGTGCCCAGCACCTTTTCGGCTTTCACGCCGTCCACGTCCACTTGGCCCCAGCCGCCGTTGAGCGTCCAGCTGCCCACGGTGTACTGCGCGCCCAGGGTGAGGGCCTTGGCCTTGGAGGTGTTGTCCGGCGTCTTGCTCACGTCGTAGGCGCCCATCAGCGCCAGCGAGCCGATGCGGCCCTTGAGGCCAAAGAACGTGTCGGAGGCGCCCGCGCTGTTCTTCTCCCGCGACACCATGGCCGTGACGGGGCCGGCCGCGTATTTCAAGGCCCCGCCCAGCGGGCGCCTGGTGTCGCCATCGCGCTTTTCCGGAGAGCCGCTCACGTGCAGCGAGAAGCCGCCAATCACCGGCGAGTCGTAGAAAAGGGCGTTGTCAATGCGCCCATACTCCGCCTTGCCGCCGTTGGCCTTGGGATCGGAGGGATAGTTGTAGTGCCACAGGTCCCACGCAGGCGACGCGATGCGGTCGAAGTAGTACCAGGGGTCGAAGTTCCAGTCGTTGGCGTACAGCGCGTCCAGCGCACGGCCCGCCTTGATGGAGCCGAAAGCGCCTTTCACGCCGACCGTGGACTCGCCATGCCAGAACGGCTTGCTCTTGGCCGGCGCATCCTCCAGCGCACCCGTGTCCAGATCGAAGCGGGTGGACAGGGTGAAGAACGCGGACAGGCCCCCACCCAGGTCTTCCGTGCCCGTGAAAGCCAGGTTGCTGCGCTGAATGGTGCCGACGTTCCAGGTCTTGGCGGCATCGCGGTAGACGCCGATGTCGACCATGCCGCCAATGTTGACGGACGATTGCGCGAGCACCGGCATGGACAGTGCAGGCAACAGGAGTGCCGCAAGACGCGGCCGGAAACGCAGATGGTGCATGGGTGAAGCCTCATTGTTTGAACAGGCCTCGTTACTCTGGCAACGTGTAGGTATGCCCCTTGCCAATAAACGACGAGAAATGTCCTGTTACCGAAAGTGGGCTTTCCATCCCGTGTGATTTGCACGCCCCTCTTGTTGCAGTGCGGCAAGGCATGTCGCTATCGGCATGGAACATGGCGGTTTTCGGCAAGCCGGCAGGAACCGTGTTCCTATGCTGGCGGCATGACGACCGACGTGATGACCAGCCCCTCGCAAGAGCTGCTCCTGCTGCTGGACAGGAACCAACTGCGCTACGACATCGTCGAGCACGAGCCGGTGTTCACCATTGCCGACGCGCTGGCGGCCACGCCGGCGCTGGACGGCATCAAGACCAAGAACGTGTTCCTGCGCGACGCCAAGGGCGCACGCCACTTCCTGGTCATCGTGCCTCACGACGTGAGGCTGGACCTGCCGGCGCTGGCAACCACGCTGGGCACCTCCAAGCTCAGCATGGGCTCGGCCGACCGGCTGCAGCGCGTGCTGGGCATCACACCCGGCGCGGTCAGCGTCTTTTGCCTCGTCAACGACAAGGACCGTGCCGTCGAGCTGGTCATCGACGAGCGCGTGTGGCAGGCCGAAAAGGTGCAGGCGCATCCTTTGCGCAACACGGCCACGGTGGCCATGGACAGGCAGTCCCTGGCCGGCTTCCTGGCCCTGACCCGGCACGTGCCCACCATCGTCCAGGCCTGACGGAGTCTCCATCCTCGGCGTGCGCGAGGTTGCGGCGCCGGCGTCCTTGACGCCGGCGCCGCTTTCTTTTGGGCCTGTCGCTTTATGGCCAATCCGCCTGCATGTCAGGGCGAACCCGGCATGTCGGTTTTGAGCAAGTGCATGTCCGTGCCGCACAAGCCGCGCAGGCGTCCGGCTCGAAGAATGCAGCCATCAAGCAATCGACATGCAACGGCTGCTTGCAGCGCCCGGCAAGCGCGCCTGAAGCGCACCGGCCTACCGATTTACCCGCCGACCCACCGCCATTCCAAGCACATGAACACGACATCCTTCTTCGCCGACCCGCTGACCCAGGCCGACCCGCGGGTGGCCAAGGCGCTTGGGCAGGAGCTCATGCGACAGCAGGCGCAGATCGAGCTCATCGCCTCCGAGAACATCGTGTCCCGCGCGGTGCTGCAGGCGCAGGGCTCGGTATTCACCAACAAGTACGCCGAGGGCTACCCGGGCAAGCGCTACTACGGCGGCTGCGAGTACGCCGACGTGGTCGAATCGCTGGCCATTGACCGCCTGTGCACGCTGTTCGGCGCGCGCTTCGCCAACGTGCAGCCCCACTCCGGCGCGCAGGCCAACACGGCCGTGATGCTGGCCCTGGTCAAGCCCGGCGACACCGTGCTGGGCATGGCCCTCTCCGCCGGCGGCCACCTCACGCACGGCGCCAAGCCCGCGCTGTCGGGCAAGTGGTTCAACGCCGTGCAGTACGGCGTGCGCCAGGAGGACAGCCTCATCGACTACGACGAGGTCGAGCGCCTGGCCAAGGAGCACCGCCCCAAGCTGATCATCGCCGGCTTCTCCGCCTACCCGCGCGTCATCGACTGGGCGCGCTTCCGTGCCATCGCCGACGAGGTGGGCGCGCTGCTCATGGTGGACATGGCCCACGTGGCCGGCCTGGTGGCCGCGGGCGTCTACCCCAGCCCCGTGCCGCACGCCCACGTCACCACCAGCACCACGCACAAGACGCTGCGCGGCCCGCGCGGCGGCGTGATCCTCACCAACGACGAGGACATTGCCAAGAAGGTCAACGCCGCCGTCTTCCCCGGCGCGCAGGGCGGCCCGCTCATGCACGTGATCGCGGCCAAGGCCGTGGCCTTCGGCGAGGCGCTGCAGCCCGCCTTCCAGGACTACGCCCGCCAAGTCGTTGCCAACGCAAAGGCCATGGGCGAGACGCTGCGCCAGGGCGGGCTGGACCTCGTGACCGGCGGCACCGACAACCACCTGCTGCTGGTGGACCTGCGCCCGCTGGGCCTCAAGGGCAACCAGACCGAAGTGGCGCTGGAGCGCGCGGGCATCACCTGCAACAAGAACGGCATCCCCTTCGACACCGAGAAGCCCACCATCACCTCCGGCATCCGCGTGGGCACCGCCGCCATCACCACGCGCGGCATGCAGGAGGAAGACTGCCGCGAAGTGGCGCGAATGATCCTCGACGTGATGCAGGCCCTGCGCAAGCACCCCGAGGGCGACGCCAAGGTCGAAATGCTGGTGCGCGAACAGGTGCAGTCCTTCATGGCCCGTTTCCCCATCTACGCCGACCGCTGAAGCCTCCTCAACGACACAGGATGCAAGACATGAACTCCATACACGCCAACGCTACCGTCATCGACGGCCTCATCATCGCCAAATGGGGCCGGCCGGTGTTCGAGGACATGCGCAAGGGCGGCCTCAGCGCCGCCAACTGCACGGTCTCCGTCTGGGAGGACTTCAAGGGCACGGTGCACAACATCGCGCAGATGAAGTCGATGATCCGCGAGAACGCCGACCTGATCACGCTGGTGCGCAGCACCCGCGACATCGAGCAGGCCAAGCTGGAGCG
>NZ_BCTC01000138.1 GCF_001571085.1 Azohydromonas lata NBRC 102462
TCTCTCGCCGCGCTCCACGGCCTACGCGCTGTCGGTGCTCAGCGCGATGTTCCGCTGGCTCATCGACAAGCGCTACGTGCTGGCCAACCCTTTCTCCGGCGTCCGCGTGCGCGGCACGCGAGCCGCCGGGCTGGACACCACGCGGGGACTTTCCGGCGCCGAGTGGGGCTTGGTCCGCACGGTCGCCGACGGGCTCGAATGGTCGTATGGATGGGAGCCGCGCGCGGCGCAGCGCATGCGCTTCGTGCTGGACTTCGGGTTCGGCACCGGGCTGCGCGCCAGCGAGCTGGTGGGCGCTACGCTGGGCAATATCGAGGTCGACGCTGGCGGCGATGCCTGGCTGCATGTGGTTGGCAAGGGCAGCAAGGCCGGCAAGGTGGTGCTGCCCCTCATCACGCGCGGCGCGCTGGAGGATTACCTGGTGCAGCGCCGACTGCCGGTGAGCCCGGCGAAGTGGGACCCGCGCACGCCGCTGCTGGGCAGCCTCGACGGCGAAGCCGGCATCACCGCCAGGCGGCTGTGGGCAGCAATGAAGCGTTTCTTTGCGACGGCGGCCGCGGTGCTCGCCGATGTCAATCCGGCGCTGGCCGAGAAGCTGGGCCGGGCCTCCCCGCACTGGCTGAGGCACAGCCATGCCTCGCATGCTCTCGAATCCGGCGCTGACCTGACCACGGTGCGCGACAACCTGCGCCACGCGTCGGTGTCCACCACGTCGCTGTACCTGCACGCCGACGACCAACGCCGCGCCAGGCAGATCGGGGTGGCGTTCTCAGGTTGCAAAACGCGGTGAGATGCTAAGAACAGGCAAATTCGTGCAGTAGAACGGCTGGTAGCCCAAAGACGAAAATTGTGAGCCTCGAAATTGCTCGTGTAATCAAGGAGTTGGCGGCAACTAACAATCAGTAGTATTCAGAATTCCTGGACGCTGTGATCTTCAGTAAGCGTCAGCGCCATCAACTGTTCCAGTTCAATTTTTTCGTCCCGGTACAGTGCCATGAGCTTCGGGCTGATCTTGGCGAGTTTCAGCCGGCGCTCTACGGTGAGTGGGCTGATGCCCCAGGCGTCTGCAATTTGCGAAACAGTCTTGCCCTGTTCAAGCATGGAGGCGAAGGCGTCGAATAAATCTGATCCATGGAGCGGTTCGCGGGCGCAGTTTTCGGCCGTCGAAACCGACAGCGCATCCTCCTGGGAAACTTCCAGGCAGCGCACCGGGAAATCAGCCGGCACCTTGCCCTGGGTAAACAGCAAGTTCAGGGCTTCCAGGCGGCGCCCACCAGCCACGACCCCGTAGCGCCCAGTGGGCTTGGGGGCCTTCTTACCCGCCAGCTCAGGGCGTACGATGAGGTTTTGCAGCAGGTTTTGGGAGTGGATCAGCGCCGCCAGTTCTTCAACGCTGCGCGCCGGGATCTTTTTGCGAACATTAAGAGGGTCGCGGTACAAATCCTTCAGCGGTACGGTTATTTCCCGGCCCTGCACCCGCTTGGTCGCTTCGGCAATCTGAGTTTGTTCAGAAAGGTCCATGTACTGCTCCAAAAAAGACCGGGGAGCTGCCCCGGCAAAAAAGGATGCGGATTGAGCCGGGAGAGCGCCCGGCGCGCAAGCCTTTGCTTTGTCGCTGGCCTTGGATCAAATATAGCGCGTGCTTCTTGGTATATAAATGGAAGTCAATGAGTCCTTACACTTTAGACGTCAGCTGACATTTTTGGTTCTTGTAATTGGTTCCATGAACTATAATAAATGTCATGGAGTCAACGTGCAGGAACTGCGGTTGATTCCTCCCCAAGTTCTTCTTTCAGCACTGGAGATAGCCATGGCACACATGCTCGACATGACCACCGGCCAAGCCGCCATCGCCTATGTCGGTGAGGCTCCCTGGCACAAGCTGGGGCAGCGCCTGACGGATGGAGCCGACCTCGAAACATGGCGCCGTGAAGCCGGGCTCGCGTACACGGTCCAGCGCACGCCGGTCCTGTTCCAGCGTGCCGATGCCGGCGCCGCCGACCGCATCGAGGCGATGGAAGGCCGGGACGTGCTCTATCGCTCGGACTCGGGCAGCGCCCTGAGCGTCGTAAGTAACGGGTACTACGTCGTTCAGCCGGGCGAGGTCCTGGACTTTTTCGGCAAGCTCGCGCAAGCCGGCGGGTTCGTGCTGGAAACCGCCGGCGCCCTCTCGGACGGCAAGCGGGTGTGGGGGCTGGCGAAGGTCAACGACGGCGCCCCGGTTGTCGGCCAGGACACGGTGCGTCCTTACCTGCTGCTGGCAACGAGCTACGACGGCACCATGGCGACCACCGCCAAGTTCACCGCCATCCGGGTCGTGTGCCACAACACGCTGACGATGGCGGCCGGCACGGGGTTGAACGTCACGGGTGGGCAAACCGAGCAGGACACCACCGAGGGCGCGGTCGTGCAGTGCGTGCGCGTGCCGCACATGAAGAAGTTCGACGCGGGCGCCGTGCGCCAGCAACTTGGCATCGTGCTCACCGCGTGGGATCGCTGGTTGGTGCAGGCGCGGCTGCTGGCGCAGGTGGACGTGACGCAGGCGCAGGCCGACAAGTTCATGGCGGACCTGCTGCTGTCGGTCCAGGCCACGCCCAAAGGCAGGCCGCAGCCTGACGTGCGCGCCAGCCGCAGCTACAAGCGGCTGATGGACCTTTTTGGCGGCGCGCAGATCGGCGCCGACCTTTGCGGCACCAAGAGTGCCTGGGCACTGCTCAACGCGGTCACGGACTACGTGGACCACGAGCGCGGGCGCAGCGACGACACGCGCATGACTTCAGCGTGGTTCGGTGCTGGTGAGGGTCTGAAGCTCAAGGCCTGGGACGCGGTGCGCGAGATCGCGGTCAAGGCTGGCGCGATAGAGCCTGCCTGAGTCGCCTGACCAACCGGCCCGGCCGCGCGCCGGGTCGCCGACCCCTCGCACCGTGCTGGAGCTGCGCCACGACCTGCAGCGCATTGCCAACCTGACGACCCGGCCAACTGCTGCACGGCGCCCAAGCGCGCCGCCTGAAGGAGTCCCATCATGCCTTACGACCCCATCGTCCCCGGCGTCGGCTACGCGCCCGGCCTGATCCCCCTGGGCAACACCACGGAGCCGATGCTGCAACACACCAAGGGCCGCGACCGCATGACCAACCTGGTTGACGCCATGCGCAGCGACATCCCGCGCAGCGAGCGGCGCGAAATGGCCGCTGGCTGTCTGGATGCACCGCACATCATCCCGGCCGGCAGCGTGACCCGGTATCTTGACCAGTCCGGACGCCTCGGGATGCGGTTCTCGTGGCGCGATCAACTGGACTGCGGCGCATTGGCGTGGCTTGTCAAGATCGAACGCGTGAGCGCGCAGCGCCGCGACGGCTGCTTCCCTTGCTGGTGGGACACCTGGGATGCATGGGCTGCCCACGCCGCGCAGCACTACCCGCGCGAGTTCTCTGGTGCGCCTGCTGTCTGACCGCCATGGCCAGCAGTCTCCCAGGTGCCACAGGCCAGTGCTGCCGTTGCCAGCACTGGCAGCGCCGCGGCGGCACGCTGCTGCCGGCGGCCATGGGTTGCAGGGCCTTCGAGTGCGAGCAGCCCGGGCGCACGGCGGCCCTGCTCGCTGCCGTGGCCGTGGAGCGCTCCAGCCGCGGGGTCTGCCCAGTGTGCTATCCACTGCCCGACGAGCCTGATTCCTTCATCGCGCGGGATCTGCCGCTGGTGCCTGCGTTTGCGCTCACCAATGCGGCGAAGGAGCAGACGTGATCCTCAGCCTTTCAAATGACCACGCGCAGCGCTTCCTGGCCGCCGTGCGCGGCATCGACGCTCGCCACGTGGCCGCGGCGCTGGACTCAATGCAGCGTCCACGAGTTCACCCGGCCGGGCGGATGGCGGGATCGCGCGCTGCGTGTCGTCGCCCGCGCTCACCCGCTTGCATGATCAGGTACTGCACACCAGCCATGGACACTCACGCCCCACTTGCCCGCCGCGTGTCGCACGAGGAATTCCGGCAGGCGCTGCAGCGGGCCGGCTTCGGGCTCGGCGCAGGCCTCGCCTTCCGCTACGACGCACGGCACGACGAAACGGTATGGACGATCAACGGCCAGCCTGTCGGTCTCACCGTGGGCCGCATCGGCGCCACGACCGCCTGCTTCCTCGCCACGCCGGCGAATGGCACGGACACGGCTGGCCGCGGACAGCCGGTCGGGCTGCCGGCGGCTGCACTGCATGGCCAGGTCGCGGGCCTCGCTACCGACGACCTGAGGATGAACGCATGAGCAAGACTGCTGTTCAAGAGGGGGAGGGCCTGTTCGAGCGGCAGTGCAAGGCGTTGCAGGGTCGCCAGGAGTCCGCGACGCTTCGTGCTCAGCACCAGGCGCTGCGGGTGGCGCTGCAGGACCTGCTGGCGGCGGTGGGGGACGCGATGCGCCGGCCAAGAAGCTACGCTTGAAGGCCGTGATGCAGCAAAGGAAGACGTGGCGATGGCAAAGGCATCAATGACCGCCGAGGAGTTCGATGTCGTCAGAGAGCGGCTTGTCAAAATGACGCCGGATAACGCGGCAGCTGCACGGAAAGTGCTGGTCGATGGAATACCGCCCATCGAGGTGGCGCAGCAGTGCAACATGTCCAAACAGCGCTTGAATGGCATCCTCAACTCGGTACGTGCCGCCGCGAATGGCGTGCCCGTAAGCTGGGTGCGCGTGGAGGTCTGGGTACCACCAGAACTGGTACAGCAGGTGCGTGACATTGAGGAGCGTGCCAAAGCCAAACTTGGTGGCACGCCGCAGTAGGAGCGCTACGGCGGGCAGACCCGGGACCTGTCGCGCCAGGCCGCCACGGGGAGCCCATGAGCCGCCGCGCAAGCACCTCAGCGACTGACCGGTCTGGGCCTTCTGTTTTCCGTGTGCGAGATGCCCAGTGCACCTCTGACCCAACGCAGCCCAGATAGTCGAACAGGGACCGAGGTCACTCCTGGCGAACGTGAGCTGCTGAGTGTTCAGGCCTTTCTCTGACAGTTTCCGGCACACACCTTCTGGTTGCGCCCCAGTATTTTCCTGCTCACCAGATCCGCGACAGGCTTGTGGCGACCGCACCTGAAGCACGACATCCTGGTAGAGCAGCCGCCCAGCATCATTGGACCAAATTCTGAACCGGGTATCTTGGCCGTATACCTCAGCCCATCGTTGGAAATCGTCGTTTCGGTGTCGATGTCGCGGTAATGGTCCATGGTCCTCCAGTCGGGATGAACACCGAGTCATGGTACTGCGTCGGAAGGAGCGACTGGTGTACCGAGCCGACATGGCCGAGCTGCGCGCCAAGCGGCCAACCCCTCGCACCTCTGTCGAATCGCAGTCGAACCTGGTTGTAGTCGCTGTTCTGTGCCTGACTGTGCTGGAAGAACACGATGACATCGTGGCAACGTCATCGCCTTAGGAACGTTGAGAGAGCGGCGAGGGTTCGGCGTGGCGATGCTCGCGCGTCGCAGATGGACTTTCGCGAGCTTGCGACGCCGGTTGCCACAGGCAGTGCGGCCGAGTGCACTTGCCGAGGAGCACTTTGGCCAACACGATCCGAGGTGCAGTGACAGTTCAAGGCTGCGCAGACTGCCCGGCTGACGAGATGAAGCGCTGATAGAAGGCGATCATCTGCGTGTAGTTTTCGATCGAGAGCCGCTCATTGGTCCCGTGGAAGCGGGACAGGTCCCGCTCGGTGGCGCGCACCGGGGAGAACCGGTAGACGTGGTCGGCCAGCGGCAGCATGTGGCGGGAATCGGTGGCGGCCACCATCAGGCCCGGCGCGACCACCGTGCCGGGAAAGATCTCGCGGATGGTGCGGCTCATGAGCCGGTACGAAGATGCGTCCGTACCGGAAATGGGCGACGCCTCGGACGACGGTCCCGTGCGGCGCAGCTCGATAGCCGCATTGGCAACCACGTCTTGTGCGTGCCGGATCACTTCCTCCTGGCTGTCGCCAGGCAGCAGCCGGAAGTTGACGTAGGCCTCGGCGTGCGCGGGGACGACGTTGACCTTGTTGCCCGAGCGCACCACCGTCAGCGCGGTCGTGGTCCGGGTGAAGGCGTTGGAGCTGCGGCTTTTCTCCAGTTCCTTCCTCACCAGCGGGCCGAACAGCCACAGGTTCGACAGCAGCACGCGGTTGACGCCCTGCATCTCGGGCGCCAGGGTGTCGAACATCTCCGCCGCAACCCCGCCGATGGCGGCGGGCATCTGGTCTTGCTCCAGCCGGGTGAGGGCGGCGCTGAGCATGCCGATGGCCGTGTCGCGCGGCGGCATGGAGGCGTGCCCCGGCTCGTCGTGCGCCGACACGGACAGGGTCAGGATGCCTTTCTCGGCCACGCCGATGAGGGCCACGGGCTTGTCGAGCCCCTTGATGATGCCGTCCGTGATGAGCGTGCCCTCGTCCATCACGAAGTCGAGCCGCACGGATCGCGAGGCCAGCAGTTCGGCGATCTTCCTGGCACCGCGCTCACCACCGACTTCCTCGTCGTGGCCAGCGACGACATAGATCGTCTGCTTCGGTTGGAAACCCTGCGCCAGCAGTGACTCGATCGCCTCCAGCATGGAAAGCAGGTTGCCCTTGTCGTCCCACGAGCCGCGGCCCCAGATGAAGCCGTCCTTGACGGTCCCGGCGAAGGGATCGACCGCCCAGTCCTTTTCCGTCCCTTCAGCGATCGGCACCACGTCCTGGTGGGCCATGAGCATGATGGGCTTGGCCCCAGGGTCCGAGCCCTGCCAGGTGTAGAGGAGGCTGTAGCCGCCCACGACCTCGCGCCTGAGCGTCTGGTGGGTCCGCGGAAAGGCGGCCTGCAGGTAGGCATGGAACTTGAGGAATTCCTCCGCGGCGCCGTCCGGTTGGTCATCGTAGGAAATGGTGCGCAGGCGCACCGCGCCGGCCAGCCGCTGAGCCGCGGCCATGCCATCGACCTTGACATGCGCGAGCGGCTCAACATCGAGCTGCCTGCTGCCCTTGCGATACGTGTTCGCGAGCACGGCGAGCACCAGCAGCGCCAGCGCGGAAAGCACGGCCAGGAGAAGTTTTCTTGCGGTCATGGCGCTTCCTCCAAGGGAATCCGCAGCCTTTCTCTATCGTGCCTCAACGCACAGCCAATGTTTGCCACGCATGCTGCCCCGTGGGCTGCCCCGTGGGCTGCCATCGCGTGGCGGCCCGGGACCCGAGGCTGCTTGGAGCAGGTGTCGCCGATGCCGCCGCGGCGGGCTCGGCTGCAAGCAAACCAGGCCGCCATCGACAGGCGGCAGCGTCTGGGTTTACTGGGCAACGTCGATGTCGGTGACGATCAGCTTCCCGCCCTCGTTGGCCGCCTTGAACTTCACCTTGTCGCCGGCCTTGACCTTGTCGAGCAGGGCCTTGTCCTTGGCGGTGAAGACCATCGTCATCGGGGGCATGTCGAGGCTCCTGATCTCGCCGTGCCTGAGCGTGACCTTGGCCTCGTCCTTGTCGACCTTGCGGACTTCGCCATCAGCCATGTCGGCTGGCCCACCGGCCTGGGCCAGGGCAGGAACGCTCATCGCCAGGGCGATCGTGAGGGTAGAGAGGATGCGCTTCATGGAGTGCCTTCAACGGTAGGGAGCGGATGGAAGATGTCGGTGCTGCCATGCACCGGCATACCTGCAACGCCCAGCCCGCGACTTCCACCAATGAGGTTCGTTTGGATGGTGCGTCTGGGTTGCGGGAACCCGTTGGTTCCGTGTTGCGAACTCTCAACCTTGCCACGGCGTCAAGGTCAAGGACGGACCGTGCAAATCCATTGGACGGTGCGGGTTATGGATGGAGCCCTCCAATCTGCGGCGCGGCGCACTGCGCTCCTTCAGCCAGCGGGAAGATCACGGCGATCGCAGGCACGCTCGCTGGTCATGGAACTGCGGGCGCACCGGCTTGTCTCAAGGCCGTCAGGACGAAGTGCCGTCCTGGAGGACCATCTCCCCCCACACGCAACGCCGCACAGATGAACTTCGATCCCGAGACGAACCTTTCGCAGACACTGCGCGCCCTGCCGGCACGCCTGAACGATCAATGCAGGCTCGGGGACGTGCTGCTGGCCTTGGGCGACCGCGCTGCGGCACTGATCCTGCTGGTGTTCTCCATTCCCGCGATCGTGCCGTCGCCCGGCATTCCTGCGGGCGCCATTTTCGGCTCTGCCCTCGCCTTCATCGGCCTGCAGATGACTCTGGGCCGCAGCCACCTCAGGCTGCCGCCGGGCTTCGCGCGGCTGCGCGTCGGCCGTGAGCGGCTTGAGCGGATGGTCGAGCGCTTCGCCCCGCACCTTGAGCGGATAGAGGGGCGGCTGAAGGCAAAGGCCGTGAGCCTGGCCGCTCCCCAGGCGGTGCGCGGGCTCGGCCTCGTCGTGCTGATCATGGCGGTGCTGATCGCGCTCCCGATACCCTTTGGCAACACGCTCCCGGGGCTCGCAATCCTCGCCCTCGCAATGGGGCTGGCCCAGAGGGATGGCCTGGCCATTGCCGGCGGACTCGGCATCGCGCTCGTCGCGGGCGTTGTCTCCGTGGCGCTCATCGGTGGCAGCTGGCATCTCGTCAGCCGGACATTGGGCGCTTGACTCGCTCCGTGCTATTGGCTGGCACCACCACGAGGTCCGGCAGCCGGCCGGATCTCGGTGACGGTCAGTATCCCGTCGATCAATGTCAGCACGAAGCTCACGGTCTGTCCCGGCGTGATGGCCGCTGCATCCACCGAGGCGGCCACCGGGAAATCCATCGTCATCGCGGGCATGCCCAGGCTGGGCATGTCATCGTGAGCCACCGTGATCAGCCGTTCCTCGGCGACGAAGTCGACGATCTGTCCGGTGCCCTTGAACGTAGCCGTTGTCGCAGCCGGCGGCTTCACAGGTGTGACAGGCAAGGGATCGGCGGCTTGTACTGCCACACCTGCCCCAGCCAATGCCGCGGCAACGACCGGGATGCCAATGAGCTTCAACCGCATGGTGATTCTTTCCAAGTCGCCTTCCATCTGGCCGGATCATCTGTGGGCGATGCCGGCCTGACCAGACGAGAAGGCAGATTCTCACCTGAGCGCCAGCGCACCAGGCGTGCGGGCTACCCAAGAAGTCCGGTAGGGCACAATCCCGCGCCGTACCCAAGCGCCTCATGCTGCTTGCTGGCCCCCCGATGACCGGCTTCACAACACCAGCCCTGCTTGCCCGACGCCCCGCGCTGGCCGCAGTGCTGGTGTTCGCCTTGCTTTTTGCGCAGTGGCTCGGTCTTGCCCACCGCTACGTCCACGGCCTGGGCATCAGCCAGATGGCATCTGGTGCTCACGCCTTGGCTCAGGCCGATGGCAAGGCATCGCAAGGCATGGCGCAGTCGTCGTCGCTTGCCGACGTGCTGCTGCGGCTGGTGGGCAAGCATGCCGACGGCAAGGAATGCCGTCTGTATGACCATGCGTACAGCGGCGACATGGTGTACGCGGCGCTGTCTGGCGTTGGTGACGATTCGCCATGCATCGTCCCTCTGGCGGGCTCGGGCTTGTCGTCAACGCCGGGGCCGACTCTCGCCTACCGTGCTCGCGCCCCGCCCCTGGGCTGATTCCCGCCTTTCGCTTGCCCTTTTCCTGCACCGCTGACGCACCCCGCACGCGCGTCGGCGGTGCTGCATCGCTTTGCCGGAATCAGCCATGTCCTTCTCTCCTGCGCGCGCAGACAGCGCGAGCCATGTTCTTCGCATCACCGGTGCCGCGGCACTGGGTCTCTTGTGGCAACTCGCATCGGCCCAGCCGGTCGGTACCGCAGCCAATCCCGCTGCGATGGAGCAGGTCGTCGTCACCGGCAACCCGCTGGGCTCGACCGACGTCGTGCCCACCGTCAACACCCTGGCCGGCGAAAGGCTGCTCCAGCGCCGAGGCAGCACCCTTGGCGAAACGCTCCAGGGCCTGCCCGGCGTGGCCAACACCGGCTTCGGACCGAACTCGGGCCGCCCCGTTATTCGCGGGCTGGATGGCGACCGCGTCCGCATCCTCAACAATTCCTCCGCCACGGTGGACGCCTCCAGCCTGAGCAACGACCACGCCGTGGCAATGGACCCGCTGGCGGTGGAGCGCATCGAGGTGCTGCGCGGGCCGGCTGCGCTGCTCTATGGCGGTGCGGCCATTGGTGGCGTGGTCAACCTCATCGACAACCGCATCCCGCGCGAGAGCGTGAGCGGCACGTCCGGCGCGGCGGAGCTGCGCGCCGGGGGGGCCGCGCGCGAGAAGTCCGCCAGCGCGATGGTCGAGTCCGGCAACGGGCGCATCGCGGCGCATGCCGACGCATTCAAGCGCGACACCGACGACCTGCGCACGCCGCGCTTCGCGCCCGTCGGGGCGCCGGGGTCCGAGCCCGGGGAGCCCACGCGGCGCGTGAGGAACTCGGCCAGCCAGGCCAAGGGCGCAGCCCTTGGCACCAGCCTCACCTTCGACAATGGCAGCTACATCGGCGCGGCCTTCGACCACTACGGCAACGACTACGGCGTGGTGGTGGACGAGGCAGTGCAGATCCGCATGAAGCGCGACCGCTATGCGCTGGCCGGGGAGTGGAAGGCGCCCGTGGGCGCGTTCTCGACGGTGCGCGCCAACCTCGGCCACACGCGCTACGAGCACGAGGAACTGGAGGACAGCGCCGTGGGGACCCGGTTCGAGAACCGTGGCACGGATTGGCGCATCGAGGCCGAGCACCGGCCGCTGGGCGCCTGGCGTGGCGTCCTGGGGATCCAGGGCGAGCGCGTCGATGCTTCCGCGCTGGGCGACGAGGCGTTCGTGCCCGAGACCAGCACGCACAGCGATGCACTGTTCCTGGTGGAGGAGCTAGTGCTGTCGGCAGGCAAGCTCACGGCGGGCGCCCGTGTGGAGCACACGCGGGTGAATTCGGCCGGCGGTGGCGCCGACGGCCGCTTTGGCGACCCGACCGAGCGCAGCTTCACGCTGGGCAGCGCCTCGCTGGGCGGCCTGTGGCGGCTGGGCGGACCCTGGCAGCTCAGCGCCAGCGTGAGCCACAGCGAGCGCGCGCCGACCTACTACGAGCTCTACGCCAATGGCGAGCATGTGGCCACGGCCGCCTTCGAGCGCGGCGATGTAACCCAGCGCAAGGAGCGCGGGCAGCACCTGGAATTGGGTCTGCAGTGGAAGCACAACACCCACAGCGTCAAGCTCAGCCCGTACTACGGCCGTTTCAGCAACTACATCACGCTGCGCTCCACCGGCGAAGTCGAGGGCGAGCTACCGGTCTACGCGTTCGAGGGCGTGAAGGCACGCCTGTACGGCTTCGAGCTGGAGGCGCGTACGCGGCTGCTGGACGGAGCCCACCGGGTGGAGCTAGACGGCCAGCTGGACATGGCGCGCGGCGACGACCGCACCCACGACACGCCGCTGGCGCGGATGGCACCGCTGCGCGTGACGATGGGCTTGAACTGGAGCCGCTCGGCCTGGAACTCACGAGTGGAGGTGGCGCACGCCAGGCGCCAGGACCGTGTGCCCGTGGGTGACATCGCCACGCCGGGCTACACCCTGCTGAACCTGAGCACCGGCTATCGCTTCAAGGTGGGCAGCAGCCAAGCTCTGGCCTTCCTGCGGCTGGACAACCTGACGGACCGGCTGGCCTACAACGCGGTATCGACGCCGACGGTTCGCGGCCTCTCGCCCATGGGTGGCCGCAGCTTGAAGGCCGGCGTGCGCGTCGACTTTTGAGCGACCTGGCCTTGAAGAGCTGCAGTGGCAGCGCGTGCCGCTTGGTGTAACGAGCTTCGGGCACATGCAAATGCTCATGTGCCAGCGCGACGATCACCGCGCGATCCTCGCGGCATGAGCACATCCGTTATGGTTGTGCTGGCCACTGCCTTCTTCGTGGACTGCTTCCCGCGCCAGTACTGTCTCTGGCATGGGTTCCGAAAGACTGGCCATCCCATGCTTGCAAGGATTGCTGTCAGCCCCGGGCGCGTATCGGTCAATGGCGCTTCCTGGCATCGGCACGTTTGCGCTGTTCCTGTTTGGACAGATGGGACTTCTTGCGATGCGCGCCTGGGGACAGCGGCTGGAATGGGTGGCGATTTCGACGCCGGCTCCGCCAGCCGAGAAACAGCGCCAGGCCGATGATGGCAACGGCGCCGCCGAGGCCGGCCACCAGGAATGCGAGGTCTTTACCGCGATGTGCCATGCCCGTTAGGGTCGTGCGCCATAACTGTCGGCCCGATCGATCACAACCGCGCGCGCAGTTCAATGCACGAGCGTCGCCCCGGCTGCGCGAACTCGATGTACGACGCCGCCCGCTCACCGAAGACGGTGTAGATGGCAGCTTCGAGCTTGACGTCCTCCCCGACCTCTCGCTGACGCTCGCCGCTCAAAGAGCGGAAAGGGCGGGGATTCCTACGGCGCTCCAGCGCGGTATCGAGCCACGCTGCAGTCGCTTCAGCGGGTTCCTGTTGCTGACAGCTTCTGCTGTTCACTTGGCAGGCGATCCGGGCGACCTTGCGGTCCGGCGCAAGCGTGCGCCGCGTCCAGCCCTTCGTCCCTGAGCATCTGCATGCCCCGGGCAAGGATGTTGATGGCACCGACCACGTCGGCGTTTTCCTCGTAGGCACAGGCCAGACACGCGAAGCGGGCCTGCCCCGTACGATTGCCCGCGCTGACGTGCCCACACGTGGGACAGGTCTGGCTGGTGTGCTGCGGCGGCACGGCGATGCATCGGCCGCCCTTCCACTGCAGCTTGTACTCCAGCTGGCGCCGGAACTCGTACCAACCCTGGTCGAGGATGGCCTTGTTCAAGCCCGTCTTGGCGCGCACGCTCCTCCCTGGCGCATCAACGGTACCTGCCGCGGACGCCGACATGTTCCTCACCGACAAGTCCTCGATGCACACCACAGCGTGGTTCTTGCTGATGGTGGTGGAGGCCTTGTGCAGGTAGTCGCGCCGCACGTTGGCTATTGCGGCATGGATCTTCTGTACGCGTGCCTTGGCCTTCTTCCAGTTGCTGCTGTGCCGGACCTTGCGGCTCAAGGCCTGCTGCGCCTTGCGCAGCGCCACCTCGTGGCGCCGGAAGCTGTTGAGTGGTGCCAGGCAGGTGCCGTCCGACAGCGTGGCAAAGCGCACCACGCCCATGTCGATGCCTACGGCACCACCCGTGGCCACGGGCCGCTCGACCTCCCGCTCGGTCTGGATCGACACGAACCAGCGCTCGCCCAAGCGGCTGACGGTGGCGTTCTTCACTGCGCCCAGTACCTCGCGGCTATTGCGATAACGCAGCCAGCCCAGCTTGGGCAGGAACACTCGGCTGCCCGCCGGGTCCAACCGGATCTGCTTGGGGTCGGGATAGCGCAAGCTGTCGTGCCGGCCCTTCTTCCTGAAGCGCGGTGCTCGCGCACGGCCGGCAAAGAAGTTCGTGTACGCGCGCTCCAGGTCCTTGAGTGACTGCTGCAGCGGGTGCGTCGGCGCCTGCTGCAACCATGGCGTCTCGGCGCTGTGGCGCCAGAGCGTGAGCTGCCGGCACAGCTCGGCGTAGCCCAGCTTCTTCAAGCCTTGCTCGTGACGTCGCTGCTGCAGGGCCAGCGCCTGGTTGAAGACGAAGCGGCAGGCACCGGCAAAGCGACCCAGGTCGCGCTGCTGCTGCCCGTTAGGAACCAGCTCAAACCTGAAAGCTTGCAGCCGCTGCATGCCTGCAACTGTATGGAAAACCAGTTCCTGATGCAACGATGCCCGACATGGCATGCATGGTGTTGAGCGACGTATGGCACTTGACTCATGGCAGACCACGCTTCGCGGACCGTTCGATCCCAGACAGGCCCAAACTGAAAGGCTCGCTTCGCGAACCCGCGTTCTCGACCTCCACGTAAACGAAGAGGCTTGCCGCGCTACTGGTCAGGCGTGGTGTCAGCCGCTGCTGCAGCGACACGTCCACACGGTCGTGCCCGGGCAGCATAGCTTTGCCGGTGGGGGTGGAGAGGTCCGCCGTGCGGCCGACATGCACCGAGTCGGCGTCCATCCGCAGCGAGTCGCCGGGCTGCCATGGCCAACCCAGGCTGGCCCGCTGTCGGGGTAGGCCGCGCAGCGGCTCGTCGCTGCGGTGCCTGATCCGGGTGTACGCGGCCTGTAAGGAGACACCGGCCGAGGGCGTGTAGCGGCCCTGCAGCTCGGCACCAGTCGCGGTGACCCGGGTCCAGTTGACCATGTGAAAGGTGTTGGCGCCGAAGTCGATCAGCCGGGCGTAGCGGGTTTCGAAGGCAGTGAGCTTCAATTCAGCTTGTTCGCCCACAAGATCCTCGGCCAACGTCTTCACGCCGAGAGGTTCCTGATACCGGTGGCCAGCATGTCCGACCGGTTGCGGCCGAGCAGAATCCGGCTGTTGGTCAGCCCCGGAACCTTCATCGTACGGGCCAGTTTCGCAGTCAACTTCCCCGGCGTCACACCAGCGCGCCGCTGCGAGGGCCTTGAACCCGACCGGCAGGCAGTTCAGTTCCGATTGAGCTCCCGCAGGCGCTGCTTCTCGGCCGCCGACATGTTCAAGTACTCATTGCGAACCTGCTCACGCGTCTTGCCGGTTGCAGCGGACGGGGCAGTGTTTTGCGACGTGCCTTCGCGCAGCAGCGCACCCGGCGCAACGGCTGTGCCAGCACTGCGGCCCTGAGCACCAGCGGCCGTGCTGCCATGCTCAGGCTGGTAGCTGAAGCCCCGGTCAGTGTTGTCCGGAACCCACGGCGTGTCGGCCATGGACAAGGCCGGCGCGAGCAGGGTCACGGCAACCGCGGTGAAGATTGAAAACTTGCGGGCGTTCATGATGACCTACTTTCCATCTGTACTGGCCGCAATCTCAGCGACCATACAAGTACTTTATTGACCCGGCAGTAATGTTCTTGAAATCTTGACGCGTCATGATCTTGCTGTGATGAAGGCAACGGACATGAGATCACTGTCGCGCGAGGCGCGGCACGAGAGACGCGCGCAGGTCATCCGGCTGCGCCAGGCCAAGCACACCTACGACGAGATCGCAGCGCTCACGGGCCTGAGCCGCACAGGCGTGTTCGACATCTGCAAGCGCCATGAGGCCAAGGGTGCCGGGGGACTGCACGACGCCGAGGGCGGCCGCAAGGTCGGCGAGCATCGCCGGCTCGACGCCAGCCAGGAGGACGAGGTGCAGCGCCTGATCGCCGACAAGACGCCGGACCAGTTGAAGATGGTCTACGCACTA
>NZ_BCTC01000139.1 GCF_001571085.1 Azohydromonas lata NBRC 102462
CTGTAAGTCCTCGGCAGGCCGCGAACCGTACAATTGAAATGTACATTTCGTGGCCGCATCGATGGCCACCTTTGATTTCCCCGGGAAGCCGCATGCAGACACTGCCCTTGACCGACGTCCGCGCCCATTTGGCCGATACGCTGCGCGAAGCGGAAAGTGCGCAGGAGCCCGTCGTGATTTCCCGCCGTGGCCAGCCTGCGGGCGTGCTCATGTCGTGGAGCCAGTACCAACGCCTGGCGGTGGAACACGAGGGCTTTGCCGCTCGGCTGCAGCATTGGCGGGCAGAGCACGTGGACGGTGTGGACGAGCGCGACCCCTTCGCCGACGTGCGCGATGCCGGTGCGGGCCGCGACGTCGAGTGGCCGCTGTGAGGCCGGTGCGCCATGTCGGCGCCCGGCCCATCGCCGTCCTCTGTGGCCTGGCTGCTGGACACTAACGTGCTGTCCGAAGCCGTGCGCGTGCAGCCCAACGCCCGCGTGATGGACAACCTTGTCCGGCACCAGGCCGATCTGGCCGTGCCGGCACCCGTGTGGCATGAACTGCGTTACGGCTGGCTGCGCATGCCCGACGGCCAGCGCAAGGACGCCATAGGCCGCTACCTGTCCGACGTGGTGTCCGTGCTGCCCGTGCTGCCCTATGACGCTGGCGCCGCACGCGTGCACGCCGAACTGCGGGCCGACCTGGAGCGCGCCGGCAGGCCGCTGCCTTTCGTGGATGGGCAGATCGCTGCCATCGCCATTGCACAGGGACTCACGCTCGTGACGCGCAACGTGCGTGACTTCAGCTCCATCGCCGGCCTGCGCTGGACCGACTGGTTTGCCGCATAGCAGCCTGCAGCCCTATTTTTCGTTTTTCACTTCGCGCCCTTTCGCGCGACCTGTCATGCCGCTTGATCAATGGCCTGTCGCCGGAGGCGCAGGCGATTGCTCCACCCGCTTGGCACGAGCGGTCATGCCGGCGGTGTTTTCAGGCCAAGGCCACGCGCAGCCGCCCGGTGAATTTCTCGCCGGGCGCCAGCCGCACCGGCCGCGACACGATCACGGGCTCGACGCAGAGGAACTGGCGCCAGTCCTCGTCCGGCAAATCCTTGAGCGCTTGGGCGCCGTCGCGGCCGGGGTTCCAGACCATCCACTGGTCGAATCCGCTGGCCGACAGGCGCAGGCGCTTTTGTCCGCAGACCAATTCCACCTCTGAGCCGCCGTCGTACAGGCGCTCGAATATCGAATCCGGCAGGCTCAAGGCCGGTTCGTCCTGCCGCTTGAATTCCGGCCGGTAGCGGTCCGAGGCCTTCAAGCCCTGCAGGCCCAGCACCTGGGTGGCCAGCAGATCGTCCACGGCGAAATACGAGTGCAGGCCGCCCGTGAAACTGAATTCGTTTGGGCCGGTGTTGAGCACGGTGAGGGTGAATTCCACGGCGTCGGCCGTGGCTTGTGCCTTCAATTCCAGCCGTGCGGCGTGCGGCCAGCCGGGATATTCGCCCTGGGCCACTTCCAGCACGTAATGCAGCCGTTCGCACGACGCGTTGGCGCCGTGCTCCAGCAGCGTCCAGTCCATGTCACGGGCAAAACCATGCTTGACCAGCCGGCCGTATTCGGCGAATTGCGGAAACAGCACCGGCAGTCCGCCGCGCGCGGGGCCCTGGAACCGGTCCGCCAGCGGGCTGCAATAAAACAGCTCGACGGCGTCTCCCAGCCGGGCCTGAAGGATTTGGGCACCAAGCTGACGGTGTGTGAAGCTTTTCATGGCCGGGATTCTAGGTTTGTGAAACTGCCCGCCTGCCGGCGCCCAGGCTTCTGGGCGCTGCCCGTGGCCGGCGCGACAGCGTTGGCGTGCAGCCTGCGTGCCCACGGCCGCTGGCTGTGCTGCTCACACCCAGCCCAGCACCGCCGTGAGCGCCCACAGCCACACGCTGATGGTCATGAAGGACAGCAGCGTGGCCAGCAGCAGCACGGCGGCGGTGAAGCTTTCCTCGCCGTGGCGCTGGGCCAGGATGGGGTAGATGCTGAGCATGGGCATGGCCGCGAAGGCCACGGCCGCGGCGCGCAGCGGGCCTTCGATGGGCGGCAGCAGCATCAGCATGGCCAGCACCAGCAGCGGGTGCAGCAGCAGCTTGCCCAGGGCGACGCCGGCGATGTCGCTGAGCCGGCCGCGCAGTTGCAGGCCGACCAGCGAGCAGCCGATGACGAACAGGGCCGCGGCGCTGGAGGCGTTGGCCAGCAGTTGCACGGCGCGCGCCACGGGCTGCGGCAGCGACAGGCCCAGCAGCGACATGGCCAGCCCCGCCACGATGGAGAGGATGAGCGGGTTGCCCGCCAGCCGCCTGAGCGTGCGCCACAGCGTCGCGGCCCAGGCCTTGGAGCTGTTGTCGCCGTCGGCCAGCGCCACGGCCACGGGAATCATCACCAGGTTCTCCACCAGCATGGCCAGCGCCATGGCCACCGCCGCGACGGGTCCCAGGAACTGGACCACGATGGGGTAGCCCACGAAGCCGCTGTTGGATGCGCTCATGCCCAGGCCGAAATAGGCGCTCAGCGCGATGCCGCGGCGCCGCAGCTTGCGCGCCACCACGAGGCCCACCGCCATGGACGCCAGCGACCCCACCGCGTAGGACAGCAGGAAGGGGCCGTTGAGGATCTCTGCCACCCGGCGCGAGGACAGCGCCTGGAACATCAGCGCCGGCAGCGCGAGCTGTATGACGAAGCGCCCAAGCACCCGCGACTCCGGCTTGGTGAACCAGCCGCGCAGCCCGGCCAGGTAGCCCAGGCCGATGAGCAGGTAGATGGGTACGGTGATGGAGAGGATGTTCAGCATTTGGGCGGGCAAAGAGCGGCGGGCAGGCGGGCGCAGCCGGCAGGTGGGCAGCGCGCGGACGATAAGGGTTTACCCGTAACCGAGCGCAAGGCTTTCCCGGCGGCCGCGTCGTGGCGTACCGGCATGCGGGACGTTGGCGGCGTTGCGCGCGTTTAAGCTGCCGGGTTTTTCCAAGGACGGCTCATGAAAATCCTCACCCTGCACGGCATCAACCTGAACATGTTCGGCAAGCGCGACCCCAAGCAGTACGGCACGGCCACGCTGGCGCAGATCGATGACCAGCTTCGCGCGCTGGGCCAGGAGCTGGGTGCGGAGGTGGAGTGCTTCCAGACCAATTTCGAAGGCGAGATGGCCGAGCGCATCCACCGCGCGCACACCGACGGCACCGAGGCCGTGATCATCAACGCCGGCGCCTGGACGCACTACAGCTACGGCATCCGCGACGCGCTGGCCATCTTGAAGTGCCCCATCATCGAAGTGCACATGTCCAACATCCACGCGCGCGAAGCCTTCCGCCACACCAGCGTGATCGCCGAGATCGCCCGCGGCCAGATCGCCGGCTTCGGCGTGGACAGCTACCTGCTGGGCCTGCGCGCCGCGGTGTCGGCGGTGCAGCAAGCCGGCGCCTGACGCGAGCGCCCTCGCCTCGCCCATGAAAAAGCCGCCCGCGGGCGGCTTTGCTCATCCAGGCGCCAGGTGCAAGGCGCGGGGCGCCGCAAGCCTCAGCGCACCTTGCCCGCCTTCCAGGCGTCCAGCAGCGTCTGGTAGGCGATGGTTTCGCCCTTGGGCTTCTCGTTGGCCAGCTTGGCCCACGGCGCGCCCTTGTCGGAGAGCCACTTCTTGGGGTCTTCCTTCTTGTTGAGCTTGGGCGGGCACTGGGCCATGCCGGCGCGCTCCAGGCGGGCCATCACGTCGTCCATCTCCTTGGCCAGCGTGTCCATGGCGGCCTGCGGCGTCTTCTCGCCGGTCACGGCCTGGGCCACGTTCTTCCACCACAGTTGGGCCAGCTTGGGGTAGTCCGGCACGTTGGTGCCCGTGGGCGTCCAGGCCACGCGCGCGGGCGAGCGGTAGAACTCCACCAGGCCGCCGAGCTTGGGGGCCATGTCCGTCATGGCCTTGCTCTGGATGTCGGACTCGCGGATGGGCGTCAGGCCCGTGAGCGTCTTCTTCAGCGAGGTGGTCTTGGCCGTCACGAACTGCGCGTACAGCCAGGCCGCAGCGGTGCGGTTGGCGTCGTGGCCCTTGAAGAAGGTCCAAGAGCCCACGTCCTGGTAGCCGTTTTGCATGCCCTGCTTCCAGTACGGGCCGTTGGGTCCGGGCGCCATGCGCCACTTGGGCGTGCCGTCGGCGTTGACCACGGGCAGGCCCTTCTTGGTCATGTCGGCCGTGAAGGCCGTGTACCAGAAGATCTGCTGCGCGATCTGGCCTTGGGCGGGCACGGGGCCGGCCTCGCCGAAGGTCATGCCCGTGGCTTCCTTGGGCGCGTACTTCTTCATCCAGTCCACGTACTTGGTCAGCGCGTAGACGGCCGCGGGCGAGTTGGTGGCGCCGCCGCGCTCCACCGAGGCGCCCACGGGGGTGCACTTGTCGTCCGCGACACGGATGCCCCACTCGTCCACCGGCATGCCGTTGGGAATGCCCTTGTCCGCCGTGCCGGCCATGGACAGCCACGCGTCGGTGAAGCGCCAGCCCAGGCTGGGGTCCTTCTTGCCGTAGTCCATGTGGCCGTAGATGGGCTTGCCGTCGATCTGCTTGACGTCGTTGGTGAAGAACTCGGCGATGTCCTCGTAGGCGCTCCAGTTCAGCGGCACGCCCAAGTCGTAGCCGTACTTGGCCTTGAACTTGTCCTTGAGGTCCTTGCGCTCGAACAGGTCGGCGCGGAACCAGTAGAGGTTGGCGAACTGCTGGTCAGGCAGTTGGTAGAGCTTGCCGTCCGGCGCGGTGGTGAAGCTGGTGCCGATGAAATCCTTGATGTCCAGGCCCGGGTTGGTCCACTCCTTGCCCGCACCGGCCATGTAGTCGGTGAGGTTCATGATCTTGCCGTAGCGGTAGTGGGTGCCGATCAGGTCGGAGTCGGAGATCCAGCCGTCGTAGATGCTCTTGCCGGACTGCATGGAGGTCTGCAGCTTCTCCACCACGTCGCCTTCCTGGATGAGGTCGTGCTTGACGGTGATGCCGGTGATCTCGGTGAAGGCCTTGGCCAGGGTCTTGGACTCGTACTCGTGGGTGGTGATGGTTTCCGAGACGACGGAGATTTCCTTCACGCCCTTGGCCTTGAGCTTGTTGGCCGCCTCGATGAACCACTTCATCTCGGCCATCTGCTGGTCCTTGTTCAGCGTGGAGGGCTGGAACTCGGCGTCTATCCATTTCTTGGCCGCGGCCTCGTCGGCCCAGGCGGCGTGGCTGCCCAGCGCGGCGGCGGCGGCCAGGGCCAGTGCGGTGTAGCGCATCTTCATGTTGCGTCTCCTCGTCTCGTTGATGGTGTGGCGGTTGCGACGCTGCCCCGAGTGTGTTGGCTGGCGCGCGGCCCCGGGGCAGCACCGGGCCGTGAAGCCTTGGGAGTGAGGTGTTGGAGCTGAAGCGGCTCAGCCCTTGCGCATGACCAGCGCCAGCACGGCCATGGACAGCACGAAGCCGATCCACACGCTGGGCTCCTCGCTCAGCGAGAACCATTGGGTGAACTTCTCGCCCAGGCCCACGAAGGCCAGGTTGATGTAGGCCGCGGTGAGCAGGCCGATGAAGAGGCGGTCACCGCGCGTGGTGGCAATGGGCAAAAAGCCCTTGCGCAAGGTCGTGGGCGACTTGATCTCCCACACCGTCATGCCCACCAGCATCAGCGCGATGCAAGTGAAGAACACGGCCACGGGGGTGGTCCAGACCATCCAGTCGAACATGGCGGCGACTCCTCAAACGCGGCCCATCGCGAAGCCCTTCGCGATGTAGTGGCGCACGAACCAGATGACCACCGCGCCGGGAACGATGGTGAGCACGCCGGCGGCGGCCAGCGTCGCCCAGTCCATGCCGCTGGCGCTGACGGTGCGCGTCATGGTGGCGACGATGGGCTTGGCGTTGACGCTGGTGAGCGTGCGCGCCAGCAGCAGCTCCACCCACGAGAACATGAAGCAGAAGAAGGCGGCCACGCCCACGCCGGCCTTGATGAGCGGCAGGAAGACGGTCAGGAAGAAGCGCGGGAAGCTGTAGCCGTCGATGTAGGCCGTCTCGTCGAGCTCGCGCGGGATGCCGCTCATGAAGCCTTCCAGGATCCACACCGCCAGCGGCACGTTGAACAGCAGGTGTGCCAGCGCGACGGCGATGTGCGTGTCCATCAGCCCAACGGTGGTGTAGAGCTGGAAGAAGGGCAGCAGGAACACGGCCGGCGGCGTCATGCGGTTGGTCAGCAGCCAGAAGAAGACGTGCTTGTCGCCCAGGAAGCTGTAGCGGCTGAAGGCATAGGCCGCGGGCAGCGCCACGGTGATGGCGATCACGGTGTTGATGGCCACGTAGATCAGGCTGTTGATGTAGCCGGAGTACCAGGACGGGTCGGTGAAGATGGTGGCGTAGTTGGCCCAGGTGAAGTGCTGCGGCAGCAGGCTGAAGCTGGAGAGAATTTCCTCGTTGGTCTTGAAGCTCATGTTGACCATCCAGTAGATGGGCAGCAGGGCGAAGACGAGGTAGAGCGCGAGGAACAGGGAGCGCTTGCGCAGGCGCGGCTCAGTCATGGGGGACCTCCTGGCCGGCCTGGCCCAGGCGCTGCATCCAGTTGTAGAGGACGAAGCAGAACAACAGGATGATGAGGAAGTAGATGAGCGAGAAGGCGGCGGCGGGCCCCAGGTCGAACTGGCCCACGGCCTTTTGCGTGAGGTACTGGCTCAGGAAGGTGGTGGCGTTGCCGGGGCCGCCGCCGGTGAGGACGAAAGGCTCGGTGTAGATCATGAAGCTGTCCATGAAGCGCAGCAGCACGGCGATCATGAGCACGCCGCGCATCTTGGGCAACTGGATGTAGCGCAGCACCGCGAGCTTGCTGGCGCCGTCGATGCGGGCGGCCTGGTAGTAGGCGTCGGGGATGGAGCGCAAGCCCGCGTAGGCCAGCAGCGCCACCAGCGGCGTCCAGTGCCACACGTCCATGAGCAGCACGGTGAGCCAGGCGTGGGTGGCGTCGCCCGTGTAGTTGTAGTCGATGCCCAGCCGCTGCAGCGCCGCGCCCATGAGGCCGATGTCGGCGCGGCCGAAGATCTGCCAGATGGTGCCCACGACGTTCCAGGGGATGAGCAGCGACAGCGCCACGATCACCAGCGTGGCCGAGGCCCGCCAGCCCGTGGCCGGCATGGCCAGCGCCAGCGCGATGCCCAGCGGCAGCTCCACGGCCAGCACGGCCATGGAGAAGCGCAACTGGTTCCAGAGGGCGGCATGCAGCTCTTCGTCGCGCATCACGGCGGCGAACCATTCGGTGCCGACGAACACGCGCCGCTCCGGCGAGATGATGTCCTGCACCGAGTAGTTCACCACCGTCATCAGCGGCAGGATGGCCGAGAAGGCCACGCAGATGAACACGGGCAGGATGAGGAACCAGGCCTTCTGGTTCACGGGCTTGGTCTGCGCGCTCATGCGACCAGCTCCTCGTTGCGGTAGAAACAGGTGTGGCGGTCCAGCACGCGCAGGCCCACCGTGTCGCCCACGGCCGGCGCCGTGGCGTCCGGCGCCAGCCGTGCCTTGAGCTTGTGGCCCATGGCCTCGCAGCTCACCAGCACGTAGGTGCCTATGTCCTGCACCTGGCGCACGGTGGCGCTGAGGCAGGCGTCGGCGCTCGCGGGCGCCAGGGCCAGGTATTCGGGCCGTATGCCCAGGGTTAGCTCGCCTTGCGGCAGCCCCCGCCCGTTGGTGCGCGTGAGCGGCATGCCCGCGACGAGCAGGCTGTCGCCCTGCTGGCTGGCAGGTAAGAAATTCATGCCCGGCGAGCCGATGAAATGGCCCACGAAGGTGTGCGCGGGGCGCTCGAACAGCGCGTCCGGCGTGCCCATCTGCACGACCTTGCCGCGGGTCATGACCACCACGTGGTCGGCGAAGGTCAGCGCCTCGACCTGGTCGTGCGTCACGTAGATCAGCGTGAGTTTCAGTTCATGGTGAATCTGCTTGAGCTTGCGGCGGAGCTGCCATTTCAGGTGCGGGTCGATGACGGTGAGCGGCTCGTCGAAGAGCACGGCGGACACGTCGGGGCGCACCAGGCCGCGGCCCAGCGAGATTTTTTGCTTCTGGTCGGCGCTCAAGTTGGCCGCGCGCAGGTCGAGCTGGTGGCTCATCTCCAGCATCTCGGCGATCTGGCCCACGCGGGCCTTGATCTGTGCCGCCGGCACCTTGCGGTTGCGCAGCGGGAAGGCGAGGTTCTCGGCCACGGTCATGGTGTCGTAGATGACCGGGAACTGGAACACCTGCGCGATGTTGCGCTGCTGCGGCGTGGCGCGGGTCATGTCCCGGCCGTCGAAGGTGACGCTGCCCTGCGACGGGATGAGCAGCCCGGACATGATGTTGAGCATGGTGGTCTTGCCGCAGCCCGACGGGCCGAGCAAGGCGTAGGCGCCGCCATCCTCGAAGCTCATCTTGAGGGGCAGCAGCGCGTAGTCGGCGTCCTCCTTCGGGTTGGGCCTGTAGGCGTGCGCGAGGTCCAGGTCGATGCGGCTCATTGGTGCCCCCTCGCGCTACGCGCGGTCCGGCCATGCGGGACGGAGCGCCCCCTTCGGAGCGGCCGGGCGGGGGCGCTCATGCCCGGCCTCCGCGGCGTTGCGCGGCGGCGACCAGCGCCCCGCCCTCGTCGAACACGTGCACCTGCGAAGGGTGCAGGTACAGCGTCAGCGGGCTGCCCAAGGTGAAGTCGTGCACGCCGGTGAGTTGGGCGACGAGCTCGCCCACGGCGGTGCGCACGTGCACGAAGGTGTCGGAGCCGGATATTTCGGCCAGCTCCACGCTGCCGGGCAGGGCCACGTCGCTTGGGCGCTGCGCCACGCGCAGCGCGCTGGCGCGCACGCCCAGGGTGAGCGCGGGCGTGGCGCTGGGCGGCAGCGCCATGGCCAGCAGCGGGCCGCCGCGCAGGCGGGCGCCGCCTTCGGCGCTTTCGGCGCTCAGCAGGTTCATGGGCGGGTCGCTGAAGGCGCGGGCCACGCGCACGGAGCTGGGGGCGTGGAAGACCTCGGCCGTCGGCCCGTACTGAAGGACTTCGCCGGCATCCATCACGGCGGTCCAGCCACCCAGCAGCAGCGCTTCGCCGGGCTCGGTGGTGGCGTAGACCACGGTGGAGTCGCCGGTGGCGAAGAGCTGCGCCAGTTCCTCGCGCAACTCCTCGCGCAGCTTGTAGTCCAGGTTGACCAGGGGCTCGTCCAGCAGCATGAGCGGCGCGTTCTTGGCCAGGGCCCGCGCCAGGGCCACGCGCTGCTGCTGGCCGCCGGAAAGCTCGGCCGGCAGGCGGTTCAAGAACTGCGCGATGTGCAGCTTGTCGGCCAGCGCCTGCACGCGGCGCTTGACGTCGGCGCCGCTGCCGCCGCGCAGCTTCAGCGGCGAGGCGATGTTGTCGAACACCGTCATGGACGGGTAGTTGATGAACTGCTGGTAGACCATGGACACGTTGCGCTCGCGCACGGGCACGCCGGTGACGTCGCTGCCGTCCACCAGCACGCGGCCGGTGCTGGGCTTGTCCAGCCCGGCCATGAGGCGCATGAGGCTGGTCTTGCCGGCCTGCGTGGCGCCCAGCAGCACGGTGACGGCGCCGGGCCGCGGGGCCAGCGTCGTGTCGTACAGCCAGGTCTGCGCGCCGACCTTCTTGGTGATGTGGTCGAGGGTCAGTTGCATGTGACCCTCGGCGGCGTTGGGTTGCGGTCCACTTACTTCTTCTCCGTCCAGCCGGCCCAGCGGGCGACTCGCTCTCGTTCTTCGTTGCTGAAATGCAAGCCCAGCTTGCTGCGGCGCCACAGCACGTCGTCGGCGCTGCGGGCCCACTCCTCGCGCTGCAGGTAGCGCAGTTCGGCTTCGTACAGGCCGGGTGCCACTTCCGCCCCCAGCTCGCTGAGGTGGCGCGCGCCGCCCAGCACGCGGTCCAGGCGGCTGCCGTAGGCACGAGCCAGGCGCTGCGCCAGGCCGGCCGTGAGCCACGGGTAGCGCTGGCACACGACCGAGACGAAACGTTCGAAGTCGATGTCCGGGCGGCGCGGCTCGCCAATCCAGGGGCGCAGGTCGCCGCCGGGCAGGTAGGCGCCTTCGGTCCAGGGCTTGCGGGCCTCGCCCAACATGCGGCCCACGTCGGCGGCGGCGTCCTCGGCGAGCTTGCGGAAGGTGGTGATCTTGCCGCCCCACACGCTCAGCAGCGGCGCGGCCTCGGTGTTGGTTTCCAGCAGGTAGTCGCGCGTGACGGCAGAGGGGTTGCCCGAGGCGTCGTCCAGCAGCGGGCGCACGCCGGCGTAGGTCCACGCCACGTCGGCGGGCGTGATGGGCTGGCGGAAGTAGCGGCTGGCCTGGGCGCAGAGGTAGGCGATCTCGTCCTCGCCGATGCGCGCGTTGCGCGGGTCGCCTTGCAGCTCCTGGTCCGTGGTCCCTATGAGCGTGAAGTCGCCCTCGTAGGGAATGGCGAAGATGATGCGCTTGTCCGGGTTCTGGAAAATGTAGGCGTGGTCGTGGTCCCAGCCCGGCGTGGCGCTGCGCGGCACCACGATGTGGCTGCCCTTGACCAGGCGCAGGCTCTTGGTGGCCAGCGTCTCGCTGCCGGCGGGCCGGGCGTTGGTGCGCAGGAAACTTTCCGCCCAAGGGCCCGCGGCGTTGACCAGGGCGCGGGCGCGCACCTCGCGCTCGCAGCCATCCGCATCGCGCAGTCGCGCCGTCCAGCCTTGCGGGCTGCGCTGCGCCTGCGTGCAGCGGGTGCGGGTGAGCACGGTGGCGCCGTGGTCCACGGCGTCCAGCGCGTTGAGCAGCACCAGCCGGGCGTCGTCCACCCAGCCGTCGGAGTAAATGAAGCCCTGGGTGAACGCCGGCTTGAGCACGGCGCCGGCGGGGTGCCGGCGCAGGTCCACGCCCTCGGAGCCGGGCAGCACCTCGCGGCGGGCCAGGTGGTCGTAGAGGAACAGGCCCACGCGGATCAGCCAGGCCGGGCGCATGCCCGGGTCGTGCGGCATCACGAAGCGCAGCGGCCACATGATGTGCGGGGCGCTCTTGAGCAGCACCTCGCGCTCCTGCAGCGCCTTTCGCACCAAGGCGAACTCGTGGTACTCCAGGTAGCGCAGCCCACCGTGTATGAGCTTGGTGGACGAGGACGAGGTGTGCGAGGCCAGGTCGTCCGCCTCCACCAGCAGCACGCGCCAGCCGCGGCCGGCCAGGTCGCGCGCGATGCCGCAGCCGTTGATGCCGCCGCCCACGACCAGCACGTCGCAGTCGCCGCGGTGGGCGCCGGCGCAGGGGATGGGCGGTACGGCGGCAGGCACGGGGAACTTGCTCCGGGAAAGGAGAAAGCAGCGCGTGGCTGCTTTCGTTGGTGTTCGATTGATGTTCCTTTTTTTCGTTGTAAGCGGAAATTCCGGGAAAACGCGTCATCGTTTACCCGCAAAACTGTTCGTTTTGCCTTCGTTTATGCTCGCGCCCCGATGAATCCGAACCCGCGCCAAACCGAATTGCTTGCCGAAGTGCGCTCCCGTGGCAGCGCGACCGTGGAGGAGCTGGCCGAGCGCTTCGGCGTGACGCTGCAGACGGTGCGGCGCGACGTGAAGCTGATGGCCGCGGCGGGGCTGGTGTCGCGCTTCCATGGCGGCGTGAGGTTGCCGACCTCCACCACCGAGAACCTGGCCTACCGCCAGCGCGAGGCGCTCAATGCGGACGAGAAGCGCCGCATCGCCCGCGCGGTGGCGCAGGCCGTGCCCAACGGCAGCTCCTTGCTGATGAACATCGGCACCACGGTGGAGGCCGTGGCGCGCGAGCTGCTGCAGCACCGCGGGCTGCGCGTGATCACGAACAACCTCAACGTGGCGGCCATCCTGGCCGACAACCCGGAGTGCGAAGTCATCGTTGCCGGCGGGCTGGTTCGGCACAAGGACCGCGGCATCATCGGCGCGGCGGCCGTGGAGCTGATACGGCAGTTCAAGGTGGACATCGGCCTCATCGGCATCTCGGGCATCGAGGCCGACGGCTCGCTGCGCGATTTCGACATCCGCGAGGTGCAGGTGGCGCGGGCCATCATCGAGCAAAGCCGCGAGGTCTGGCTGGTGGCCGACCACGGCAAGTTCAACCGGCCGGCCATGGTGGAGCTGGGCCGCATCGACCAGCTCAGCCTGGTCTTCACCGACAAGCTGCCGCCTGAGCCTTTTCCGTCCCTGCTGGCCGACGCCGGCGTGCAGGTGGAAATTGCCAAATAGGCCGGCGTCAAATAGGTCAGCCGTAAATCAGCAGTACATCAGCGACGACGGGCAAAGAGACAACGGGGCTGGCCGCGGCCCCGCATTACGGCCGACGAACAACACACCACGGGGCTTTTCCATGAGCTACCTGCTGGCCCTGGACCAGGGCACTTCCAGCTCGCGCAGCATCGTCTTCGACGTCGAGGGACGCATCGTCGCGATGGCGCAACGCGAGTTTCGGCAGCTTTATCCGCAGCCCGGCTGGGTGGAGCATGACCCGCGGGAGCTGTGGCAAACGCAGCTCGACACGGCCCGCGAGGCGCTGCAGCGCGCGAGCATCACGGCCGCGCAAGTGAAAGCCATTGGCATCACCAACCAGCGCGAGACCACCGTGGTGTGGAACCGCCGCACCGGCGAGCCGGTGCACAACGCCATCGTGTGGCAGGACCGCCGCGCCGAGCCGCTGTGTGCCTGGTTGCGCGAGCAAGGACATGCCGAGCGCGTGCGCCAGACCACCGGGCTGATCATCGACGCCTACTTCGCCGGCACCAAGATCCACTGGATTCTTCACAACGTGCCCGGTGCGCGCGAGGCCGCGCAGCGCGGCGAGCTGGCCTTCGGCACCGTGGACAGCTGGCTGCTGTGGAAGCTCACGGGTGGCCGCGTGCACGCCACGGACGTGAGCAATGCCTCGCGCACCATGCTGTTCGACGTCCGCAGCAATGCGTGGGACGAGGCGCTGCTGAACGTGCTGGACGTGCCCGCCAGCCTGCTGCCCGCGGTGCACCCGAGCAGCCACATGTTCGGCGAGACGGACGCGGCGCTGCTGGGTGCTTCCCTGCCCATTGGCGGCATGGCCGGGGACCAGCAAAGCGCCCTCTTCGGCCAGGCCTGCTTCCAGGCCGGGATGGCCAAGAACACCTATGGCACGGGCTGTTTCATGCTCATGCACACGGGCGGCAGCTTCCAGCCCAGCAGCAACGGGCTGATCGCCACCAGCGCCGCGCAGCCCACCGTGGCGCCGCAATACGCGCAGGAGGGCAGCGTGTTCATAGGCGGCGCGGTGGTGCAGTGGCTGCGCGACGGGCTCAAGGCGATCCAGGCCAGCGCGGAGGTGCAGTCGCTGGCGCAGAGCGTGCCGGACTCCGGCGGGGTGATGTTCGTCCCGGCCTTCACCGGCTTGGGCGCGCCCTACTGGAACGCCAACGCGCAGGGTGCCATCGTGGGCCTGACGCGCGGCAGCACGGTGGCGCACCTCGCGCGCGCGGCGCTGGAGTCCATTGCCTTCCAGAGCGCTGCGCTGCTGCAGGCCATGAACCGCGACGTGGCCGCCGCCGGCGGCGTGCCGGTGAGCGAGCTGCGCGTGGATGGCGGCGCCTGCGTCAACGATTTGCTGATGCAGTTCCAGTCCGACCTGCTGGGCATCCCGGTGGTGCGCCCGCGCGTGATCGAGACCACCGCGCTGGGCGCGGCTTACCTGGCCGGACTGGCCACGGGCGTGTGGAAGGGCATCGGGGAGCTGGCGCAGCAGTGGCAGGCCGAGCGGCGCTTTCTGCCGACCATGGAGCGCTCGGAAGCGCAGGCGCGCATGGAGCGCTGGGAGCACGCGGTGCGCCAGACCGTGGCGGTCTGACGCGGGCCGCGCACCATGCCGCTCAGCGCGGCATGGACATGTGCATGGGCATGAGCGGGTTGGGATTGCGGCCGAAGAGGCCCAGGCGTTGGGCTTCCAGCGCGGCCTCGGCGCGGGAGTTCACGTTGAGCTTGCGGTAGATCTGCTTGACGTAGTCGGCGATCGTGTGCCGCGACAGGTGCAACTGCACCGCGATCTCCGGCAAGGTGAAGCCCTTGGCCACGCGCAGCAGCACGTCGCTTTCGCGCTCGCTGAGCTTGACGTGGGGGATGAGGTCCGTCTCCGGCTTGGGCAGCGACGCGAAGTAGGCCATCACGCGGCGCGCGATGGAGGGCGACAGCGGCGGCTCGCCCTGGGTGATGCGCTTGAGCTGCTCGCTCACCAGCTCGCGCGCCTGCTCCTTGAGCACGTAGCCGTAGGCGCCGGCCTGCAGTGCGGGGAAGAGGTGCTCGTCGTCGTCGTGGATGGTCACGACCACCGACTGCGACTGCGGCTGCTGCTCCCGCAGCGCGGTCACCACCTCTATGCCCGACCCGTCGGGCAAACCCAGGTCAATAAGGGCCAGGTCGAAGCTGAAAACGCTCAGCAAACCCTTGGCGTCCTGGACGCGGCTGCTTTCGGAAATGCTGGCCTCGGGGAACAGCTCGGACACCGTGCATTTCAGCCAGGTGCGGATCTGCGGAATGTCTTCCAGTATCAGGATGTTCTGCATGGCAATTTTCCCTCGGTAAAAATTCCGCAATCAACCCTTTTTGCGGCAGTCCACGCTGCACACCTTGGAATTGCGGCCAAGAATTTTCCTGGTGGTCAATTCATCCAGCGTCCTGTGGACGCCGCAGAAGAAGCACGACATCGTCTTGTTTGAATAACCCCCTTGGCCCGGCTTGGCAAACATGGAGCCGGCGGGCTTGCTGTTGTAGTGCAGCCCATCGTCCGCTATTTTGGCCTTGCTGGTTTGAGCCGATGCAGCCATGGTTTCCCTCCCTGGAATATTGGTGTTCGCGTCCGTACTGTTTTTCAGCGGCGGAAATTGAAATAAAACCGGGAAACTGCGAAAGTTGCGGAGAAGAATCATGCAACCATGGTGGGCATGATACGTTCAAACAGGCGGTAGGGCTTATCTGGGTGGGCAGGATATTTATCCTTTTAAGCCTAGGATAAACCTCCGCAATTGTCCTGGGGGAAATATGCCGGGGGCGGCAGGGGAAGCGAAACCCAAAG
>NZ_BCTC01000140.1 GCF_001571085.1 Azohydromonas lata NBRC 102462
GGGGCAGGCCGGCCAGCAGCCTTGAGCGCTGGCCGGCCCGCCAGGCCTCAACGCGCCTCGCTCAAGCTGGGCACGTGCGGCCCGTTGGCCGGTTCGGTGTCGAACCAGCGGAACACCGCCGGCAGCATGACCAGCGTCAGCAGCGTGCAACTGATGAGGCCGCCGATCACGACGATGGCCAGCGGGCGCTGAACCTCCGAACCCGGCCCGGTGGCGAACAGGAACGGGATCAGGCCCAGCATGGCCACGGTGGCCGTCATCATCACCGGCCGGAAGCGCAGCTTGGCGCCCTCCAGCACCGCATGCTCCACCGACAGGCCACGGCTGCGCAGGTCGCGGATGTAGCTGATGAGCACCACGCCGTTGAGCACCGCCACGCCCCACAGCGCGATGAAGCCCACCGACGCCGGCACCGACAGGTACTCGCCCGTCACGAACAGCCCCACCACGCCGCCGACCGAGGCAAACGGCAACACCAAAATGATGAGCGAGGCCATGCGCACGCTGCGGAACAGCAGGAACAGCAGGAAGAAGATGGCCCCCACCGTGATGGGCACGATCACGGACAGGTGCCCCAGCGCGCGCTCCATGTTCTGGAACTGCCCGCCCCACTCCAGCCGGTAGCCCGCGGGCAGCTTCACGTCCTGCGCCACGGCCTGCTGCAGCTCCGCCACGAAGCCGCCCAGGTCGCGTTCGGCCACGTTGATGCCCACCACGATGCGGCGCTTGCCCATCTCGCGGCTGATCTGCGCCGGCCCCTCCACCAGGTGCACCTTCGCCAGGCTGGCCAGCGGCAGCCGCGCGCCGCTGGGCGCGGAGACCTGCAGCTTGCGTATCGCCTCGATGTCGTCGCGGTAGTCCTGCGGCAGCCGCACGAAGGCCGCGAAGCGGCGCTCGCCCTCGTAGATGTCGGTGGCCGACTTGCCGCCAATGGCGATCTCGATGACGTCGTGCACGTCCGACACGTTCAGGCCGTGCCGCGCGATGGCCTGCCGGTCTATCTCGATCTGCAGGTACTGCTGCCCCGTGATGCGCTCCACGCGCAGGTCCTGCGCGCCGCGTATGCCGCCGGCCACCTTGGCGATGTCGTCGCCCAGCCGCTTGAGCGTGGGCAGGTCGTCGCCAAAAATCTTGACCGCGATGTCCGCCCGCACACCGGTGACCATCTCGTCCACCCGGTCGGAGATGGGCTGCGCCATCACCACCTGCACGCCGGGCAGCGCGGCGAGCTTCTTGCGAATCTCGTCGGCGATGGTGTCCTGCGTCCAGCCCTCGGGCCACTGCTGGCGCGGCAGCAGCGAAACGATGGGCGTGGACTCGTTTTGCGCCTGCGGGTCCGCCGGCGACTCGCCGCGGCCCACGCCGGAGACGGCCGACTTCACGCCCGGCACCTGCATGGTCAGCCGCATGGCCTCCATCTCCATGGCGATGGACTCCTCCAGCGAGATGTTGGGCACGCGGTTGATGCCGGGCACCACCGAGCCCTCCTTCATCTCCGGTATGAAGGCACTGCCCAGGAAGGGCACGAGCGCGCCCGCCGCCACCAGCACGCCCAGCGCGCCGGCGGCCGTGGCCTTGGGCCGCGCGATGGCACGCTGCAGCACCGCGAGGTAGGGCTTCTTGAGCTTGCGGATCAGCCAGGTGTCGTGCGCCTCCTCGTCATGCGCCTGGCCGGCCGGCGTGGGCTTGACCTTGAGCAGCAGCGAGGACAGCACCGGCGACAGCGTGAGCGACACCACGAGAGAGATGCCCAGCGCGATGGCGATGGTGTAGGCCAGCGGCGCGAACATCTTGCCCTCCATGCCGGAGAGCGTCATCAGCGGCAGGAACACCACGATGATCACGCCCACGCCGAAAATCACCGGCGTGGCCACCTCCTGCACCGCGTGCAGCACGATGCGGCTGCGCGGCTCGCTGGCCGAGTGCGGGCGCGACAGGTGCGACACCGCGTTCTCCACCACCACCACGGAGCCGTCCACCATCAGGCCTATGGCGATGGCCAGGCCGCCCAGCGACATGAGGTTGGCCGAGAGCCCCAGGTGGTTCATGGCCAGGAAGGTCAGCAGCGGCGTGAGCACCAGCGTGGCGATCACCACCACCGCCGCGCGCAGGTTGCCCAGGAACAGCAGCAGCACCACCACCACGAAGGCAATGCCTTCGAGCAGCACCTTCACGACGGTGGCCACGGCCGAGTCCACCAGCTCCGAGCGGTCGTAGTAGGCAACGATCTTGAGCCCGTCAGGCAGCATGCCGCGCTCGTTGATCTCGGCCACGCGCTGCTTCACGCCGGCCACCACCTGCTTGGCGTTGCCCCCGCGCAGCATCATCACGATGCCGCCCACGGCCTCGGTGACGCCGTCCTTGATGACGGCGCCGGCACGCACGGCCGTGCCTATGCGCACCTCGGCCACGTCATGCACCATCACCGGCGTGCCCTCGTGCTCCTTGAGCACGATGCGGCCCAAGTCGTCCACCGACTGCGCCAGGCCCACGCCGCGTATGAGGTACTGCTCCGCGTGGTGCGGCAGCACCCCGCCGCCGGAGTTGGCGTTGTTGCGCGCCAGCGCCTCGAACACCTGCTGGATGGTGAGGCCGTAGTAGCGCAGCTTGTCCGGCGAGATCAGCACCTGGTACTGCCGCTCGTAGCCGCCCTGCGAGTTGATTTCGGCGATGCCGGGAATGGTGCGCAGCAGCGGCCGCACCACCCAGTCCTGCACGGTGCGGCGCTCGGTCAGCTCCTCGGCCGTGAGCGCGCGCTGGCCGTCGTTGGGCCCTTGCAGCGTGTACTGGTAGATCTCGCCCAGGCCGCTGGAGACGGGGCCCAGCACCGGCACGATGCCCGGCGGCAGCCGGCTGCCGGTTTCTATGAGCCGCTCCATCACCAGCTGGCGCGCGAAGTACACGTCCGTGGCGTCCGTGAACACCAGCGTGATGAGGGACAGGCCCGGCCGGTTGAGCGAGCGCATTTCCTCCAGCCCCGGCAGGCCGGTCATGGCCATCTCCACGGGCACGGTGGCAAAGCGCTCCACCTCCTCGGGGCTTCGCCCCGGAGCCTCGGTGGCGATCTGCACCTGCACGTTGGTGACGTCGGGGAAGGCGTCCAGCGAGAGCTTGCGCGCCGCGTCCAGGCCGAAGGCCAGCAGCATCACCGCCACGACGACGACGACCAGGCGCTGCGCGAGCGCCTGTCGGATCAGCGATTCGACCATCAGCCCTCCGCCCCGGTCTGCTTGCGCTCATTGTTGAGGTGGAAACTGCCTTCGACGACGATGCTCTCGCCGCCCTGCAGCCCGCCCTGCACCACGCGCAGTCCGCCCACCTCGTCGCCCAGCTGCACGCGCGTGAGGCGGTAGGTGCCGGCGGGGCCCTGGCGGACGAAGACGTGGTCGGCGTTGTCCTCGCGCACCACGGCGGCCGAGGGCACCACCAGGCGCGGCACGGGCAGCGGCTCTATGGCCATGGTGGCCAGCATCTCCGGCTTGAGCAGCCGCTTGGGGTTGGGCAGCTCGGTGCGCACGGTGACGGTGCGGGTCTCGGGGTTGACGGTGTCGCCCACCCAGTCGATGCGACCCTCCATGGGCTCCAGGCCGTTGGAGGGAATGGACACCCGCACCGCCTGGCCGGCGCGCACGCGCGCGCTTTCGGCCTCGGGCACCTGCGCCACCACCCACACGTTGGAGAGGTCGGCCACCGTGAACAGCACGTCCGCCGGCTGCACCACCTGCCCGCGGTTGACGCGCCGCTCCACCAGCACGCCGCTGGTGGTGGAGACGATGGAGGAGCTGGAGTTGATGACGCCATCCACCTTGGCCTGCGGCGGCACGCCCATGACGCGCAGCGTGTCGGCCGCGGCGCGGCGCTCGATCTCGGCCACGGACAGCTCGTTCTCGCGGCGCTGCAGCTCGGCGCTGCCTATGACGTCGGACGCCAGCAGCATGCGCGCGCGCTCCACGGCCTTGGCCGCCATCTCGCGCTGCGCATTGGCCTTGAGCAGTGCCAGCTGCGCGGCGGCCAGCTCGGCGCTGTGCAACTGGGCCAGCACCTGGCCGGCGCGCACGCTTTGCCCGGGCAGGGCATGCAGCTCCGTGATGCGGCCGGTGACGGCGGCGCCTATGCGCGCCACGGTCTGCTCGTCGAAGTCGATGCGCGCGGCCACCTGCAGCGGCTCGGTCACGGGCGTGAGCGCCACCTGCGCCTCCTTCATGCGCGGCACCAGCGCGGCGCTGGGCCGCACCACCAGCGGGTCCACCGGCGCGGCCGGCTTGGCGACAGCCACGGTGGTGTCGGCCTGCGATTCGGACAGGCAAGCGCTCAGGCCGGCAGTGCCCAGGGCGCACAGGAGGGCCAGCGGGACCGCGCGCCAGCGCGTCGAAACGGAAATGTTCATGGATGGATTGCGCAAGGCTTTAAAGGGATGGAAGACGGGCGGCTCACAGGTCGGCGACCTGCAGGCCTTGGAGGCGGTCCAGCTCGACGCGGGCCGCGCGCAGCTCGTAGCGGGCGGCATCCAGGTCGTTGCGCGCCTGGCGGAAGGCGCGCTGCGCATCCAGCCACTCCAGGATTCCGCGCTCGCCGCTGCGGTAGGCCGCCTCGGCAATGCGCATGGCGTTCTGCGCCTGGCGCAAGATGCCGCTGTCCAGCGCAACGACCTGGCCGGCGGCAATCTGGTGCTGCTGCCACGCGGCCTCCAGTTGCTGGGTCAATTGCAGCTCGCGGTCGGCCAGCGCATGGCTCAGGCGGCGCAGCTCGGCCTCGGCCTCGGCGATGGGCCCCACGCGGCGGTCCAGCAGGGGCACGCTCATGACCAGGCCCACGCGATGCCCCTGGATATCGGGCTCGCGATCCACCCCCGCGCGCAACGCGAAGCTGGGCAGCCGCGCCTGCCGCTCCACGCCCAGCCGCGCCTGGGCAGCGCGCAACTCCGCGCGCGCGGCCAGCAGCTCGGGATGGCGCGCCAGCAGCACGGCCTGCATCTGCTCCAGGGGCGGCGGCATGCCGCCGGCCAGCGGATCGTCCGCAGCGGGCGCCAACTGGAACTCCGCGGGCAGCCCCGGGCCGACCTGGCGGCGCAGCTCGTGCCGCACCTGCCGCACGCGCAGCTCCGCCACGCGCAGCACGCGCTGCGCATTGAGCAGCTCGGTGTCGGCGCGCACCAGCTCATAGCGCGGCGCCTCGCCGCTGTCCACGCGCACGACCACGCGCTCGCGGATCTGGTTGGCCAGTGCCAGGTCGTCGCGCGCATTGCCCAGCTCGGCCTCGCTGCGCAGCACCGCGTAATAACGGCGCTGCACCTCGGCCAGCAGGTCCAGCGCCAGGCTGCCCGCACCCGCACGGCTGCCCTCCAGGGCGGCCTCGGCAGCCTGCACGCGCGCCTGGCGCAACGCCGGGAGCTCGATGGGCTGCGTGACCGAAACGCTGAAGGTGGACCCCGGCGCCGCACCGTCCATGCGCGCACGGTTGCGGCCCGTCGACAGCTCCAGCTCCGGATTGCGCAGCGCGGCGGCACTGCGCACGGCGGCCTGCGCGCCATCCACGCGTGCATGCGCGGCGCCCAGCACGGGATGTGAGGCGCGGGCCAAGGCCAGGAGCTGATCGAGCTGATAGGACGGCGGCTCCGCCGGCTGGGCATGAGCCGCCCCGCCCGTGCCGGCCAGCAGCGCGGCCAGCGCGCCGGCCCACAACAAGCGCCTGCAGCGGCCAGCGAACACGGAAGTTGCAGGCAAGCGCCTGCCCATAGAGTTTGGGTGCATGAATGGGACGATGACGAGCCGCCCAGGCCCCGCGTGGACGCAGGCCGGGGCAACGGAGAGCCCATCCCGGGCCACGGCGCGCACGGCGGCGCGCGGCCAGGATCAGGCAGCGAAAAAGCAGGAGGTGATCAAGCCGGGCTGGCCCGCGAACCACGGGCGCCGGACGCGAGGATCAGCCCAGGTCGGGCGGTCTCGCCAAGCCGCGCTGCGGCGCGGCGTCAATGCCCGCGGGCGCGTACAGCGGCCGCGCTACGGGCAGGACGACGGAACAATCAGGCATGGCCGGGGGCAGCGCACAGTCAGGCTGCTCATGCTCCAGGTCCACGGTGAGCGGATGCGGGCGCTCAGGCCCGGCAGGACCTGCGTCCACCGTCCAGGCCGTTTGCCGCGCAACCATGACAGGCGGCGACACGCACGCCTGCTCGCAATGCGGCTGCGCCCCCAAGGGCATGGCGGACGCCGCCAGCAGCTCGCACCCCTGCCCGCTCCCGCACCAGACCGCCAGGCCCGCCCGCCCATCCACCGGTACGGAACCCAACGCCCACCATGCCCCAAGCAGCAGCGCCAGCACCCAGTAAAGAGGCTGGCGAATGCTCGGAAATCGGCAGGAACGTGGCCCGGGCAGTTGCACGCGTAACGGAATCGGATGGAAGACGCAAGACAGGCGCCCCATTTGCTCAGGGCGTCGCCGCATTCTAAGCGGCATCAGGGTAAACGCGGAGCCGTGGCTTCTTAAATCCGGCCCCATTCGCCCAAGCGCCTCCCTGGCAGGAGCTTATTGCCAAAGGTAATGGCCAGCAACCCAGGCCCGCCGGCGTCCAGGCGCCATCGGTGCGCGCGCACAGTCCCCCCGGTGATTGTCCCGGGCGTCGAATAAGCGCCCTGTAACACCTTCGCCTGCGCGTGGGCACACGCATTGCGGCATGGCGGCGCTCCAACGAGCGTCAAGACGAGAGCCATGCCGCCCAATCCGTTCACGAATCCCTGTATCTCCTCCCTCTCCTCTCGCCGCACGGGCTCTACAGCCCGCGCTGGTGGAACGATTGGCCGCAAAAAAGGTGCGGGAGCGTTTCGCCATGTGGGGTGAGCAGGACCGCTACCTCTTCCGCGAGGGCACGCACGCGCGGCTGTACGAGCACTTGGGCGCCCGGCTGGACGAGCAGGGCACCGTGCACTTCGCCGTGTGGGCGCCCAACGCGCGCCACGTCAGCGTCATCGGCGACTGGAACGGCTGGAACCCCGACGCCGACCCCATGGCGCAGCAGGACGACAGCGGCGTCTGGCGCGTGTCGGTGGGCATCGCGCAGCCGGGCCAGCGCTACAAGTACCGTGTCGTCGGCCAAAACGGCGACGCCGTGGACAAGGCCGACCCGCTGGCGCTGACGTCCGAGCTGCCGCCGGACACCTCCTCGCGCATCACCCGCCTGGACTACGAGTGGCGCGACCAGGCCTGGATGCAGGAGCGCGGGCGCCGCAACGCGCTGGACGCGCCCATGTCCATCTACGAAGTCCACGCCGGCTCCTGGCGCCGCCCAAGCGGCGCGCCCATGGGCTGGCGCGAGCTCGCGCGCGACCTGGCCGACTACGTGCGGCAGCTCGGCTTCACGCACGTGGAGCTGATGCCCGTGACCGAGCATCCCTTCTACGGCTCCTGGGGCTACCAGACCACCGGCTACTTCGCGCCCACGTCCCGCTACGGCTCGCCGCAGGACTTCATGTACTTCGTGGACCACCTGCACGAGGCCGGCATCGGCGTGATCCTGGACTGGGTGCCCTCGCACTTCCCCACCGACGCGCACGGGCTGCAGTTCTTCGACGGCACCCACCTCTACGAGCACGCCGACCCGCGCCAGGGCTTCCACCCCGAGTGGAACTCCAGCATCTTCAACTACGGGCGCGGCGAGGTGGCGAGCTTCCTCATCTCCTCGGCCCTGTTCTGGCTGGACCGCTACCACATCGACGCGCTGCGCGTGGACGCGGTGGCCTCCATGCTGTACCTGGACTACGCGCGCCGCGACGGCGAGTGGATTCCCAACATCCACGGCGGCCACGAGAACCTGGAGGCCATCGCCTTCCTGCGCCGGCTCAACGAGGCCGTCTACCGCGAGTTCCCGGACACGCAGACCATCGCCGAGGAGTCCACCGCCTGGCCCATGGTGTCGCGCCCAACGTCCATGGGCGGCCTGGGCTTCGGCATGAAATGGAACATGGGCTGGATGCACGACACCCTGGCCTTCATGCAGGAAGACCCGGTGCACCGCGGCCACCACCTGGGCAAGCTCAGCTTCTCGCTGGTCTATGCCTTCAGCGAAAACTTCGTGCTGCCGCTGTCGCACGACGAGGTCGTGTACGGCAAGGGCTCGCTGATCCAGAAGATGCCCGGCGACGACTGGCAGCGATTCGCCAATTTGCGCGCGCTGCTGGGCTGGATGTGGACGCACCCGGGCAAGAAGCTGCTGTTCATGGGCGGCGAGTTCGGCCAGTGGCGCGAATGGACGCACGAGGGCGAGCTGAGCTGGGGGCTGACGCAGCAGCCCCTGCACGCCGGCGTGCAGTGCCTGGTGGCCGACCTCAATGCCCTGCTCAAGAGCCAGCCCGCGCTGCACGAGCTGGACTTCGGCTGGGAAGGCTTCCAGTGGCTGGAGGCCCAGGACAGCGAACGCTCGCTGCTGGCCTTCCTGCGCCGCCCCGCGCGGCGCGATGCCAAGCCGCTGCTGGTGGCCTGCAACTTCACGCCCGTGCCGCGCGAGAACGTGCTGCTGGGCGTGCCCGCTCGCGGCGTCTGGCGCGAGCTCCTCAACACCGACGCCGAACCCTACGGCGGGTCGGGGTGGGGCAACTTGGGACGCATCGAATCCTCGCCGCTGCCCGCGCATGGGCAGCTGCACTCGATACGCGTCGTCCTGCCTCCCCTGGCAGTCATCGTTTTGCAGCACGAGAGCTATGGCGACAACAACCCGCAAGTCCGCAACGTCAACCCCGGCCCAGACGCCCACGGTTGAGGCCCAAACCAAGCCGGCGCGCAAGCGCAGCAGCGCGCCGCGCAAGTCCGCTGCGGCCCAGGCCGCGGCACCGCTGTCCGCGGGCGAGCTGCTGCTGCCGCGCGCCGAGGCCGGCGTGTCCTCGCTGCCGCCGCCGGGCGATGGGCGCGTGCGCGTCATCGTGGACGCCGTGGTGCCGCAGGTGGACGGCGGCCGCTTTGCCGGCAAGTGCATCGCCGGTGAGCCCGTCACGCTCAGCGCGCACGCCTTCACCGACGGGCACGACAGGCTGCGCGTGCAACTGCACTGGCGCGCCGAGGCCGACGCGGCCACGCACCACGTGGAGATGGCGCAGAGCTTCAACGACGAGTGGCATGCCCAGGTCTGCTTCCCGCACCCGGGGCGCTACTTCTTCGGCGTCACGGCCTGGGTGGACTCCTTCAGCTCCTGGCGCCACGACTTCAACCGCCGCGTGGACGAGGCCGACATCCGCATCGCCGCCAAGGTGGGCGCGGAGCTGATCGAGGGTGCCGCGTCACGGGCCGAAAGCGGCGAGGCCACCACGACCGGCGACGCCCAGGCGCTGCGCTCCTGGGCCGAGCAGTTGCGCCTGGAGGCCGACACGGCCGACCCCGACGCGCTCAAGGCGCTGGCGCTGGACGAGCGCCTCAACCAGTTGGCCGACGCCTATCCGGACAAGCGCTTCGCGGTGGGCTTCCCCGAGCGGCCGCTCTTCGCCGACCGGCTCAGGGCGCGCTTTTCCACCTGGTACGAGCTGTTCCCGCGCTCGGCATCGGACCAGCCCGGCCGCCACGGCACGTTCAAGGACGTCATCCAGCGCCTGCCCTACGTGGCCGCCATGGGCTTCGACGTGCTGTATTTCCCGCCCATTCACCCCATTGGGCGCGAGAAGCGCAAGGGGCCCAACAACACGCTGGTGGCGGGTCCGCAGGACGTGGGCAGCCCCTGGGCCATAGGCGCGGCCGAGGGCGGGCACAAGAGCATCCACCCGCTGCTGGGCACGGAAGAGGATTTCGCCGGGCTGGTGCAGGCCGCTGGCCGGCTGGGCATAGACATCGCGCTGGACATCGCGCTGCAGTGCGCGCCGGACCACCCCTACGTCCAGGAGCACCCGCAGTGGTTCCGCTGGCGGCCGGACGGCACGGTGCAGTACGCGGAGAACCCGCCCAAGAAGTACCAGGACATCTACCCGTTCAACTTCGAGACGGACGACTGGCGCGCGCTGTGGCAGGAGCTCAAGAGCATCTTCGACTTCTGGATAGCGCGCGGCGTCAAGGTGTTCCGCGTGGACAACCCGCACACCAAGTCTTTCGCGTTCTGGGAGTGGTGCATCAGCGAGATCACGCGCGAGCACCCGGACGTCATCTTCCTGGCCGAGGCGTTCACGCGCCCAAAGGTCATGCACCGGCTGGCCAAGCTGGGCTACAGCCAGTCCTACACCTACTTCACCTGGCGCAACACCAAGGCCGAGCTGACGGCGTATTTCACCGAGCTGTCGCAAGGCCCGGGCTACCACTGGTTCAGGCCCAACGTCTGGCCCAACACGCCCGACATCCTCAACGAGCACCTGCACCACGCCCCGCGCTCGGTGTTCATGCAGCGCCTGGTGCTGGCCGCGACGCTGTGCGCGAGCTACGGCATCTACGGCCCGGCCTACGAGCTGATGGAGAACCGCCCCGTGAAGCCCGGCAGCGAGGAGTACCTGGACTCCGAGAAGTACCAGCTTCGTCACTGGGACCTGGAGCGCGAGGACTCGCTGCAGTGGTTCATCGGGCTGGTCAACCGCATACGCCGCGACAACGCCGCGCTGCACGACAACCGCTCGCTGCGCTTCATGCCCGTGGACAACGAGCACCTCATCGCCTACGCCAAGCGCACGCCGGACGGGCGCAACACCGTGCTCACCGTGGTCAACCTGGACCCCGACAACGTGCAGTCCGGCATGGTGGACGTGAACCTGCAGGCCCTGGGCATACAGCCCGACACCGACTACACCGTGCACGACCTGTTGAGCCAGCAACGATTCACGTGGCGCAACGGCCGCAACTTCGTGCAGCTTGACCCGAACCACACGCCCGCGCACGTTTTCGTGGTCCGCCAGACGCGGCGCAGCGAACGCGATTTCTTCACTTTCGAAGGCTGATCACCGCATGGATGCACGCCGTCTCACCCTTCCCGACCCGCTGGTGCAGGACGCGCCGGCCGAGGATGCATCCCTCTGGTACAAGGATGCGGTCATCTACCAGCTCAACGTCAAGGCCTTCTTCGACTCCAACGACGATGGCGTGGGCGACTTCAACGGCGTCACGGCGCGGCTGGACTACGTCAAGGACCTGGGCGTCAACACCCTGTGGCTGATGCCCTTCTACCCCTCGCCGCTGCGCGACGACGGGTACGACATCGCCGAGTACAAGAGCATCCACCCGTCCTACGGCACGCTGGACGACTTCAAGCGCATGCTGGATGCGGCGCACGAGCGGGGCCTGCGCGTGATCACGGAGCTGGTGATCAACCACACCTCCGACCAGCACCCCTGGTTCCAGCGCGCGCGCCGCGCAGCCCCCGGCACGCCAGAGCGGGACTTCTACGTCTGGAGCGAAACCAACCAGAAGTACCAGGGCACGCGCATCATCTTCACCGACACCGAGGTGTCCAACTGGACCTGGGACCCGGTGGCCAACGCCTACTTCTGGCACCGCTTCTTCAGCCACCAGCCCGACCTCAACTTCGACAACCCGCTGGTGATGGATGCGGTGCTGGACGTGATGCGCTTCTGGCTGGACATGGGCGTGGACGGCTTCCGGCTGGACGCCATTCCCTACCTCGTGGAGCGCGAGGGCACCAACAACGAGAACCTGCCGGAGACGCACGTCCTCATCAAGCGCCTGAGGGCGGCGCTGGACGCGGAGTACGGCAGCCGCTTCCTGCTGGCCGAGGCCAACCAGTGGCCGGAGGACGTGCGCGAGTACTTCGGCGACGGCGACGAGTGCCACGCCTGCTACCACTTCCCGCTGATGCCGCGCATGTACATGGCCATCGCGCAGGAGGACCGCTTCCCGGTCGTGGAGATCATGGGCCAGACGCCGGAGATCCCGGCCAACTGCCAGTGGGTGGTGTTCCTGCGCAACCATGACGAGCTCACGCTGGAGATGGTCACCAGCCGCGAGCGCGACTACATGTACAACACCTACGCCGCCGACCCGCAGGGGCGCATCAACGTGGGCATACGCAGGCGGCTGGCCACGCTGCTGGACAACGACATCGACCGCATCCAGCTCATGAACAGCCTGCTCATGTCCATGCCGGGCAGCCCCATCGTCTACTACGGCGACGAGCTGGGCATGGGCGACAACGTCTACATCGGCGACCGCAACGGCGTGCGCACGCCCATGCAATGGAGCCCGGACCGCAACGCCGGCTTCAGCCGCGCCGACCCGCAGCGGCTGTACCTGCCGCCCATCATGGACGCCATCTACGGCTACCAGGCGGTGAACGTGGAGTCGCAGCAGCGCGACCCCTCCTCGCTGCTGCACTGGATGCGCCGGCTGCTGGCCGTGCGCCAGTCCACGCAAGCCTTCGGCCGCGGCTCGCTGCGCTTCTTGAAGCCCGGCAACCGCAAGGTGCTGGCCTACCTGCGCGAGCATGGCGACGACGTGATCCTGTGCGTGGCCAACCTCGCCCGCACGGCGCAGCCGGCGGAGCTGGACCTGGCGGCCTTCAAGGGCCGCGTGCCGGTGGAGATGATGGGGCGCACGGCCTTCCCGCCCATAGGCGAGCTGCCCTACCTGCTCACGCTGGCGGCGCACGGCTTCTACTGGTTCCGCCTGAGCGCCGACGCCGAGGCGCCGGCCTGGCACACGGAGCTGCTGCCCTCCGAGGAGCTGCCCGTGCTGGTGTTCTCCAACGGCTGGCAAAGCCTGTTCGCGGACCAGGTCGGCCCCTGGCGCGCGGCGCTGGCCACGCGCACGCGCAACCAGTTCGAGACCGTGCTGCTGCCGCGCTTCATCGAGAACCAGCGCTGGTACGCCAGCAAGGGCGTGCACCTCACGCGCGCCACGCTGCTGGACCACTGGCTGTGGCAGCGCGACGACGAGTCCTGGCTCATCCCGCTGCTGGAGCTGCAGGGGCTGCCGGAGCCGGTGCACTACTTCGTGCCGCTGTCGCTGTCCTGGGAGGAGCGCGACGAGGAGCGCACGCGGCTGCTGGCCGTCAACGCCGTGGCGCGCGTGCGCCAGCAGGCGCAGGTGGGCGTGATGGGCGACGCCTTCGGCGACGAGCGCTTCGTGCGTTCCGTGCTGGCCACCATGGCCGACGACACCACGCTGCCCACCTCGCGCGGGCGCATGAACTTCCGCGGCAGCCCGCTGCTCAAGGCCTATGTCGAGACGGGCGAGCTGCCCACGCTGCCCATAGGCCGGCCGCTGGCGCAAAGCAGCAACACCATCGTGCAGATAGCCGAGCAGTTCCTGCTCAAGGGCATTCGCCGCCTGCGCCCGGGCCACAACCCGGAGCTGGAGGTCACGCGCTTCCTCACCGAGGTGGCCCAGTTCCCGCACTGCGCGCCGCTGGCCGGCTCGCTGGAGTACGTGGCCGAGGACGGCACGCCCGTGACGCTGGCCGTGCTGCAGGGCTACGTGAACAACCAGGGCGACGGCTGGACGCTGGGCACCGAGTACCTGCGCCGCCACCTGGAGCTGCGGCTTGGGCACAGCGAGCCCGAGCCGCAGGACGCGCACGCGGCCTTCGAGGAGCGCGCGCGCACGCTGGGCCGCCGCACGGCCGAGCTGCACCAGGCCTTCGCGCTGCGCACGGGCAACCTCGCCTTCGACCCCGAGCCGCTGACCGAGGACGACGTGCAGGCCGACCTGCACCGCGTGCGCGACGACCTCAAGCACGGCATGGACCAGTTGCGCGATCGCCTGCCCACGCTGCCCGCGGCGGCGCAGCCGCTGGCGCAGTCGCTGCTGCAGCACCAGGCCGGGCTGCACAAGCACCTGGCCACGCCCGCGCTGCCGCCCATGGCCATGAGGTCACGCCACCACGGCGACTACCACCTGGGCCAGGTCCTGGTGACGAAGAACGACTTCGTGATCATCGACTTCGAGGGCGAGCCCGGGCGCACGCTGGAGGAGCGCCGCGCCAAGCGCTCGCCGCTGCGCGACGTGGCCGGGATGCTGCGCTCCTTCGACTACGCTGCGCTGTCGGCCCTGCGCTCGGCCGCCACCAGCGACGCCGAGCTGCAGGCCCTGGCTCCCGTGGCGCGGCGCTGGCAGCAGGAGTCGCGCGGGCATTTCCTGCGCGGCTACGACGAGGTGGCGCGCGCGGCGGAGCTGGTCGAAGCCGGCGGGGCCGACGCGGCCGGTGCGCCGCTGCTGGCGCTCTACGAGCTGGAGAAGGCCTTGTACGAGCTGAGGTACGAGCTGGACAACCGGCCGGCCTGGGTCCACATCCCGCTGCAAGGGCTGCTGGACCTGGCGGGCGTGACGAGCTAGCGCCGCCCCCGAGGGCGCGCCAGTGCAGCGCGCCCCGGGGCACGGCAACGTGGACTTGAAGGAGGTCCCATGATGAAGATTGCCGAGGACCCCAACCTGCAGCCCGCCGGCGAGCTCACCGCGCTGCTGGTGGCGCTCACCGAGCTGCGCGACGGCAACGCCCAGGCGCGGCTGCCGCTGGACTGGACCGGCGTGGCCGGCCGCGTCTCGGACGTGTTCAACCAGGTGGTGGAACAGAACGCCCACATGGCGCGCGAGCTGGCCCGGCTGCGCCAGGTGGTGGGCAAGGAAGGCCGGCTGCGCCAGCGCGCCTCGGTGCGCGCCTCGCGCGGCTTCTGGGCCGAGTCGGTGGACTGCATCAACGCGCTCATCGACGACCTGGTGCACCCCACCTCGGAAGTGGCGCGCGTGATCGGCGCCGTGGCGCAGGGCGACCTGTCCAAGAGCATGGCACTGGAGGTGGACGGCCGGCCGCTGGAAGGCGAGTTCCTGCGCGCGGCGCAGACCATCAACACCATGGTGGCGCAGCTCAGCGACTTCTCGGCCGAGGTCACGCGCGTGGCGCGCGAGGTGGGCACCGAGGGCAAGCTCGGCGGCCAGGCCACCGTCAAAGGCGTGGCCGGCACGTGGAAGGACTTGACGGACTCCGTCA
>NZ_BCTC01000141.1 GCF_001571085.1 Azohydromonas lata NBRC 102462
TGACGCTGGCGCGCCAGTGGCGCAGCCAGCCGCGCACGCGCGAGCTGCCCATCATCATGCTCACCGCTCGCTCCGAGGAGAGCGACCGCGTCGGCGGCCTGGACGCCGGCGCCGACGACTATCTGGTGAAGCCCTTTTCCATGTCGGAGCTCATGGCGCGCATGCGTGCCGTGTTGCGCCGGCGCGCGCCCGAGGCGCTGGAGCAGCCGCTGGAAGCCGCCGGGCTCAAGCTGGACCCGGCCTCGCGCCGCGTCACCCGCGACATCGACGGCACGCCGCACGAGGTCAAGCTGGGCCCCACCGAGTTCAAGCTGCTTCACTTTCTGATGGCCCATCCGCAGCGCGTGCACACCCGCGCGCAGTTGCTGGACAAAGTGTGGGGCGACCATGTCTTCATCGAGGAGCGCACGGTGGACGTGCATGTGAAACGCCTGCGCGAGGCGCTGGCGCCGGTGGACTGCTCCAGCCTGATTGAAACCGTGCGAGGCGCCGGCTACCGGCTCGCGCAAGGCATCGCGGGCTGATCGTTGTGCGGCACCTCTTTGGGCGCCCGGTGGGCGCGGTGGTCGCCTGGGCGGTGGGCAGCGGCGCCGGCGCGCTGGTCGGGGCTTCCGCAGGGGAGCTGACGGCCGGGCTGCTGGCCGGCGGCGGCGCGGGCGTGCTGCTGCACGCCTCGCTGGACGCGTTGCGAGGACAGCGGCTGATGCGTTGGCTGCGCCGCGGCAACCTCGATGGCGCCGCGCCGCGCGACGCGGGCTTCTGGGGCGAGATGGCCTATCGCGTGGAACGCGCACTGCGCCTGCGCGAACGGCAGTTGGCCCAGGAACGGGCGCAGCACGCGCAGTTCCTCAACGCGATCGAGGCTTCACCCAACGGCGTGCTGCTGCTGGACGCGGGCGACGCCATCGTCTGGTGCAACCCGGCCGCCGCGGACCATTTCAGCCTGGACCCGGAGCGCGACCGCGCGCAGCGCGTGACCAACCTCGTGCGCGCGCCGGGATTCGTCTCACTGCTGCAGTCGGCGCAGTTCCCGACGCAGCCGACCTTGCTGTCCGGCCTGCGCCACGCGGGCACGCTGTCCGTGCTGCTGCGCGGCTACGGGCAGGGACTCAAGCTGGTGCTGTCGCAGGACGTGACGGAGCGCGAGCGCCACGAGGCCATGCGGCGGGACTTTGTCGCCAACGTCTCGCACGAAATACGCACGCCGCTGACGGCGCTCTCCGGCTTCGTGGAGACCATGCAGTCGCTGCCCCTGGGCGATGCCGAGCGCCAGCATGTGCTCGGCCTGATGGCGCAGCAAACCGGCCGCATGCGCACCCTGGTGGACGACTTGCTCACGCTGGCCCGGCTGGAAGGCAGCCCGCGCCCGGCGCCGGACCACTGGTTTGCATTCGACGTACTGCTGGACCAGGTGCGCGAGCGCACACGCTCGCTCTCCGGGGGCCGGCATGAGCTGCGCTTCCCCGACGCTTGCGCATTGGAGCTGGCCGGCAGTGAAGGAGAAATCGACAGCGCCCTCACCAACTTGCTGAGCAATGCCGTGCGCTACACGCCCGCGGGCGGGCACATAGGCGTGACGATCAAGAACCTGGAAGACGGACGGCTGGAAATTGCCGTGCGGGACAGCGGCATAGGCATCGCCCGTGAGCACCTGCCGAGGTTGGCTGAGCGCTTTTATCGCGTGGATGGCAGCCGCTCCCGCGCCACGGGGGGCACGGGCCTGGGCCTGTCCATCGTCAAGCACGTGGCGCAGCGCCACGGCGGCGAGCTGCACATCGACAGCATGCCCAACCAGGGCTCGACGTTCAGCCTGGTATTGCCTGCGGCCCGCGTGCGGCAGGCCGAGGCGCAGGATCAGCGCGAGGCCGAGGCGCGCCGGTAGATCAGCACGCTTTCCTCGCGGTCGGTTGGGCGCCGCTCGCGGGCAATGAAGCGCCAGCCGGGCAGGTTGGGCGCGGCCCGCGTGGGCTCGTTTTCGGCCATCAGCAGCACGGGGCAGTCGGTGCCCTCAGCCGCATTTGGGCGGGCATCGACACGCCAGCCGCCGAAGTACTCCATGCCTGCCACGGCCGCGCGCTGCATGCCCGGCGCCACGATGCAGGGCGCATCCCGGCCCACGTGGCGCGCGATGCGCTGTACCCAGGGACGGTAGCTGCGCGCGTAGTCCAGCGCCGGCAGCCACAGCGTCATGACCAGCAGCCAGGCCAGCGCCACGCCGCCCGCGGGCAGCACGAGGCTCTTCCACAAGGCCTGCGGATGCCGTGCCGTGCGCCAGCGCACCAGCGCCAGCCACGCCAGCGTGCCGGCGATGGCCGCGATCAGCCGGACCAGCGAGAACTCGGCCGTGAAGCCCGGTGCCAGCCGCGCGATGTTGGCCGCCGTGCGGGCCGGCGTGCCGGTCTGCATGGCTGCGTACACAACCCAGATGACCAGCGCGCCGGCCGTGAAGAAGAAGACCGAAAACCAGTCAATGGCTGCGCTGGCGCTGCGGCGCAGCGTGGGCAACGCAAAGCCGGCCAGCACCGCCAGCGCGGGCAGCGCCAGCAGCAGCGCGCGGTCGGATCCGCCCAGCGCGATGCTGGCACCCAGGGCGACCAGGGCGAGCCCAAGGGGCAGGGCGATGTGGCGCTTGAGCAGGTGGCGGCGCCAGCGCCACAGCGTCCAGGGCACCAGCAGCCACACCGGCCACAGGAACCAGGACACCAGCCGGCCCAGCTGCAGCAGTTGCGCGGTGTCGGCCGTGAAGTACCAGCGCCAGTGGTTGTGCTGCAGCACCAGCGTCAGGACCAGCGAGGCCAGCGTGGCGGCGCCCGTCCACGGCGCAAAGCGGCGCACCGGCGCATCCACCGAGCGCGCGCACACCACCGTGCCGATCACGCCCGCGGCCAGCGCGACGTTGGGCGCATCGCAAGCCGACAGCAGCGGCAGTGCCGCCAGCACGGCCAGGCGCGCCGTGGCGCTGCGGTAGGCCGACGCCGCCAAGCCCCACAGCAGCAACGCCATGGCGAAGAGCTGCGCCAGTTCCGGCGTGGTTTCGTGTCCAAGCTGCAGCAAGCCCAGTGTGGCCATCAAGGCCAGCAGCGCGCCGTCGGCCACGGCGCGGGCGTAATCCACCGCATTGGCTTCGCCGCCAAAGGCGAACGCCACGGGCTGTGCCGCCTCGGTGCGTGCGAGGTGGAAAGTGCTGTACCAGGTCAGCGCCAGCGTGAGCGCCAGCAGCAGCGCAAAGGGCAGCCGCGCTGCCAAGGCCGGTTCCACCATGGGCGACAGCAGCGCAATGAAGGCCGCCCCCAGCCAGTGCGGCAGCAGCACGCCCTCTGGGGGCAATTGGCCCACCAGCGGCGCCAGCCACGAACTGCGTCCCTCGCCCATGGCCGCCATGTAGCCGAAGGCCGTGATGTCAGCGTTTTTCCAAGGGTCTCGGCCGAACAGGCCGGGCAGCAGGTAAGCCGCGCACAGCAGCAGCAGCGGCAGCCGCGGCAGCCGCTGCACGGCGCGCTGCGTCACCAGGGCAGGAGAGGGGATGTTCACGCCGAAATCATGCCGTCAAAACCACGCGCGGCCGGCGTGGCCCGGGCGCCTGTGGCCTGTCGCCGCACCGGTCGCCGGGGGGGCACTTGGACTGCGCCACGGCCGGGGCAGGCAGAAAAAAAGGCAGCCGAGGCTGCCTTCCTTGTCGCTGGAGCGCGACCTCACTTCTTGAGGCCGACGCGCGCAAACTTGTTGCGGAACTTCTCGACACGGCCGCCGAGGCTGTCCACGCTCTTTTGCGTGCCGGTGTAGAAGGGGTGCGTTTCGCTGGTGGTTTCCAGCTTCACCAGCGGCAGCTCGCGACCATCGTCGAGCTTGATGGATTCTTTGGACTGCACGCAGGAACGCGTGACGAACTTGAAACCGTTGGACAGGTCCACGAAGCAAACTTCGCGGTAGTTCGGGTGAATGCCTTCTTTCATCGGAAACCTCGCTGCGTCGTCGCCAGCCACGCCGCCCCATGCGGCGCACTTGGCGAAAGCGGAAAACCCGCAATTGTAGCCCAAGCCGAAGGGGTGGCCCGGGATGGCGCCGTACAAACGGCGCCCTTGATGCGTTGTTGCCGCCAAGTACCGGCGGCGCGGGCCGTGTGCGGACACGGCCCACTGTGGCGGCGACTCAGCCGCCGCGGCGCATCAAGTCGAAGAAGTCCAGGTTGTTCTTGGTGGACTTCATCTTGTCGAGGATGAACTCCATCGCCTCGATCTCGTCCATCGGGTAGAGCAGCTTTCGCAGGATCCAGCTCTTTTGCAGGATCTCGGGCTTGAGCAGCAGCTCCTCGCGCCGCGTGCCGCTCTTGTTGAGCAGGATGGACGGGTAGACACGCTTCTCGGCCATGCGGCGATCCAGGTGGATTTCGCAGTTGCCGGTGCCCTTGAACTCTTCGTAGATCACCTCGTCCATGCGGCTGCCGGTGTCTATGAGCGCCGTGCCGATGATGGTGAGCGAGCCGCCTTCTTCCACGTTGCGCGCCGCGCCGAAGAAGCGCTTGGGCCGCTGCAGCGCGTTGGCGTCCACGCCGCCGGTGAGCACCTTGCCGGAGGAGGGCAGCACGTTGTTGTAGGCGCGGGCCAGGCGGGTGATGGAGTCCAGCAGGATCACCACGTCCTTCCTGAGCTCCACCAGGCGCTTGGCGCGCTCGATGACCATCTCGGCCACCTGCACGTGGCGCGCGGCCGGTTCGTCGAAGGTGGAGCTGATGACCTCGCCGCGCACCGTGCGCTGCATCTCCGTGACTTCCTCGGGGCGCTCGTCCACCAGCAGGACGATGAGGTGCACGTCGGGATGGTTGGCGACGATGGCATGCGCCAGGTGCTGCATCATCACCGTCTTGCCGCTCTTGGGCGGCGCCACCAGCAGCGCGCGCTGGCCTTTGCCCAGCGGTGCGATGAGGTCGATGATGCGGCTGGTGATGTTCTCGTCGTTGTTCTTGATGTCGCGCTCGAGCCTGAACTGTTCCTTGGGGAACAGCGGGGTCAGGTTCTCGAACATGATCTTGTGCTTGTTCTCCTCGGGCGTGAGGCCGTTGACGCGGTCAACTTTCACCAGCGCGAAGTAGCGCTCGCCGTCCTTGGGGACTCGCACCTCGCCCTCGATCATGTCGCCGGTGTGGAGGTTGAAGCGGCGGATCTGGCTGGGGCTGAGGTAGATGTCGTCCGTCGACGCCATGTAGCTGGTGTCGATGGAGCGCAGGAAGCCGAAGCCGTCCGGCAGCACCTCCAGCACGCCGTCGCCGAAGACCTGTTCGCCGGCCTTGGCGCGCTTTTTCATGATTGCGAACATCAGCTCCTGCTTGCGCATGCGAGCGACGTTGTCAATCTCCAGCGCCTCGCCCATCTTGATGAGCTCGGAGACGTGCAGCGCTTTCAGTTCGGACAGATGCATGGAAGGCAAACCCTGGGAAGGGAGGGCGCGCGTCCTTGCCAGGGGAGCACGCCGGATCAAATCGGCTCAGAAGGCCCGATGCCGGGCCGCTTCAACCCGCGGAACGCGGCAGAAAGACGTGAAATGCGCGGGGGGTTGTGAGCCGGAATCACGCCCCGCGAGTGGCCGGGGCAACCGAGGGCGTGATGGCAAATTCAGGGCTGCGTGAAACCGCCCGGGGCCAGCGTAACAGGTTCTGGCCAATTCGCGGGCGGCTCAATACCGCAGCAATCTTCAAATTATAGATTAGCGTCCAGGAACTGCGTCAGTTGCACCTTGGTCAGCGCGCCAACCTTGGTTGCAGCCACTTGGCCGTCCTTGAACAGCATCAGCGTCGGGATGCCGCGGATGCCGTACTTGGCCGGCGTGTCGCGGTTCTCGTCCACGTTGAGCTTGGCGATCTGCAGCCGGCCTTGGTAAGTGTTGGCAATCTCGTCCAGGATGGGGGCGATCATCTTGCAGGGGCCGCACCACTCGGCCCAGTAATCGACCAAGACGGGCGTTTCGGCATTGAGCACATCGTCCGAAAACGAGGCGTCGGAAACTTTTTTGATCAGTTCGCTGCTCATGATGGGGAGGTTTGCATGCGTCCGCAGGAACAGCCAGGGGCGCGGTGCTTGATATAGCGGAGGGCTGGGAATTCTGACACAAAGCCCCTGGCCCTCCGGGCTTGGGGCGGCTGTTCGGCAAGCTTGCGCGATGTCGCCGTTTCCTACTGCTGTAAGGCCTTCCCGGCCAAGAGCGGATTTGCCTGTCGGTAACAAAAATCCGGCCACCCGCGGCAACACTTCACGCAGCCATCACGCTTGGCGCGTGAAGCGGATGGCACATTGGCGGCCGTCATGACTTCCACCGCAGCCCAGCCCGCGAAGCCCTCCCAGCGCTTCGGACGTTTCGAAATGCGCCGCCTTTTGGGCAAGAGCGCGCGCAGCATGGTCTGGGAGGCGAACGACCCCGACCTGGGTCGCCAAGTGCTGCTGGCCATGCCGCGCGTGGCGCCTGCGGGCGACGCGGCGCTGCAGCGCTGGCTGGACGATGCTCGTGCCATGGCGCGCCTGAGCCATCCCAACCTGGTGCCCGTGAACGACGTGGGCATGTACCAGCGCCTGCCCTTTGTTTCCTACGAGCGCGCGCAGGACAGCGTGACGCTGGCGCAGCGGCTGCAGCCTGATGGCCATGCGACGCTGGACGTGGGCCGCTGGGCCGTGCAGGCGCTCGAAGGCCTGGCCTATGCGCACGACGCCGGCGTGGCGCACCGCGACTTGCAAATGCACATGCTGCGCGTGGACGAGCGCGGGCATCTGCAAGTCCTGGGCTTGTCCGTGGCGCCCATGCCCAAAGCCATCGATGCCTTGGGGCCGCTGCAGGCCCGCCAGGAAATGGTCGAGCGCGACGTCATGGCCGTGGGGCTGGCGATGTACCACCTGCTGGCCGCCCGCGCCGCGCTGGACGAGACCGACCTGGTCAGCGCCATAGAACGCATGACGCCCTTGGGCGACGCCACCGTGCGGCTGCCGCGCGAGCTGCCGCAGCCTGTGCCGGAGGGCTTTCGTGCCGTCATCAACCGCTGCCTGGACAAGCTGCCGCAACAGCGCTTCCGGCATGCGCGCACGATGGGCACTGCGCTGCAGGAGTGGGTGCCTTCGCAACGTTCTTCGCTATCCGACTCATTGCCTGAGCAACTGCTGGAGAGCGTGCGCCGCCATGGCGTGCTGCCTGCCTTGCCCGACGGCGCGGCCATTGCGTCGCGGCTGCTGGGCATGGAGCGCCAGCACGTGGGCGCGCTTGCGCAACAGGCGCTGCAAGATCCGGCGACCTGCCTTGAGCTGTTGCACCAGGCCAACTCCTCCTACGTGCGCAGTGCGCAAGCGGAAGGTAGTGGGGCGGTCGTCACCCTGCGGCGTGCCATCGCGATGATCGGCCTAGCCGGCTTGCAGCGCGTGGTGCAGCGCCAGCACGCCTGGCCGGGGCCGCTGGACCAGGCATCGGCGCGCACCTTGTTGGCGCGCATGGAGCGGGCGCAACGCGCGATGCGATTGGCGTTGCTCCTGAGCCCCCCGGGCTTTGACGGCGAAATCGTCCAGGTCGTGACGCTGCTGCAGGAGTTGGGCAGCCTGCTCGTTCATTACCACTTCCCCGAGCTGGCGCGGCAGATGCGCGCGCACATGGCGCCGCGCAAGCCCGCCTCGCCGGACGAGCCGCAGCCGCCCGCGCTGGACGAAGCCGCCGCGGCCCGCAAGGTGCTTGGCCTGGAGTTGGAGGCGCTGGCATTGGCGCTGTTGAGCCACTGGGGATTGGATGCCTCCATGTTGGCGCTGCTTCCCCCGTTGCCCACCAACCAGGCAGTGCAGGTGGTGGGCGAAGACGGCTTGCTGCGCGCCGTGGTCAGTGCGGCACGCGAGGCCGTCAGTGCCCTGGCCGTACCGGCCGAGCGCAGCAACGCGGCGCTGGACCGCGTGGCGCAGCGCTATGCGGCCACGCTGGTGCTGGACGGTGCCAAGCTGCGCCGCCTGCTGCGCGAAGCCTTGGCAGTGCCTCGCGCGGGCTGAACCAGCATGGCGCCGCAAGGCGCCATGCAACCGGCGCACGCCAGCGCCCGGCATGCGCGTTTTCAAGAAGAGGGGAAAGTGTCGCGGGCGCGGCAGCGAAAGCTGCCGGCTGTAGAAGATGGGGGTTGACGAGCCTTACCCCCGGCACTGGTCACAACGGTTGGGGCTGCTTCGTTCCCGACCTGACCCGGTTGGCCGCGCTCCCATGCGGGGAGGCCCGTCAGCGGCTATTGTAGCCCACGCCGTGAGCCACTCCCGGCACGTGCGCCGCAACGCGCCTCAAGTGCGTTGCGGCCGGCCTGGTTTGCTTGTCAGCGCAACTGCAGATCGTCGTCGCCGAAGCGGATGGACAGCGGCTCGATGAGCAGTTGCTTCTCGCCTTCTTCCACGCTGCCGGCCACCAGCGCCGGGATGCCCTGCGCCTGCGCGATCTCCACCGTGCGCTGCGCGTCCTCGGCACGGACGAACAGTGCGAAGCCCGCGCCCATGTTGAGCGTGCTGTAGGCCTCGCGGTCGTCATGGCCCGCGTGCTGCGCGATGAACTTGAGCACCTCCGGCACGGCCGGCACGCTGTGGATACGGTAGGTGAAGCGCGCCGGGTGGCGCAGCAGCTTGCGCCAGCCGTGGCCGGTGATGTTGGCGCAGTAGTGCGGCGTGATGCCGGCCTTGTAGAGCGCCTCCGTCACGGGCGAGTACAGCGTGGTGGGCGCCAGCAGCGCCTCGCCGTAGGTCTGGCCGCTTGCGAGCGGCGTGAGGTAGCCCTGGGGCAGCCGCTCGGTGAGCTTGCGCGCCAGGCTCAGGCCGTTGGCGTGGATGCCGCTGGAGGCCAGCAGCACGATGGCGTCGCCCGCGGCCATCTTGTCGCCCACCGACAGCCGCTCCTTGGGGTTGATCAGGCCCGTGCACGAAGCGGCCAGGTCGATGCGGCCCGCTTCCACGATGCCCGCCAGCGCCGGCGTCTCGCCGCCGCCCCAGGCCACGCCGCAGGTGTCGCAGGCGGCCTTCCAACCGGCCACCAGCGCCTGCGCGCGCTGCGCGTCGCTGAACCAGTCGCTGCCACCGGCAGCCCAGTAGGCCTGCACCACCAGCGGCGTGGCGCCCACGGTGATGAGGTCGTTCACCGCCATGGCGATGGTGTCCTGCGCGATGCCCTGGTAGAAGCTGCGCCCGGTGAGCTGGGCCATCTCGTCGGCCACCAGGGCCTTGGAGCCCAGGCACTCGACGATGCTGGCGATGTAGAAGGGTCCGACGTCCACGACGTAGGCCGATTCGCCGCGCGAGGCGGCCACTTCGGCAAAGCCATGCGCCGCCACGTGTTGGGCGGTGGCGGCGGCGGCACGTTGGGCGCTGACCTTGAGCGGGTCGATCAGGTCGTAGTTCACGCCCGCCTGCTCGTAGCTCAGGGGTGCGGCGCTGTTGTCGGAAGAAGAGGGCGTTTGGGCATTCATGGGCGCGGATTATCGGACAGCGCCCGCGCCCCGCCGCCCGCGCGCGTTGCCGCCAGGGGTGGCGGCCGTGTCAGGGGCGGTGTGCCGCGCCCCGTAGAATCGAGGGATGTCCTACGTGGTCCTTGCCCGCAAATACCGCCCGCGCAGTTTCGATCAGATGGTCGGCCAGTCGCACGTGGTGCAGGCGTTGACCAACGCGCTGCAGCAGCAGCGCCTGCATCACGCCTATCTTTTCACCGGCACGCGCGGCGTGGGCAAGACCACGGTCTCGCGCATCCTCGCCAAGAGCCTCAACTGCACCGGCGCCGACGGCACGGGCGGCATCACCGCGCATCCCTGCGGCGTGTGCACCGCCTGCACCGAGATCGACGCCGACCGCTACATCGACTACGTCGAGCTCGATGCCGCCAGCAACCGCAGCATCGACGAGATCCGAGACCTCATAGAGCGCGCCGCCTACAAGCCCAGCGTCGGCCGCTTCAAGGTCTTCATGATCGACGAGGCGCACCAGCTCACGCGCGACGCCTTCAACGCGCTGCTCAAGACGCTGGAGGAGCCGCCGGAGTACCTGAAATTCGTCCTGGCCACCACCGACCCGGACAAGATGCTGCCCACCGTGCTCAGCCGCTGCCTGCAGTTCAACCTGCGGCCCATGGCGCCGGAGACGGTGCACGAGCACCTCTTGAACGTGCTGCAGCAGGAGCAGGTGGCGTTTGACGCGCCCTCGCTGCGACTGCTGTCGCGCGCCGCGCGCGGCTCCATGCGCGACGCGCTCTCGCTCACCGACCAGGCCATCGCCTACGGCGGCGGCACGCTGGCCGAGGAGACCGTGCGCGCCATGCTGGGCAGCGTGGACCGCGGCCATGCAGCCGCCCTGGTGCGCGCGCTGGCGCAGCGCGACGGCGCCACGGTGCTCGCGGGCGTGCAGGGCCTGCGCGAGCGCGGCCTCTCGGCTGCCGCGACGCTGGAGGAAATGGCCACGCTGCTGCAGCAAATGGCCGTGGCGCAGATGGTCCCCGGCGCGCTGGACGACACCGACCCCGACACCGGCGGCGCCGTCGAGCTGGCCGGCCTGATGCCGCCGGACGAGACGCAGCTGCTCTACAGCATCGCGCTGCACGGCCGCGCCGAGCTGAGCCTGGCGCCGGACGAGTACGCCGGGCTGACCATGGTGCTGCTGCGCCTGCTGGCCTTCCCCAGCGGCGGCGGTGCGCCGCAAGCGCGGCCCAAGCTGGAGGCTGCGCGTGCGCCCGCGGCCGCGTCCGGCGTGGCTTCGGCGCCCGCGGTCCGGCCGGTGGCGCCGGCCGCGCCCGTCGCGGCGCCGGTGGCTCCTGTCGCGGCCCCCCGTCCGGCACCTGCCGTTCAAGCCGCCCCCGTTGCTGCGTCCGCGCCTGCGGTGCCGGTCGCTGCAGCTGCTCCCGCCATGCCTGCGCGGCCCGCGCGTGCGGAACCGCCCGCGGCCGTGCCCCCGCAAGCTTCCACGCCCGCCGCATCCGTGGCGGCACCGGCCGTGCGTGCGCAGCCGGTGCCCGCGGCGCCGGCGCGGCCGCAGCGCCCCATGCCGGCTGCCGCTGCCTCGCCCGCGCGTGCCGCATCCAGCGCGTTGCAGGAGCCGCCCTCCTGGCATGACGAAGCGCCGCCCTGGGACGACGAGCCGCCCTGGCAGGGTGCTGCTGCGCCGGAGCCGGACTTCGACATCGTGCCGCCCGCGCCGGCGCCCGCCCAGGCCAGGCCGGTGGCGGGTTCTGCCCAAATCCCAGGCCCGCAAGTCCAGCAGAGCCGGCAAACCCAACCGCAGCCGCAAGCCCCGGCCGCCGCGCCGGCGCCGCGTGTCCGCCCGGCCGCTGATGAAGGCGACGAGCTCTCGCCCACTGCGCTGGGCGAGCGCTGGGTGGCCGTGGTGCAGCAGTTGAAGATCGTGGCGCTGGTGCGCGAGCTGGCCATGCAGTCCGAGCTCATCGCGGCCGAGGAGGCCGACGCCCCGCTGTGGCGGCTGCGCGTGGAGCGCGAATCGCTGCGCAACCCCGCGCTGTGCGAGAAGCTGCAGGCGGCCTTGCGCGAGCTGGTGCATCCGGCCCTGCGGCTGGAAGTGGAAGCCGGCAAGGCGCAGGATTCGCCCGCGCTGCGCGAGGCCCACGAGCGCGACCGCCGCCAGCGGCAGGCCGAGCGCATCATCCATGACGACCCGCTGGTGCAGCAGTTGCTCCAGCGCTATCCCACGGCACGCATCGTGCCGGGGTCGATCAAACCGAACTGAACCCAAGCGAAGGAAATCACGATGTTGAAGGGACAACTGGCCGGCCTGATGAAGCAGGCGCAGGCGATGCAGGACAACCTCAAGAAGGCCCAGGACGAGCTGGCCAACGTCGAGGTCGAAGGCCAGTCCGGCGCCGGCCTGGTCAAGGTCACCATGACCTGCAAGCACGACGTCAAGCGCATCACCATCGACCCCAGCCTGCTGGCCGACGACAAGGACATGCTCGAAGACCTGGTGGCCGCCGCCTTCAACGACGCCGTGCGCCGCGCCGAGACCGTGAGCCAGGAAAAGATGTCCAAGCTCACCGCCGGCATGCCGCTGCCCCCGGGCATGAAGTTCCCGTTCTGAGCGTCCCGCGGCCTTTTTCCGCTTGAACGCCCCGGCCAGCCACCTCGACGCGCTGATAGACGCCCTGCGCCGCCTGCCCGGCGTGGGCGTGAAGTCCGCGCAGCGCATGGCCTATCACCTGCTGCAGCATGACCGCGCCAGCGCCCTGCGCCTGTCCGAGGCGCTGCGCGCCGCGGCCGAGCACGTGCAGCACTGCCGGCGCTGCCACGGCTTGAGCGAGACCCCGCTGTGCGAGGTCTGCGCCGATCCCGGGCGCGACGCCCGCCAGCTCTGCGTGGTGGAGGGCCCGGCCGACTTGGCTGCGCTGGAGCGCACGCGCAGCTACCACGGGCTGTATTTCGTTCTCAAGGGCCGTCTCAGCCCGCTGGACGGCGTGGGCGCGCACGAGATCGGCGCGGCCGAGCTGCTGGAGCGTGCGGGCGACGGGCAGGTGCAGGAAGTCATCCTGGCCACCAGCTTCACCGCCGAGGGCGAAGCCACCGCCCACGTGCTGGCCCAGGCGCTCAAGGCGCGCGGGCTGCAGGTCACGCGGCTTGCGCGCGGCGTGCCCGCGGGCAGCGAGCTCGAATACGTGGACCTCTCCACCATCGCGCACGCCCTGGTGGACCGGCGCTGAGCCCCGCGCCGCGCCACCCAGGCGCGGCTCTCCCTTTCCTCCTGTTCACCGCCGTGCGGCGCCCGGTGCGCGCGGGCGTCCGTGTGTCTCGCCTCCTGTCCGCGACCATCCGCGATACCCAAGGGTTCCCTGCCGGCGATGTCCAGAAATTTGGTGGATGCTGTCGAATTTCTTTACAAATGCATTGATTTGAAGCAAAAAATACAAGTTAAGTTGTTGATTTTTATATAAACGAGATACATGGCATGACTCGTGCGAGTCAAGAAGTGTCTGCGGACAAATAGGGAGCATCCCCTGGGGATTCGCCCTGTGTTCGGTTGGCAAACACCTGAATGACTTGACTGACACATGAACCAACTCTCTGCCTTCTTCTCCGCTGCTGCGCTGCTGGCCGTCACCAAGGTGGCCCTGGCCGAGCCTTGCGGCTCCTTTCCGCTGCCCGCCTGTGCCGTGCCCGAGCCCAGCTCGCTGCCGCTGGTGACCATTGGCCTGGTGGGTGCCGCCGTCGTGGCGCGTTTCTTCAAGAAGAAGTAAGCCCCCTGCCGCATGGGGCCAGCCGGCGCGCCCGGCTGGCTCGCGGCGCCTGCCCCGGGGGCAGTTCCCATCCTTCCGATTTCCTGGCCTGCGTGGCCTGGCCGGTTGTTTTCAGGAAATGCCCAGCGATTCCTGAAACACTCCAGGCCGGCGGGTCGCGCTGCCGCATGGGCGGCCGATAGACCCTTTCCTCCATCACTTCCATGGCTCAGAACCCCAGCGTCACCGTCAACGTCAGCTATCCCGGCTCCCTGCTGGAGCCGAGCTTTCTCGATGCGAAGGTGACCTCCACCTCGGTGCTCAACCCCGGCGCACCCAGTGGCGGCACGCCTTACGACGCCTGGTGCCTGAACATGAACGTGCAGATCCCGGTGCCAGCGACCTACACCGCGACGCTGTACTCCTCCTACGAGCTCAGCGTGATCACGGCCAACGTGCCCACGCTGCGCACCAGCGCGTACCTGTCCAACCTGGACAACATCAACTGGCTGCTCAACTACTACAACGGCAGCAACGCCGGCATTTCCTTCGGCGAGGTGCAAAGCGCCATCTGGCAGTTGATGGGCTACAAGTACCCCATCGCCGCCTATCTCGCGCCGCAGGACGTGGCCGACATTGACGCGCTGGTGGCGCTGGCGCTGAACCACGACGGCTACGTGCCGGACGCGGGCGAGGCCATCGGCATCGTGATGGACACCACCAATGCGGCCGGCACCACGCACTACCAGCCGCTGATCGCCGAGACCAAGGCGGCGCGGCTGGGGGATTTCGTTTTCGACGACCTCAACGCCAACGGCGTGCAGGACGCGGGCGAGCAGGGCATTGCCGGCGCCCGGGTGGAGCTGGTGCGCGACATGAACGGCGACGGCCAGTTCTCCGCTTCCGAAGTCCTGGCCAACACCGTGACCGATGCCGGCGGCAGCTACAGCTTCCGGGGCCTGACGCCGGGCCTGAACTACCAGGTGCGCTTCACCCAGCCCAGTGGCTTTGATGCCGTGAGCCCGCGCCAGGTGGATGGCAATGCGGCTTCCGGCACCAACAGCGACGCGCTGGTCTCCGGCGTGGTGGTGCTCAAGCCCGGCGAGGTCAACAGCGGCATTGACGCCGGCTTTTACCGTTATGCCAGCGTGGGCGACCGTGCCTGGCACGACGCCAACGGCAACGGCGTGCAGGACGCCGGCGAAGCCGGCATGGCCGGCGTGACCGTGACGCTGCTGGACGCCTCCGGCGCCGTGGTCAACACCACGCAGACCGACGCCAACGGCAATTACGCCTTCACGGGCCTGCGCCCGGGCCAGTACGACGTCCAGTTCGCCACGCCCAACGGATTCAGCGTCACGCGCCAGCACGTGGGTGCCGATGCCTCCGACAGCGACGCCAACGCCGCCGGCCTGGTGGGCCGCTTCAACCTGACGTCCGGCGCCGCCGTGACCACTGTGGACGCGGGTTTTTACAAACTGG
>NZ_BCTC01000142.1 GCF_001571085.1 Azohydromonas lata NBRC 102462
CTCGCCTGGACAAGATCATGATCGACGCCCTGGCCCAGATCTGGAACACCGCCGACCGCCACCAGATCACGCTGCGCACCGCCACCTTCGCCGTGGCCTGCGAGCGCATCCTGATGTCGCGCCAGGAGCGGGGGCTGTATCCCTGAGCCCGCCGCACGCCAGCCCTGCTGAAACGCCGCGCCCGCCCGCGCCGGACGCGGGCGCCGCCGGGGGCGTGGCCGACAATACGGCTGCGCCGGCCCCTCAGGCCCCGGCGCCCAGCATGACCACGCCTCCACCCGCATTGCCCCGACCCGAAGCGCGGCTGTCGCCGCGCCGGCGCCTGCTGCTGGGCCTGCTGGCGCTGGCCGTGGTGCTGGGCAGCGGCTGGCTGGGCTTCACCATCAGCGAACGCTTTGCCACCACCGCGCTGCGCGCCGAGGCCAGCCACCGGCTGGACCTCTTCGCCATGGCGGTGGAGGGCATCGTCAAGCGGCTGGAGTACGTGCCGGCCACGGTGCAGCTCAATCCCGAAGTGCTGGGCCTGCTGCGCGAGCCGCGCAGGCCCGCGCGGGTGGACGCCGTCAACAACTACCTGCGCCGGCTCAACGCGCACGTGGGCGCGGTGTCCATCTTCGTGCTGGACGAGCGCGGCATCGTCCTGGCCTCCAGCAACGCCGCCGACGGCGACGACAGCCTGGTGGGCGAGGACCTCTCCTTCCGCCCCTACTTCCTCGAAGCGCTCTCCGGCCGCGTGGGCCGGCACTTCGCGATCGGCATCACGCGCGGCGAGCCGGGCTACTTCGTCTCGCATCCCATACGCGACGGTGCGCGCGTGGTGGGCGTGGCCACCATCAAGATCGGCCTGCAGGCGGTGGACCAGGCCTGGTCCATGCTCGGCGCGCCGGCGCTGCTGGCCGACGCCAACCAGGTGGTCATCATGTCCTCCGAGCCGGCGTGGCGCTACACCGCGCTGGTGGACCTGCCCATGGAGCAGCGCGTGGACGTGGACATCAGCCGCCTCTACAACGAGCTGCCCATCCCGCCGTTCCCGTTGCACGTGCACCTGCGCTTCGACGAGGACGGCCAGGTGCTGGACGGCACAGTGCAGGGCGGCGCCTCGCCGCGCGAGGCCATGCTGCGCACGCCCATGCTCATGTTCGGCCGCAGCCTGGACGGCATGAACTGGCGGCTGCTCACCTTCCTGGACCTGCGAGGCGCGCGCAACCAGGCGCTGGAGCACGCCATGCTCTCCGCGCTGGCGGCCAGCTTCGTCGTGCTGCTGGCCTTGTTCCTGGGGCAGCGCCGCAGCATCCAGCGCCAGCGCCTGGAGGCGCAGCGCCTGCTGGAGCAGGCCAACGCCAACCTGGAGCAGAAGGTGGCGCGCCGCACCCGCGTGCTGACCGAGACCAACGGCCGGCTGCGCCGCGAGGTGGCCGAGCGCGTGCAGGCCGAGCAGACGCTGCGCTCGGCGCAGGACGAGTTGATACAAGCCGCCAAGCTGGCCGTGGTGGGCCAGCTCGCCGCCGGCATCACGCACGAGCTGACGCAGCCCTTGGGCGCGATTCGCACGCTCTCCGGCAACGCCGCCGAGTTCCTGCGCCGCGGCAACCTGCAGGCCGTGGCCGGCAACCTGGACATGGTGGCGCGGCTGTCGGACCAGATGGGCGGGATCATCCAGCCGCTCAAAGCCTTTGCCCGCAAGTCGCCGGCCATTCCCGCGCGCTGCGACGTGGCCGTGGCCGTGGGCAATGCGCTGTTCCTGTTCCAGCAGCGCATCGCCAAGGAGGGCGTGACGCTGCACAACGACTGCGAGGCCGGCCGCGTCTTCGCCTGGTGCGACCAGAACCGGCTGGAACAGGTGCTGATCAACCTCGTGGCCAACGCGCTGGACGCCATGCGCGACGCTCAGGGCCGCTCCTTGGCCATAGGCGCGGCGCTGGAGGCCGAGGCGCAGCCCCCGGCCGTGCGCATCGACGTGCTGGACAGCGGCAGCGGCTTTTCCACGCAGACGCTGGACCGCCTGTTCGAACCCTTCTTCACCACCAAGCCCGTGGGCGCCGGGCTGGGCCTGGGCCTGGTGATCTCCCGCGACATCGCGCGCGACTTCCACGGCGAGCTGGAGGCGGCCAACCGCCCCGAGGGCGGCGCGCGGCTGACGCTGCGGCTGCCGGCGGCGCCACCTGACGCCGCTTGAAGCCGCCTGAAAATCGAGCCCGCCCCTCGTGCCACTGCCCATGAACACCGCTGATCTCACCGTCCTGCTCGTCGAAGACGACCTCCACATGCAGATCGCCTGCGTGCAGGCGCTGCAGCTCGCGGGCCTTGCCGTCGAGGCCGTGGGCTCGGCGGAAGAGGCGCTGCCCAAGCTGGAAGCGGGTTTTCCCGGCGTGGTGGTGACGGACATGCGGCTGCCGCGCGCCGACGGCCTCTCGCTCATACGCCGCTGCCGCGAGCTCGACGGCGACCTGCCCGCCATCATGATCACCGGCCACGGCGACGTGAGCCTGGCCGTGGAGGCCATGCGCAGCGGCGCCTACGACTTCATCACCAAGCCCTTCTCGCCGGAGCAACTGGTGGAAGTGGTGCGCCGGGCCTTGGAAAAGCGCTCGCTGACGCTGGAAGTGGCCTCGCTGCGCCGCGCGCTGCGCGACCGCGGGGGCGTGGAAGGCAAGATCGTCGGCCGCTCGCCGCAGATCGAGCGCGTGCGCCGCCTGGTGATGGACGTTGCCGACTCACCCGTGGACGTGCTCATCCACGGCGAGACCGGCACCGGCAAGGAGGTGGTGGCGCAGGCGCTGCATGAGCTCTCGCGCCGGCGCGGCGCGCCCTTCGTGGCGCTCAACTGCGGCGGCCTGCCGGACAACCTGCTCGACAGCGAGCTGTTCGGCCACGAGGCCGGTGCCTTCACCGGCGCGCAGAAAAAGCGCGTGGGCAAGATCGAGCACGCCCACGGCGGCACGCTGTTCCTGGACGAGCTGGAAAGCATGCCCATGGGCGTGCAGATCAAGCTCTTGCGCGTGCTGCAGGAGCGCGTGGTGGAGCGGCTGGGCTCCAATGCCGCGCACCCGGTGGACACGCGCGTGGTGGCCGCCACCAAGGACGACCTGCTCGCCCGCGCGAAACAGGGCTCCTTCCGTGCCGACCTCGTCTACCGCCTCAACGTGGTGACGATCGAGCTGCCCCCGCTGCGCGAGCGGCGCGAGGACATCCCGCTGCTGCTGGAGCATTTCATGCTGCTGGCCGCCAGCCGCTACGGCCGGCCGCAGCCGGACCTGGGCACGCGGCAGATGCACGCCCTCATGGCCCACGACTGGCCGGGCAACGTGCGCGAGCTGCGCAACGTGGCCGACTGCCTGGTGCTGGGCGTGCGCGCCAGCGTGCCGGGCATGGAGGTGGGCTGCGTGGCGGCCGAGCCGGCTGCCGTCGCCGCGGCGGCGCCTCCCGACCTGGCCGCCATGCCGGGGGCGCTGCCCGTGCCGGGCGAGGACAGCGGCCTGTCGCTGTCCGAGTGCGTGGAGGGCTACGAGCGCAGCCTCATACGGGCGGAGCTGCAGCGCCAGGGCGGCAACATCGCCCGCAGCGCCAAGGCGCTGCGCATCCCCAAGACCACGCTCAACGACAAGATCCGCAAGTACGGGCTGCAGGGCGAGTAGGGCACCGCGTCGCCGCGGCTTCAGGTTGCGGGAGCAACCTGTAGGGAAATCTTCCTAGGGGATGCGGGCGTGTTTCCCGTGGGCCTTGCCGGGCCCAACAACGGCAGCGGGGCGCTTGTCCAGCCGGATGTGCCCATGCCTGCGGCTGCGTTGCATTCTTTTTCGTGGCTTGAAGTAACCGTGGGGGATTTATGTCCCCCATTTGGCGGAGGCAGGGCATCGCCCTTTAGACTCCGCCCGTCTTGCAGGTGCCGTGACGTATTTCACGGTCCGTCAGCCCAGTGGTTGTGCCTGCAGGATGTGTCCCACGGTGAACGCACTGGATGGGGATGGCGCGCGGCGGCCTTGCAGGCTGCCGCGGTTCCGGCCACGAGCCGGGCACGCCGTTGCCTCGGTGGCTGTATGAGCCGTCGCGTTCGTGTGGGGTCGTGGTTCGACGCTTGCAGCTTGGGCCGCCAAGAGCGGTTGTGGGCAGGCGTTGGGATCAGCCTGTCCGGCTCGTGACTTGCCGCCGCCGGCCCTCTTTCCTTGGGCCGCGGGAGGGTGTGTGCACGCTTGTTCCGGACGACACGCGTGCCGGCTGCTTCGCCCCGAGCGGAAAGCCGGCGCCGCACAACGAGGAACACCGTGATGACTCCTGTCACCACACCGCGCCGACGACGTCCGGCGCTTGCCGCGGCGATGGCTTTTCTGGCGCTGAGCTTCAGTGCCGCCAGCCCCGGCGTCCAGGCGCAGTCGCTGCTGCAGGCCTGGCAGAACGCCGCCTTGCCGGCCGACGCCCCCATTGGCGCACCGCAGGGCACGCCGCTGCAGCCCGCCGTGCAGCTCAGCCCGCAGGCTGCGGCAGAAGCCGAGAAGGGCGCGCTGGCGCGCTTCATCTCCGCCGAATACAAGACCTCCACCACGCTGGCCGCGCGCATCGTCAACGCGGCCTACGACGCGGCCTCGCGCTACTCGATCTCGCCTTCGCTGGTGCTGGCCATCATCTCGCGCGAGTCCACGTTCAACCCGCGCGCCACCAGCGGCTACGGCGCGCAGGGGCTGATGCAGGTGGTGCCGCGCTTCCACATGGACAAGGTGCAGGAGGCGCGCGCCGTCACGGCCGAGGCCTCGCTGTTCCACCCCGAGACCAACATCGCCGTGGGCACCCGCATCCTGGCCGAGTACATGGAGGCCGAATCCAGCCTGCCGCGCGCGCTGGTCAAGTACTCCGGCAAGGCCTACCGCTACATCGAGAAGGTGATGCGCGAGCGCGACGCCTTCGAGCGCGTGCGCCTGGAGGCGGACGACGAGGCCGTCTGAACGGCGGCGGGACCGGCCGCCGCACCGGCGGGGCGCGCCGTCAGCGGCGCTTCAAGGATTTCACGGCGCCGCAGGCGCCTGAAAGCCGTCTTCAGGCGTCCTCCTGGTCCCCCGCCATGCCGCCGGCGCCCAGGTAGTCCTTGATCTTGTCCACGCGCGTGCCCACGGCCTGCACGGCGCCCATCAGCGCTTCATCCGTGGTGCCCAGGGCCTTGCTCCAGCGCTGCACGGCGGCGCGATCGTCCACGTTGATTTCTTCCTGCGATGCTGAAGATTGGGCGGCTTGGTTTTCCAGGCTCATGGGCAACTCCTGTTTGTGAATGCCCTGAAGTCAGCAAATGGGATACCCATGTAAAACTGCCGCTTGCCACCAATCCGGAGAAAATGGGTTTGGATGGGCATGCAGGCTTGACTGCCGCCAGGCGCGTGATGGCGATAAAACTCTCAAAGTGCTGCGAGGGTGCTGCGCACAAATACATGGGCACATCACAGCAGAGGCCCATGCGGGGCCCGGAACCATTATTTTTTCAGGGCTGTGGAATGCTTGCTGGTGAATGCTTCAAGAGCTCGAAACGGACTATATTCAACAGAATTTGCGAACCGCTGGCCCGCCCCGTGGCGGTGGCCATGACGGCGCTGGCGCTTTCGGCCTGCACGACGGCGCCCCTGTCCCAAAGCGCGGTTTCCGCCAATCTCGTGCAGGAGGACGCGCACAACAAATTGCTGGCGTTGAACGTGGCGCGGGCGGTGAACCGCATGCCCATGCACTTCACGCAAATATCGGCGGTGCGTTCGGCACCTTATGGTTTTGGTTTGGGCATTCCCGGCATTGGGGCGGAATTCGCCGTTGGCGGCGATGCAGCCAGTGCCCTGACGCTGCGTCCCTCGCTGAATGCCTCGCAAAACGTGGACATCACGGTGCTCAACGAGCAGGATTTCTTCCGCGGCATCACCACGCCCGTGAAACCCTCGCTGCTGCTGTATTACCTGGACCAGGGCTGGCCCATGTCCATACTTTTGCCGGTGTTCGTGCAATCCATCGAATTCTTCGATGAGAACAACCGCCTGCGCGAGCGCGTTCGCAATGCGCCGGGCAGCGCGGAATTCCAGCGTTTTACGGACTTGCTGGCGACGCTCTTCAATTGTGAAATCGACGGCACGCCGACCGGAGAATTTGTTTACTACTCAGGCACCCTGGACGGGGCGCAATTGAAAGACCCCGCGGGTGCGGCCGCTGCCAAAAATGCCGGACTGGTGCCCGTGGCGGGCGGCAAGGTGGTAACGCAGGAAAAAGACGCCGCTGCCGGCTTTCACCTTGCTGCCGACAACGGCGATTTGAGCCTGACCATGGTGAACAAGCCCAACAGCACGGCTTGCGAGCAATACAAATTCAAGACCGGCGAGGTGCGGGACCAGGCCCGCGAGGTGTCGTCCATGGTGGCCACCAGCCGTGCCGGGGTGGACAGGGAAAATCCACCGGGATCGGCCGGACATTCAGCGCCTGCCGGCGCCGAAAAGGTGAATGCCAGGTTGGTGTTGAGGTCGCCCGAGGCCATGGTGTATTACTTGGGAGAAGTGGTCAGGTATCAGAATACAAACGGACAGCCGCTGCTGTTTCCTGACGGGCCGACGCGGGAGCGGGATTTCAAGCTCTTTGACATGCCGGTGGCGGAGCCGGACAAAAAAGTGTTTGAGTTTGATTACCAGGGGGAGACTTACTATGTTCCCCCTTATCGGCCTGCCAACCGCACGGTGCACGTGCTGTCCCTCATGACGCAAATCATGGGTTTGCAGAATCGTGGCACCACCTCGCCGGCTACGGCGAATGTGCGCATCGTGCAATAAGATTTCTTGTGTCCGTTGCAAGCGGCCTTTGCCTGGCTTGGAGTGGCGGTTTCTTCGGGATACCCGCCGTTCGCTCCGGTGACTGAATTTGCAATGGGTTTGATGCAATCCGGCCTGCGCCTTGGCATTTTTCAGTGGCGCTCGCGGGACAATCGCGCGTTTCCCATTTCAACGCTTGCAGTCTCATGAATCCCTTGGCGAACGCGCCGCTGGCCGTGCTTTGGTGGCCGGTGCTTGTGCCCACCCTGGCTTGGGCGCAGGGCACCGCGGCGCCGGCGGCCTCGGCCGCCGCGTCCGCCCAGTACTTCTCTCACCTCGACTGGGAGCTGGCCTGCGACAACACCCGCACCTGCCGCGCCGCGGGCTACCAGAAGGGTGAGGAGGCGCCGCCCGTCTCCGTGCTGCTCACGCGCAAGGCGGGCGCCGGCACGCCCGTCACCGGCCAGCTCGCCGTGGACATCACCGACGAGGCCGCGCTCAAGAAGCTGCCGGCCACGCTCAATCTCGCCATGAAGGTCAACGGCCAGTCGCTGGGCACGGTGCTGCTGCCCAAGGACGGGCTGCGCGGCCCGCTCTCCGCCGCGCAGGTGCAGGCGCTGCTGGAGGCGCTCACGCGCAGCAGCAGCATCGAGTGGAGCTTGGGCAGCCTGCGCTGGCAGCTCTCGGACAAGGGCGCGTCGGCCGTGCTGCTGAAGATGGACGACATGCAAAAGCGCCTCGGCACCGCGGGCGCGCTGGCCAGGAAGGGCGCGGCGGCCGAGTCCGGCGTGCTGCCGCCCCTGCCGGCGCCCGCTGTGGCGGTGGCGCCTTTGGCCAAGCCGCGGGCCGAGGACGCGCAGTGGCTGAAGAAAACCCCCGCCGGCCTGCTGGCCGCGCTGCGCGCCAGCCTGCCGCGCGAGGACGCCGCCGCCTGCCCCAGCCTGGTGGAAACCAAGGACGCCGACGTCGCGCTGGACGTGCAGCGCCTGTCCGACACGCGGCTGCTCGTCTCCACCTCGTGCTGGTCGGCCGCCTACAACAGCGGCGAAGGCATGTGGCTCATCAATGACAAGCCGCCGTTCAAGGCCGAGCTCGTCACCGCCTCGGCCACCGACTACAAGGACGGTCTCATTTATGCCGCCCAACGCGGCCGCGGCCTGGGCGACTGCTGGGCGCTGGAGCAATGGGCCTGGGACGGGCGCCGCTTCGTCCACGCCAAGGAGGCGACCACGGGCCTGTGCCGGGGCATGCCCGGCGGCGCCTGGGAGCTGCCTACGCTGGTGACGGACGTGCGGCGCTGAGCTTCACGGCGCCGCGCCGCACGGTCCCCCGTCTTACTGCTGCCCGCCGGAGCCTTCCTCCAGCCGCCGCAGCGCGGCGCCGGCCGACGTTTTGAGCGCATTCACCTGGGTCCTGAGCTCGCCTTTCAGCGCGTCGGACATGGTGGCGTAGCGGTTTTCGAGCTGAAACGGATCGGCGGCGAGGTCGTAGTACTCGCCCTCGCCGCTGTCGTAGAGCACGAAGTTCTGGCGCGCCGCGGTGCGCAGACCCGAGTAGGACAGGTAGACGCTGTTGACCTGCGGCGGCTGGCTCTCCAGCAAGAAGCGCTGGCGCCAGCGTGCGGGCGGCGCGCCGTTGAACAGGGGCACCAGCGAGCGGCCGTCCACGAAGGCGGGCGGCGCCACGCCGGCCAGCTCCGCGAAGGTGGGCGCGAAGTCCACGTTGCCCGTGAGCTGGCGCACCACGCGCCCGGTCGGGATGCCGGGGCCGCGCACCACCAGCGGGGCGCGGATGTTCTCCTCGAAAGCGCGGCGCTTGTCGTCGGGGATGCGGTGCTCGCCGTGGAAGAAGCCATTGTCCGACGTGAAGATCACGTAGGTGTTGGCGAGCTGCCCCGTGCTGCGCAGCGTGCGTATGAGCGCCTCCACCATGTCGTCCAGCGAGGCGGCGCACTGGCGGCGCTTGCGGTAGATGGTGTCGACCTGGCGTATGGCGGCGGCGTCCAGCAGCGGCAGGCGTTGCACCCAGCCGGGCTTGTCGCTCACGTCGGCTTCGTTGAAGTTGGGCTTGCGCGGCGCCTGCGCGCCGGGGAAGAGGTCCAGGTATTGCGGCTGCGCCACGTAGGGCTTGTGCGGCAGCACGGGGGAGACATAGAGGAAAAACGGCTTGCCCGCCGGGTCGGTCGCCGCCGTGCGCAGGAACTGCTGGGCGCGGCGCAGCAGCACATTTTGAAAATGGTCCTGCGGCTCGCCGCCGTAGCTGCGCGAGGTGCCGTTGTCGTTGACCGTGTACCAGTACTGGCTGTAGAGCGTGCCGCCCTTGCCCACCCACCAGGTGTCCCAGCCGGGCGGGATGTAGTTGCTGCCGGAGTCCTCGGAAGGGTAGTTGTTCAGGTACTTGCCCAGCATGCCGGTGCGGTAGCCCGCGCCGTGCAGCCAGGTGGCAAAGGTGGAGCTTTCTAGGCCGTCGTGGAAGAACTTGGCGAAGCCGCCGTAGTCGCCGTGGTTGTCCAGGTTGCCGTGGTTGTGGCCGAACTGCCCGCGCAGCATGGTGGCGCGCGAGGGGCAGCACAGGGTGAGGCTGATGAAGTGGTTGCGGCACTCCAGGCCCGACTCCGTGATGAGGCGGCGCACCTTGGGCATGAGGCTGAAGATGCCGTAGTCCAGGTCGTCGGCGACGATGAACAGGATGTTGGCCCGCGCCCCGCCCGGCGGCGCCGCGCGGGCGGCGCGGGCCAGGCCCGCTGCGGGCAGCGCCAGCGCCAGGCGCCGCCGCGTGAGGTTGACGGGCTTCGCATTGCGCTGCGCGCCGGGCTTGATCTGCCGCTTCATGGCCATGCTCCTGCGGGCTCTGCCTGAGCCGGGGGCGAAGGTCCCGCAGCGCGGGATTTCGGTCCGGCACAAATTGAAACGGCGCCTTTCCGCCCGGGGTGCCCGGGGCCGGCCCGGGTGGTGCAATGGGCGTTGGGCGCGGCCGAGTGCGTCAGTCCAGTTCCAGCACCACTTCCTCCGCGCGGCGCAGCGCGCTGCCGCCGGCATCGCGCAGGGCGCGCATCTGCGCGGCCAACGCCGCGCGCCGCTCCGGGCGCAGGCCGGCATAGCGGTTCTGGAGCTGCCAGGGGTCGGCGTAGAGGTTGTAGTACTCGCCCTCGCCGTTGGCGTACTGCACGAAGGTGCGCTGGGTGGCGGTGCGCAGCCCGGTGTAGGCCTGGTGGACGCTGTTGACCTCCGGCGGCTGGCTCTCCAGCAGCAGCATCTGGCGCCAGTCGGCCGGCGCCGCGCCGCTGAACAGCGGCACGAGCGAGCGCCCGTCCACGAAGCCGGGCGGCGTGACGCCGGCCAGCTCGGCCAATGTGGGCGCGAAGTCCGCGTTGCAGGTTATCTTCCGCGTCACCCGCCCGGCCGGGATGCCGGGGCCGCACATCACCAGCGGCACGCGTATGCACTCCTCGAAGGCGCGGCGCTTGTCGCCCGGAATGCGGTGCTCGCCGCGGAAGTAGCCGTTGTCCGAGGTGAAGACGATCACCGTGTTCTCCCACTGCCCCGTGTCGCGCAGCGTCTGCACCAGGCTTTCCACCGTGTCGTCTATCGCCAGCATGGCCTGGCGCTGGCGGCGGTAGAACTTTTCGATGCGGCTGATGGTTGGGCCGTCCAGCCGCGGCAGCCGCCGCACCCAGCCCGGCTTGTCGCTCACGTCGGCCTCGTTGAAGGAGGGCGTGCGCGGCATCTCCACGTCCGGCAGCAGGTCCAGGTAGCGCGCCGGCGCCATGGAGGGGCCGTGCGGCAGGTAGGGCGCCAGGTACAGGAAGAACGGTTTGCTGGCCGGGTCGGCCGCGGCCTGGCGGACGAACTGGTTGGCCCGCAGCGTGAGCAGGTCGTGGAAATGCTCGCGCGGGTCGCGGCCGAAAACGACGGTATTGCCGTTGTCGTTGAGCGAGTAATCGAGCTGGCGGTAATAGTCGCCGCCGTTGGGCACCACCCAGGTGTCCCAGCCCGGGGCCACGTAATTCGACCCTGCCGCCGCGATGGGATAGGCGTTGAGATATTTGCCGATGATGCCGGTGCGGTAGCCCGCGCGCTGCAGCCAGGTGGCGATGGTGGAGTCTTCCCGGCCGTCCAGGAAAAACCGTTCGAAACCGCCGTAGGGGCCCTGGTTGTCGCGCACGCCATGGTTGTGGGCAAACTGGCCGCGCAATATCGTGGCCCGCGAGGCGCAGCAAATGGCCAGGCTCACGAAATGGTTCTTGAATTCCATGCCGCGCTCGGTGACCAGCCGCTGGAGCTTGGGCATGAAGGGCAGCAATTGCATCTCCATGTCGTCCGCCAGGATGAACAGCACATTGGGCCGCCTCCCTCCCGGTGGCGCCGCCAGCACCGGTGCCGCCAGGCCGGCGGGCAAAGCCATCGCCAGCCGCCGCCGCGACATATTCACTGCTTCCATGGGATTCCTTTCCGTACTGCCAATTTAGAAATTCGGTGTGCACCCAAATGGTGAAATACCGAAAACTTCGTGCGCAAATGCGATCAATCAATGCCGACTTTCGGTCAGGATAATTGAATCGAAATTCGGCCAAATGGGTTTTTTATGAAGCCGGGGGTTTATCACGTGAAGGAGGGGCTAACTCGAAATTCGCTGAAAACTCCTGCTCCAAACGTGAGCGCGGCAATTGCAGGAGCAGGCAGGCACGCCGTGCCCGTGGTGCGGTGCGAGGAAGCGACGATTTCAGCGGTGCCTGCTCGGTACGCCGATTGCCTATGGGCGCCCACCACGAGTCCCTGGGGAGCCCATGTCCGACCCGATACTGTCCCGCGGCGTCAAGATCGCCGAGGAAGGCGAGCCGTTTCCGCGCGGCGCCACGTTCAACGGCCAAGGCGTCAACTTCGCGCTGTTCTCGGCCCACGCCACGCGCGTGGAGGTGTGCATCTACGACGACAGCGGCGAGCACGAGATCGACCGCTGGGCGCTGCCGGAATTCACCGACGAGGTCTGGCACGGCTTCGTCCCCGGGCTGCAGCCCGGCGCCCGCTACGGCTACCGCGTGCACGGCCCCTACGCGCCGCTGCAGGGGCACCGCTTCAATCCCAACAAGCTGCTGCTGGACCCGTATGCCAAGGCCGTGATGGGCGAGCTGCGCTGGGCGCCGGAGCTCTTCGGCTACACGCTGGGCCACCCGGACGGCGACCTGAGCTTCGACGAGCGCGACAGCGCCCCCTTCATGCCCAAGAGCGTGGTGGTGGACTCGCACTTCAGCTGGCAGCAGAAGCTGGGCCGGCGCGTGCCCTGGGACCAGACCGTGCTGTACGAGACGCACCTGCGCGGCTTCACCATGCGCCACCCCGACGTGCCGCAGGAGCTGCGCGGCACCTTCGCGGGCCTGGCGCAGGACGCCGTGCTGGAGCGCATGCGCGACCTGGGCATCACCAGCATCGAGCTGCTGCCCGTGCAGATGTTCGTCACGCAGCAGACGCTCATCGAGAAGGGCCTCTCCAACTTCTGGGGCTACGACACGCTGGGCTTCTTCGCGCTGCACCCGGCCTACATGGCCGGGCCCTTCATCGACGAGTTCAAGCACCTCGTGGACCGCGTGCACGCGCGCGGGATGGAGCTCATCATGGACGTGGTCTACAACCACACGCCGGAGGGCAACGAGCTTGGGCCCACGCTGTGCTTCAAGGGCATAGACAACGCCAGCTACTACCGGCTCATGCCGGACGATCCCCGTTACTACATCAACGACACCGGCACCGGCAACACGCTCAACCTGAGCCACCCGCGCGTGCTGCAGATGGTCACCGACAGCCTGCGCTACTGGGCCACGGAGATGCACGTGGACGGCTTCCGGTTCGACCTGGCCACCATCCTGGCGCGCGAGCCCTACGGCTTCGACGAGGGCGGCGGCTTTCTCGACAGTTGCCGGCAAGACCCGGTGCTCTCCACCGTGAAGCTCATCGCCGAGCCCTGGGACTGCGGCCCCGGCGGCTACCAGGTCGGCGGCTTTCCGCCTGGCTGGGCCGAGTGGAACGACCACTTCCGCGACACCGTGCGCGCCTTCTGGAAGGGCGACGAGGGCCTGGCCGCGCCGCTGTCGCGCTGCCTCACCGCCAGCGCCGACCGCTTCAACCGCCGCGGGCGCCGGCCCTGGGCCAGCGTCAACTTCATCACCGCCCACGACGGCTTCACGCTGGCCGATCTGGTGTCCTACAACGACAAGCACAACGACGCCAACGGCGAGGACAACCGCGACGGCCACAGCGACAACCGCTCCTGGAACTGCGGCGCCGAGGGGCCGACGGACGATGCCGAGGTGCTGGAGCTGCGCGCGCGCCAGCAGCGCAACCTGCTGGCCACGCTGCTGCTGTCGCAGGGCACGCCCATGCTGCTGGCCGGCGACGAGCTGGGCCGCACCCAGCAGGGCAACAACAACGCCTATTGCCAGGACAACGACCTCTCCTGGCTGCAGTGGTCCGAGGTGGACGCGCGCGGCTGGGCGCTGCAGGAGTTCACGCGGCGGCTGCTGGAGCTGCGCCGGCGCTTTCCGGTGCTGCGGCGCAAGCGCTTTCTCACCGGCCAGGCCACGGCCGAGGCGTCAGGCCAGAGCGAGGGCGTGCGCGACGTGATCTGGCTGTCGTGCGACGGCTCGGAGATGGACGCCGCGCATTGGGACGACCCGCACACCCGCTGCCTGGGCATGCTGCTGGACGGCCGCGCGCCCTCCAGCGCCGTGCCGCGCGCCGCGCACGACGCCAGCGTGCTGCTGCTGTTCAACGCCTGGCACGAGCCCGTGCACTTCACCTTGCCCGCGCACCCGCAGCCGGACGGCCAGTGGCTGGTGCTCATGGACACAACCGAGCCGGACGCGCCCGCGCATGCCCTGCCGGCCGGGGAGAAGGTGGCCGTGGGCGGCCGCGCGTTCGCGCTGCTCGCCAGTGGGGAGTAGGGCGCCGCCGGGCGCTCAGGCCGCAGTGCTCAGGCCGCGGCGCAGGGCCGGGCGAAGCAGGGCACGGCCGCGGCGTGCAGGCCCTGCATCTCCTGCATGAGGATGAGCGTGGAGATGTCCTCGAACGCGTCGCCGGGCAGGCGGCGGCTGTAGTCGAAGCCCCACTTCTGGAACAGCGGGCGCCAGTAGGCCTCGCCGGCCGGGGTGAAGGTGAGATCGCCGTCGTCGTCGATCTCGTACTGGATCTCGGCGGGCAGCACGTGGTCGGCGAACTCGGCCAGGGAAAGCGCCGCAACTTCGGTGTTCATCGTGGTCCTGTCTGAAGGTGGGTTCATGCAGGGCCGCAGTGTGGGGTGCGCGCGGGCGCCGGCCTGCCGTCCAACGCCGACGCCGCGCGTAGGCGTTTGCCGACAAGCCGGGTCGGCCGGCGCCGCATGGGCGTGGCTGGTGTGCTGCTTGGCCCGCGCGTGCGGCACGGCGCCCGCACGCCGCTGCCCGTACGGCGCGCGGCCCTGGCCGCCGCCCCTGGCGCCGGCCGCGTCAGGCCAGGGCCGGACCCGCGCCGGCTTCCAGCCGGAACGTCGCCACCACGCTGGTCAAGCGCTCGGCCTGCTGGCGCAGGCTCATGGCGGCGCCGGCGGACTGCTCCACCAGCGCGGAGTTCTGCTGCGTGCTGGCGTCGAGCTGCTGCACGGTGGCGTGCACCTGGCCGATGTCGCCGCTTTGCGCGCCGGCGGCGTCGCTGATCTCGCCGATGAGCTCGGCCACGCGGCGCACGCCGTCCACGATCTCGCCCATGGTGGTGCCGGCCTCGCTCACCAGCCGCGCGCCGTTGCCCACCTTCTCCACGCTGTTGCCGATGAGGTCCTTGATCTCGCGCGCCGCTTCCGAGCTGCGCTGCGCCAGGGCGCGCACCTCGCCGGCCACCACGGCAAAGCC
>NZ_BCTC01000143.1 GCF_001571085.1 Azohydromonas lata NBRC 102462
CCGACATCGAGCGCGTGCGCCTGGGCATGGGCAGCGACCCGCGCATCGGCTACAGCTTCCTGTACGCGGGCGCGGGCTACGGCGGCTCCTGCTTCCCCAAGGACGTCAAGGCGCTGCTGCACGCCGCCGCGGCCCAGGGCCAGGCGCTGCGCGTGCTCGACGCCGTGGAGCGCGCCAACGACCAGCAAAAGCTCGTCCTGGTGGACAAGATCACCGCGCGCTTCGGCGCCGACCTCGCCGGCCGCGTCTTCGCCCTCTGGGGCCTGGCCTTCAAGCCCGGCACCGACGACATGCGCGAGGCGCCCAGCCGCGTGCTGGTGCAGCAACTGCTGGCGCGCGGCGCGCGCGTGGTGGCCTACGACCCCGTGGCCATGGACGAGGCGCGGCGCGTCTTCGGCGACAACCCCGGCATCCGCTACGCGGACAGTGCCGCGGCCGCGCTGCAGGACGCCGACGCGCTGGTGCTCATCACCGAGTGGCGCGAGTTCAAGAGCCCGGACTTCGACGCGCTGCGTACCCGGCTGCGCCAGCCGGTGGTGTTCGACGGCCGCAACCTGTTCGAGCCGGCGCTGATGCGCGCCATGGGCCTGGAGTACCACGGCATAGGCCGCAGCGCCGCCGCGCAGCCGGCCGGCGAAGGAGCGGCGTCGTGAGCAGCTTCCTGCCCTTTGCCCTGCCGGAAATCGGCGAGGAGGAGATCGCCGAGGTCGTGGACACGCTGCGCTCCGGCTGGATCACCACCGGTCCGAAGGCGCGCCGCTTCGAGCAGGCCTTCACCGAGTTCCTGGGCGACGCGTCGCTGCAGTCCATCGCCGTGAACTCCGCCACCGCCGGGCTGCACCTGGCGCTGGAGGCGCTGGGCATCGGCCCCGGCGACGAGGTCATCACCACCACCCACACCTTCACGGCCACCGCCGAAGTCGTGCGCTACCTGGGCGCCGACGTGAAGCTGGTGGACGTGGACCCGGCCACGCTCAACATCGACCCGGCCGCGGTGGAGGCCGCCATCACCCCGCGCACCAAGGCGCTGCTGCCCGTGCACTACGCGGGCCTGGCCGCCGACATGCCGGCGCTGCTGGACATCGCCCGCCGCCATGGCCTGAAGGTGGTGGAGGACGCCGCGCACGCCTTGCCGACCACCAGTGGCGGGCGGCTGATCGGCACGCTGGAGAGCGACGCCACCGTCTTCAGCTTCTATGCCAATAAAACCATGACCACGGGCGAGGGCGGCATGCTGGTGACGCGCGACCCGGAGCTGGCCAGGCGCGCGCGCGTGATGCGGCTGCACGGCATGAGCCGCGACGCCTTCGACCGCTTCACCGCCACGGTGCCGAGCTGGTACTACGAGATCGTCGCCCCGGGCTTCAAGTACAACCTGACGGACATCGCCGCCGCGCTGGGCCTGCACCAGCTGGCGCGCGCGCGGGGTTTTCAACGGCGCCGCGCCGAGATCGCCGCCGTCTACGACGCCTGCTTCGCGGATCTGCCCGTCATCACCCCGCCGCAGCCGCTGGCGGGCGACGCGCACGCCTGGCACCTCTACGTGCTGCGCCTGGCCGAGGGCGCGCCGCTGCAGCGCGACGCGCTGGTGACCGCCCTGTTCGAGGCCGGCATCGGCTGCAGCGTGCACTACATCCCGCTGCACCAGCACCCGTACTGGCGCGAGCGCTACGGCCTGAAGGCCGAGGACTTCCCCCACAGCCAGCACGCCTACGAGCGCATGGTCAGCCTGCCCATCTACACGCGCATGACCGACGAGGACGTGCAGCGCGTGGTGGCGGCGGTGCGGGGGGCGCTGGGCTGAGCGGGCAGTGCATGGACATGGCAAAGCGTCTCTTCGATCTGGCCGTCGCCGCCTTGGCGCTGCTGCTGCTGGCGCCGCTGCTGCTGGGCGTCGCCCTCTGGATACGGCTGGACTCGCCCGGCCCGGCGCTGTTCCGGCAGGAGCGGGTGGGGCGGCACGGCCGCACCTTCCGCATCCACAAGTTCCGCACCATGCGCACCGACGCCCCCGGGCTGCTGCTCACCGTTGGGCGCGACGAGCGCATCACCCGCGCCGGGCGCTGGCTGCGCTCGCGCCGGCTCGATGAGCTGCCCCAGCTCCTGGACGTGCTCAAGGGCGACATGAGCCTGGTCGGCCCGCGCCCCGAGGTGCCGCGCTACGTGCGCCACTACCCGGCGGCGCTGCGCGAGCGCGTGCTCTCGGTGCGCCCGGGCATCACCGACCCCGCCTCGCTCGCGCACCTGGACGAGGACGCGCTGTTGGCGCACGCGGCCGACCCCGAGCGCGCCTACATCGAGCAGGTGCTGCCGGCCAAGCTGGCGCTGGCCGCGGACTACGCCGCCGCCGCCACGCTGGCGTCGGACCTGCGCATCCTGCTGCGCACGCTGCGCATGCTGGCCGCGCGATGAGCGGCGCCGCCCTCTGGAGCCGCGCCCAGCGGCTGCTCACGACCGCGCGGGCGCGGCGCGAGACGCTGTCCATGGTGGTCGACGGCGTGGTCATCGCGCTGGCGTGGAACGCGACTTACCTCTTCCGCCTGGGCTTCGAGCGCTGGTGGAGCGCGCGGCCCGCCTACGACCCGGCGGTGATGGCCGGCGTCATCGCGCTGTACCTGGCCGTGTTCGCGCTGCTGGGCATTCCGCGCTCGATGTGGCGCTTCGTCGGCCTGGGTGAGCTGCGCCGGCTGGCCACGGCCTGCTTCAGCGCCGGGGCGGCGGGCGCCGTGGTGGTGCTCATGGCCCACCTGCACGAGGTGCCGCGCGCCGTGCTGGCGCTGCACCCGCTCATGAGCCTGCTGGGCGTGTGCGCCGTGCGCGTGGGCTACCGCATGCTCTACGAGCACATGCGCCAGAGCGCCGGGGGCAACGGCGGCACGGCCGCCGCGCAGCGGCGCGCGCTCATCATGGGCGCGGGCGAGGCGGCGCGGCTGCTGCTGTCGGCCATACACCGCCAGGGCTGGCGCGTGGTGGGCCTGCTGGACGACGACGCGGCCAAGCAGGGCGCGCGCATCGCCGGCGTGCAGGTGCTGGGCCGCCTGGAGGACGTGGCCCGCGAGGACGTGCGCGGCGAGGCCACGCACCTGATCATCGCCATGCCCGGCGCGCCCGACACCGTGCGCCGCCGTGCCCTGGAACTGGCCGCGGCCAGCGGGCTGCGCGTGCTGACCATGCCCACGCTGGAGGAGCTGCGCCACGGTGCCAGCCCCGTGGACCGGCTGCGCAAGGTCGAGGCCGAGGATCTATTGGGCCGCGACCCCGTGCTGCTGGACGAGGCGGGCATCGCCGAATCGCTCAACGGCAAGACGGTGCTGATCACCGGCGCGGGCGGCTCCATCGGCAGCGAGCTGTGCCGGCAAGTCGCGCGCTACGGCCCGGCGCGGCTGGTGCTCTACGAGCTCAGCGAGTTCAACCTCTACAGCGTCGAGCAGGAGCTGTCGGACCGCTTCGCGCACCTGCCGCTGGTGCGGCTGGTGGGCGACGTGAAGGATTTGTCCCACCTGCGCGCCACCTTCGCGCGCTGGCGGCCGCAGGTCGTCTTCCATGCCGCGGCCTTCAAGCACGTGCCGCTGATGGAGGAGAACAACGCCGGCGCCGCGCTGCGCAACAACACGCTGGGCACCCACCACGCGGCGCTGGCCGCGGCCGAGGCGGGCGCCGAGCGCTTCGTGCTGATCAGCACCGACAAGGCCGTGAACCCGACCAACGTGATGGGGGCGACCAAGCGCGCGGCCGAGCTGGTGGTGAGCCACCTGGCCGGGCAGTTCCCGCGCACGCGCTTCATGGCCGTGCGCTTCGGCAACGTGCTGGGTTCCAGCGGCAGCGTGATCCCGAAGTTCAAGGAGCAGATCGCCCGCGGCGGCCCGGTGACGGTGACGCACCCGGACATCATTCGCTATTTCATGACCATCCCCGAGGCGGCGCGGCTGGTGCTGCAGGCCGCCGCGATTGGGGAGAGCGGCCAGGTGCTGGTGCTGGACATGGGCGAGCCCGTGCGCATCGTGGACCTGGCGCGGCAGCTCATACGGCTGGCGGGCATGACCACGCAGGAGGTGCCCATCGTCTACAGCGGGCTGCGCCCGGGCGAGAAGCTGTTCGAGGAGCTGCTGGCCGACGACGACACCACGCTGCCCACGCGCTTCGAGCGGCTGCGCATCGCGCGGCTGAACGACGCGGCCGCGCGCGAGCGCGTGGCCCCCTGGCTGGCGCGCTGCGAGGCCGCGGCCGGCGCGGGCGACGCCGCCGTGCGCGAGTGCCTGCGCGAGCTGGTGCCGGAGTTCAGGAGCGGGGGCTGAGGCCGATGGGGCCCCTGCCCCTGATCGCTGAAAGCGGGCGCGCGGCCCACGCCAGCGCTTTTTCCGTCAGATGCCGCTGAGGTAGCGCAATGCGCTGGTGAGGTGCCAGCGCAAGTGCCGCATGCTGCGGTGGCTGGCGCGTTGGGCGTCGTGGACAACACGTACCTGCGGCTGCAGCAGCACGCGCCAGCCCTTGCGCCACAGGCGCGCGCAGATGTCCACGTCCTCGAAGTACATGAAAAAGCGCCTGTCGTCGAAGCCGCCCACTTCCTTGAACGCGTCGGGGCGGAACAGCACGAACATGCCCGCGGTCCAGTCCACCACGATGGGCTGTTCCCCCCAGCGGTAGTCCGGCTCTCGCCGGCGCAGCAGCACACGGCGCGCAAGCCGGGCCACGGTGGGGAAACGGCGCACGCTGTCTTCCACGCGGCCCTGGCCGGAGAGCACCACGGGCGCCACCGCGGCCACCCGGGCCTGATCGAAGCACTGCAGCAGCGGCTGCAGGTCGCGGGCCTGCAAGCGGATGTCGGGGTTGACCACGGCAAAGAAGCTGCCACGGCACTGCGCGAAGGCAGCGTTGTGGTTGGCGCCGAAGCCCTTGGGCGCCGCGTTGCGCAAGATGCGCACGGGAAAGGGGTGGCCCTGGTAGGGTGCCTCGTCCTCCGGCAGGTTGAGGGTGACGACAACTTCGAAGCTCGGCTCTTGCAGCCCGGCCAAGTCGGCCAGCAGCGAAGCGATCAGCGCGCCCTGTCCATGGCTAACGATGGACAGGCTCAGCAGCGGGGCAGGTGGGTTCATTCGGAAAGGTGCGCAGGGGGCGCCGGTCAGAGCTCGTGGGTCAGCTGGCGCATGAGCGCGTGCCAGTCCGCCGCATACGGGGCGTCCGGCGGGGCTTGCCGCACCGGCTCGAAGGGCTTGTGGCCGCGCGCCACGGCAGCCATCAGCCTTGCCAGCGCCGGCGCGTCGTGCGGCGCGAAAAACGCCACGCGATCCCAGGTGCCCACGGTCTCGCGCGCGTAAGGCAGGTCAGCCACCAGCAATGGCAGCCCGGCCTGCTTGGCCTCGGTGATAGGCAGCCCCCAGGTTTCTACGCGCGAGGGAAACAGCAGGCAGTGCGCCTGCGCATAGTGCTGCTGCATCTGCGCGCGGTTCAGGCGGCCGCTCCAGTGCAGGCTGCGCAGATGGCCGAAACGCCGCTTGAGCCAGCGGGCATAGCGGTTCTCGCTGCCGTCCAGCGTCCAGTGCACGCTGCCCTGCCATGCCGTATCGGCTTCCAGGATTTCCAGCGCCCGTCCAACCACCTCGAAGTTCTTGAAGCAGCGGGCAATGGCGGGGTAGAAAAACACGGGCGGTCCGTCACGCCTTGCCGGCGTCGCCGGCACCGCCGATGTCGCCTCTCCGGCAGGGTGGGCCACGATGACGCTGCTCACGCCGTAGCGGCGCTCAAACTCCTGCCGCAGCCATGCCTGCTGTACGACCACGAAGCGGTTGCGCCGGATGAAAGCGCTGTACAGCCGTCCGTACAGCAGCGAGAACGCCAGGAACTTGGGCTCGAACCAGATGTCGCGCAGCGACGGCCGGGAAAATGGCGCCGGATTGTGGCAGTACACCGCTTGACGCCGTGCCTGCACGCGCGGCGTGACGTCGTGCAGCGACAGCCACAGGTCCGCCCGCAGCGCGCGCGACACCCGCTCAAAACCCCACCACTCCAACGCCACGCGGCGCAGCCAGCTCGTCTTGGTGCGTGGATAGGCCATGACCTGCACGCCCGGCGTGTCGATGAGCGCGCCGTCATGGGCCATCACCACGACCCGCCAGCCCGGCAGGGCCGCAGCCGCCTGAACGCAGTCGCGCAGCACAGTCAGCGGCCCGCCCTCGGTGAAATTGACGGCCGAGATGACCAGCGTCTTCATGGCCGCGGCACCCGTACCCAACGTCCCAACGCCTGATCAAACCGCTTGACGACCACGGCCGGCGCTCCCACGGCGATGGAATATGGCGGTATGACGCCCTTGACCACCGCCCCGGCGCCAATGACGCAACCCTTGCCGATATGGCTGCCCGGCAAAATGCAAACGTTTTCGCCAATCCACACGTTATCTTCTATGGTCACCGGTTGCGCATGCAGGGTGCGAATATCGGGCGCTTGCCCGGGATCGCTGTTCTCAACATCTTCGGCATAATTTCCATGCCCATGGTCCGTAATAAATACCCTGCTGGCAATCAGAACATTGTCGCCTATGTGAACTTTTTCAAGGGCTCCAATATGCACGAAATCGTTGAGCTGGACATTCCGGCCAAAATAAATGCAGCCCGGTGCGCCAAAGGCGTCCAGGCGCACCAGGTAACCGCAGGTGAAGCCGGCGCCAAAATAAATTTGCCGCCTGCCGCGCAGAAAAATCGGCAGGCGGACGAGGCGGGCCTTTCCAAAAAAAATCCGGGTGTGTATGAGGCACATCAGCAGCCAGAGCGACTGCACGATGCCATAAGTGCCGGAAATGCCGCGGCCGGAATTGCCTTTCATGTGCGGTCAATACTTTTGTGAAAAGTCGCTCAAATGCGACGGACCAAGAGTAGCATCATGGCGCCCATTGGAAAAAACTCGAAGGCATTGACGCTGACCAGCGCACCCAATACCAGGACGAGCGCGGGAAGCGCCCGGGATGATCGCTTGTTGCGAAACGTCGCGGCAATCAGCAGAGACATGAGAATGGCGAGCAGCACAATGCCCGGCAGGGCACCTAGGTTTCCAAATACGGCACCAAAAGTGGATTCCAGCGAGCGGTAACCGGCGCCGCCCAGCATGATGCCCGCGGACGTGGTTCCGCCAAAATCACTGGATATGATGCCGCTTTCGCTGGCGCCACTTTCAAAAAGCTGCAGGCGGTTGAACAGCGACCTGTCCACAATGTCCTGTCCCCGGGGCGAAAAAAGCACGGCAACATAAAGGGCCAGCAGGCTGATGCTGATAGTTATGACCAGACCCAGCATGTTGACCTTGATCAGTTTAAATTCGCTTGCGAGCAGCACAGCAAATATGATCATGGCCGTAGCGGAATCGGAAAGGCTGATGGTCGTGGTCAGGAGCAGAAAAGCCAGCGTGCGGAACGCTCCGCTGACCTGACCGTCTGCATGCGCACGGCTGATATACAGCGTGCACGCCGTCATGAGGATGGACGAAGCGGACGGGAGGAAAAAGATTCCTGGTGCACGCGACAACATGTCATCTTCGCCCATGAAGAACAGTGGCGGAAAAAGAAACCTCTGTATCAATTGCGCGGCGACGTTGACGCACATGACCGCCAGCAGATAGCGGGCGCCTTTGCGGGTGAAATCCTGCCTGGGGACGCTGTAGGCCACCGCCACCGCCAACACGGCCGGAAAATACCAGCGAAATCCGAACAAAACCTTGAGCGTGCCCACCGAGAAAATGGTGTACAACACCGGCACCAATACCAGCAATGCTGCGATGAAAAATACCACGACTGTTCGCGCAGTGTGGCGTGCCAGCAGCAGGCAAAATATCAAAAGATAAAAAACGTCCTTCAACACCTTGAGGTATGAAAGCGGTCCCACCTCGAGGCCGGTCGAGAAGCCACCGGTCTGCAAATAATAAAAGTCCGGAGATGCAATGAAAAATGCAAGCAACAGGCTTGTCAGCAGGAGATTGCGTTCAAGTGTGGCCATGATCAATGGTTTTTCGCGGTTTCGCCAGGCGCCTGCGTAACGGCACGGCGAAGCATATATTTTGAATAAGCCCACCAGTAATCCATGTGCGCTGCGGCAGGCAAGCGCGCACCCGTCATGAGCTTGGCCCTGCGCGTCTCGCGCAAGGCTTTCAGTGCATTTTGAGTGCTGGTCCCGCCCGCGCCCATTGTCACGGTGATGGCATCAATGAAGCCGGCTCGCAGTGAGGCTCCCGGCCGCAGCAAGAATTCATAGTCCGCAGTGATGCGAAACGATTCATCATAATGACCATAGCGCTCAAACAGCGAACGCTTGTGCATGGAGCCCACATGCGCCACCGCCATGTAGCGCTGGAATTCACTCCACTTCCATGGCCTGCCGATCAAGCGTGGCGGCTGGCTTGCAAATTGAACCCGCGACGACCAATATTCAACATCCGGTGCATCGAGTACCGCCTTCCGGTAAGCGCTTAAATAATTGTCGTTGACGGTATCATCGGCGCCAATGAAGCCGATGTATTGGCCCTTGGCTCTTTTCAATCCTTTGTTCCATGCGTTATAAATGCCCTTGTCGGGCTCGCTGGTCCAATAAGCTAGCGAGCTGGAATATTGCTTGATCAGGTCCACAGAGCCATCACTGGAACCACCGTCAATCACGATGTATTCCACGTCCGAGCCAAGCTGTGCCGCGATGCTGCGCAGCGTGGCCTCCAGGGTCGGCGCTGCGTTGTAAACGGCTGTGATGATGCTGAAAACAGGGGCCGGGCCTTGAGGCGGATTCATGACAAACCAGAACCGGTGAAATTGGAAAATGCCTCGCCGCGGAGCAGGCTGCTGTAGAGCGACTGATATTGTGCGACCACCACCGTACCGGCATGGTCGCGTTCGGCCTTGGCGCGTATGTGCTCGCGGGACCAGGGCTGTGCCAGGGCCTGCGCCAGCGCAGTGGTCAGGTCCTGCGAGTTGCACGACTGCGCCAGATGGCCCGTGACGCCATGTTCGATCAGGTCCGTCATGCCGCCCAACGCAAAGGCCACGCACGGCGTCGCGCAGGCCAGCGCCTCCACCAGCGTGTTGGGCAGGTTGTCCTGCAGCGATGGCGCCACGAAGACGTCGGCGGCGTTGTACAGCAGCGCCAAGCTGATGTCGTCATGCAGGCTGCCCAGGTAGCGTGCGGGCAGGCCCAGGTCCGGCGCGCGCTGCGGCTCGTGGGCTCCGAACACCAGCAATTCCACGCTTTCGCGCATGCCTGGCTGTTGCGCCAGCGCCTGCAGCGCGGGCTGCAGCAGGTGAAAGCCCTTGCGGCGGTCGCTCGTGCTCGACATGGCGCCAAACAGCACGTAGCGCTTGGCAGGGTCAAGGTTCAGCAGCGTGCGCGCCACTGACCGTTGCACAGGCTTGAAGGTCGCGGTGTCTATGCAGTTGGGGATCACCTGGCAGGGGCGCCCGCGCATCAGGGCGCTTTGCGCTGCGCACTGGGCCAGCCAGCGGCTTGGGCTCACGAGATGCAGCTTCAGCCCGGCCCAGGCCTTGCGCTTGCGGCGCCAAGCCCACGCGTCCAGGTCAGGTCCGCTGTAGCCGCCGGGCCGATTGGCGCAGCTGTAGCCTTGGCGGTAGCGGCCGGGGTGTTCCAGGTCGTCGTAGTGCTCGCTGCCGCACAGGGGCCACATGTCATGCATGGTCCAGCACAGCGGCTTGCGGATGCGGCCTATCTCCTCGATGGAGATCGTCTCGCCGCCCAACCAGTGAAGGTTCACGATGTCGAAGGGGCTGGCATTGATCCACTGCGCCAGCCCGCTCGAAAAAAGGTTGAGCGAGTGCGCCACGGGATTGCTGGGCGTGCGCTGGCGCGCGGCCAGGCGGGCGCTCAGGGCCTGTTTGCCTCGCTGCAGCGCCTGCCTCAGCCGGCTGTGCGGCAGCAGCACGTGCGGCATGGGCTCGCGCCGCCGCTGCACCAGCATGCAACTGTCCATGCCGCCGCGGCGCATGGCCTGGTGAAGCCGGAAGGCCGCGCGCGCGGCGCCGCCGTCCAGGTCGGACGCGCTCACGTGCAGTACGCGCACGGGCCTCATGCGCCCAGACCCTGGGGCTGCAGCGAAGGCAGCAGGGCCGGCAGGCCGCGACGCACGGCATCGGTGAACGAGGGCTCGAAACTTTGCGCTTGAGCGCGCGGCGCGGCTAGCAACTGCTCAACCTCGCGGACGATGAAGTCGGCCTCCAGCTCCGCCAGGTTCTGGTGGGCAACGCCGAAACGCTGCGCCAGCGCCTGCACCTTGCCGCGTCCGAGCGTGTAGTCGATCGCCAGGGCAGGCACCTGCAGCCCCAGTGCAAACACCAGGGAGTGAAAGCGCATGGTCAGCGCCACGCTCGCCGAGGCAAAGGCCTCGCAATACTCCAGCGGCGACAGCTCAGCGCCCAGTAGCGAAAGGTCCAGCCGCGGCTGCAGCGCCTCATTGCCTCGGAACAGGCGCCGGTAGAACCAGCGGTCGTCGTCGCCAAAGTGGTTGGTGCACATGGGCAGCGGACGGATCACCAGGTCCGCATGCCGTGCGGCCAACTGCTCCAGCGCCTGCGTCACGGCCACCTCGTAGCGTTGCTTGGCCTGCAGGCACTGCGCCGTGTTGAGGTGGCGCGCATACGTGGCGTAGGGAAAGTCGCGCAGGCCCAGCAGCAGCACCTTGCGCCCGCCGGCCGGGGCGCGCTGCAGCCGCCCGCGCTGCTCGTGCAGCCATGTGAAGGCCGGGTCTTCCGCAACGATGTCCCTGGCCGTGTCCACCCCCAGCCCCGCGGCCAGCTCGCGCGAGCGCGCGTCGCGGTAGATGCGCAGTGAGGCCAGGGACAGGATGTTCCTGATCGAAGCGTTGTGCCACGGCTCGCCCAGCGGGCCCACCCCGCAGCCGGCCACCATGGTGGCCACGTTGCGCGCATGGGCGGCGGTGAAGATGGCCTCCATCTCGGCCAGCTCGTGAATGGCCATGAGCGGACCGCCGCCAAACACCACCAGGTCCATGCCTGCCGCCAGGCGTATGCCCTGCTGCGGCTCCACGATGCGGCAGCCCTTGAGCTCATCCATCTGGCGCCGCGTCATCTCGCTGACGTAGGGGTGCAGCGCCACCAGCGTGACGTCGAGGGGCCCCAGCGTCTGGCGCAAGGCGTGCAGCACGCCGCCGAGAATGCCCTTGTCCCCTAGCGTCTCGGTGCCGTACCAGCCGCAAATCAGCACCCGCGCCGCTGGGCCGGCCGCGGCGGGCAGCGGCTGCGCCGCCAGCGCCTGCATGCGCGTGCGGCGCTGGGCAAAGTGGCGCCGGTTGCGCAGCTCGCCTACGTGGAGCCCGTCGTAGGCCTTGCGCAGCAGCGGCGCCACGCGCAGGCGCTGCGCTGCCTGCAGGCCCAATTGCCGCAGGTATTGCCCCTTGGGCGGAATGCCGACGTAGTCGTGGTGGCAGTCGGCGCACTTGGTGTCGATGATCTCGCGCAGGTGCGCGGCGTTGCCGAAGTACGCCTGCTCGCTGTCTTGCTCGTGGATGCGGCCCAGCACCTTGCTCTGCACGGCGCAGTACAGCAGCTCCCCCTTGGAGGTGATGGTGGCGCCGCGGTGCTGCCAGTCGCAACCAGCCTGGCGTGGTGCGTTGCGCACCAACTGGTCGATGAGCGAGCGGTAGAAGAACTTCTGGTGCGCGCTGGTCTCGTAATGCGCGATCAGGCCCTCCATGAACTCGGCCACGTGGTACTTGTCCGCGGCCGACAGCGCGTAAGGGTCGGCCAGGTTCTGCGTGTACAGCCGCTGGTGCGGCACGCCCAGGCGGTACTTGATGTACAGGTTCCGGCCTTGGCAGAACTCGAACAGGTCGGCCAGCCCATACACGTTGGCCTTGATGATGGTGCAGCCTATGCGCACGCTGGACACCAGCGGCGACGACTGCACGAAGTCGAGGACTTTCTTCGCGCGCTCGAAATTGCCGGGCTTGCCGCGCACGAGGTCGTGCATGTCCCCGTAGCCGTCCAGCGACACCATCACGTCAAGCTGCCCGCCATGCTTGCGCACGACGCTGCCCACCTCCGTGATGCGCTGCACGACCTCCTCGTGGCGGTAGGCGTTGGTGATCAGCGAAACGCCGCGCAGCTTGGGCAACTCCTCGAACAGCACGGCCGTGAGCTCGCCAAGATCCTTGCGCAGCGTCGGCTCGCCGCCGTTGAGGCCCACGCCGCTGACTTCACTGAACAGCGGATTGCGCAAGCCCTTGCGCAAGTCCTGCGGCGTGAGATCGTCCGACTTCTTGTTCTCCCAGATCCGGCACATCTGGCACTGCGAATTGCAGATGTCTATGACCGGAAACTGCAGCACTACCGGCTTTTCAAGCAGGAACGGACGCGCCTTGACGAGATACGAAATTGCCTTGATCTGAGTTTTGATTCCCACTGGAGTCTCGCAATTCGGGGTGCTGTGTCGTTGAACAAAGACGAATTACTGCGGCGGCTAACACCAGTCGGAACGATCGAAGAGGGCAGGATCGCGCTCAAGCGCGCGTACCACGCGGGCGGGAATACCGGCGGCGACCGATCCCGAGGGAATATCTCGGGTCACAACAGCGCCTGCGGCGATCACGACATCGTCGCCGACCGTGACACCGGCCAGAATGCTGACGTTCAGTCCGCACCAGACACGGTGGCCGATGCGCACCGGCGCCGCCTGGCCACGCATCGTCGTCACGTCGTGGCTGCCGGCGTTGATGGTGAGCCCCGCGGCCGCCATGAAGTCATCGCCAATGCTGATGGGCGCGTAGTTCCAGATCCTGGTGTCGTAGCCGAGCGCGCAGCGCTCGCCGAGCGTCAGGTTGCCGTTGGAGCGGATCATGACCAACGGGCCGCAATACACGTGCCGGCCGTGGCGTACACGCTTGAGACGCAGGTACAGGCGGCGGATGAACTGACGTTGCCTATGGTTGTCGGCCCACAGGAAGAACTCCAACCATGCACCGATCACGCAGCAGGTCACCAGCAGGCGATGGAAATGCTTCAGCAAGGCGCTCATTTCGCCCCTCGGGAGCCGGCCCCGCGCTGCAGCAACCACGTCAAGAGTGGCAGCAGCAACAGCGCGCGCAGCTTGATGCGGGCCATTGGTCGCATTGACGGCACGGTGATGTCGTACAGGAAGTAGGCGGTGGCAAATGACAGCAGCGTCCCGATGGCCGCGCCTTCAGCGCCGAATGCCGGGATCAGCATCAGGTTCGCACCGACGTTGACGCCCAGGCCCACCAGGCTGCGCAGCATGTTCTGGCGTGCCTTGCGTTCAGCCATCAGCCACGCGCCGGAGGTCTGCGCGAGCACGACGAACAGGCCGCACCACACCTGGATCAACAGCACGTCGGCAGCAGCCTCGTAGGCGCTGCCGAACAGCCGCGGCACCACCGGTGCCGCGGCCAGAGAGACAAGCAGCGCCACCGCGTAGGCGAGCAGCACCAGGATGCCCGTGAGATGTTCAATGCGCCGCAGGTAGGCAGGCCGGTCGCTCTCGCGCAGCGCGACGATGCCGGGAAATGAGGACGCCACGATGGCTACCGGCACGAAATACCAGATTTCCGTCAGACGCGCGGCGACCGCGAAGGTACCCACCGCGGCGGGCCCCAGCATGTGCTGCAGCATCACCTGGTCAAGCCGCATGAACAGGATGCCGCCAAGGCCGGCAATGATTTCCGGGGCGCTTTCTCCCAACAGCCTGCGGGCGTGTTCGCGGCGCACGGCCGACCAGCGCAGCCGTGGGCCATGGGCGCGGTACCACACCTGCAACAACGCCAGCGCCAGCAGCCCTTCCAGGAGGGCCAGCGCCGCAAAGGCAAGCACAGGCGCGCCGCCGAGCAGCAGGGCGATGCGCACGGCGGAGCCGAGCGCGAAGGCCACGAGCCGGGCCCGCGTGGCATGGTGGGACTCCACCTTGGACTGGAAATACAGGTCGGCGCAGTCGGCCGCGCTGAAAATGGTGCCGCCGGCCACCAGCGCAACCAGCAGCAGTTGCGTATCGCCGGACCAGGCCGTACCGGCCAGCGCGGCTGCGTACAGTACGCCGGCGGCACCGATACGCAGCGCAAAGGCGGTGCTGATCAGTCCCGCGGCCTGCTCCAGGTCGTCAGCGGCGGCCACGAGTTCGCGCACCAGGATGCGGTTCACGCCCAACGTGGCAACCACTGCGAAGATGCCGCTGTAGGCGATCGCATAGCTCAGCAGCCCAAAGTCCGTCGGCCCCAGGTGGCGCGCGGTCCAGACTCCCAGCACGAAAGTGACCGCCAGGCGCACTAACTGCTCGCCCATCAGCCAGCCGCTGTTGGAGAGGATGCGCCTGAAGTCGGCGTGGTTGCGCAGACGATGCAACGACGCGTGCAATGAGGACGATGCTGAGCCGTGCGGTCCGGCAGAGGTGCTCATTCGTGGTAGTCGTAAG
>NZ_BCTC01000144.1 GCF_001571085.1 Azohydromonas lata NBRC 102462
CCGACGCCGTGGCCGACGGCCCTGTGGGCCGCAAGCTGCTGGACAAGCTGCAGGAGCGCGGCTTGGTGGGCCTGGCCTACTGGGACCTGGGCTTTCGCCAGATGCACACCGTCAAGAAGCCCATCCAGAAAGCCGACGACCTCAAGGGCATGAAGATGCGCGTCATCCCCACGGCGCAGTACGTGGACTTCATGAACGCCATAGGCGCCGTGGCCACGCCCATGCCCTACACCGAGACCTACACCGCGCTGGAGCAGGGGGCCATCGACGGCATGACCAACCCGCTGCTCAACATCGTCAACGAGAAGTTCTACGAGGTCACCAAGCACCTCACGCTCACGAACCACATGTACACGCCGCAGGCCGTCATCGTGAGCAAGAAGTTCTGGGACAAGCTCTCCGCCGACGAGAAGAAGATCCTGCAGGACGCCGCCAACGAGACCACCGTCTACCAGCGCAAGGTCGCCCGCGAGGAGGCCGCCAAGGCGCTGGAAGAGCTCAAGAAGCGCGGCATGCAGGTGCACGAGCTGCCCGCCACCGAGATCGCCAAGCTGCGCGAGCGCGCCAAGCCGGCCATGGACAAGCTCTCGGCCCAAGTGGGCGAAGGGCTGGTCAAGGAGGTGGTGGCCGAGGTCGAGAAGGTGCGCGCGGCCGGCAAGTAAGCCCGCTGGCGGCCTGCCCGCCGCGGGGAGCGGCGTCGGCCCAAGGGCAGAATCCCGGGTTTGACGCGCTCCTCCACTGCCACGGAAGTCTTTGAAATGTCCGCAAGCCTGACCGACCGCGAAGCCATAGGCGCCGCGCCCAATCCGCTGGGCCTGGACGGCATCGAGTTCATCGAGTTCGCCACCTCCCGGCCCCAGGCCTTCGGCCAGGTGCTGGAAATGATGGGCTTCAAGCCCGTGGCGCGGCACCGCTCGCGCGAAGTGCTGCTCTACCGCCAGGGCGGCATGAACCTCATCGTCAACGCCCATGGCGCCGGGCTGGGCGCGGCCGCGCCCTTGGGCGAGACGCCGGTGATCACGGCCGTGGCGCTGCGCGTGCGCGACGCCGCCGCCGCCTACCGCCGCGCCCTGGAGCGCGGCGCCTGGGGCGTGCCGCCGCGCGTGGAGGTGATGGAGCTCTACATCCCGGCCATCCACGGCGCGGGTACCAGCCGCATCTACTTCGTGGACCGCTGGCGCGAGTTCTCCATCTACGACGTGGACTTCACGCCCATTCCCGGCGCCGAGCAGCGCCCGCCGGCCGTGGCGGGGCTGCACGGCTTTGGCATCGTCCAGTACATCGGCCTGGGCCGCACCGAGGACTGGACGGCCTTCTACGCCGAGCTGCTGGGCTTCAGCGCGCTGCCGGACGAGGAGCGCTTCGGCATCCTGCCCACCGGGCGCGTGCTGCGCAGCCCGGACGGCTCGTTCTACCTGCAGCTCATCGAGCCGCAGTTCGATGCGCTGGAAATCGACCAGGACGAGACGCTGCACCGCGTCGCCCTGGGCACGCCGGACGTGCTGGCGGCCGTGCGCGAGCTGCGCGCGCGGGGCATGGAGTTCGTCGAGGCCGCCGCCGTGCACACCGAGGCGCGCGGCGCGCTCACCAAGCCCCTGTTGGGCGGCGTGAGCTTTGAATTGGTGCAGCACGGCGCGGCGTCGGCTTGAGCGCGGAGCCGGCCACCATGAACGACAACATCGCCGACTTCGGCCTGGACACGGCCACGCTGGCCGGACCGCTGGAGCACCGCTTGGGCGCGCTGCGCGAGGCGGGCTTTTCTCAAGTGCTGCTGCAGGCGCGCGACCTGGCGGCGCACGCGGGCGGCTTCGACGCCGCCGTGGCCGCCGTCAAGGCCAGCGGGCTGCGCGTGGCGGCGCTGCAGTCGCTGCGCGACTTCGAGGGCCTGCAGGGCCCCCTGCACGACTACAAGGTGGACGTCGCCAAGGCCATGCTGGAGACCTGCCGCGCGCTGGGCTGCCGGCTGCTGGTGGTGACCTCCTCCACCGCCGCGGCGCAGCCCGGCGGCGACGTGGACGCCATGGCGCGCGACCTGCGCAAGCTGGCCATGCTGGCCGTGCCCATGGGCGTGCGCATCGCCTACAAGGCCGTGGCCGCGGGGCGGCACGTCAACGACTTCGCCATCGCCTGGGACGTGGTCAGCCGCGCCGACTGCCCCAACCTGGGCTTGGGCCTGGATGCCTGCCACGCCCTGGGCGCCTGCACGCCGCTGGACACGCTGGACGACATCGACCCCGAAAAGCTGTTTCTCGTGCAACTGGCCGACGCGCTGAGCGAGGCGCCCGCGGGCGGCGGCCATGCGCTGGAGGTCTTCCCCGGCGAAGGCATGCTGTCCGCCCGCCTGGCTGAATTGGTCGTGCGGCTGGACCGCCTGGGCTACCGCGGCGCCTATGGCCTGTCGGCCTGCAACGACGACGCGCTGCAACTGCCCTCGGCCCGCGTGGCGCAGCGCGCGCGCCGCGCGGCCGAGTGGCTGGCCGAGGACGTGCTGCGCCGCTCCATGCCGCTGCCCAACCTCATGCGGCTGCGCGGGGCGCAGGCGGATTGATCACAGGGCGGCCCGCTCAGCGGCCGCCCCGCCGACGCTTCTCAACGCGTGCCGCGCGCCACCTGCGCCATGCGCGCCTCGAACTCGGCAAAGCGCCTGTCCAGGCGGGCCGTCTCCTCCTGCTTGAGCTGCGGCGGCAGGAAGCTGTAGCGCACGCCGTTGTAGGCCACGCGCTTGAGCTCGGCGTAGCTGGCCTTGTAGCGGGAGGCGTAGAGCATGTATTCGCCGCTGAGGTTGTTGCGCGAGACGCCGGCGTCGTCGGTGGACAGCACGAAAGGCACGCCCTGGCGCGCGTACAGCAGCACGGGGTGCGCGTCGCCCTTGACGCCCAGGATGAACTCGTTGCTGGAGAGGTTCACTTCCACGGCCACCGGGCGCTGCTTCATCTGCGCCATCAGCTCCAGCGCGCCGGCCTCGTGGGCGATGTCGATGCCGTGGCCTATGCGCTCGGCGCCCGCGACGGTGACGGCCTCGCGGATGTGCGAGCGCAACCCTTCCGGCGGCACCATGCCCAGCACCAGCTCGCCCGCGTGCAGGGCCAGCTTCACGTCCTTGAAGCGCGGCTGCTTCTTCAGGAACTGGAACATCCTCATGTGCAGCGCGTAGTCGCGCATGGCCACGATGCCGTTCTCGGGCCCCACGATGTTCACGCCCACGATCAGCTCCGGGCCGCGCACCGCCGCCTCGAAGGCGGTGTAGAGGCTGCTGAAGACGGTGGAGGCGGCGCTGTTGCGCGAGACGTAGGACAGGAAGCGCAGGCGAAAGGACTCGTCGTCCACGCCCGCGGCGGCTTCCCGGTGGGTCTGCAGGTAATGCTCGATGGACTGCTGCGTGGCGGCGTCGGTGCGCAGGTACGTGTAGGAGCGGATCAGCGCCTCCTCCACCTGCTCGACCGTGGCGTTGGCGGGCAGCTGGTCCAGCAGCGGCGAGTAGTCGGCCACGTTGTAGAGCGCCGGGCCGCCCTTGAGCATGGTCTCCATGTAGCCCAGGTTCTCGTCCAGGGCGCGGGCCTTGAGGTGCTTGAGCGCGAGGTTGTAGTTGTAGTCGGAGACGGCGCCGAAATAGCCGAAGGTGTCGAAGAACTGCTTGTCCGGCGGCGGCTGGTCGTGGACGTGGTTGCCGTAGTCCTTGTCCGACCAGCGCGTGAGCAGCTCGCGGTAGAAGCCGTTGTCGTTGCGCACCTGTTCCACGCTGATGCACTGGGCCTTTTGCGCGTCGGTGAGCGGCGTGGGCTTGCCGGTGCCGACCTTGAACTTCTCGATCTTGAGCGCCGGGTCCGTGGCGCGGTAGATGCAGTAGCCCAGGGCCTCGGTCCAGTCGAGATAGGTCTCGACGTAGATGGCGCCGGAGTAATGGTGGTGCAGGTCCGCGCCCTTGGGCATGAGCGTGGTGAACAGGGTCAGCTCGGCCAGCTTGGGCGAGCTGCCGGCCACGAGCTGGCCGTAGTAGCGGCTGGTGGCGGCGTAGTGGGCCGCATGGGCGCCGGCGGCGGTGTTGTCGCGCGCGGGCGCGAGCTGGGCCGCGAGCGCGCACGACAGCGCCAGCACGATCTTGCGAGGGGTCATGAAGGTTTCTCCCTGGAGCTTGTTGGTCTGTGGCTTGCGCCGCAGACGGCCGGCGCGCCGCCGCGCCCCGGGCGGGTGCGCGGCCGGCGCCATGCTAGCGCCGCGGCCGTGCCGCTCCGGCCGCGGCGGCACCAACTCGTCCAGCCACTACGATGACGGCCTTTTTCGCTAAGGAGTCCCGCCATGACCGAACCTCAACGCCTCGGCACGCCCCTGTCCCCCACCGCCACGCGCGTGATGCTGCTGGGGTCCGGCGAGCTGGGCAAGGAAGTGCTGATCGCGCTGCAGCGCTTGGGCGTGGAGACCATCGCCGTGGACCGCTACGACCACGCCCCGGGCCAGCAGGTGGCGCACCACGCGCGCACCATCGCCATGAGCGACCCCGAGGCGCTGCGCGCCCTCATAGAAGCCGAGCGCCCCGCGCTGGTGGTGCCTGAGATCGAGGCCATCGCCACGCCGGTGCTGCAGGAGCTGGAATCTCAAGGGCTCGTGCGCGTCATCCCCACCGCCCGCGCCGCGCGGCTGACCATGGACCGCGAGGGCATACGCCGCCTGGCCGCCGAGACGCTGGGCCTGGCCACCAGCCCCTACGCCTTTTGCGACTCGCTGCAGGAGCTGCAGGCGGCCATCGACGGCGCGAACGGGGCTGGAATCGGCTTCCCCTGCGTGGTGAAACCGGTGATGAGCAGCTCCGGCAAGGGCCAGAGCAAGCTAGACGGCCCGCAGGACGTGCAAAAGGCCTGGGACTACGCCATGGCCGGCGGCCGCGTCAGCCACGGCCGCGTCATCGTCGAAGGCTTCATTGATTTCGACTACGAGATCACGCTCCTGACGGTGCGCAGCGTGGGGGCGGACGGGCAGATCGAAACCAGCTTCTGCGCGCCCGTCGGCCACGTGCAGGTCAGCGGCGACTACGTGGAGAGCTGGCAGCCGCATCCGATGTCGGACGTGGCGCTGGAGAAGGCGCAGCACATCGCGCGCGCGGTGACGCAGGACTTGGGCGGCCAGGGCCTCTTCGGCGTGGAGCTGTTCGTCAAGGGCGACCAGGTGTGGTTCAGCGAAGTCAGCCCGCGCCCGCACGACACGGGCATGGTGACCATGGCCACGCAGTGGCAGAGCGAGTTCGAGCTGCACGCCCGCGCCATCCTGGGCCTGCCGGTGGACGCCTCGCTCAAGAGCCCCGGCGCCAGCGCCGTGATCTACGGCGGCGTGGAAGGCCAGGCGCTGGTGTTCGACGGCGTGGCCGAGGCGCTGCGCGTGCCCGGCACCGACATCCGCCTCTTCGGCAAGCCGGAAAGCTTTGTGAAGCGCCGCATGGGCGTGGCGCTGGCCAGGGCCGAAGACGTGGAAACGGCCCGCACGCGCGCCAAGGAGGCGGCGGGCAAGGTCAAGCCGCGCCTGGGCTGAGCCGGCGCCTGTAAAACGGCGGCGCGGCAGCAAAATCAATTCAAGACGGCCCGGCTGGCGTCGCCGCCGGGCCCAAATTCAAACCACCGACATGAACCGCCAATAAGGCTCAGGCCGCCTTGGCGCAGCCGTGCTCCTTCAATACCCTTTCGGTGGATGCCGGGAATTTGAGTAATTTAGAGGCCGGCCGCCGCGGGCGGGCCACCAGCTCGCCGCCGCAATTGGGAAAATGCCCCTTCAGCACGGTATCCGCGCAAGGGCTGCAAAACGTGCATTCAAATGAGCATATGCGCGCCTCGGCCGATTCCGGAGGTAAATCCTTGTCGCAGCATTCGCAGTTGGGACGGAGTTGAAGCATTTCAGGGTTTCCACTGAGAAAACGGCCTGACAGTATCGCCCATCGAAAAATCAGTCCAAGCATGACCCGCGTCAAACAGGCTTTGACTGGCGCTTAATTGGCTGAATTTTTGCCGAGTGTGTCCAGGTTTGAGGGAGGAAACGCTTCGAATCGAGCTTGCGGCGGGCGAAAGGACGAAAAATTGCCACCGGCGCTGCGTGGGGTATGAGCTGATATGCCCGCTCGGGTCATTCCAGGGCATGCCGTGCAGGAATGACGCGCGCCACGGTGCCGTGGTATTTCAAACTGGAGCGGATATTCTGGCGGGCTGCCGAATTTGCAGGTGGCGCTGGCCTGTGCCGTATTCCGTGGGAGTTATTCGGAACGGACAAGGAAAATCAAAGAAAAGGCCGTGGCGTCGCGGGAAAATATTTAAATATTCTGGGGGCGTGAACGTGTTGGATGCGCAGGAAAGTTCCCCTTGGGCCAATGCCAGCGTCGACAGGCGCCAGACCGAGCGAAAACGGTTTCGCGCGCTGGGCGAATTGCGGCTGCCCAACCAGCAGGTGGTGCCCATGCGAACTTTCGACATCAGCGTGGACGGCATAGGCGTGGTGTCGTCGCTCAATCTCAGGCTGGAGACGCTCTGTTGGATCAAGGTGCGCGCGCCCATCCTGGGCGCGGGCATGGACGTCCTCCAATTGCACGCGCGCGTCACGCACAGCGTGCTCAGCGCCAAGGAGGCGGGCTTCATGCTGGGCATGGACTTCGAGAATCCACCCGCGGCGGCGGTGAGCCTGATCAGGCAGTACGTGAAGACGGCCGGCTGGATGCGCGACTGACCGCGACTGACCGCGGCGGACTGCACGGCAACCCCGGGAGGGGTGGCCTGAACTGGAATGCCTGCCGCTGCACGGCCCCGCAGGCACAGGCACGCGGCGGCCTCCCCCTTCGGAGTGAGCCTGCGTACCCCTCCACGGAGGGCTGAACGGCACTGGTGGCCCGCGCAACTGAAAGCGCAGATCCGCAACGCCTTCAACGGCTTGCGCGATCGGCAGGGCCGCCGCTGAAGCCAGGCGCGGCGCGCCGGCCCCATCCGCTTTGCCTCACACGCCTGGTGACCTGTGCATCACAAGGAGTTCCGCCATGAACCGATCCAGCTTTTCCCTGCGCCGCGCCGCCCTTGCCGCCGGCCTGGCGGCCGCGGCCGCCGCCTCGTCCACCGCCGCGCTGGCCGCGGGCGACGACCTGGCCGCCGCCGAATGGGACGCGCCCTTCGTCTTCAACATGGTCCGCTCGCCGGGGCTGGCCTCGTCGCCGGCCTGCGTGGTCAACGCCAAGGGCCGCGTCTCCATCCAGAAGGTGGGCGAGGCCGAGGAGATGACGGTGCAACTGCAGGGCTTGCCGGCCAACACGGAGTTCGACCTGTTCGTCCTGAGCGTGCCCAACTTCCCCTTCGGCATGGGCTGGTACCAGGGCGACATGAAGACCGACTGGCAAGGCAAGGCCCGCCAGAAGTTCATCGGCCGCTTCAACAAGGAAACGTTCTCGCTGGCCATAGGCAACTCGGTGCCGGCGCCGCACGTGCACGACAGCCCCTTCCCCGACGCCTCGGCCACGCCGCTGACGCCGCCGGTGCACCAGTACCACCTGGGCCTGTGGTTCAACTCGCCCGCCGACGCCCAAAAGGCCGGCTGCCCCGGCGCGGTCACGCCCTTCAACGGCGAGCACAACGCGGGCGTGCAGGTGCTCAACACCAGCAACTTTCCTGACCTGGCCGGTCCGCTCAAGCGCGTGAAGTAAGCCGGCTGTGCGGGCCGGACCCGCTGCCGTCCAGGCGGACGGCGGCGGTTTTCACGACAGCAGCGCTGCGCAGGCGGCGCTGCCGCAAGGCCTTCCCGGCCTCTGCGTGCCATCAGTGCACGCCGGGGCCGGACACGGTGGATAGCGCCGTCTCAAAATGTTCTTCCTGTGACATTTAAAAACAATGATGTCTTTAATATAAATTTTGAGATATTTCCAATAACTGGATTTTTGCTATCAGAGAAAAATCAGGAAGTAAAAAATTAAATGTGCATCATTACCGAATTCAAAGACTTTGAGGCGATTTGCGGGCGGAGCAAACAATATTCCCAATATTGGTAATTTTTTGTATTTCTATCTAGACACGAAAATATTTGTAATTCTCAAAGAAGGTATTGCATTTGTACTAAATGCCGCAGGGCTTGATTCCGAATAAGGCGTACGCCTTCGATGGTTTCCAAGCAGCTTTCGCCGTGCTGGGCCGTCGGTTTTAAAAACAACAAGTCGGGTCCGTGCTCCCGGTGGGGGTTATTGGCCACGGCTTGCTTATTTGCAGCCTTCATGTCCCGCCACGCTTCGAAAAATCGCGCCTTTGCTCTTGTTTGGAACGACAGCAGCAATTCCTGGGTTCCGGCTGCCGAGGGCTCGCGAGCCAGAGGCAAGCGCCACACGGTGGTGCTTGCCGCGGCGATGGTTCTCATGGGCGGGGTCGGCGCGGCGCAGGCGGCCGATGCGGTCTTGCCGGGCGGCGGGCAAGTGGTTCAGGGGCAGGCCACGATCCAGCAGGCCGGCTCGGCGATGACCATACGGCAGGCCACGAAGGCTGCGGCCATCGACTGGCAGCGCTTTTCCATAGGCGCGGGGGCGACGGTCAACTTCCAGCAGCCTTCGGCCGCCTCGATCGCCCTCAACCGCGTCGTCGGCCAGGATCCGACCCAGATCCTGGGCTCGCTCAACGCCAATGGGCAGGTCTTCATCGTCAACCCCAACGGCGTGCTTTTTGCGCGCGGTGCGCAGGTCAGCGCCGCGGGCATCCTGGCTTCGACGCGTGACGTGGCCAGCGCCGACTTCGCCACGGGCCGCATCCGCCTGGAAGGCAGCGGCAGCGCCGGCGTGGTCAACCAGGGCCGGCTGTCCGCGCAGCCGGGCGGCTACGTGGCGCTGGTGGGGGCGCAGGTGGTCAATGCCGGCACCATAGAGGCCCCGCGCGGCGACGTGCGCCTGGCTGCCGCCGATGCGGTGTCGCTGCGCGTGGACGGCGCGGGCTTGGCAGGCTTCACGGTCGAGCGCGGCACCCTGGATGCGCTGGCCGCCAACCACGGCCTCATCCGCGCCGACGGCGGACGCGTCGCGCTGACGGCCGACGCGGCCGACGCCCTGGCGCGCGCGGTGGTCAACCACACCGGCATCATCGAAGCGCAAACCGTGGACAACCACGGCGGCGTGATCGAGCTGCGCGGCGACGCGCAGGTCGGACGCGTGGACATCAGCGGCAAGCTCGACGCGTCCGCGGCCAGCGGCACGGGCGGCCGCGTCACGGCCACCGCGCACGACGTGGCGCTGCAAGGCAGCGCCGCCATCGACGCCTCCGGCGCGGCCGGCGGCGGCACGGTGCTGGTAGGCGGCGGCTGGCAGGGCGGCGACGCCTCGGTGGCCAATGCCTCCACCGTGCTCATGGCGCCGGGCGCACGCATCGACGTCTCCGCGCGCGAGCGCGGCCAGGGCGGCACCGCGGTGCTGTGGTCGCAGGACCGCACCGCCTTCGGCGGCGACATCGCCGCGCGCGGCGGCGCGCAGGGCGGCGACGGCGGCCGCGTCGAGACCTCCAGCCACGACAAGCTGCAGGTGCTGGGCCAGGTCGATGCAGGCGCCTCCGGCGCCGCCGGCCAGTGGCTGCTCGATCCGAGCAACGTCACCATCGCCAGCTCCGGCGCCAGCGGCACCGGCTTCAGCGGCTCCAGCACCAACGGTGACACGGCAACGTTCACGCCCACGGCCGACTCCGTCATCCTGGCCAGCACCATCGTCAACTCGCTCAATGCGGGCGCCAACGTCACGGTCACCACCGGCTCCACGGGCAGCTCCAGCGGCAACATCAACGTCAACGCGCCCATCGTCGTGAGCGGGCCCAACGGCTACACCACCACGCTCACGCTGCTGGCGGCCAACGACATCAACGTCAACGCGCTGATTTCCTACAACCCGTCGGTCTACTACAGCAAGCTCAACGTGGTGCTCACGCCGGGCAGCGCGGGCAACGTCAGCTTTTCCTCGGCAGGCAAGGTGTCCACCGGCGGTGGCAACTTCTACGTCGGCTCGGTCGCGGGCAGCGGCTACAGCGAGGCGGTGAGCCGCGCGGGCCAGAACTTCACCATGGCCGCCGGCAGCAGCGTCAACGTCAGCAGCAACTACGGCAGCGGCATGCTGGACGTGCAGGTCAACGGCGCCATCACGCTGGCCGCCAACAGCCTCACCAACACCGGCGGCTCGGCCTACTACAACGACGGCGTGACCCCTTCGCAGTCGGGCAATTACATCTTCCTGCGCGGCGCCAGCATCGACAGCGGCAACACGGCGCCCGCCACGGCCGACATCATCACCCGCGTGGGCACCACGCTGCAGGCCGGCAGCATCGGCAGCAGCGCCAACCCCATCAAGATCTCCGGCGGCGCGTTCCGCGGCTACGGCACGCTCTCCGTCAACAACGACGCCGGCAGCTCCTACGTCAACGAGGTCGGCACGCAGGCCTTCAGCACCGTCTCGGTCAACCTAGGCAGCCAGGCCGACAGCACGCAGGACATCCGCGTCCTGGACGACTTCGGCGGCGACGGCCACTCCGGTACCGGCCACATCCTGCTCAAGACCGACGCCAGCGGCGTGCTCAACGTCGCCACCGGCGACGTCAACACCCTAGGCGCCGGCCAGCCCGGGGACTACACGCACACCAACGTCCAGATCAGCGCCGGCAACATCACGTTCGCCGATGGCGCGGTGAAGACCGGCCAGGGCGCCTTCAGCGCGTCGGCCACCACGCTGCGCTCGGCCGCCCCGGCCAACGAGGTGGCCGAGATCGAGTCGCCGGACATCCGGCTCAGCGGCACGACCATAGGCACGCAGGCCAACCCGCTGGAGCTGGCCGTGGGCGCCATGGCCTCAGAGGGCTCGCTGGCCGTCTACCAGAACGGCGGCTCCACCTTCCTGAAGTCGGTGGATGACAACATCACCTTCGTCGACCTCAACAACGTCAAGGACGCGGGCACGCATTCCATCCTGTTCGCCGGTGGCGACCACATCGACTATGTCACCGACGGCAGCAACGTCGTGCTGCCCACGATCAGTGGCGGCGCCTCCGACGGCAAGACCTTCTTCGCCACCACGGGCCTGGACGTCACGCGGCGCTTCCGCTGGGGGGTCAACCTCACGGCCCTCACCGGCGGCGTCCGCTTCGACGACAACGCTGTCGACCTGGGCTCCAGCAGCTTCAACCTGACCATCCCCAGGAGCAACACCGAAGGCACCATCGCCTCGCTCAAGCCGTACGACGCCGCCCATCCGGCGGCCCAGATCACGGCCGGCGACGTGAGCTTCAGCGTGCTCAACGAGGACACGCCTGGCGTCACTTCCATAGGCGCCGGCGGCTACGACATCCAGATCGCGCAGGGCAGCGGTACCGTCGACAACACCTTGTCGGTGTCAACGCAACAAGGCAGCGTTTTCATCCGCGAGCTCACGCCCAACCATTTCAAGACCATCAACCTGTCGCTGGGCGGCCCCAGCGCGCCTCAGACGGTGGCCATAGACCTTGCCGGCCCCGACGACATCAACTTCTCCGACAGCGGCAGCCTGGTGACGGTGGATGCCGCCAAGGTGGCGGTGGCCGGCAACAACCGCAGCTTCAGCCTTACGGCCGGCAAGCGCAGCATCCAGACCGACGGCAATGCCGTGGGCACGGGCAGCTACTCGCTCTCGGCGGGCAACCAGCTCCTGCTCAACGGCGACATCAAGACCCTGGGCGTCGGCGAGGCGCTCTACTTCGATGGCGTGGAGACCTACCCCTACGCCTATGGCGGCGACATCAGCCTGACCGGCAGCAAGGGCGTGAACCTGCTGCGCTCGGTGGTGGTGGACAGCAACGTCGCACGCACCGGCCAGGGCGGCAACATCTACGTGAGCGCCGACCAGTCGATTCCTGCAGGCACGCTGTCGGCTACCAGCGCCGGCGCCACCCTGACGCTGCGCTCAAGCTCCAACTCCAGCGATGGGGCCAGCGGCAGCATCAACATGCCGCTCAACACCGATGCCCGCGCAGGGTTCCACCTGGCCGGCCTCACGCTGGACGCCTCGGGTGCGACGCCCTCGGACGACAACTACGTCAGCCTGGGCAACTCGCGCGCGGGCGGCAGCAGCATCGTGCTCAACGGCGATTTCTCCGCCTCGGGCAAGACCTACCTCTACAGTCCGAACGGCGGCTTCACCATCGACACGACGGGTGACGCCGGCAGCAGCATCAGCTTGGGCGGCACGCTGCAGACCGCGGGCTACGCCGTCACGCTCAACCCGGGCAGCGGCGGCGTGCAGCTCACGCGCAGCCTCGACGTCACGACCAAGAGCAACAGCGCCAACACCAGCGCCGGCAGCCTCACCATCAACGGCGGCGTGTCGGCCAGCGCTTCCGGTGCCGCACTGACCATCAATGCACGCTCACCCGACAGCAGCGGGGGCGCGGTGGCGATCACCGGTGGGGCGACCGCCGTGGGCGGCGCCTACCTCGACAGCCTGAGCATCGACACCAGCCGCGGCTCCAGCGGCTCCAGCGGCGCCATCACCCTGGATGCCGCGGTGGCCACCGAAGGCGCGCAAACCTATGCCGGCGGCAGCCTGAGCGTTGCCGGCGGCATGAGCACCAACGGCGGCGACATCGATGTGGGCAACACCGCGGGCGTGGCCTTCACCGGCAGCGCCATCTCGATAGACACCGATCGCTCAGGCGGCAGCAACGCCGCCGGTGCCTTGCGCCTGGGCTCCAGGACGCTCAACGGCAACTACGCCCTGAGCATCGACACCACGGCCGATGGCGGCGGCGCGGCCGCCGACCTGGCGCTCAACGGCGTGGGCAACAGCACGGCGCTGAGCGCGCTCGACGTGGCCGCGGGCAACGTCACCGTGAGCGGGTCCGTCCGCGCCGCGGGCGCCGTCACCATGGAGGCGCGCGGCGCCAGCGCTGACCTGACCATCGCCAGCAGCGGCTCGGTGGCCACCACCAACGCCAGCCCCATCGTCCTGGCGGCCGGCCGCAACTTCACCAACAGCAAGGGCGCCTCCGGCATCGTGCCGGGCAGCGGCGGGCGCTACCTCGTCTACTCCTCCACGCCCTCCGGCAGCCTGGAGGGCATGACGGGCTACAGCAAGCACTACAACGAAGCCTACGTTGCCGGCGCCACGCCGTCGTACGCCGGCAGCGGCAACTGGTTCCTCTACAGCGTTGCGCCGGTCATCAGCGTGGCCACCAACGGCAACAGCATCGTCTACGGCAATGCCACGCCGTCGCTGACCCTGACGGCCTCCAACTACAGCGGCTTCATCGATGGCGACTCGCGCTCCACGCTCACGGGCACGCAGACGCTGTCGCTGGCCGCGCCCAGCGCCAACTCCAGCGGCGGCTACCGCCCGGTGGGCACTTACGCCTACACGCTCAACGGCACGCTCACCGACAGCCTGGGCTACCAGTACGCGCCCTTCAGCGCCAACCTGGTGGTGACGCCTCGCGCACTGGCCGTCACCGGCATCAGCGCCTCGAACAAGGTCTACGACGGGAACGCGACCGCCACGCTCACCGGGACGGCCTCGTTCGGCAGTGCCTTGGAAGGCGACGCGGTCACACCCGTGACGGGCAGCGCCAGCTTCGCCGATGCCAACGCCGGCACCGGCAAGACCGTGACGCTCAGCGGCTTCAGCCTCACCGGCGCGGATGCCGGCAACTACACGCTCTCCCAATCGTCACTGGTCGCCAACATCACGCCCAAGGCGCTGAGCATCAGCGGTTCCAGCGTCAGCACCAAGACCTACGACGGCAGCACGGCCGCCAACGTCAATGCCGGCACGCTGGCGGGCCTGGTCAGCGGTGAAACGCTGGGCGTGAGCGCCAGCGGCACCTACGCCAACAAGAACGCCGGCACGGGCAAGAACGTCACCACGGCGTACACGCTGTCCAACGACTCCGGGCGGGCCTCCAACTACACGCTGGCGGGCGAAACGCTCAGCGGTGACATCACGGCCAAGGCCATCACGGTGGCGGCTGCCGGCGTCAACAAGGTCTACGACGGCTCCACCAGCGCCAATGCGACCTTCTCCAGCAGCGGCGTGATCGGTGGCGACACGGTGAGCTTCTCCGGCA
>NZ_BCTC01000145.1 GCF_001571085.1 Azohydromonas lata NBRC 102462
GGTGGAAGCAGCTTTCCGGATTTGGAACACTCCAGATTCCGGGCAGTTAGCTCAGCGGTAGAGCACTGCCTTCACACGGCAGGGGTCGCAGGTTCGAACCCTGCACTGCCCACCAAAAAGAAAGCCCCGCAGACTTCGGTCTGCGGGGCTTTTCTCATTGGCCGGCCCAGATCATCTGTCCTTGAAGCCCCGGCATATGGTCGCGGGCGCGACAAATTCACGCCTTGGGCCTGTGCGGGGCTGCCGGTTGTGCTGGCAACCGGGCACAGGGTGCCGGCTTGATCAGCTGCCGCTGCCGCGCAGCGCGCGTTCGATCATCTGCAGCGCGTGCCCGGCCACCTGCGGGCAGTCCACGCCCGGGGCCAGTTGCAGGTGCTCCATGGCGCAGGCCTCGCGTATGGACGCCAGGCCGTGCACCGTGGCCCAAATGAACATGGCATGCCTATCCACCTCGGCGCGCTGCGCTTCGCCCGCGCCGTAGATGCGGCGCAGCACGTCGCGCAGCACGTCGAAGGCATGCAGCGCGTCGCGCGCCAGCTCGGTGTGATCCACGCCCTCCGGCCAGGGGCCGCCGAACATCAGCCGGTACTCCAGCGGATGCGCTGCGGCGTAGGTCAGGTACTGGTAACCCAGCGACTGCAGGTCCGCTGCCGGGTCCGCATGGCGCTCGCGTGCGTCCAGCGCTTGCGTGAAATCCTGAAAGCAGCGGCGCATCACCTCCGCCAGCAAGTGGTCGCGGCTGGGGTAGTGCTTGTACGGCGCCTGGTGCGACACGCCCAACTTGCGCGAGACCTCGCGCAGGCTCAGCTGCTCGATGCCGTGCTCGGCAATCACCTCGCGCGCAGCGCGCACACAGGCCTCCTTCAGGTCGACGGATTCCTCAACTTCAGAGCGGGTGCTGGGCATGTGCGGATTCTCGCAGCGTGGGTCCGCCCGTCGGCCGCGCCAGGTCACGGCTGCCGATACGCGGGCAGAAACACCATTGTCCCTTCCAGGTTGACAGTGTCAACGCGTTTCAAGCATCATGGTTGACACCGTCAACCCGCTTTGGGGCCGCCATGGATTTCCGACCCTCGTCTGCCGCCGCGCCGCCTGGTGCTTCCGGTCCAAGCCCGTCGCGCTCCTGTTTGCATGCGTGGCCGCCGGCAGCGCTGCGCGCTGGCCGTGCGGCACTGCATTGGCGCCGTGCCGCCGTGGGCTTGGGCGCTGCGCTGCTGCTGTCCGCCTGCGCGGGCGGGCCGCCAGGGCCGGTGAAATCCGGGCCGGCCGCGCTGCTGACGCCCGCCTTTGGCCAGGCCGGCGAGATCTCAGGCGCTTTCGAGGCGCACTGGTGGCAGCGCTTCAACGACGCGACGCTCGCCGCGCTGGTGGCCGAGGCGCAGCGCGCCAACCTGGACCTGCGCATCGCCGCCGAGCGCGTACAGCAGGCGCGCGCAGGCAGCACGGCGGCGGCGTCGCGCCTGGCGCCCACCGTGGGCCTGACCGCCAGCGCGTCCGACCAGCGCAGCGGGTTGCCGGACGAGGTGAAGCGCGGCCAGCCCGACGTGCGCGCGTTGAGGGCTGGGCTGGACCTGGGTTGGGAAGTGGATCTTTTCGGCGCCGCCCGCGCCGCGGCGGACGCCGCCGAGCTCGACGCCCAAGCCGCCGCCGAAGGCGCCGAAGGCGCGCGGCTGCTGGCCGCGGGCGAGGCGGCGCGGCTGTACCTCGTCTGGCAGGGTGCCCGCGCGCGGCTGCAGCGGCTGCAGTCGCTGCTGCAGGCCCAGGCCGATACCGAGCGCCTCACCCGCAGCCGCGCCGCCGAGGGTTTATCCAGCCGTTTTGACGTGGCCCGTGCCGCTGCCGAAACGCAGTCCCTGGCCGCGCAGCTGCCGCCGCTGCGCACGCTGGTGGCCGTGACCGAGCAGCAGATCGCCGTGCTGTTGGGCCGCAACCCGGGCGAGCCGCTGCCGCTGCTGCAGGCCGCCGCTTCCGCCACGCTGCCGGACGCGCCGGCCCTGGCGCCGGGCCAGCCCGTCGAGCTGCTGGCGCGCCGCCCGGATTTGCGCGCGGCCGAGCGGCAGCTCGCCGCCGAAGGCGCCCGGCTGCGCGAGGCGCGCGCCGACCTGCTGCCCAAGTTCTTCTTCAGCGCCTTGTTGGGCCGGCAGGACTTGCGCATCAACGGCCTGGACCTCGCGCCCGTGCGCCTGAGCAGCGTGGCGCTGGCCTTTACAACCCCGATCTTCAACGCCGGGCGGCTGCGCGCGGCGCAGGAGCGTGCCTCCTCGCGCGAGCGCGCGGCCGAGCTGTCCTACGAGCGCGCCACGCTGGCGGCGCTGCAGGAAGTCGAAAGCTCGCTGGTGGCGCTGGCCCAGGAGCGTGAACGCGGCACCGCGCTGGACGCGCTGCTGGCCGAGCGCCGCGCCGCGCTCGCGCATGCCCAGTCGCTGCGCCGCGAAGGCCAGATCGACCTGCTGCAACTGCTGGACGTGCAGCGCGGCCTCATCGCCGCGGAGCTGTCGCACGTCGAGCACCGCACCCAGCTCGCGCTGGACGCGGTGCAGCTCTACCGCGCGTTGGGCGGCGGCTGGCGCACGGGTGAACCTGCCGCGGCCGCGCCGTCCTCCAACCCCTCCAGCCTGTGACCACCATGACCTCCACACCCCTTCCTCGCCGGCTGGCGGCCGCCCTGGCGCTGCCCCTGCTGCTGGCCGCCTGCTCCAAGCCGACCGAGCCTGCGCCTGTGGTGCCGGCCGTCTACGTCACGCCCGTGCAATACACGGCTGCGGGCGCTGAGCGCCGTTTCAGCGCCACGCTGGCCGCGCGCACCGAGAGCGACCTGGCTTTCCGCACCGGCGGCAAGCTCGTCGCGCGGCTGGTGGACGTGGGTCAGGCCGTTCGCGCGGGCCAGCCCTTGGCGCGGCTGGATGCGGCCGACTACCAGCTTGGCGCCGAAGCTGCCGCCGAGCAGTTGCGCGCCGCCGAGGTGGACGCCGCGCAATCCGCCAGCGACGCCGCGCGCTTTGCCCGGCTGCTGGCCGACGGCAGCGTGGGCGCCGCCGACCAGGAGCGGCTGCAGGCCAAGGCCGACACCGCCGCCGCGCGCGTGCAGCAGGCCCGCCGCCAACTGGAGCTGGCGCGCAACCGCAACGCCTACACCGTGCTCACGGCGCCCTTCGACGGCGTGGTCAGCGCCGCGCGCGCCGAGGTCGGCCAGGTGGTGGCCGAAGGCCAGCCCGTGTTCCAACTGGCCCGCGACCGCGAGCTGGAAGTGGTGGTGGACGTGCCAGAAGCCCTGGCCGCCGACCTGCGCGAACGCCGCGCTACCGTGCGCGTGGCCGGCGGCGCGGCGCAGGCGCTGCGCTTGCGCGAGCTCTCGCCCACCGCCGCCGCCGGCACGCGCAGCTTCCGCGCCCGCTACGCCCTGGTCTCGGCCGCGCCCGCGCTCTGGCGCATGGGCATGACGGCCGAGGTTGCGCTGGCCGCGCCGCGCGCGGGCAGCGAGCCCGTGGCCGAGCTGCCCGTGGGCGCGTTGCTGAGCACGCAGGGGCAGGCCACGGTGTGGGTGGTGGACGACCCGGCCGCCACGCCGGCCAAGCTCACGCGCCGCAGCGTCACGGTGGTTGCGCAGGGCAACGACAGCGTCACGCTGCGCGGCCTGGAAGAGGGCGCCTGGGTGGTCAGTGCCGGCGCGCACCGGCTGGACGCCGGCATGGCCGTGCGCCCCGTCAAGCGCCCGCTGGACGAGCCGCTGCCCAGGCCGCAGGCCCAGGCCGAACCCCAGCCGCAAGCCGCGGCTTCAGCCGCTGTCCTGCAGGTGGCGCGATGAAAGACTTCAACCTCTCCGCTTGGGCCGTGCAACACCGGCCGCTGGTGCTGTTCCTGCTGCTGGCCACGCTGGTCGCGGGCGTGTTTTCCTTCACGCGGTTGGGCCGGCTGGAAGACCCGGTGTTCGAGGTGCCCAGCATGACCGTCACCGTCGCCTGGCCCGGCGCCAGCGCGCAGCAGGTGCAGGACCAGGTGCTCAACCGCCTGGAGCGCGCGCTGCAGGAGCTCGACGGGCTGGACAACGTGCGCAGCTTCGCCCGCCAGGGCTTTGGCGGCATCACGTTGTGGATGCAGGGCGGCACCGACAAGGCCGGCCTGGAGGCCGCCTGGTACCAGGCGCGCAAGAAGGTGGGCGACATACGCCACGAGCTGCCCGAGGGCGTGCGCGGCCCCTTCTTCAACGACGAGTTCACCGACGTGTACGGGGTGCTCTACGCCCTGGCCGCGCCGGACCTGGGCTTTCCCGAAATGCACGCCCTGGCCGAGGACGTCAAGCGCGCGCTGCAGGCCGTGCCCGGCGTGGTCAAGGTGGACGTGATGGGCCGCCAGGCCGAGCAGGTGCACGTGGAGTTTTCCAGCCAGCGCCTGGCCGCCATGGGGTTGACGCCGCAACTTCTGATTGAAACCCTCTCGCGCCAGAGCGCATTGCTGCCCGCCGGCGCGGTGGACGGCCGCGTGGACCGCGGCGTCGTGCGCGTGGCCGGCGTGCCCGGCGGCGCGGCGCAGGTGGCGGCGCTGCCCATCGCGGTGGGCGATCGGCTGCTCAAGCTCAGCGACGTGGCCGACGTGCGCGCCGCGCTGGAAGACCCGCCTGCCTTCACCGTGCGCCGCAACGGCGAGCCCGTGCTGGCGCTGGGCGTGGTGCTCTCGCGCCAGGCCAACGTGCTGCACGTGGGCCAGGCGCTGGACGCCGCCACCGCCGCGCTGGCGCCGCGCCTGCCCCTGGGCGTGTCGCTGGAGAAGTACGCCGACCAGCCGCAGGTGGTGGAGGACGCGGTGTGGGAGTTCGAGCGCGCGTTCCTGGAGGCGCTGGCCATCGTCCTGGCCGTGTGCTTCGTGGCCCTGGGCTGGCGCAGCGGCGTGGTGGTGGCCGCCTCGGTGCCGCTGGTGCTTGGGCTGGTGGCCATCGTCATGGTCTGGCGCGGCTGGGCGCTGGACCGCATCTCGCTGGGTGCCCTCATCATCGCCCTGGGCCTGCTGGTGGACGACGCCATCATCGCCGTGGAGATGATGGTGGTGAAGATCGAGGAGGGCTACGACCGTGTCAAGGCCGCCGGCTTCGCCTGGACCTCCACCGCCTTCCCCATGCTCACCGGCACGCTGGTGACGGTGGCGGGCTTCATGCCCGTGGGCTTCGCGCACTCCATCTCCGGCCAGTACGCGGGCGGGATCTTCTGGGTGGTGGGCGTGGCGCTGCTGGCCTCGTGGGTGGTGGCGGTGGTGTTCACGCCCTACCTGGGCGTCAAGCTGCTGCCCAAGGTGATGAAGCCCAGGCACCACGGCGTGCACGAGGGGCCGCTGTACGCGCGCATGCGCCGCGTCGTGGGTTGGGCCGTGGCGCGCCGCGGCTGGGTGCTCGCCGGCACGCTGGCGCTGTTCGTGGTGGCCGGCGCGGGCATGGGCCTGGTGCAGCAGCAGTTCTTTCCCACGGCCTCGCGCACCGAGCTGCTGGTGGACCTGCAGTTGCGCGAAGGCGCCTCCTTCGCCGCGACGCAGGCGCAAGTCAAGCGCGTGGAAGACATCCTCAAGGCCGACGCCGGGGTGCAGGGCTTCACGGCCTACACCGGCGCGGGCACGCCGCGCTTTTTCCTGAGCCTGTCGCCGGAGCTGCCCAACCCGGGCTACGCGCAGTTCGTGGTGCAGACGCCCAACATGGCCGCGCGCGAGGCGGTACGCACGCGGCTGCGCGCCGTGTTCGATGCGGGCGAAACATTCCCCGACCTGCGAGGGCGCGTGCAGCGCCTGGAGTTCGGCCCGCCGGTGGGTTACCCGGTGCAGTTCCGCGTCATCGGCCCCGAGGTGGACGAGGTGCGCCGCATCGCCGCGCGCGTGCGCGACCTGGTGCGCCAAAGCCCGCTGGTGCGCGACACGCACCTGGAGTGGAACGAGCAGGTGCGCACCGTGCGCGTGGTGGTGGACCAGGACCGCGCCCAACAACTGGGCCTGGCCACGCAGGACATTGCCGCCACCGTGCAGACGGCCCTCTCCGGCGCCCCCGTGGCGCAACTGCGCCGCGGCGAGGAGCTCATCGACGTGGTGCTGCGCGCCCAGCCCGGCGAGCGCCGCTCGCTGCAGCAGTTGGAGGACTTGCCGCTCTTCACCCGCGCGGGTGTGAGCGTGCCGCTGTCGCAGGTGGCGCAGTTGATGCCGGACTGGGAGGAGCCCGTGCTGTGGCGCCGCAACCGCGACATGACGCTCAACGTGCGCAGCGACCTGGCCGAAGGCGTGCAGGGGCCGTATGCCACGCAGCAGATCTGGCCCTCGCTGCAGCCCGTGCTGCAGAGCCTGCCGCCGGGCTACCGCATCGAGTTGGGCGGCGCCATCGAGGAGAGCGACAAGAGCAACGTGGCGCTGGCGGCGGTGTTTCCGGCCATGTTCGCGGTGACGCTGCTCATCCTCATGCTGCAGTTGCAGAGTTTCAGCCGCATGGCGCTGGTGTTCCTGACGGCCCCGCTGGGCTTGATCGGCGTGGTGCCGGCGCTGCTGCTGTTCAACGCGCCGTTTGGCTTCGTGGCGCTGCTGGGGGTGATCGCGCTGGGCGGGATGATCATGCGCAACGCCGTGATCCTGGTGGACCAGATAGACCGTGACATCGCTGCCGGCAGCACGCCGTGGACGGCCATCGTCGAGGCCACCGTGCGCCGCGCGCGCCCGGTGGTGCTCACGGCCGCGGCGGCCATCCTGGCCATGATTCCGCTGACGCGCAGCATCTTCTGGGGGCCCATGGCCATGTCCATCATGGGCGGGCTGGTGGTGGCCACGGCGCTGACGCTGGTGGTCGTCCCGGCGCTGTACGCGGCCTGGTTCCGCGTGCGGCGCGAGGCGGCCGGGGCGGTGCCCACGCTGCCGCCCACGGTGCCCGCGGCGGCGGGTGGATAGCCTGGGCGCCGCGCACGTCACGCGCGCAGCGCCGGCCTGTCCGGGGGCGTGCGTGGTGCGCCAGCCGCCAAAACCACGCGGTTTCCAAGGGAAAACGCGGGGACAGGTGTTTGACAGGGCGACTGTGGATCATCGCCACAGCCGTACCCGCCCTGTCCCATGCCACCCCGTTTCACGCCACCCATCAATGCCTTTGCTGCCGCTGCCTCCGGCGGCACGCTCAGGCGTTTCTGGGGGCGGCTTGGGCTGCGCATGGGCTTTTATGCCGGCATGGCCACGCCGTTCACACGGCCGGATTGGTCCACGGCGCAGCGGCTGGTTTTCGTGTGCCTGGCCAACCTGAACCGCAGTGCGCTGGCACAGGCGCTGTGCGAGCAGTCCGGCATTCCCACGGCTTCCTGCGGGCTGTACACGGTGACGGGCCGCCGTTGCTTTTCCTCCACCGTGCGCGTTGCCGCGGACATGGGCGTGGCGCTGCAGCGGCACCATGCCTCGCACTGGCTGGATTTCGCCCATCGCGATGGCGACCTCTACCTGGTCATGGAGCCGCGCCACGCCGAGCATCTGCTGCGCCGCGGTGTGCCGGCGCAGCGCATTGCGCTGCTAGGCCATTGGGCGCGGCCGCGCCGGCTGCGCATACGCGATCCCTATGGGCGCAGCGAGCTTGAGCTGCGCCGCTGTTTCGAGCTGATTCGCAGCGCGGTCTCGCAGCTCGCGGCCGAGTTGCAGGCTCAAGGCGCCGTGCTGTGCCGACCGGGGCAGGCCGGCATGCGCAAGCCTGTGGCCGGCGGCGTGCAAGGCGCCGAGCCCGGCCCCGCCGTCGCCTGAGCGTGAACACGGCTTGAGGCCGTGCGCACAAGAGGCCGCAATTCACGCGCGCCGCGCCGGTGCTTTTGCGGACGACGGGGCGAGTTGCCCGCGGGCCGTCAAACTTGCTCGTTTGGCCGTTTGACGTACCCGGAGACTTCCATGCAGCGCCTTGCAGTTCCGCTGTTCCGACTGTTTCTTGTCGTGCTGGCCGCGCTGGCCTTGCTGCGGGCGGCCCCTGCAACGGCCGCCGACTGGATGAGCGCCAGCCGCGAGCCCGTGGGCCTGGCGCCGGACCCGGCGCAGGTGCGCGAGGCCATGGTGCAGGTCTACGGCGCGCGCGTCGTGGGCGCCAAGGGCCTCTTCGGCGTGCACACCTGGGTGGCGGTGAAGCCCACGGCCGCACCGGCCTGGACGGTGTACGAGGTCATAGGCTGGCGGCTGGGCTGGACGGACAACGTGGTGGTCGTCCGCCAGGGCGCGCCGGATGCGCGCTGGTTCGGCGCCGAGCCGGAGCTGTACGCGCAAAAGCGCGGTGCCGGCGTGGATGCGCTCATCGAGCGCATCGGCCAGGCCGTCAAGCGCTACCCCTATGCCGGCGAGTACAGGCTGTGGCCGGGGCCCAATTCCAACACCTTCACGGCCTGGATCAGCCGCAACGTGCCGGAGCTGGAGCTGGACCTGCCCGCCACCGCCATAGGCAAGGACTTCACCGGCACCACGCTGCTTGGGCCCGCGCCCAGCGGCCATGGCTTTCAACTCTCGTTGGGCGGGCTGCTTGGTTTGGCGGTGAGCGCCGTGGACGGCGTGGAGCTCAACCTGCTGGGCCTGAACTTCGGCGTGAGCCCGCTGGGCGTGAAGCTGCCTTTCGTTGGGCGCATCGGCGGGTTTCATCCGCCGGCACAGGGCGTGGCCGAGGTGCCGGCCGCGCGCGAGGAGCCCGCGGGCAAGGCGCTGTGATCTGCCCGTGTATCGACTGCTGATCGATGGCCTATTGGCCTGGTAGGAGGCCCGCTTGCGGGCCGAATCGCCAGCACATCGTGATGCCCGCCGGGTTCGGCGCCGCAAGCGGGCTTCCTACAGGCGATGGCCGTGGCGCCTGGGCGTCACAGCTTCGAGACGTTGCGGGCCCAGTCGATGATTTCGTCCAGGGCGCGCCAGGCGGCGGCGCTGTCCTGGCGCGCCTGCTCGGCGGCCTCGACGCCGCGGCGTTGCAGGTCGGCCACGCGGGCATGGGCCCAGGCCTCGTAGCCGCGCGGGGCGAAATCCATTGCGCTTTCCAGCACGGCGCGGCGCTGCGCTTCGAAAGCGGTGGGATCGGTTTGGGCCAGGTGGGCCATCTGGTCGAAGTTGAAGGGCAGGATGGATCGCATGGTCAGGGCCTCAGGCTGGAACTTGGAAATGCGGAGTCCAAAAAAATCCTGCCTAACCCGCAACAGCGGCGCCCGCCTGAACTGCACGGAGGCTCCAACTTCTTGTCCTGTCGCGGCCTGGGGAATTCAGGCTTCGCTGGGACGGGAATCTACGCAGGCGGCCCAAAAAAGCTTGACGACATTGATACATGCGCAACCCGCCGCCGGCCGCGGCGGCTGCACGCCACGAGCTGATCCGGCACCGCTCCACCGCCAGCCGCGAGGTCCAAAGCGCAGCTTCTCCCCAGACGGAAAAGCGCAAAAGTTCCCCGCCTGTTGCTCACCGACGCACGTGCAACCGGGCGCAAATCCAGCGGAATGATTCGCAATTGAGGGTTTACGCTAGGTGCCGTGTTGCAGTGCAGCAATCGAAGACCGACAAGGAGTTTTGATGGACCTTCCGACCCGCCTTTTGCTGGAGAACCAGGCCTGGGCCGACGAGATGGATGCGCGCTCACCCGCCTTCTTCGAGCGAATGAGCAGCGGGCAGCAGCCCGGCGTGTTCTGGATTGGTTGCGCGGACAGCCGCGTGCCGGCCGAGCGCATCGTCAATGCCGCGCCGGGCGAGCTGTTCGTTCACCGCAGCATCGCCAACCTGGCGCTGCTGGAGGACAACAGCGTGATGAGCGCGCTGCAGTACGCGCTGGACGTGCTGGGGGTGGAGTCCGTGATCGTGTGCGGGCATGACGCCTGCGGCGGCGTGCGCGCGGCCCTCCTGCCGCCCTCCGGGTCGGAGTCCGACGCCGGCGCCGCTCCCGGCCACGCCCGCGCCGACTACCTGGCCGAGCGCATACGCCCGCTGCGCCGCCTCTACCAGCAGCACCGCCACCAGGTGGACGACGGCGGCAGCGGGCTGCCCGCCGACGCGGCGCTGGCCGCGCAGGTGGACCGGCTGGTGACGCTCAACGTCATCGAGCAGGTGCGCACGCTGGCCTCCACGGCGCTGGTGCAGCGCGCTTGGCAGCGCGGCCAGCGCCTGCGCCTGCTGGGCTGGGTGTACGGCCTGCGCAACGGCCGCCTGCGCCAGGTGCACGCGGTGGACGCGCCGGGCGTGGCGCTCAGGCGCGCGGCCTGAACAACGCCGCAGCGACACCGAAGCAGGTGCGCAGCGCCGCCCCGGCGCTCCCTCGCTCCTGCCGCTTTCCCTCCTTCTGAAGAACCCGCCCCGGCCACGCCTTGACGGCGGCGGTGCAGGGCGCCCGCTCAGGGCCCGCGCCCTGTCTGTCTGACTCTTTCTTCGCACGTCTCCCCATGCAGTCCCCCGTTTCGTCCTCCCCTGGCGCCGCCCCGCGCGGCCTTTCCTTGCGCCACCTGCGCCACGACCTGCCGGCCGGCGTGGTGGTGTTTCTCGTCGCCTTGCCGCTGTGCCTGGGCATTGCGCTGGCCAGCGGCGTGCCTTTGCTGGCCGGCCTGGTCTCCGGCGTGGTGGGTGGCCTGGTCGTCGCGGCCCTCTCGGGCTCGCAGCTCAGCGTCAGCGGCCCGGCGGCGGGGCTGGTGGTCATCGTCGTCAACGCCATCGCCACGCTGGGCAGCTTCGAAGCCTTTCTCGTGGCCGTGATCCTGGCCGGCGTGCTGCAGGGGCTGTTCGGCCTGCTGCGCGCGGGCGACATAGGCGCCTGTTTCCCCTCGCCGGTGATCAAGGGGATGCTGGCCGCCATCGGCCTGCTGCTGATCATTAAGCAGTTGCCCGTGGCCTTCGGCTTTGCCTCCACGCCGCACATGCTCGAAGGTGTGCCGCGCGACGCGCAGGCGCTGGACGCCATGGCGCTGGTGCTGGACTCCGTGAGCGAGGCGGCGGTGGCCGTGGCGGCCGGGGCGCTGCTGATCCTGTTCCTGTGGGAGCTGCCCGCGGTGAAGCGGCTGCCCGTGGTCGGCAAGCTGCCCGGCGCGCTGCTGGCCGTGCTGTGGGGCGTGGGCTGCCAGGCCTTCTTCCGCGCGGCGATGCCGTCCGAGGCGCTGGTGGAGCACCAGCTCGTGTCGCTGCCCAAGGTGGACGGCGTGGGCTCGCTGCTTGGGCAACTGGCCTCGCCGGACTGGTCCGCATTGGCCAACCCGCAGCTCTACACGGTGGCGGTGACGCTGGCCGTGGTGGCCAGCCTGGAAACCCTGCTCAGCCTGGAAGCCGCCGACCGGCTGGACCCGCTCAAGCGCGTGGCGCCGCCCAACCGCGAGCTGCAGGCGCAGGGCGTGGGCAACGTCGTGGCGGGCTTCCTGGGCGGGCTGCCCATCACGGCGGTGATCGTGCGCAGCTCGGCCAACATCCAGGCCGGCGCGCGCACGCGGCTGTCGGCCATGCTGCACGGCGTGCTGCTGCTCGCGAGCGTGCTGCTGCTGGTGGAGCTGCTGCGCTGGATTCCGCTGGCGGCGCTGGCCGCCGTGCTGCTGCACACGGGCTACAAGCTGGCGAAGCCGGCGATCGCGCTGGCGGCGTGGCGGCAGGGCGCGGCGATGTTCGTGCCCTTCGCGGTGACGGTGGCGGCCATCCTGGCCACGGACCTGCTCATGGGCATCCTCATCGGCCTGGTGGCGAGCATGCTGTTCGTGATCCACGCCAACACGCGCGGCGCGCTGTCCATCACCTCGCGCGAGCGCGCCCACCTGCTGCAGTTGAGCAAGGACGTGTCCTTCTTCAGCAAGGCGACGTTGCGCCGCTACCTGGAGCGGGTGCAGCCGGGCGACTCGCTGATCATCGACGGCGCGCGCTGCCGCTTCGTGGACCGCGACATCCGCGAGGCGCTGGACGATTTCATCGCCCACGCCCGCGAGCGCCACATCGAGGTGGAGCTGCGCTCCATGCCGCCGGTGGCGGCACCCGCGACGGCTGAAGTTCCGCCGGCCCGCCTGCCCGCGGCCGCCACGCGGGCGCTGTAGCGCCAAGGGTGCGCGCGAGCGCGCCAGGGCCGGCCGGCACAATGCCGCCCGGCCTTTTTTGCCTCCCGCGTCCCCGCCATGACCCCACTCCGCATTCCCGCCGTCTGCATGCGCGGCGGCGCACCAGCAAGGGCGTGTTCTTCCTCGCCCACGACCTGCCGGCCGACCCCGCCGCGCGCGACCGCCTGCTGCTGCGCGTCATCGGCAGCCCCGACCGTTACGGCAAGCACATCGACGGCATGGGCGGCGCCAGCTCCAGCACCAGCACGGTGGTGAGCCGCTTGGCGCGGCGGCTGATGGAGGGTTTCGTGAGGGTGCCGGCGGGCTGACGCACCCGCGCCTCAAGCCGCCTGCGCCAGGCGCTCCAGCAGCAGCGGTTTCACCTGCGCCACCCAGGCATCGAGCCGTTCCTCGGTGAACATGCCCTGGGTGCGCTGGTCTATGACGAGGCCGACGAAATGGTCGCCCATGACGGAGGCCGAATATTCGAACGTGTAGCCCGTGGTGGGCCAGGCGCCGATGATTTCCGCGCCCAGGGCTTGCAGCGTGTCGTGCAATTTGCGCAGCGAGCTGGCGAAGCGCTCCGAATACCGCTCCTGGGCGCCCAAGCCGAACAAGGCGATGCGCTTGCCGTCCAGCCGGGTATGGGGCGGGAGCTTGGCCAAGAATTCTTCCCAGTTCGCTTCCAGGCAACCGGCCGAGCGGCCGGGAATTTCGCCCACGCCATAGCTGGGCGTGCCGAGGATGAGGGCGTCGTATTTGAGGAAATCCTCGGGCTGGATGCGATTGACGTTCACCGGCTTGTCCGCAACGGCCTCGCCCAGCCGGGCGTGGATTTTCTTGGCAATCAGGCGGGTGGTGCCGGTCTCGGTGCCGAAGAAGATGGCAATTTTGGTCATGGAAGCCCTCTTGGTGTTTGTCGCGCCGCAGGCAATGTCTGGAATGTGAGGTTCCGGACGGCTGGGCGGGACGGATGGGGCTTGGCTTGCAAGAAGTGTGCGGGTGGAGTTTCGAGGAATGGTGAAGGGCGGTTTTCGACTGACTGTGGTCGGACCAAAGCTATTTTCGACCGGCCGCTTTGGAGTGAGGTCAGACATACCGTCCTGGAACGAGGATTGGAGCGCGATCCCGACAAGCTGGGAGCCTGTCACAGCTTCATCGTTCCAAACGTCTTGTTGGTTGGGGAGGTCGTGTCGACCCCTCGCAACCCCTTCCATCTAAGGAAACTTGACACATGGATCGCGCTGTTTGGTACCAAGCATCTCCCGAGGGCGGCAAAGCCATGACCAGCCTGCACCATTTCGTCACGAAAGGGACCGGATTGCCCAGCTTGCTGACGCACCTTGTTTTCCTTCGTGTCTCTCAGATCAACGGCTGCGCCCATTGCATCGACATCCACGCCCGCGACCTCATCGCCGAGGGAATGTCCGTCGACAAGCTCATGCTCGTTCCGGTATGGCGCGAAGCGGAATACTTGTTTTCCGAGCAAGAACGCGCCGCGCTGGCTTGGTCCGAGGAAGTGACGCGCGTCAGCGAAACACACGCCTCCGATGCGGCCTATGCAGCCGCGTTGGCCGTGTTCGGCGAGAAGGATTTGGTGGATCTGACGCTCACCGTCGCTGCCATGAATGCGATTAATCGCATGGGCATCAGCTTCCGGATGAAGCCGCGGGCTGAAGCCTGAGCTTGCGGGTCTCTGCAGGCCTGCGGCTAAAAATCTGCCACCAGAATTTTTTGAAATCGAGAGGGAAGCAAAATATTATTTGATATTGAGTGCAAAGCAGATTGCAATTGCTTTTGATTGATTTCTGCTCGCTATATCTGGTCTCGATGAAGCTTCCGCTTTCCCTCTCTTAAATTGGCTGACTTCCGTGGACAAGCCCATAGATTCCGGCCGGCCCCCAGCGTCTGAAAACCCTGGCAAGCAACGCCAAGCCTCCTAAACCCCCTAACCCGAATATTTCG
>NZ_BCTC01000146.1 GCF_001571085.1 Azohydromonas lata NBRC 102462
GAAAAAGTTTCATAACTTGTCTCCGGGAAGGTTGCCAAGCGGGCGGCTTCATGCGGCCGCCTCGCCTGCGGGGTCCGCGTCAGGCCGCGGGCGTCGCGCGCGGCGGCTGCGCGGGGCGGGCGCAAGGCAAGCCGGGCGTGTCCATGCGCGCCATGAGAATGGAGCCGGACACCGACTCCGTGCAGTACAGCGTGCGCCTGTCCTCGCCGCCGAAGGCCAGGTTCGTGAGCGACGCGCCCGCGGGGCTGCGGATCACCTGCACGGGCTCGGCACGGTGGTTGAGCACCCAACAGTAGCCCAGGCCAGGGTTGGCGACGAAGAGGCGCCCCGCCTCGTCCATGGCCAGGCCGTCCGGGCCGCTTGGGCCGTAGGACGTGAAGAACTGGCTGGCTTTGGAAACGCTGCCGTCGGCCATCAGTGGCACGCGCCAGACGCAGTTGCCGCGCGTCACGGCGACGAACAGTACCTTCTCGTCCTTGGACAGCACCACGCCGTTGGGGCTGGGCACGTTGGACAGCAGCAAGTCCAGTTGCCCCGTTGGACGCAGGCGGTAGACGCTGCCCGTGGGGTCGTGCAGGCCGCTCTGGCCCTGGTCGGTGAAGTAGAGGCTGCCCTGCGAGTCGAAGGTGAGGTCGTTCACCCCGCGGAAGCGCTCGCTGTTGCGCCGCTCCAGGAAGGGCCGCACGGCGCCGGTGGCGGTATCGCACACCATGAGGCCGTTCTTGTAGTCGGTGATGAGCAGTTCCCGCTCGTTCAGGAACTTCATGCCGTTGGGCTCGCCGTCGTACTCGGCCACCTGCGTCCAGCCGCCCTGCGCGTCGATGCGGAAGATGCGGCCGAAAGGGATGTCCGAGACGTAGAGCCTGCCCGCGGCGTCGAACACCGGCCCTTCCAGGAAGGAGTCGCAGGGCACGCCGCCGCGGTTGGCGTCCGCCCAGGCCGAGCGCACGCCCGTGCGCCGGAACTCCGGCGGCATGCTCGTAAAAACCTCGGCGTCGCGGACCTGGGGGGCTTGGAGGAGGAACATCTTGATTACTGCCGCTCGAAGGCCGTGTTGGCGGCGATCTTGCCCCAGTAGGCGGTGCGCTCGGCCAGCGTCTTGCCGAACTCGGCGGCGCCCCAGTAGCCCGGCAGCGCGGCAATGCTGTCGGCATAGGTTTTCATCTCGGCCGTGCCCATGGCGGCGGCAATTTCCTTTTGCAGCCGCGCCGTCACCTCGGCCGGCGTGCCCTTGGGCGCCCACAGGCCGGTGAAGTTCACCACGCTGAAATCCTTGACGCCGGCTTGGGCGAAGGTGGGCACGTCCGGCAGCGAAGGCAAACGCTGCTCGCCGCTGACGGCCAGCAGCCGCGCCTTGCCGCCCTTGACCTGTCCGATCACGCCGGGCGTGGAGGCCATCTGGAAATCGATGGTGCCGGACAGCACGGCCAGCGTGGCCTCGCCCGCGCCCTTGAAGGGCACGTGCATGAAGCGGGCTCCCGTGGCGATGCCCAGTGCCTCGGCGGCGAAGTGCGGCGTCGTCCCGGCGCCGCCCGTGCCGTAGCTGACGGACTCGGGCTTGGCCTTGGCCGCGGCCACCAGGTCGGCCAGCGTCTTGTGGCCGCTCTCGGCCCGCACCACCAGCGCCATGGGGGCGAACATGAAGGCCGACACCGGCACCAGGTCCTTCTGGTGGTCGAAGGGCAGCTTCTTGAAGATGTGCGGCAGCAGCGCGTAGGTGGTGTCGTTGGCCACCAGGGTGTAGCCGTCGGCCGGCGCGTGCACGGCGGCCATCACGCCAATGGTGCCGGTGGCGCCGGCCTTGTTTTCGACGAAGAAGGTCTGGCCGGTTTGGGCCTGGAGCTGCGCAGCCATCTTGCGCGTGACCACGTCCACGGCGCCGCCGGGCGGGTACGGGACGATGATCTTGACCGGCTTGCTGGGATAGGCCTGCGCCTGGGCCAGCGTGGCGGCGGCCAGCAGGCCGGCGCCGGCCAGGACGTTGAAGAATTTCATGGCTTGTCTCCGTTGTGTTCTGCTTGCTGTTCGGCCTGCAAGAGCGCACCGAGCTTTTGTAGGAGGCCCGCTTGCGGGCCGAATTGCAGCCGGGCCACGGTTCGGCCCGCAAGCGGGCCTCCTACAAGGCTGGCGCTGCTCAATTGGCTAGCACCGCCAGCGCGTTCTTGGCCGCGCCCACGCCCATGTTCACGTAGGCGTCGCTGGTCACGCCGCCGATGTGGGGGCTCAGCAGGATGCGCGGCTCGCCGTGGAAGGGGTGCGGCGCCGTCATGGGCTCCACCGCAAAGCTGTCCAGCCCCGCGCTGTGCACCTGGCCGTCGCGCACGGCCTGCAGCAGCGCGTCCTCGTCGATGAGGCCGCCGCGCGCCGTGTTGACCACGATCACGCCGCGCTTGCACTGCGCCAGCGTGTTCGCATTGATCAGCTTGGCGTTGTCGCTGGTGAGCGGGCAGTGCAGCGAGAGGGCGTCCGACTCGCGCCAGATCGTCTCCAGGTCCACGCTGTGCACGTAGTCCGGCAAGTCCTTGGCGTAGGGGTCGAAGCCCAGGACGCGCAGGCCCATGGCGTCGGCCATGCGCGCAAAGCGCAGGCCTATGGCGCCCAGGCCGATGAGGCCCACGGTGCGGCCCGCCAGCTCCACGCTCTTGTGCGTGGCCTTGTCCCAATGGCCCGCGTGCATGCGCTCGTTGAGCTGCACCACGGACTTGGCGCAGGCCAGCAGCAGCGCCAGCGCCTGCTCGGCCACGGCCGCGGCGTTGGCGCCCACGGCGGCCTTGACCTGTATGCCGCGCTGGGCGGCAGCGGCCTTGTCGATGGTGTCGGTGCCGCTGCCGTGCTTGGAGATGACCTTCAGGGACGGCGCCGCATCCATCGCCGCGGCGCCCACCTTGCTGTAGCGCACGATGATGGCCACCGGGTCGTGCTGCTTGCACAGCGCCACGATGTCGGCCTCCGTGGGCGTCTTGCCGGCGTAGACCACCTCGTAGTCGCCCAGCAGCGCCAGCGCCTGCGGCGCCAGGTCCGCGCCGGTGATCAGGAAGACGGGCTTGCGGCTGCTCATCACAGCGTCTCCCCGTCCTTGAGCACGCCGGCGGTACGCAGGGCGCCGTCCAGCCAGGCCGGACGCAGCGCCTGGCGGCTCTTGATGCCGGCTATGCGCTTGGTTTCCATGTCAACCTTCTCGGCGGCCAGCGGCAGCAGCGAGGCGGCCTTGGCGCGCTCGACCACGGTGACGCCGTCGGCATCGCCCACCACCAGGTCGCCCGGGTGCACCGTGACGCCGCCGATGGAGATGGGGTGGTTCAGGCGGCCGGCGATGTTCTTGGTCGGCCCGTTGGGGTTGAGGCCCGCGGCGAACATGGGAAAGCCCAGCTCGCGGATGGCCTCGCTGTCGCGCACGGCGCCGTCGATGACCACCGCGGCGATGCCCAGCGCCACGCACTGCTGCGACATGATCTCGCCCATCAGCGCGCTGGAAAGGTCGCCCTTGCCGTCCACGACGATCACGTCGCCCGGCTGCGCGATGGCCATGGCGGCGTGGATCATGAGGTTGTCCCCGGGGCGCACTTCCACGGTGATGGCTGTGCCCGCGAAGCGCATGGAGGGGCTCAGCGGCTGGATGCGGCCGTGCAGCGCGCCGCGGCGGCCAGCCACGTCGGCCAGTATGGAGGAAGGAAACTCGGACGCCTGCTTGACGACGTCGGAGGACAGGCGCTCGATGTCGCGGATGACATCAGGCAATGCGGCGGCTTGACTCATGGTGAATCTCCGTTGGGGACCAGGGGGCCGCGCGGGTGGGACGGTGGCGCGGCGGGAAAAAGAGGAAGGGGAGCGGTCAGTCCAGCTTGGTGCCGGCGTCCTTGACGACCTTGCCCCAGCGCTGGATCTCGTCGCGTATCAGGGCGGCGAACTGTTCGGGGCTGCCGCCGGCCGGGTCGGCGCCCTCTTCGCCCAGGCGCTTGCGCAGGTCAGGCTGCTGCAGCGCCTTGTTGAACTCGGTGTTGAGGCGCGCCACGACCTCCTTGGGCGTGCCGGCCGGGGCCAGGAAACCGAACCAGGTCGACGCATCGAAACCCTTGTAGCCGGCCTCGGCCACGGTGGGCGTTTGCGGCAGGTCGTCCACGCGCTTGGCCGAGCTCACCGCCAGCGGGCGCAGCTTGCCGTTGCGAATTTGCTGCAGCACCGAGGTGACCGAGGACAGGTACATGTCCACCTGGCCGCCAATCACGTCGTTCAGCGCCTGGTTGGCGCCCTTGTAGGGAATGTGCTGGAAGCGCACGCCGGCGGCCTTCTGGAACAGGTCGCCCGTAAGGTGCGCCACCGTGCCATTGCCCGGGGAGGCGAAGTTCACCACGCCCGGCTTGGCCTTGGCGGCGCTGACGAGGTCGGCCAGCGTCTTGTACGGCGAGGTGGCGGACACCACGATGGCCAGCGGCGCGGTGGCCACCATGGCGATGGGCGCCAGGTCCTTCACCGGGTTGTAGGGCAGCTTGGCGTAGAGGCTGGGGTTGATGGCGAGGTTGCTGGTCTGGCCCAGCACCAGCGTGTAGCCGTCGGCCGGCGACTTGGCGGTGGTGTCCACGCCCAGGTTGCCGCCGGCGCCGGGACGGTTGTCGATGACGAAGGTCCAGCCCGTGGCCGTGGCGACCGTTTGCGTCACCTCGCGGGCAATGATGTCCGTGCCCCCGCCGGGCGGGAACGGGACGATGACCTTGATGGCCTTGGCGGGCCAGGCTTGGGCCAGTGCGGCGGGCGCGCAGGCCGCAGCCAGCGCTGCAGCCAGGAGTTGGCGGCGGTCGAACAGCATGTTGTCTCCTTTGGGCGGCCGGGTCGTTGGCCGCGGTCCCCGGGGCGAGGACGCGGCGCCCGTGCCGTCGTGTTGGAGCCAGTATTCGCGCCGCCAGGCGCGGGGTCCATTTGATAATTTCTGGCTATTGATAAACGCCGCTTTTGCAGTCGGCGTGCAGGCGGGCTGCGCCGCCGTGCAACCGAATCACGCCGGCTTCTCGCAGCGCAAATCCCGGAACGGCCCGCCCACGCGCTCCCAGCCTTCGCCAGGCGAGGTCTGATGGCAAAAAGTCTTGCCGTCGAGCTTGCTGCGCCAGAGGTACCAGTGCGCCGGCGCGGCCACCGCACCCAGCGCCAGCAGGCCGCACAAGGCTGCAGCCACGCCTGTGTTCTTCCAATGGTTCATGTTCAAAGCTCAAAACCCCGCAGCAACGAGACCCAACACACATTCACCTTCAAACGGCAAAAGAAAACCCAGTCCATCAATAGTTTCACAGTGCATTACCGCTGACGATGCACATTCAAAATATTATTGAATTCACGAGAGCAGACAAAACACACTCCACATATTTCCCATTCTCACAACGAAGCAGCCGAAATTCAGCCTCGTTACACATCACACCGCCGGCATGGACAAAAAATCACGAAAGATCAATGACTTCGGCACCGGGAATTACTCTTCCCGGCCCGCTGGTCCGTTTCAATCCAACCTGATGCGCGGGCCAGCAAACGCCCGTGCCGGGCCATGTCGAATGCGGTATCCGACTGCAGTGGAAGGCTTTGCTGCACCGCAACATCAGCACTTATACTGATTCGCACCTGACCCAAGGTGAACATCCCCGCATTTTTCCGTGCGGGGATCAAGGGGTTTTATTCATTTGAATAACCGAAGGGCTGCCCATTTGGCAGGCCTGGAACGTGCTCATCTTGTCGCAAGGAAATGGTGCAGTATGGGATTCAGCAGGCTGAAGCAGGCGTTGGCGTCACTCTTCGCAAGAGGCGCACGCCGACGGCGCGGCCCAGCTGAATTGCAAGCGGTTCCGGTCCCGGCGGGCCGCCTGTGGGGCACCCTGGTGCTGGCCGCAGGCACGGTGGCCGCAGGCCCTGCGCAGGCGGATTTCGACCGGCGCTCGCTCATCGAGCTGGGTGGCAGCGTGCTGCGCATCGAGTCGCAGGAAGACAGCGGGCGCATGCAGGTGGGCTCGGGCGTGGTCATCGCCAAGGAACGCGTGGTGACAAACTGCCACGTCACGCGGCGGGCCAAGTCCATCACCGTGGTGCAGGCGGGCTCACGCTGGCCCGTGCAGGCGCAGACGGTGGACGCCGAACACGACCTTTGCCTGCTGCAAGTCCCCGAGCTGCCGCACAAGCCGGTGGCGCTCGGAAAGGCCGGCTCGCTGCGCGAGGGCCAGGACCTGGCCGCGCTGGGCTACACCGGCGGGCCGGCACTGCGCATCAGCGGCGGCAGCGTGGTGGCGCTGCACCAGTGGGACGGCAGCCAGGTCATCCAGTGCAGCAACGGCTTCAGCTCCGGCGCCAGCGGCGGCGGACTGTTCGACGAACAGGGCCGGCTCGTGGGCATCCTCACCTTCCGCCTGCCCGGCGGCCGGTCCAATTACTACGCCATGCCAGTGGAATGGCTGCCCGCAGCCGAGCAGGCCCAGGCACGCGCCGTGGACGTGAAGCCGCACGACGGCCAAGGCTTCTGGCAAGGACCGGTGAACACCCTGCCCAACTTCCTGCAAGCCGCCGCCATGGAAAGCGCCGGCCAGTGGGACGCGCTGCTGCAACTGACCGAGCGCTGGATGCGCGAGGACGCCGCCGACGCCGAGCCGCTTTACCTGCGCGCCCTGGCCAACGCCAACTTGGGCCGCGACGAGGCGGCATCCCAAACCTGGCAGCGCAGCCTGACGGTGAACCCGGGCTTCAGCCGCAGTTGGGCGGCGCTGGCGGAGCTCTACCACCGCAGCGGCCAGGCGCAACAGGAGCAGCAAGCGCTTGCTTCGCTCAACCGCCTCAACCCGGCTCTGGCGCGCGAGACGACGGAAAAGCTGGGCACCGACGCGCCCCTGCCCGCCCAGCACGCCGCCGCTGCGCCCTGATTCGCAAGGCACGTACGCCTCGCAAAGGCTGGGCTGCAAGGCCTGCAGCCCAGGCCAGCCGCCGCCTGTTGATCACGCAACGACAGGCAAAAAACCACCCGCGCACCGGCCCTGTGGCTGGCGTGGCGCAGGCATGCTCCCTGCTTGCTGACTTCAACACTGCTCTACCGTGATTTCCTGTGTGCCAATCCTTGCATCACGATGGGGCGAAACAACAAAAGAGTTGTTAACCAGCTGGGGTTTACCCTAGACTGGCGTCAGTCCAGACGTTTTTTCGCGAGACACAACATGAAGTCCACTGTTTCCTCGTCGAACCCTTCCTACAAGCCGCAGGCGCAAACCGCCTCCGTGAACGCCGCCTGGAGCGAGCTGTTCGCGGCCACGCCCGCGGGCATCGTCTACAACGCCGTGCGCGAGTTGCTGCGCCAGCGCAACCACAAGCGCCTGGTGCTCCAGGCCTTCAAGCGCTGATCGCTGAGGTTTCAGCCTCCTTTCCCGCCTCGGACGGTCACGCCGGGACGATGTGACGGATCAGCGACGCGCCGTCGCTGATCAAAAAATCCTTGAACGCCTGCGCCACCGGCGGCAGGCGCTTGCCCAAGCGGTGCACCACGTACCAGTGCAGCATCAGCGGCAAGCCCTGGACGTCCAGCACGCGCAGGCTTCCCGCCTGCAGTTCGCGCGAGACCGTGTGCGCGGACAAAAAGCTCAAGCCCATCCCCGCCATCACGGCCTGCTTGATGGTCTCGGTGCTGCGGATTTCCATGGCGACGTTGAGCGCCGACAGATCGCCCCCAAAGCCTTCCTGCATGGACTTCCATGTGTCCGATCCGCGCTCGCGGACGATGAAGGGCTGGCGCATCACCTCCCCGACCTCCAGCCGCGAGCGCCCCACCAGCTCGTGCTGCGGCGGCGCCACGACCACATAGGGGTGCGGTGCGAAGGCTTCGTTGACGGTGTCCAGGTCATTGGGTGGCCTGACCATGACCGCCAGGTCGGTCAGGTTCTGCTCTATGTGCGACAGCAGCTCTTCCCGGTTGTGCACCGTGAAGTTGAGCTGCACACCCGCATGCCGGCCCAGGAAATCGACCAATAGCCGCGGAAAAAAATAGTCGCCCGCGCTGATGACGCCCACGTTGAGCTTGCCGCCCGCCACGCCGCTGAACTGCGCCATGGCGGCCTCGGCGGCCTCGAACTGCTGGATGATGGCGCGGCTGATCTGCAGCAATTCCGCACCGGCGGGCGTCAAATAGACCTTCTTGCCAAACTGCTCGAACAGCGGATGGCCCGCGTGCTCCTCCAGCTTGCGAATCTGTATGGAGACGGCAGGCTGCGTGAGATAGAGCTCCTCGGCCGCGCGCGAATAGCTCAAGTGCCGAGCCACCGACTCGAACACTTTCAACTGCCGGAAGGTCGCGTGTTTCATCGCGCCGGGCGGGACTGACGTGTTGGAGCCGGCATCACTGCCGGCCCCTCATGGACACGCATGTGCGCCGCATGTGACGCTAAAGGAATCAGGCCGCCAACCGTGCCGAGGCAGCAGCTTCCGCCGGTTGCGCCGGCGCCATGGCCTGCAGCCGCACCTGCCCGCCCTCGTCGCCCATGGTCTTGGCCAGCAGTTTCACCAGGCCGAACACCGTGTCTATGTGCGGCGTGGGCGTGCCCGTGAGGCGGGCGAGCTCCACCACCGATCCCACCAGCGCGTCGATTTCCGGCTCGCGCCCGGCCTCCACGTCCTGCAGCATGGACGTCTTGTGCTTGCCCACCTTTTCCGCGCCGGCAATGCGCTTTTCCAGCGGCACGCGGAAGCTGATGCCCAGCCTGGTCGCGACGTCCTGTGCCTCGCGCATCATGGACGCCGCAACCTCCCGCGACAGCGGGAAGCGGCAGATGTCCTCCAGCGTCGAATGCGTGAGCGCGCTGATAGGATTGAAAGTCAGGTTGCCCCAGAGCTTGAGCCAGATCTCGGCGCGGATGTTGTCCAGCACCGGTGCCTTGAAGCCGGCGTTGGCAAAGCGCTCGGCAATGGCCTGCACGCGCGGCGTGATGTTGCCGTCCAGCTCGCCCAGCGGAAATCGGTCGCCCTCGATGTGGCGTATGACGCCCGGCGCCACAAGCTCCGAGGCCGGGTAGACCACGCAGCCGATCACGCGCTCGGCCGGAATGCCTGCGGCGATGGCGCCGGACGGGTCCACCGTCGCCACCTGCTTACCCTCGTGCTCGCCGCCGTGGCGCTGGAAGTACCAGTAGGGAATGCCGTTCTGCATGGTGACCACGGCGGTATCCGGCCCAAACAGCTTGGGCAGCTCGGGCACCACGGCCTCCACCTGGTGCGCCTTCATGGCCAGGATCACCAGGTCCTGCGGGCCGGCCTCGGCGTAGTCGTCGGTGGCGCGCACGTTGTTGGCGGTGTGCTCCCAACCCTCGGCCGTGACCAGCTTGACGCCATGCTCGCGGATAGCCTGCAGGTTGCGCCCGCGCACGAGGAAGGTGACGTCCTCGCCCGCAAGCGCCAGCTTCGCGCCAACCAGCCCTCCGATGGCGCCCGCGCCGATGATGGCGATTTTCATGAATAAGCTCCTGTGGTGAATGCTGCTGCTGCTGATGGATGGAATGGGATGAGTGCGATGGCTGGATTTGCGCCCTTCCCGCCTCAGGCGGTGGAGCGCTCAACCAGCTGGTTGCTCAGGCGGCCTATGCCTTCGATCTCGACTTCCACCGTGCTGCCGGGCTTCATGGAGCCCACGCCCACGGAAGTGCCACAGAGAATGACGTCGCCGGGCAGCAGCGTCATGTCCTGGGAAATCAGGCTGACCAGGCGCGGCACGGCAAACGTCATGTCGCTGATGGGGTAATCCTGCCGCACCTGGCCGTCCAGCAGCGTGCGCACGCGCAGGCTTTGCGGGTCCAGGCCCGTGGCGATGGCCGGCCCCATGGGGCAGAAGGTGTCGAAGCCCTTGGCGCGCACCCACTGCGCGAAGCTGGCGTCGCGGTTGAGAATCTCGGCCTGCGTCACGTCGTTGGCGCAGGTGTAGCCGAACACGTGTTCCAGGGCCTGCGCCTCGCTCACGCCGCTGCAGCGCCGGCCCATGACGATGCCCAGCTCGCCCTCGAACACCACCTTGCCGCCGCAGCGTGGCATCTCAATGGGCGCGCCATGCGCCGACCAGGAGTTGGGCGACTTGAGCAGGTACAGCGGCTCCTGCGGCATGCCCAGCTTGAGCTTGGCGCGCAGCTCGCCGAAGTTGTTCCACATCGCCACCACCTTGCTCGGCTGCGTGGGCGGCAGCAGCCGCACGTCGCCCAGCGCGACGCTGCGCCCCGTTGCCTCGTGGCGGCCGAAGAGGTCGCCGCGGTGCTCATGCACGCGCTGGCCTTCCAGGCGGCCGAAGCCTGCTTGCCCGTCAAGCTCGTAACGAATCCAGAGAGTGCTCATGGTGGTCCTTGATGCGAAGTGAAATAGCGTGATCGCGGATCGTGTTCAGTCGAAGGGCAGCCACTGCGGCTCGACGGCGGCGGCCACCAGGTCGCCCATCGCGGCAGGGTTGCGCGTGCTCGGCAGGCCCGCGGGCAGCGCGTCCGACCCTTGGCCGAACACCACCACGGGCTTGCGCATGTGGCGCTGCACCCAGTGGGCGCAGTCGGCGTCGGCGCGCGCGTCCAGGCTGCCGGCCAGCAGCACGGCGTCGGTGCCGGGGTCCTGGTCGAAGAGGCGCAGCACGTCCAGCGTGCCCAGGCCGCAGCCGCCAGGCTCGCCCAAACCCACCACCGTGGACTCGCCCAGGCCGTAGCCCGCCAGCTGCCCGGCCGCCAGGCTCGCCAGCGCGGCCGAGCGCGACACCACGCCTATGCGGCCGCGCCGCAGCGCCTGGCCTGCCAGCGGGCCGATATGGATCTCGCCCGGCGTGACCAGGCCGCAGGAGCGGTCCAGCAGCCGCGTGCCCTGCTCGCGCACGCGCTGGCGCACACGCCGCATGGGCTCCTCAGGCGCGCCTTCGGTCAGGCAGATAACCAGCTCCAGTTCCGCGTCCAGCGCTTCCTCGATGGCGCGGGCTGCGAACATCGGCGGCACGCAGATGACGGACGCCGTCGCGCCGGATTCGGCCCTGGCCTCGCGCACGCTGGCAAACAGCGGCACGCCCGCGGGCATGTCCTGGGTAGGGCCATAAGGTACGCCTGCAACGATGCAGGCGCGCCCCGCGCGGCCGCCGGCGCGCCAGGCGGCGCTGCAGCCCGGGCCGGCGCCGCCGTCGCCGCCCTGCAGGATCACGCGGGTGTGCTTGTTGACGAGTATGGACATGGCCGCCGCGCCTTCAGTGAGTCAACCGTGGGTGCCGGCTCAGATGCCCAACTCGCAGCCGGTCACCTTGGACCAGTCGCACACCGGGCGGGCGCTGTCCTTGCGGCGCAGCATGCCCTCCTGGATGGCGCGGGCCAAGAAGTCCGCGTCGTAGGCCGTGAGCAGGTGCGGCTGCTGCGTGCGCAGGTAATGCTGTATGCGCTCGGCCGGCTGCGCGCTGTGGCGCAACAGCGCCGCGTAGGTTTCGGTATCCCAGTACCAGCGCAGGCCCAGCTCGTAAAAAGCCGCGTTGTACGCGTTGCGCTCGATTTCCTCGATCCGGAATTCCAGGGGCAGGTCGTTGAACATCACCTTCTCCTTGCAGTATCGGAATGGACGAATCCAGTTTATGGAGCCAAGCTGGTTAACAACAGTTGATTGTTTTTCTGGAAACCATTTACGGCGGCTTATGGATGCCGGCCAGATGAACGAAAGCTCGCCTCAAAATAAGGACCGCCATTCCCGCCGCGACAGGAATGGCGAATACCGTTCAGCAGGGATATCGAGCAAGGATCAAATCGATCCTTCTTCCCTCAGCAAGGCCAGGTCGGATTCGCTGTAGCCCAGTTCGCGCAGCACTTCGTCGGTGTGCTCGCCCAGCAGCGGGGCGCGCTGGACCTCGGTGGGGCTGTCCGAGAGCTTGATGGGGTTGCCCACCGTCAGGTGCTTGCCGCGCGTGGGGTGCTCCACCTCCACCACCGTGCCGCTCTTGCGCAGCCACGGGTCCTCGGCAATCTCCTTCATCGAGAGAATCGGCCCGCAGGGAATGTCGAATTCATTGAGGATCTCCATGGCCTCGAACTTGGTCTTGGTCATGGTCCACTGCTCGATGCGGGCAAAGATCGGTTTCAGGTGCAGCAGCCGCGCCTGCGGCGTGGCATAGGCCTCGTCCGTGATCCAGCCTTCCTCGCCAATCACCTTGCACACCGCCGGCCACACGGCCGCCTGCGTGATGAAGTAGATGTAGGCATTCGGGTCCGTCTCCCAGCCCTTGCAGCGCAGGATCCAGCCGGGCTGGCCGCCGCCGGAGGCATTGCCGGCACGCGGCACGGCTTCGCCGAACTTGCCGTCCGGATACTGCGGATACTCGTGCAACGACCCCGTGCGCTCCAGCCGCTGCTGGTCGCGCAGCTTCACGCGGCAGAGGTTGAGCACGGCATCCTGCATGGGCGCCAGCACCTTCTGGCCTCGGCCGCTGTGCGTGCGCTGGTACAGCGCCGCCAGGATGCCCAATGCCAGGTGCAGGCCCGTGCCGCTGTCGCCGATCTGCGCACCGCTCACCACCGGCGGGCCATCATCGAAACCCGTGGTGGAAGCCGCACCGCCCGCGCACTGCGCCACGTTCTCGTAGACCTTGCAGTCCTCGTAGCGGCCTGGGCCAAAGCCCTTGACGGAAGCCACGATCATGCGTGGGTTGAGTTTATGGATGTGCTCCCAGCTCATGCCCATGCGCTCCATGGCGCCGGGTGCGAAGTTCTCGACCAGCACGTCGCATTTCTTGATCAGCGACTCCAGCACCTGCTTGCCGCGCGGCTTCTTGGTGTTGAGTGTCACCGAGCGCTTGTTGTGGTTGAGCATGGTGAAGTAGAGGCTGTCCACGCCCGGGATGTCGCGCAACTGCGCGCGCGTGGCGTCACCCTCGCCCGGCCGCTCCACCTTGATCACGTCCGCCCCCAGCCAGGCCAGCAACTGGGTGCAGGTGGGCCCCGACTGGACATGCGTAAAGTCCAGAATGCGAACGCCGCTCAAAGCCTTGTTCATCAATGTCCCCTAGGTTGTGCAAATCAATGGCGCGCGGCATCCCGGTGCCCGCGCGTGAAATAGGCGAATTGGGCGAATGGGCTGTGTCGGCCTCAGGCCGCGCCACTGGGCTCGGCGGCCAGGCGGGCTTCCAGCTCGGCGATGCGCTTGCGCAGCGCTCGCTCGTCCTGGAAGCGCGGCGTCTCGTCGCGTATGACCGCGCCCACGCCCTGCACTTCTCCCTGCACGCCGGTGAGCAGCATCACGGTGAAGGCGATGGACAGGGTGTGCCCGTCCTTGTGCAGCGCGGGCACCTTCAGCAGCGTGGTGCCGTAGCGGGTCTGGGCCGACGCCATGGTCTTGTTGTAGCCATCCCAGTGCCGGCCGCGCTGGCGCTCGGGGATGATGAGGTCCAGCGACTGGCCCAACGCATCGGCTTCGGTGAAGCCAAAGATGCGCGTGGCCGCCGCGTTCCAGAACACGATGGCGCCGGCGCCATCGGTGACGACCACCGCGTCGCCCATGGACTTCACCAACTGCTCGAAATCGATGGCAGGCATGGTGGTCTCCCGTTGTGCTTCAATCAGCTTCAGACCACGCCCACGGCGTGGAAAGTGGCGATGCGGTCGGC
>NZ_BCTC01000147.1 GCF_001571085.1 Azohydromonas lata NBRC 102462
GGCCGCTGCTGCAGCAGCCTGCTGCACGCCGGCCCAGACGCCAGCCGCCGAGCCGGAACCCGCCGCGTGCTGCACGCCGCGCGGCAAGCCGCTGGGCATCCCGGTGAAGTCCTCGACCTCCTGCTGCTGAAGGTGGCGACCATGAGCGACAAGGTCCGCAACGTCCTCTTCATCTGCACCGGCAACTCCGCGCGCTCGATCATGGCCGAGGGCCTGATGAACCACCTGGGCCGCGGCCGCTTCAAGGCGTACTCGGCCGGCAGCCATCCCGCCGGCGAGATCCGGCCGCTGGCCCTGCAGACGCTGCGCCAGTGGCACATCCCCACGGACGGCTTCAGCAGCAAGTCCTGGGACGAGTTCGCCGTGCCCGGAGCGCCGCAGATGGACTTCGTCTTCACGGTCTGCGACAAGGCTGCCGGCGAGCTGTGCCCTCTATGGCCGGGCCAGCCGATGACGGCGCACTGGGGCGTGGCCGACCCCGCCGCTGTCGAAGGCACGCCCGAGCAGCGGCAGCGCGCCTACATGGATGCCGCGCTGGTGCTCAAGCGCCGCATTGAGCTGATGCTGGCCCTGCCGCTGCAGACGCTGGCGGGCATGTCGCTGCAACGCGAGATCGAGCGCATCGGCAAGACCGGCGCCGCCTGATCCTCCAGCCCGCCGGGATCCTTGGCGGGGCATCTCCCTTGACTGACTCCACGCACCCGGGAAGCGCCGGGCCTGCAGCCATGACCATTCACGTCCTGATCCTCTGTACCCACAACTCCGCGCGCAGCGTGCTCAGCGAAGGGATGCTCAACCACCTCGCGGCTAGGCTGGGCCGTGACGTGCGCGCCCACAGCGCGGGCAGCGCACCCAGCGGGCGCATCAACCCGTTCGCCCTGGAGGCGCTGCACAACGCCGGCGTGGAAACCGGCGGCTACCGCAGCAAGAGCTGGGACGAGTTCTCGGCCGACGGCGCGCCGCCCCTGTCCATCGTCATCACGGTGTGCGACAGCGCCGCGGCGGAGTCCTGCCCGGTGTTCTTCGGCGGCAACGGGCAGCCGGTGAAGGTGCACTGGGGCTACCCTGACCCGTCCAACGCCGAGGGCGGCGACGAGGGGAAACGTCGCGCCTTCGAGCTCACGCGCCAGGCCATCGGCTACCGCATGCTGCAGCTGCTCGCGCTGCCGCTGGGGACCATGGACCGTGCCGCGCTGCAGGTGGCGCTTGCCGAGATCGGCCGCAGCTGAAAGCGCGCGAGGCATATCCATGAACACCACGCTGACCGCCCGCGCCGCCGCTCCGGCGCCCATGAGCGTCTTCGAGCGCTACCTGACCGTCTGGGTCTTCCTGTGCATCGTTGCCGGCATCGCGCTGGGCCAGATGCTGCCCGGCCCGGTCCAGGCCATCGGCCGCATGGAAGTGGCCCGGGTGAACCTGCCGGTGGGGCTGCTGATCTGGGTGATGATCATCCCGATGCTGCTGAAGGTGGACTTCGGCGCACTCCACCAGGTGCGCGGCCACTGGAGGGGCATCGGCGTGACGCTGTTCGTCAACTGGGCCGTCAAGCCGTTCTCGATGGCGTTGCTGGGCTGGATCTTCGTGCGCCAGGTCTTCGCGCCGTACCTGCCCGCGGACCAGCTCGACAGCTACGTGGCAGGCCTCATCCTGCTGGCCGCCGCACCCTGCACGGCCATGGTGTTCGTGTGGAGCCGGCTCACCAACGGGCACGCGCTGTTCACGCTGTCGCAGGTCGCCCTCAACGACACCATCATGGTGTTCGCCTTCGCGCCCATCGTGGCGCTGCTGCTGGGCCTCTCGGCCATCACGGTGCCCTGGGACACGCTCATCACGTCGGTGGTGCTCTACATCGTGATCCCGGTGATCGCAGCGCAGCTCTGGCGCCGGGCGCTGCTCAGGAAGGGCCAGGCCGCCTTCGACGCGACGCTGGCGAAGATCGGCCCTTGGTCCATCACGGCGCTGCTGGCCACGCTCGTGCTGCTGTTCGCCTTCCAGGGCGAGGCGATCCTCAAGCAGCCGCTGGTCATCGCGATGCTCGCGGTGCCGATCCTGATCCAGGTCTTCTTCAACTCGGCGCTGGCCTACTGGCTCAACCGGAAGCTCGGCGAGTCGCACAGCGTGGCCTGCCCGTCGGCGCTGATCGGGGCGAGCAACTTCTTCGAGCTGGCCGTGGCCGCGGCGATCAGCCTCTTTGGCTTCGAGTCCGGCGCGGCGCTGGCCACCGTGGTGGGCGTGCTCATCGAGGTGCCGGTGATGCTGCTGGTGGTGCGCATCGTCAACCAGAGCAAGGGCTGGTACGAGGCCGGCGCATGCAAAGCCTGAGCTGCTTCAAGGCGCTGCGTGCGTCTGGCGCTCACGATGGAGAGGCACTGGACGCCGGAGCAGGCACGGGCAGTGTTCGAGGTGTTGGACATGCTGCGCGACCAGCTCTGGGCTGCCTACGGAGCTGAGATCCAGCGGGCGGTGCGGGAAGGCCGCGTAACGCAGCAGCCCTGCGTGTCCCCCGACCTGCACGAGCCGTTCTGAGGGCCGTTGCGTCTTCTTGCGGCGCGGCGCCCCCAGCCAACCCCCAGGCGCCCTGTGCAATGCGCCAGCCCATTGTCAGCGCGATACCCGTCCCCCTCGGTGCTATGCCTGCGGCCAAACTGCCTTGCATGGACAGGGACGGTCGGTTGGCCATGAATGCCCGCTGCGCTTGGCTGGAGCACGAACTTCTGGCCATCGAGACAGCGCTTGGGAACCGCATGGTCGCCGCTGGTGACGCCGAGCGGCTGCAGCTGACCGCCTGCCAAGAGAGTCACCTTGCTGAACTTGGCACGGTCAACGCACGGCTCAGCGCTCTGCACGACGCCGCCGCTGCGACATAGCCGACCTTCACCAGCGCGCCGCCCTCTGAGCCGATCGCCTTCAAGGCTGCGGCCGCCCCTCACGGCCACCCATCCGCCGCGCCAAGCCAATGCGCAGCCGGCGCACAGCTGGCCGCCGAAAAACGCGTCGTCACCGCCGGAAAAGCGCGCTTCCTGACCGCCGCCAACACTGGTTGACATGGGCATCAAACACGCCCGGCACACGCTTGAGCGCCCACTCCACGCAGGCGATACAGCAGGCGCAGGTCATGTGCTTTCGATGGGCAACTCCCATGGCGTTGCAGGCGGGGTCGTTGCAGTGATGGTGGCGGTGTTCATGGTTGCTGCGGATGAGGGGTGGCAGCCAGTCGCGGCCTTGACATCATGGCAAGGTCAAGACCGCTGCGCCGAGCGGCCTGGGCAAGCTGCGGCATCGCCCGGGATGCACGCGAGCCGCGGCCAAGACACTGCGCGCGAGCGCCGCCACTGGTGCGTGTCTCTGCGGGCTGTATGCAGGTGCCGGCTCCGGGTTGATCCCCGTCAACCATGGTCAGGAGGTGGTGTCTATGCTGGTGCGCAAACACGTCTTGCTCGCACCCTCCACGCCATGCCCCTTCACCGCCGACAGCTGCGCCGCTGGACAGCCCTGGTGCTGTCGGCGTGGCTTTTCGGCATCGTGATGAGCATGGCCAACGCCTGCGCCGTGCGGCTTTCTGCCGAGGGTGCCGGCGCGATCGTGGAGCACGTGAGCGTGTCCGGGCACCACCATCATGGCGACGACCCTGATCACGACGACGGCGCGGACGCCGCCCAGGCCAACTGCCTGGACTTCTGTGATGCGGTGGCTGTGGCTGCCTCGGCCTGGCAGCCCACGCTCGATGCGGCCAGCCTGGCTTGGCTGCCCGCCGTCCTGGTTTCCCTGGTGATCCCCGCGCCGCTGGCCGTACGCGTGCGCTCGACTGCATTGCCACCCGACAGCACGGGTGCGCCTCCCATACCGATCGCGTTCCTGCGGTTGGCCTTGTAGCGCGGCCGTGTCCGCGGCAGCTCGCGCTGCCTGCGACCGCACCCGTGCCTTTTCCGCTGTGTCCTGCCATGAGCCTGTTGCCGTCGGCAACAGGTACGGCTCGACCGAGCGTTGCAGTCCCTGCAGTCCGTTCCCTACTCCATTTCACCGGGAGAAATCCATGACCCTTGTCCGCCAACTCTGCGCCGCCGCCGCCATCACCCTCGCTGCCACGGCTGCTCTTGCCCAGGCAGCGCCGTCCGACGCTGCACCCGCGCCGGCCATGTCCGCCTCGATGCCGCAGGACTGCTCCAAGATGATGTCGCGCCACGACCACGGGGCCGATCGCAACATGCCGTCGTCCAAGTCGATGGGCTGCGCCCAGGCCACGTCCGACAAGGCGTCCGCGCCGGCCAAGTCCAAGACCGCAGCGGGCAAGCACGACCACGCCAAGTTCCACAAGAACCAGTAAGGCCCGGCGCGCTGCTGGCGGTCCCGGCGTCCCGGACCCACCTGCGTGGTCCGGCGCCGTGCCCGCCAGGACTTCATGACGGGAAGCTGCCCCCCATAGGCAGCCTTCCCCAGCCCCTGGTTCCCGAGGAGTGCCTGCCATGCCCCCCGATGCGATGTTTTCTGGTCACGGACTTGCCGTGGCGAGGACCTTGCCCGCCGCCATGCCGGCCCTGGCGCGCTACTGGTCCGACGCGGCCTGGCGTGCGGTGGCAACGATGGACACGCTGCGCGAGCGAGCCGCGCGCATGCGCGAGCACGAGGCGGCGGGCATGCCGCCGCTGCTGCATTTTGACGCCGAGCAGGTGGCTGACGGCCGGGACGGCTCGCCGCCAAGCAACTACCGCCTGCTGCGCATTACCCGCTGTGGGAGTGACCACCTGGAACGCTTCGTCCGCCCTGATGCCGCACCCGTTGTCGTGGTGGAGCCGCGTGCCGGCCACGGCCCGGGCATCGGCGGCTTTCGGCGCGACTCGGAAGTCGGCATGGCTTTGGTCGAGGGCCACCCCGTCTACTTCGTCGTCTTTGATCCCGAGCCGCTCGAAGGGCAGACCATGGGCGCCGTGGTCCAGACCCTGGCCCGCTTCATCGACTTCGTAGCCCGGCGCCATCCCAGCACTGAGCCCATCGTCTACGGCAACTGCCAGGGCGGCTGGGCTGCGACGATGGCACTGTCGCACTGCAACCACCGCGCCGGATTGGCGGTGCTCAATGGCTCGCCGCTGTCGTACTGGGCCGGGGAGCCCGATGTCAACCCGATGCGGCTGTCCGGCGCCATCACCGGCGGTGCGTGGTCCGCGCACTGGCTGGCTGACCTTGGCGCCGGCCGCTTCGACGGTGCGTGGCTGGTGCAGAACTTCGAGTTGCTGCGCCCGGAAGGGCTCTGGAAGAAGTACGACGGACTGTTCGCCGATCCCGCTGCCGAGCACGACCGCTTTCTCGAATTCGAGCGCTGGTGGAACGCCTTCTACTTCCTGGGCCGCGAGGAGATCCTGGCCATCGTGCGCGAGCTCTTCATTGGCAACCGGCTGCAGAGCGGCGAAGTGGTGATCGATGGCCACTGCCACGCCAACCTCGCGCACGTGCACACGCCGCTGGTCATCTTCAGCTCCCACGGCGACAACATCACCCCGCCGCACCAGGCGCTGGGCTGGCTGCAGGCGGTCTACCCCTCGACACAGGCGCTGGTCGAGGCCGGGCAGCGCATCGTCTACCTGCTGCACCAGGACGTCGGCCACTTGGGGATCTTCGTCTCGGCCGACGTGGCGCGGCGTGAGCACCGGGCAATCCTGCACCATGCCGCAGCGATTGAGTCGCGGCCGCCCGGGCTTTACGAGATGCGGCTGACCGATGCGGCATCTGAAGGCGCGGCGCCCGGCGCCGCGTTCCTTCCACGCCGAATCGAAGACCTTCCTTTCGAGCCGCCGGGACCCGGCTTCGAACGCGTGAGCCGGCTGTCGAACGAGCTGGACGATCTCTACACGGCCTGGGTGTCGCCGCTGGTGCGGCTGTGGGTGACGCCGCAAGGCGCGCGGCTGCAGCAGCAGTGGCACCCGATGCGCACCAGGGTACGGGGCTGGTCCGAGCAGGTGCAGCCCATCCTGGCCGTGCTGCCAGCGGCCAGGCAGGCGCTCGAAGCTGCCGGAGCCCAGGACACTGCGCGGGCGTCGAATCCTTGGTTCCAGCTGGAGCGTGCGGCCAGCGCTGCCGTGGAGCACGGCATCACGGCCTGGCGGGTGCTGCGCGACCGCTGGGTGGAAGCCTCGTTCGAGCTGCTGCACGCGCCCGCGCCGCTGGGACAAGCGGCGGGACGGCTTGACATTGCTCAAGACGACTGCCGCGCGCTTGCCCACCCTGCGGCAATCAGGAACACGGATGCAGCCATCCCGGTTGAGTCCTCACCCAACTGCAGCTGACCGCGGCATCTCTTTCGGAGAAAGCTCATGGACCATTCTTCCGTCCCCTCCTACGGCCTGTGGGGCCTGGTGGTGGTGAACTCGCTGGTTTTCATCATCTTCGCTTTCAGCTTTGCCAAGCCGCAGAGCCGGCGCGACTGGCGCTCCTTCAGCGCCTTCTCAGCTTTCCTGGTGGCGCTGTTCGCCGAGATGTACGGCTACCCGCTGACCATCTACCTGCTCTCGGGATGGCTGGGCTCGCGCTTCCCCGGCGTGGACTTCCTCTCGCACGATGCCGGGCACCTGCTGGAGGTGATGTTCGGCTGGCGGGCCAATCCGCACTGGGGTCCGTTCCACGTGCTGAGCACCGTCTTCATCGGCGGCGGCTTCTGGCTGCTGTCCGCGGCGTGGCGGGTGCTGTGGGCCAACCAGCGCCGCGGCACGATGGCCTCGTCAGGGCCCTACGCGCGGGTGCGCCACCCGCAGTACGTCGCCTTCGTGCTGATCATGTTCGGCTTCCTGCTGCAGTGGCCCACGATCCTGACGCTCACCATGTTCCCCATCCTGGTGTTCATGTACGTGCGGCTGTCGCTGGCCGAGGAGCGCGAGTCCGAGCGGGCCTTTGGCAGCGAGTGGGCACGCTACGCGGCACGCACGCCGCGCTTCTTCCCGCGGCTGGGGCGACCAGGGCCTGATACGCAGCACCGCCACGGCGCGTGAAACCGCAAAGGGTGACGACCATGAAGCTGACCTTCCTGGGCGCAGCCGGCACCGTGACCGGCTCGAAGTACCTGCTCGAACACCGCGGCCACAAGCTGCTCATCGACTGCGGCCTGTTCCAGGGCTGGAAGGCGCTGCGCGAGATGAACTGGGAGCTGCTGCCTTTCGACGCCCACGACATCGACGCGGTGCTGCTCACGCACGCGCACCTGGACCACTCGGGCACGCTGCCACTGCTGGTGCGCCAGGGTTTCAGGGGCATGGTGCTGGCCACGCCGCCCACGATCGAGCTGTGCACGTTGCTGCTGCCCGACAGCGGGCGCACCCAGGAGGAGGACGCGGCCTTCGCCAACCGGCACCACACCTCGCGGCACGAGCCGGCGCAGCCGCTCTACACCGAGGACGACGCCCTGCTGGCGCTGCGCCGCTTGGCGCACCTGCCCTTCGACACGCCGGCCCAGGTCGTGCCGGGCGTGAAGGCCACTTTCCACCGCGCCGGCCACATCCTGGGCGCGGCGTCCATGGCCCTGGACGTCGAAGGCCAGACCCTGCTGTTCTCGGGCGACGTGGGGCGCCCGGACGATCTGCTCATGCGCGCGCCCGCACCCGTGACGCCGGCGCACTGGATCGTCGTGGAGTCCACCTACGGCGACCGGCTGCATCCCACCCAGGATGCCGAGGCCGCGCTGGGCGAGGTGATCTCGTACACGGCCGCGCGCGGCGGCACCGTGGTCGTGCCGGCCTTCGCGGTGGGCCGTGCCCAGACGCTGCTGTACATGCTCTACCGGCTCAAGCAGCGCGGCGCGATACCGGACCTGCCGGTGTTTCTCGACAGCCCGATGGCCATCGACATGACGGAGATCTACCACCGGCACCGCGCCGAGCACCGTCTCTCCGCGCAGGAGTGCGCCGGCATGTGCGGCGTGGCGCAGATGGTGCGCACGGCTGACGAGTCCCGCGCCGTGAGCCGCTCGCGCTTTCCGGCCGTGATCGTCTCGGCCAGCGGCATGGCCACGGGCGGACGCGTGCTGCACCACCTGCGCCAGCGGCTGCCCGACCCCCGCAACACCGTCGTGCTGGTGGGCTACCAGGCGGGCGGCACGCGCGGCGCGCGGCTGCTGGGGGCGAGCGCACGCTGCGCGTCTTCGGCCAGGACGTGCCGGTGCGCGCGGAAGTGGCGTCGCTCGAAGGCATGTCGGCCCATGCGGACGCGGCGCAGCTGGTGCAGTGGCTCGCCACGGCGCCATGGCCGCCGCAGCGCGTGTTCGTCACGCACGGCGAACCGGCGGCCGCGGACGCGCTGCGCCAGCGCATCAGCCATGAGCTGGGCTGGTCGGCCAGCGTGCCACTGCTGGGCCGCAGCGTGGATCTCGGCGCTTGAGCCCTGACCGCAAAACTGCCGCGCCAACCGCTTCCCCTGATTCTTCGCTCCACAGGAGACCCCTTCATGGACAAGTCGCAAGCCCCGCCCCCGCAGCCGGCCTTCCGTTCCTGGAGCCGCTGGATCTTTGCCGCCTTCATGGTCATCGCGCTGTTCCTGCTCTGGAGCGAGCACCGCGCTCACGTCCTGGGCTGGGTGCTGCACGCGCTGGTGGGCGCCTGCGTGCTGCTGCTGTACCTGAACACGCGCGCCTGCGAGCACGACGGCCCGGACGACGACAGGTTCCCGCCATGAGTGCAAGCACCGGGTGCGAACACCGCGCTGTCCAGGTGGGGTGACATGTGCTTTTCGGCGACCGCAAGCCTTGCAGCCGGCACCTTCCTGGCCGGTGTCGGCGTGATGACGCTGCGCAGGGTTCGGCATCGCTCGGAACTCGCCTACGCCGCCATACCGCTGCTGTTCGCGATCCAGCAACTGACCGAGGGCGTGGTGTGGCTCACCTTCGATCCGGCGCTGGAGCGGCTCAACACGGCGGCCGCGATGCTGTACTCGCTGTTCTCGCACGTGCTGTGGCCCATCTACGTCCCCGTGGCCGGCTGGCTGCTGGAGCGCACAGCCACCCGGCGCAAAGCCTTGGGTGCCGCGGTGGCGGTGGGTCTGAGCGTGGGGCTGTACCTGCTGGCCACGCTGGTGAGCGACGGCATCGTGGCACGCCCGATCGGGCGGCACATCGAGTACGACGCGCCCCACCTCTACATCCCGGCCGTGATGGCGCTGTACCTGGCCGCCACGACGCTGAGCCTGCTGCTGTCGAGCCACGGCCGGGTGCGCTTGTTCGGCGCGCTGGCATTCGCCTCCTCGGTCCTGGCCTACGTGGCCTACGCCCGCTGGTTCATCTCCGTCTGGTGTTTCTTCGCCGCCCTCCTCAGCATCGTGGTGTGCCTGCACCTGAGTCAGCACCCGAACAGGCTTGCCGGAGCGCGGCCATGACAGGGCCCGTGGAGGCCGCACCGGTACGCTGCACACAGCGCGTGCCACCCTATCGACAAAGGAGAGTGCCATGCAATGGCTCAACGACAACTGGCTCGTCGCCTTGCTGGTGCTGGGCGCCCTGGTCTTCCTGCTGCGACGCGCCGGTGTGGGTCGAGGCTTCGCCGCACCCCGCCCGCATCCCCAGGCCAGCCCGGGAGTGGACTGGTCGTCCACCGACCCGGTCAGCGGCGAGCCCGCAGCAGGCGACGGCACCTTGACGGCTCAGCACGGCGGGCGCGTCTACCACTTCGCCTCGCGCGAGACGCTGGAGCGCTTCCAGTCCGACCCCGAACGCTACCTGCGCGGCGGCGCCGGCCGCCACGGGCCCGGCACCGCGCACCGGCATGGCGGCCACGGCGGCGGCTGCTGCTGAAAGCCCCGCGCCCCAGGAACCACGACGACCCACACCAGACCTGCCCGGCAAAGGCGCAGGCCCGCTCCTTCAGACAACCAAGACCCAAGCATGGCTTCGATGGACAAGAAACAGACCTTCTCGCTCTGGTACGTGCTTCTCGCCCTGTTCCTGATCACGCTGCTGCAGGACTACCTCGGCCAGGGGCACACGCTCACGCTGAGCTACAGCGAGTTCAAGCAGGCCGTGGCCGGCGGGCAGTTGCAGGACCTCGTGATTGCCGACGGCATGGCCACGGGCACGCTCAAGACCGACGGGCTGGAGCAGGTGCTGCCCAAGGAGAAGGTGGACCGGCTCAAGGCCGCGGGCGGCGAGCACCGCTTCGCCACCGTGCTGATCGACGACCCCGGCCTGGTGCCAGCCCTGGACGCGGCCAAGGTGCGCTACGGCAGCGTGCGCGAGAGCAAGCTGTTCGCGATGCTGCTGTCCTGGGTGGCGCCGGCGCTGGTGTTCTTCGGCATCTGGTGGCTGCTCATGAAGCGCATGGGCGGCGCCGGCGGCGCGGGCGGGCTGATGTCCATCGGCAAGAGCAAGGCCAAGGTCTACATGCAACAGGAAACCGGCGTGACCTTCAAGGACGTGGCCGGCATCGACGAGGCGCGCGAGGAGCTGATGGAGGTGGTGGAGTTCCTGCAGAGCCCGGAGCGCTACAAGCGCCTGGGCGGCAAGATTCCCAAGGGCGTGCTGATCGTGGGCGCGCCCGGCACCGGCAAGACGCTGCTGGCCAAGGCGGTGGCGGGCGAGGCCCGCGTGCCGTTCCTCTCGCTCAGCGGCTCGGAGTTCGTGGAGATGTTTGTCGGCGTGGGCGCGGCACGCGTGCGCGACCTGTTCGAGCAGGCCGCGGCCAAGGCGCCGTGCATCGTCTTCATTGACGAGCTCGATGCCCTGGGCAAGGCGCGCGGGCTGGGCGGCTTCGGCGGCGGGCACGAGGAGCACGAGCAGACCCTCAACCAGCTGCTCGTGGAGATGGACGGCTTCGACGGCAACCGCGGCGTCATCATCATGGCCGCGACCAACAGGCCCGAGATCCTGGACCCGGCGCTGCTGCGCCCGGGACGCTTCGACAGGCACGTGTCCATCGACAAGCCCGACCGCAAGGGCCGGCGCCAGATCCTGGATGTGCACGTGAAGAGCGTGAAGCTCGCACCCGGCGTGGACCTGGACGCCGTCGCCGCGCGCACGCCCGGCTTTGCGGGCGCGGACCTGGCCAACCTGGTCAACGAGGCCACGCTGCGCGCGGCCAAGCTCGGCAAGGACGCCGTGGACATGGATGACTTCGAGCAGGCGCTGGACCGCATCGTGGCCGGGCTGGAGAAGCGCAACCGCGTCATGAACCCCGAAGAGCGCCGCTTCGTGGCGTACCACGAGGCCGGCCACGCGTTGGTGGCCGAGCACCGGGCCACGGCTGACCGGGTGGCCAAGATCTCCATCATCCCGCGCGGCATCGCGGCCCTGGGCTACACCCAGCAGTCACCCACCGAGGACCGCTATCTGCTGCGCAGGAGCGAGCTGCTGGACCGGCTGGACGTGCTGCTGGGCGGGCGCGTGGCGGAGGAGATCGTCTTCAACGACATCTCCACGGGCGCAGCCAACGACCTGCAGCGCGCCACCGACATGGCGCGGCACATGGTCACGCAGTACGGCATGAGCCAGACGCTGGGGCTGGCGACCTGGGAGACCGCACCGCGCTCGGCCTTCCTGGCCGTGCCGGGCGGTGGGGAGCAACGCGACTGCAGCGAGCGCACCGCCGAGGCCATCGACGCCGAGGTGCGACAGCTGCTGGACGAGGCCAAGCAGCGCGTGACGGCCACGCTGCAGACGCACCGCGAGCAACTGGAAGCGTTGGCGAAACTGCTGCTGGAGAAGGAGACGGTGGACCGGGCAATGCTGGATACCGTGCTGGCCCGCGTGGGGGCCGATCCGGTGTTTCAGGTGCCGGTCACAAGCGCGGTGACGCCGTAAACACCGCCAGCAACGCACTTCTCAAGGAAAAGCCGCTCTAGCATCAATGGCCATGCGCCGGGTGCACCAGCGCGCGTATGCCGCGCCGAAGATCCTCCCCAACCAGGGGCGGCTCTCGGGCCAGGCGTATTCGATGAAGACGCCCAGCCGGCAGCCGCGCTCCAGCGGCGCGATGTCAAAGCCCATGCGGTAGCGGCCCACGACGAGCAGCCGCGGCTCGCCCACCGTGTGCCAAGTCTTGCGCAGCGGCGGTGCGCGCTCCTCGACCCGTGAGCTCACGTCGAGATTCAGGCCGAGCACCTTGCCGTGCAGGCGGTAGACCGAGCCGATGGAGCGCCCGCCGCCAGCATCCGTGGTCAGGGCCATCGCGGCGCCGGCCATCATGGCCGAGGGCTTGCCCATGTGGGCGGACAGCCGGCGCGGGTCGTCGAGATGCTCGAAGAGCCGCTGTGCGTCGGCGTTGACCAGCACCTCGGTGCGGTGCCGCAGGCGCAGCGGCTGGGCCACGTCACACCTTGCTGCCCCGCAACCGCAGCGCATTGCCCACCACCGACACCGAGCTCAGGCTCATGGCCAGCGCGGCGATCATGGGCGACAGCAGCCAGCCGGTGAACGGGTACAGCAGCCCGGCGGCCAGCGGCACGCCCAGCGCGTTGTAGACGAAGGCGAAGCCCAGGTTCTGCTTCATGTTGGCAATCGTCGCCTGCGAGATCACGCGCGCCTGCGCAATGCCGCGCAGGTCGCCCTTGACCAGCGTGACGGCGGCGCTGTTCATCGCCACGTCGGTGCCCGTGCCCATGGCCAGGCCCACGTCGGCCTTGGCCAGCGCCGGCGCGTCGTTGATGCCGTCGCCGGCCATCGCCACCACCTTGCCCTGGCGCTGCAGGCCGTCCACCAGCGCCAGCTTGTCGGCGGGCTTCACCTCGCCGTGCACCTCGTCAATGCCCAGGCGCGCGCCTACCGCGCGGGCGGTGGTCACGCCGTCGCCCGTGGCCATGATCACGCGCAGGCCCGCTTCGCGCAGCGTCTTCAGCGCCTCGGGCGTGCTGGCCTTGACCGGGTCCGCGACGGCCAGCAGCCCGGCGAGCTGCCCGTCCACGGCCAGGTGTATGACGCTCGCACCCTCGGCACGCAGCCCTTCCGCCTGCGGCACCAGCGGCTCCACCGCCACGCCCAGCTGCTGCATCAGCGCGGTGTTGCCCAGCGCCAGCGCACGGCCGGCCACGCGCCCGCGCACGCCGATGCCGCTGCCCGACTCGAACTCCTCGGGCTTGTCCAGCGCCAGGCCCCGCTGCCGCGCGGCGGCCACGATGGCGTCGGCCAGCGGGTGCTCGCTGCCCTGGTCCAGGCTCGCGGCCAGGCGCAGCACCTCGTCGGCGTCCCAGCCCGGCGCCGGCACGGCACGCTCAAACGCCGGCTTGCCTTCGGTGAGCGTGCCCGTCTTGTCCACGATGAGCGTGTCCACGTCACGCAGCCGCTCGATGGCCGCGGCGTCGCGGAACAGCACGCCGCGCGTGGCGGCCTTGCCCGTGGCGACCATGATCGACATGGGCGTGGCCAGGCCCAGTGCACACGGGCAGGCAATGATCAGCACGGCCACCGCGTTGATGAAGCCGAACACCCAGCCCGGCTCGGGCCCGAACAGCCCCCAGGCGAAGAAGGTCAGCAGCGCAATGCCCACCACCACCATGACGAACCAACCGGCGACCTGGTCGG
>NZ_BCTC01000148.1 GCF_001571085.1 Azohydromonas lata NBRC 102462
ATTCCCGCGCAGGCGGGAATCCAGGCGGCCCCACGCCGCAGCGCAGAGACGACACGTGATCACCGAGGTTTTGGCCTTGGTACGCCGACGCATGGGCCGGCGGCCGATTGGGGGTCCGCCTGGATTCCCGCCTTCGCGGGAATGACGAAGTGGTGGGCGTGGCGCATCGGCTTGCGGCTTGCGGCTTGCGGCTTGCGGCTTGCGGCTTGCGGCTTGCGGCTTGCGGCTTGCGGCTTGCGGCTTGCGGGCTACGCCAGCCTCTCAGTCATACGCCTGCGGCCTCTCCAGCGCGCTGAAGCCCTGCCGAAGATGTTGCACGCTCACCTGTACCGAGCGCAGCGCCATCAGCGCCATGCCGGCAAACGCGAGCCAGTACACATGGCTCTTGTTCCAGGCTATGGTGGTCATGGGCTCGTTGTCCACGGCCAGCGCGTAGCGCGCGATCAGCCAGGCCGCGTAGGCGAAGAAGGCCGTGCGCGCCACGTCCACCAGCGTCGCCAGCACGCGCCCGGGGGCGCCGGGCAGCCAGCGGTAGACCAGGTTGACCTGGATGTGCCGGCTGCGCCGCACGCAGGCCGCCGCGCCTATGAACACCACCGGGATCAGGCAGTACACCGCCAGCTCCTCGGTCCACGCGAAGCTGTCGTTGAGCACGTAGCGGGTGAAGAACTGCAGCACCACCAGCCCCGTCATGAGCCAGAAGAAGCCCAGGCAGATCCAGTCCTCCAGCCCGTAGGGCGAGAGGTCCACGTGGTGCTCGTCGGCCTCGGCGAAGCTGGCGGCGATGGCTTGGGCTTCAGCCTCGGCCTCGGCGCCTGAAACGGCGGGCGTTGCGCTGTGCGATGCGGCGTGCATGTGCATGTCGGGGTGCGTCACGGCCATGGCGGGGCTCCGGGCTTACTTGACCAGCGCCTGTATGCGCTCCCAGTCGGCCTTCTGGTAGCCGTACTGCTCGAAGGGCACGTTCTTGAGCACGGTGTCGCGGAACTCGGCCGTGTTCACCTCCGTCACCGTCAGGCCGCGGCTCTTGAAGGTGGCCACCAGCTCCTTCTCCTTGGCCGCGACTTCCTGCGAGGCCTTCTCGGCGGCCTCCTGCGCCACCTCGGAGAACAGCTTCTTGTCCGCGTCCGGCAGCTTCTTCCACAGCGCGCCGGAAACCACGGTGTTGAGGTGGTCCACGATGTGGCCGGTCAGGACGATGTGCTTCTGCACCTCGAAGAACTTCTTGGCCTCGATCGTGGGCAGCGGGTTTTCCTGCGCCTCCACGGTGCCGTTCTGCAGCGCGAGGTACACCTCGGCGAAGGCGATGGGCGTGGTGTTGGCCCCGCAAGCGCGCGGCATGGCCAGATACGCCGGCACGTCGGGCACGCGGATCTTCAAGCCCTTCATGTCCGCGCACTTGGTGATGGGCTTGTTGCTCGTCGTGTGGCGCACGCCGTAGTAGGTCGTGGCCACGATCTGGTTGCCGGACTTCTGCTCGTAGCCCGCGGTGAGCTCCTTGTAGATGTCGCTCTTGGTGTAGGCCAGCAGGTGGTTGACGTCGCGGAACGTGTACGGGTAGTAGGTGACGCCTATGCGCGGAAAACTCTTCGCGGCAAAGCTGGAGCCGGAAATGATGATGTCCACCGTGCCCAGCGCCAGGCCCTGGTTGATGTCGTTTTCCTTGCCCAGTTGCGAAGCCGGGTAGACGTCGATCTGGTACTTGCCGCCGCTGCGCTTCTTGATCTCGTCCGCGGCCCACACCGACCACTTGTGGAAGGGCTCGGACGTCTCGTAGACGTGCGCCCACTTGAGCTTGGTCTGCGCGGCGGCGCTGCCGGCGGCGGCCAGCGCCAGCGCGGCCAGGGCGGTCTTGAAGGCAATGCGGCGGTCCATGTCGTCTCCTGTGTCGGCCCAATGGGCGGGCCGGTGTGGTTCTGGGTAAAGCGAAAGGAACGGAGAAAGCGAAGGAGCGGCGGCGGTCAGCCGACCAGTTGCACCTTGGTGCTGCGGCCCCGGTCGGCCGCCAGGTGGAAGGCCTCATCGGCCTGCGCCAGCGGCAGTTGGGCGCTGATGAGCGGGCGCACGTCCACGCGGCGCGTGCGAATGGCCTGCACGGCCCAGTCGAACTCGTGGTTGGCGCGGAAGGCGCCGACGAAATCCAGCTCGCGGGCCATGACCTGGTTGAGCGGCAGCGTGACCTCAGGTGGCAGCGTGCCCACCTGCACGATGCGCCCGCCGCGGCGCGTGGCCGCGAAGCAGCTCGCCAGCGCGGCGGCGTTGCCGGCGGCTTCGATGCTCACGTCGGCCAGGTCGGCCAGGTCCGCAGGCGCGATTTGATCGACACGCAGCGTTTCGTCCGCACCCACCTCGCGGGCGCTTTGCAAGGGGCGGTCGGCCACGTCGGCCACGATGACCCGCGCCGCACCCGCCAGCCGCGCGGCCAGCACGCTCATGCAGCCGATGGTGCCGCCGCCCATCACCAGCACGGTGCGGCTGAGCAGCGGGCCCGCGCGGTCCACGGCGTGCAGGCCGATGGACAGCGGCTCGGCGCAGGCGATTTCGCCCAGGGAGACCTCCGCCTCCTCCACCGGCGTGAGCTGCGCCTCGCCCATGAGGAAGTGGCTGCGGAACATGCCTTGCGCATGCGGGAACACGCTGGCGCTGCCCAGGAAGAACATGTTGCGGCACAGGTTCAAGCGTCCGGCGCGGCAGTAGTCGCAGCGCCCGCAGGCGTGCGAGGGATTGATGGCCACGCGCTGCCCGGGCACCACGCGCGTCACGCCGGGGCCTGTGGCGTCCACGATGCCGGAAGCTTCGTGCCCCGGGATCAGCGGCTCGCGGATGACGAAGGCGCCCACGCGCCCGTGCTGCCAGTAATGCAGGTCCGACCCGCAAATGCCCCCTGCCCCCAGGCGCAGCCGCACCTCGTGGGGGCCGGGCACCGGCAGCGTTTCGTCGGACAGGCGAAGGTCCAGCGCCGCGTGGATGCGGCACACCGTGGAGGTACTGCTCATGGGGTGATGCGGTCGGGCACCTGCAAGGGCGCCGATTGGTTGACTGGCCAGTTGGCGGTGAAGCGGTCGTGCGAGCGCTGCAGGTGCTCGCGCATGGCGGCGCAGGCGGCGTCGGGGTCGCCGTCCTTGACGGCCTGAACCACGCGGCGGTGCTCGGCCACGGCGGTGCGCCAGTTGTCGGCGTTCTCGAAATGGCGGCCCAAGCGCTCGAACAACGGGTTGTTGCGCTCGTCGAAGAGCTGCGTCACCACGCGCAGCAGCGGGCCGTTCTCGGCGGCTTCGGCCACGCGCAGGTGAAAAAGGCGGTCGCCGCGCAGCGGCATGACGCCGCCGTCTATGTCCTGGTCCATCAGGTCCACGGCCTCGGTGAGCGCGGCCACCAGCACGGGGCTGGCCGCGCGCGCGGCCATGGCGGCCAGCTCACCTTCCACCACCTGGCGGGCGCGGATGGTCTCCAGCGGGCCATCCACCGTGCGCGTGTCCACCAGTACCCGCGCCGCACGCTGGCGCACGTAGATGCCGGAGCTCATGCGCACCTCGATGACGCCCTCCACCTCCAGCGCGATCAGCGCCTCGCGCACGGAGGGGCGCGACACGCCCAACTGCGCCGCCAGATCGCGCTCGGTGGGCAGCCGCGACCCGGGCGGGAACTCGCCGCCGTCGATCAGCGTGCGCAACTGGTCGGCGATCTGGCGGTACAGCCTGCGGGGTTCTATGGCCTGGATGGGCATGGCGGTGGCGGTCTGTTGGTTTGTTGGTCTGACCAATTGACCGGCAGGATAGGCAGCACCCCTTCCAATCCCTATCCGGGCTTGCCCTCCCGGGGCAAACCCTGACGCGAAGCTTGCAGGCGGCTCAGTGGAGGGCCACTCGCCGGATCACGTCGCCCCTCAATGCGCCGCGCCGGCCCCGCCCTGCCTTGCGCACCCCTGCGCAGCCGACCCCATCGCCGCATTCAGCGCCGCCTCGCGCAGCAGCACCATGTCGCGCCCGGGCGGGGAGCCGAATTCGCGGCTGTACTCGCGGCTGAACTGCGAGGCGCTTTCGTAGCCGACGCGGTAGGCCGCCGTCGAAGCGTCCAGGTGCTCGGCGAACATCAGGCGCCGCGCCTCGTTGAGCTGCAGCCGCTTGCGGTACTGCAGCGGGCTCATGGCGGTGAGCTGCTTGAAGTGGTGGTGGAAGGTGGAGAGGCTCATGCGCGCCTCGTCGGCCAGCGCCTCTATGCGCAGCGGCTCGGTGAAGCGGCTCTTGAGCAGGTCGATGGCGCGGGCGATCTGGTGCCCGCTGCTGCCCACGGCGCCGATCTGGCGCAACCGCGCGCCCTGGTCGCTCACCAGCAGCCAGTACAGGATTTCCTGCTGCACCAGCGGCGCCAGCACCGGGATGCTTTCCGGCTCGTCCAGCAAGTCCACCAGGCGCTGGAAGGCGCGCAGCAGCGGCACGTGCACGCTGCCCACGGTCATGGCGCGCTCGTTGCCCTGGCCGCGCGCGGGGGGCAGCTTGCCTTCCAGCACCATGCGGTTGATCTCGTGCGGGTCCAGCGTCATGAGCAGCGCCATGAAGGGGCACTGCGGCGTGGCGTCCAGGATGTTGGCCACGGTGGGCACGTTGAGCGCGGTGACGAGGAAGTGGCGCGGGTCGTAGGTGAAGGCGTCGCCGCCCAGCAGCACGCGCTTGCGGCCCTGGACGATCAGGCCAACGCTGGGCTGGTACAGCCCGCAGATCGGTCCGACCGGGTTGCCCGTGCGGTACATGGACAGGCTGGGCAGCGCCGCCGGCTGGAAGACCTGGCTGCCGTCGGTCCAGCGCTCCACGCCGTGGGCCAGGCCCAGGCGGGCCGCCTCGAAGCGCTGGGCGTCCAGCGCGGTGGCGGCGGCGGTGGGTGCGTCGCCATCGTTATGCATGGGGGTTTGCAGCGTGTCGTCCATGGTGCGGCTCCTGCGCTTGAAAGCGCGGCGATGCTAAGGGATGGCCGCCAGGTGGCGCCCTGCCCCCCGGAGGATCAGGCAAACAACTCGCAGCATCGGGCTACCGGGCAAACCCCGGGCGCGCCGACACTGCCGCCCTTGAACGGCGCAGGATCAGGCCAGCGGGCCGCCTGCATGAGGACCAGCCTGTGTAGCGGGGTGCGAACGACATGGAACACGTGGACGCGATGGTGCTGCGCACGCTGGCGCAGTGGCGCGGCGAGGGCCGCCGGGCGATGCTGGTGACGGTAGTGCGCACGTGGGGCTCGTCCCCGCGGCCCGTGGGCTCGGTGATGGCGCTGCGCGAGGACGGCGCCGTGGTGGGCTCCGTCTCCGGCGGTTGCATCGAAGACGATCTCATCCACCGCCACACCCGCGGCGGCGCCTGGCCCGCGGGCCTGCCGCACCTGCTCACCTACGGCGTGAGCGCCGACGAGGCCCACCGCTTCGGCCTGCCGTGCGGCGGCACGCTGGAGCTGCTGCTGGAGCCCGACCCCGACACCGCGCTGCTCGGCGCCCTGGTGCAGGCGCTGGACGCCGGGCGCCTCATGCGCCGCAGCGTGCGGCTGGGCGACGGGCGGGTCACGCAGACGGAAACCCAGGCCCCGCAGGCCCTGGCCACGGCCGACGAGGTGGTGAACACCTTCGGCCCCGCCCACCGGCTGCTGCTCATAGGCGCGGGGGCGCTGGCCGAATGCCTGGCGACCATGGCCCTCTTCAGCGGCTTCACCGTGACGGTGTGCGACCCGCGCGAGGAGTACGCGGGCCACTGGGGCGTGGCGGGTGCGCGCCTGGTGCGCGGCATGCCGGATGACGTGGTACTGGACTTCAAGGCCGATGCGCGCAGCGCCGTGGTGGCCCTCACGCACGACCCCAAGCTGGACGACCTGGCGCTGCTGGAGGCGCTGCAAAGCCCGGCCTTCTACGTCGGCGCCATTGGCAGCCGGCGCAACGACGCGGCGCGCCGTGCGCGCCTCACCGAGCATTTCGGCGTGGACGCCGCCACGCTCGCGCGGCTGCGCGGCCCCGTGGGCCTGTACATCGGCAGCCGCACGCCGCCGGAGATCGCCGTGAGCATCATGGCCGAGCTGCTGGCGGTGAAGAACGGCGTGGCGTTGCCCGCGAAACTTTCGGTGCGCGAGGCCAAGGAACGGCTTGCGCCCTCCGCTGAAGACATCGCCACGGCCCCACTGGCCGAGGCGGCCTGATTCCCTCCCCCCGGCGGCCCGCGGCCAGCGGACCGGCCGGATTCCTTCGCTTTACCAATCAACGAGCTGCGATGACCACACTCAACGTCAATGGCCGCGAGCAGGCGCTCGACGTCGATCCCGGCACGCCCGTCCTGTGGGCGCTGCGCGATGCCCTGGGCCTGACCGGCACCAAGTTCGGCTGCGGCATGGCGCAATGCGGCGCCTGCACCGTGCACGTGGACGGCCAGGCCGTGCGCTCCTGCGTCACGCCCGTGTCGGCCGTGGCGGGACAAAAGATCACCACCATCGAAGCCGTCACCGGCGGGCAGGACAAAGTCGGCAAGGCCGTGCACGCCACCTGGGTCAAGCACGACGTGGCGCAGTGCGGCTACTGCCAGAGCGGGCAGATCATGTCGGCCACGGCCTTCCTGAAATCGCTGCCCAAGGGCAAGCAGCCCAGCGAGGGCGAGATCGACGCCGCCATGGCCGGCAACGTCTGCCGCTGCGGCACCTATGCGCGCATCCGCGCGGCCATCGCCGACGCCGCCAAGTCGCTGGCCTGAGCACGAGGAGCCGAACATGCATTTCGACCAAGACATCGCCATCGCCTCGCTGCCCAAGGCGCTGCAGGCCCTGATCAACGCCGACGCGCCGGCCGACGCCGCCCCCGCCGTCCTGCCGCGCCGCAGCTTTCTGAAAGTCGCCGCCGCGGGCGGTTTTGCGTTGGGTGCCTTCCCGCTGGCCGCCAGCGCTGCGGACGACCCCGCACCCGCGGCAGCGGCTGCCGGCCTGAAGCCGACGCAGCAGCCCTCGGCCTTCGTGAAGATCGGCAGCGACGGCATCGTCACCGTGACCATCAACCGGCTGGACTTCGGCCAGGGCGTGCAGACCTCGCTGCCCATGATCCTGGCCGAGGAGCTGGACGCCGACTGGAGCAAGGTGCGCAGCCAGCACGGCACCAACGACCCGGCTTATGCCGACCCCGTGTTCGGCCTGCACATCACCGGCGGCTCCACCGCGCTGAAGCACAGCTACCAGCAGTACCGCGAGCTGGGCGCCCGCGCGCGGGCCATGCTGGTGTCGGCGGCCGCCGCGCAGTGGAAGGCCGACCCGGCCGCGCTGCGCACGCAGGCCGGCGTCGTCGTCGGCCCCGGCGGCAAGCGCCTGGGCTATGGCGAGCTGGCCGAGGCCGCCATGGCGCAGCCGGTGCCGGAGAAGGTCACGCTCAAGGACCCCAAGCAGTTCCGCATCATTGGCCACGCCACCGGTCGGCTGGACGCCGTGGCCAAGAGCAGCGGCAAGCAGGACTACGGCATCGACGTGCGCCTGCCCGGCATGCTCACCGCCGTGGTGGCGCATCCGCCCGTGTTCGGCGCCAAGCTGGCCGAGGTGGACGATGCCGCGGCCCGCGCCGTGAAGGGCGTGAAGGCCGTGGTGCGCGTGCCCGTGGACCGTGGCGGCGAGGGCGTGGCCGTGATCGCCGACGCCTACTGGCCCGCCAAGCTGGGCCGCGACGCCTTGAAGCTGCGCTGGGACACGAGCGGCGTGGAGAAGGTGGACAGCGCCCGCCAGCTGGAGCAGTACCGCGAGCTGGCCAAGCAGCCGGGCGCGCGCAAGTACGACGCGGACGTGGCCCCGATTGCCGGCGCGCCGCACGTGATCGAGGCCGAGTTCCAGTTCCCTTACCTCGCGCATGCGCCCATGGAGCCGCTGAACTGCACCGTGCAGTTGAAGGACGGCAAGGCCGACCTGTGGATGGGCTCGCAGATGCCGGGCCTGGACGGGCTGGCCGCGAGCAAGGCGCTGGGCGTGCCGCCGCAGAACGTGCGCGTGAACGTGCAGATGGCCGGTGGCGGCTTCGGCCGCCGCGCCATCCCGACCAGCGACTACGTGGTGGAGGCCTGCCAGGTGGTGAAGGCGGCGCAGGCGGCGGGCATCACGGTGCCCATCCGCACGCTGTGGAGCCGGGAGGACGACATCCAGGGCGGCTACTACCGCCCCATGCACCTGCACACCGCGCGCGTGGGCTTCGACGACCAGGGCCGCGTGCTGGGCTGGGACCACGTGATCGTCGGCCAGTCCATCGTCACCGGCACGCCGTTCGAGCCCATGCTGGTGAAGAACAGCATAGACGACACGGCCGTGGAGGGCATGAAGGAGCCCTACGAAGTGCCCATGCGGCTGACGGTGCACCACCCCAAGGTGAACGTGCCGGTGCTGTGGTGGCGCAGCGTGGGCTCCACGCACACCGCCTTCGTGATGGAGACGCTGATCGACGAGATCGCCCGCCAGACCAAGCAGGACCCGGTGGCCTACCGCATGAAGCTGATGGGCCCCAAGCACGAACGCCACCGCGCCGCGCTGCAGCTCGCCGTGGACAAGAGCGGCTACGGCAAGCGCAAGCTCCCTGCCGGCCAGGCCTGGGGCGTGGCCGTGCACGAGAGCTTCCAGTCCGTGGTGGCCTACGTGGTGGAAGCCTCGGTGAAGGACGGCCAGCCGGTGCTGCACCGCGTGACAGCCGGCGTGCACTGCAACTTGGTGGTGAACCCGCGCGCGGTGGAGGCGCAGGTGCAGGGCGCGGCGCTGATGGGGCTGGGCATGTGCATCCCCGGCGCGGCCATCACGCTCAAGGACGGCGAAGTGCAGCAGCACAACTTCCACGAGTACCAGGTGGCACGCATCACCTCGATGCCGCGCGTGGACGTGTTCACGGTGCCCAGCGCCGAGCCGCCGACCGGCATGGGCGAACCGGGCTTGCCGCCGCTGGCGCCGGCGTTTGCGAATGCGGTGGCGGCGCTGACGGGGAAATCGCTGCGGGTGTTGCCGTTTCAGATGGCTTGATTTGAAGACCTGGCGGCGGGCTCGCGGGAGCGGGCTTGCCGTGAAGGGGACCGTGACGGCCGGTAGAGTGCAATCTACCGGCCGTTTTTTATTTCAGCCCTTCTCATTTCCATGCATCAAGTCACTGCCTATCAAGATGCCGCCCATCGCCAGCAAGTTATTGACTTGTGGGCATCTGTATTCGGCCATGCCGGCGGCCACAACGAGCCAAACTTGAGCATAGACAAGAAACTGGCCGTCAATGACGGCTTATTCTTCGTGGCGCTCATCGGCGACCGGGTTGTCGGCACCACGATGACCAGTCCATCGGATATTCGGTCGAGGATCGCATCAGCATGGGCCGTAAGATGTTCAATCTTATTCCAACAAGCGCATAGGCATAGACGAAAATCAGGTCAGGCCCAGCTTTTTGCCACATTCAATAATCCCGGGCATCCGAATCGAACATGACGTTTTTCATACAAAAAGCCACCATTGACGACACGGAAGACGTAGCCCTCATGGTCGGCGAACTGCTGGCCGAAATCATGAGCGCCATCAACGTCCAAGCCTTCCATTTCGACCTTGGCGAAACGACGGTCCGCCTCCGGGACTTTCTTGAGCAAGGAAAATACTTTGTACTCATCGCCCGTGACGGACACGGTAAAGCGGTGGGTTTCATTGCCCTTTATGAAAGCCACGCCCTCTACGCCGAAGGCGCCTTCGGCACCATTGCCGAGCTGTACGTGCGGCCGCAATATAGGAGCCATCAACTGGGGCTTCAACTCGTATCCCAGGCCAAATCGCTGGGCGCCTCTCGAAACTGGACCCGACTCGAAGTAACAACGCCGCCGCTCCCGCAGTTCGACAAAACCTTGTCGTTCTACGAACGCGATGGCTTTTCCATCAGCGGCGGCCGGAAGCTGAAAATTTCCTTGTAACGGGCTGCCCGATCCGCCGCGCACCCGAAATAATTTCAGGGCACTGAAAACAACCCACACTCAGGAGCACACCAGGCCATGCAGACGTGGACCGATGCTTTGGAGCCCATGGACTGGCAGGAACTGTCCCGCCTTTACGAAGCCGCCCCGCTGGGCAAGAAAGACCCGGACAAGCTGAAAATCGCATTTTCCAACAGCATATTCCGCTGCTTCGTCCGCGAGCACGGCGCGCTGGTGGGCGTCGGCCGCGCGCTTGCGGATGGCGCGGACTGCGCCTATATCTGCGACGTGGCGGTTTTACCCAGCCACCAGGGCACAGGCCTGGGCAAGCAAATCGTGGAAAAGCTGGTGGCGCTTTCCAGGGGTCACAAGAAAATCATTCTTTACGCAGTGCCCGGGAAAGAAGCTTTCTATCAAAAGATCGGCTTCAAGCCCATGAATACCGCCATGGCGATCTTCGAGGATGAAGCGTCGGCCATGGAACGAGGGTTTATTCGGCCACTCTTGTAAGGAGGCCCCATGCTCGACAATTGGACCAATGCCGAGAAAAAATCGCCCGCCGCGTTTTTGACGTCGCATTGCAGCGCGAGCTGGCCGAAGTGATGGAAACCTTCAAAATCAGGGCCGCCAGCGCCAAGGAGCCGGGCGACCTGTGGAACATCGAGGAATTTCTGACCCAGTCGCGTCACACGATTGATCAAAAATACGACTTCCGTTACTCACAGCTCATCATTGTTTTTGGCAGATTGGTCAGGGAAGGGCGAATATTCATGAGTGATCTTGCGGGCCTGTCGGAAGAAAAAATCCAGCTCATTGAGCGCGTTGCGGCGGTGTAGTTTCAAGGCTCCTGTTATTTACCAGGGGCAGACGAGAGCTGTCCTTGGTCACCCCCCACCCTCTCACCCCTCCAAACTCTTCCCGCACTCCATGCAAAACCGCGCGTGCCCCGGATTCTTGTGTCCGCACGCCGGGCAGTACCGCGGCTTCACTGGTTGAGGTGGCGCCACGGCGTCGGGCGCTTGGGCGGCGGCGTCCGTGGCGCCCAGCGCGGCGGCTACGTCGCCGGCAATGCGGTCCTGCGACGTCGAGGCGATGCCACCCTGCAGCGCCCGCTCGGCATTGGCCAGGGCCTGGATGCGATGCAGATCTTCCGGGCTGCCCGGCGCCACCAGGCTGGCGCGCGTCTGGCCGAACTGGATCAAGTGCTCGGCCAGCGCCGCGGCTTCCGTGTCCGTGGAGAACATGGCCGTCACCTGCCGCGCGCTGTCCTTGCCGAACACCACCGACTCGATGCGCGCCCGCCACACCCGCAGCGTCATGGACTCGGTGCGCACGATCTGGTTGGCCGACTGCACCTTGCCCGTGAGTGTGTTGCCCGTGCCCAGGCTGGCGGTCTGGTAGGTGCCCTCCATCTCCACCCAGCTCAGTACCGAGCCGAAATCGAAGCGGCCCCACAGCCGGCTGGAAGAGCGGAAACAGAACGCCGCCACCACGATGAAGATGGACGACGCCCCCAGCAGGCGCAGCGACAAGCCCTCGCCTTCCTCCACCGACAGCACGAAGGCCAGCGCGCAGCCCACGGCCACCACCATCAGCAGCGCGGCGTAAAGGTCCAGCAGCATCAGGAAGGCGTGCCGCTTGGAGCGCAGCGCCTGCGCGATGCCCGCGGGCAGCATGTGCGCCAGCGGCATGGGCTGCGTCTCCTCCATCAGCTCGCCGGCAAAGGGGCCGGCGTGCAGTTGCGGGTCGATCACGGGCCGGATGCGCGAATAGCAGCGGTTGGGGATGCGCTCCACCCACTGCTCCTGCAGGTGGCGCTGCAGCTCGTCCAGCAGCAGGCTGGGCGGCACGTTCAGCGAGACGCGGCTTTGCTGCACGCTGGTCTGCGTCGGCGGCGGGGGCTGCACCTGCTGCAGCGTGGCCGCCAGGATCAGGCCCACGGCCACCAGGCCCGACACCAGCAGCATGGCCGTCTGCGGCGCCAGCGACCATTGCGGCAGGTTGGGCAGCGTGCGCGCCAGCAGGCCGACCAGCGCGGGCCCAATCACCGCCGCCGCCAGCAGCGCCACCACGGATGCCGTGGTCAGCCGCGCCGTGGAGGCCGTCACCACCGGCCGCAGCAGGAACACGGCGCCGAAGACGAAATACGCCACGCTCAGCAGCGGCCGCGTCGCCTCGGTGCCGAACACGCCCCAGGCCACGGCAAAGCTCAGCGCCGTCACCAGCAGCGCGCACAGGTTGTAGAAGGCCACCTTGGCCTGCTCCTGCAAGGCCAGCGGCGCCGTGATCAGGCGCGGCACCCCGTGGTAGAGCAGCCCTTCCAGGGCCCGCGACGGCTCCGGGTAGGTGAGCGCGCCGTCGCGCAGGATGCGCTTCAGGTGCGCCGCCCCCTCGGACGTGCCCACCACCGTGGGCTCCAGGTTGGGCGCCAGCGACTCCGGCCGGCCCCGGCCAAAGAAAAAGCGCAGCCGCTTGGCGCCCGTGGCCGCCGTCACCACGCCCGCGGCCAGCAGCGCCAACCCAACGGCCACGCCCACCGGCCCAAGCGCCAGGCGGCTGTGGAACAGCGTCCACAAGCCCGCCAGGCACATCAGCGCGGCGCAGGCGAACAACAGCCGGTTCTGCAGCCGGTAAGGGTTGGGCAACTCCAGGGTGGCATTGGCACTGCTGTAGTCGTAGCTCATGACGGCCTCGGCGAGCGGAAGTCCACCGCATTGTGCGCATCAAGGCAGGCGCAGCGGGTCATGGATTCCGAAGCGAACATGATTGGGCCGCCTGCCATGCGACGAACGATCATTCGGCAGGCATCCAACCGCGCGCACAGGAGCCCTTCCCCATGATCACCACCTTCACGACCTTCACGCTGCCGCAAGCCATCACGCTGGAGCAGGCCAGCGAGATTTTCCAGAGCACGGCGCCCAAATACCGCAGCGTGCCGGGCCTGGTGAGAAAGGTTTACGTCCTCTCCGAGGACGGCCGCACCGCCGGCGGCGTGTACTTGTGGAATTCCAGGGCCGACGCCGAGGCCCTGTACACCGACGCCTGGCGCGCCTTCGTCAAGGACAAGTACGGCACCGACCCGGTCGTGACCTACTTCAACAGCCCCGTGGTGGTGGACAACGTGGCCGGCCAGATCATCACAGCGCCCCACGCTCCGTAAGCAGCCGCTGCATCCAGGCCAGCACCAGCGGCGAGCGCCAGTCGCCGGAGTCGATGCGGCGCACCATCAGCGGCGTGGCCACGCCGCGCTCCACCACCCAGCGGCGCAGCTCGGCCAGCCACGCGCCCTGCTGCTCACGCTCCAGCGCATCGAAGCGCAGCGAGAACGCCTGCAGGCTGGGCTGCGCGGGGGCAGGCGCGGGGGCCGCGGCCCCTTGCGGTGCGGCGTCCACCGGCCCGGCGCGGCGCCCTGACGCCTGCGCCGCCCGCGGCAACGGAGGCTGC
>NZ_BCTC01000149.1 GCF_001571085.1 Azohydromonas lata NBRC 102462
GGCTTCGCCGTGGTGGCCAGCGAGGTGCGCGCCCTGGCCCAGCGCAGCGCCACGGCCGCGCGCGAGATCAAGACGCTCATCGGCGACAGCCTGGAGCGCGTGCAGGCCGGCAGCCACGAGGCGCAGGCCGCGGGCAAGACCATAGACGGCGTGGTGCAGAGCGTGCAGCGCGTCTCGGACATCGTCGCCCGCATCACGCAGGCCGCGGGCGAGCAGTCGCAGGGCATTGGCGAGATCAACCAGGCCGTCTCGCAACTGGACCACGCCACGCAGCAAAACGCCGCGCTGGTGGAGGAGTCGGCCGCCGCCGCCGCCAGCCTCAAGGAGCAGGCCCAGGCGCTGTCGCACTCGGTGCAGCGCTTCAGGCTGGCCTGAAGCGCGCTCGCGCGCCGCGCGGGCGTTCCATCAGCGCGCGGCGGCGGCCTCGCCCTTGAGCGAGGCCATGTCGATGACGTAGCGGAAACGCACCTCGCCGCGCTCCACGCTGTCGAAGGCCTCGTTCACGTCCTGGATGCGGACGAGCTGCACGTCGGGGCCGATGTCGTGCTCGGCGCAGAAGTCCAGCACCTCCTGCGTCTCCTCGATGCTGCCTATGAGCGAGCCCGCGACGCTGCGGCGGTGGAAGGCCACCTCCTGGTTGTTCACCGACGCCATGGGCTCCAGCGCACCCACCACCACCAGCGCGCCATTGCGCTTGAGCAGCGGGATGAAGGGGTTCAAGTCGTGCTTCTCCGGCACGGTGGAGAGCATGAAGTCCAGGCTGCGCTCCAGCTGCTTCAGCGCCGCCTCGTCGCCCTCCAGCACGCCCTGCGCACCCAGGCGCTGGGCGTCCTGGAGCTTGTCCTCGGTGCGGGTGAACACGGTGACCTGCGCGCCCAGCGCGCGGGCGAGCTTGACGGCCATGTCGCCCAGGCCGCCGAAGCCGATCACGCCCACGTGCTGCCCGGGCTGCACCTTCCAGTGCCGCAGCGGCGACCAGGTGGTGACGCCGGCGCACAGGATGGGCGCGGCCACCTCCGGCTTGAGGCTGGCAGGCACTTTCAGGACGAAGTCCTCCTTCACCACCAGCGAGTCCGCGTAGCCGCCGAAGGTGTTGTCGCGGCCGTAGCGGTTCTTCTTGTCCGGCGCCTTCGCCTTGGGAACCATGGGGCCGTTGTAGGTGGCCAGCCAGCTGTTAGGCCCCTCGCAGTAGTTCTGCTCGCCCAGGCGGCAGGGGGCGCAGTGGCGGCACGAATCGATCATGCAGCCCACGCCCACGAGGTCGCCCACGGCGTGGCGGGTGACGCGCTCGCCCACGCGCGTGACGCGGCCCACCACCTCGTGGCCCGGCACGCAGGGGTAGACGCTGTTGCCCCACTCATTCTTCACTTGGTGGATGTCGGAGTGGCAGATGCCGCAATACAGCACCTCGATCTGCACCTCGTCGGCGGCCGGCTCCTCGCGCTCGAAGGTGAAGGGCTCCAGGCGGCTGGAGGCGTCCTTGGCGGCATAGCCCTGGGTTTGGATCACGTGCGTTGCTCCTTGGCGGGGTGATCGAGGCCGGCGATGCGGCCCGCGGAAGTCCGGCCGAGGCAAGGCACGGTCCCGGAGGGTCGCGATGGCCGCGCCGCCCGGGGTGGCGTGCTACGGCTGTCCGAAGCGCGGGCTGCGCTTTTCCAGCCGCGCGCGGATGCCCTCGGTCTTGTCGCCGGTGGCGAACAGCAACTGGAAGGACTTGCGCTCGAACTGCAGGCCTTGTTCCAGCGGCAGGTTCATGCCCTCGATGACGGCCTCCTTGATGAAGCGCACGGCCTGTTGCGGGCCGGCGGCCAGCCGCGCGGCCAGGGCCAGGGCGCGGCTTTCCACTTCGTCGTCCGGCACCACTTCGCTGGCCAGGCCCAGGGCCAGCGCCTCGGCGGCGCCGATGGGCTCGCCCAGCAGCAGCAGCCGCATCGCGCGGAATTTGCCCACGGCGCGCGTGAGCCGCTGCGTGGCGCCGCCGCCGGGCATGAGGCCGATCAGCACCTCCGGCTGGCCGAAGCGCGCGCCCTGGCCGGCGACGATGAGGTCGGCGTGCAGGGCCAGCTCGCAGCCCCCGCCCAGGGCGTGGCCGCGCACGGCGGCGATGACGGGCTTGCGGCAGCGCGCGATGGCGCCCCAGAGGCGGTCCATATGGCGGCCGATGATGTCCGGCGGCGTGGCGTCCACGTACTCGTGCAGGTCGGCGCCGGCGCAAAAAGCGCGCTCGCCGCCGGCCAGCACGATGGCCTGCACGCTCTCGTCCGCCTCCAGGCTTTCGAAGGCCGCGGCCAGCGCGCGGCGCAGCGCGAGGTTGAGCGCGTTGAGCACGGTTGGGCGGTGCAGGCGCAGCAGGGCCACGCCGGGGGAGGGACGCTGCAGCAGCAGGAGGTCGTCGCTCATGTTCCTTCGCCCTGGCCGAAGCGCGGCGGGCGCTTGTCGAAGAAGGCGGCCACGGCCTCGGCGTGGTCGGCCGTATGGTGGGCCAAGCCCTGGAAGCGGGCGGCGGCGTCCAGCGCCTCGTCCAGCGATCCGGTGCGGGCCTGCAGCAGCAGCTGTTTGGTCCAGCGCAACGCCTGCGGCGGGTTGGCTGCGATGCGGCCGGCCAGGGCCAGCGCCTCGTCCAGCAGCGCCTCAGGGGCCACCACGCGCGAGACCAGGCCGATGCGCAGGGCTTCCTGCGCATCGATGGCCTCGCCGGTGAAAGCCAGTTCCGCGGCGCGCGAGGCGCCGACCACGCGCGGCAGCAGCCAGCAGCCGCCGTCGCCGGGGACGATGCCCACCTTCACGAAGCTCTCGGCGAAGCGCGCGGTGGTGGCGGCGATGCGGATGTCGCACAGGCAGGCGAGGTCGTTGCCGGCGCCTATGGCCGGGCCGTTGACGGCGGCGATGATGGGCAGGTGCAGCCGCTGGAAGGCGCGCGGGATGCGCTGGATGCCCTGGCGGTAGTTCCCGGCAATCTCTTGCGGGCTGCCGGCGAACATGCCGGCGCGCTCGCGCATCTGGGCCACGTCGCCGCCGGAGCAGAAGGCGCTGCCGCTGCCGGTGAGCACGGCGGCACCCAGGCTCAGGTCGGCGTTGAGCTGCTCGAACAGCGACTCGAAGGCCGCGTACATCGGCTCGCCGTCCAGTGCGTTGCGCGTGGCCGGCCGGTTGAGCGTGAGCAGCGCCACGGCGCCGCGGCGTTCGAAGAGGATGGGTGCGTCGGCATCCAGCATGGCGTCACAGCCCCAGCACGCGTTCGGCATTGCCGTGCATGACTTTTTCCATGACGGTGTCGGCGTAGCCCAGCTCGGCCCATTCGCGCAGGATGCGCTCGTAGGGCAGGCTGGGGTAGTCGCTGCCGAACATGATCTTGTCCTGCAGCCGGCCGCGGATGTCGACTTTCAGGTTGCCGGGGAAGTGCTTGGGGGCCCAGCCCGACATTTCCCAGTAGACGTTGCCTTTATGGAGGGCGACGGCGGTGGTCTCTTCGACCCAGGGCCAGCCGGGATGGGCCATGATGATCTTCAGGTTCGGGAAATCCGCTGCGAGGTCATCGATTGCGCCGGGGTGGGCGTGGCGGATTCTGGCCCCGTTGCCGCCGGGCATGCCCGCGCCCATGCCGGTGGTGCCCACGTCGACCATGACCGCCGCGCCCAGCGCGTCGATCTCTTCGAACAGCGGATAAAAGCGCCTGTCGTTGACGGCGAAGTGCTGCATGATGGGGTGGAAGTGGAAGCCCACGAAGCCCAGCTCCTGGACGGCCTTCCTGACCTGCCGGATGGCGATTTCGCCCTTGGCCGGTTCCACCGCGCCCCAGCATTGCAGGATGCGCTGCGGGTGCCGCTGCCACATGCCGTGGACGTACTCGTTGGTGCAGGGCGGCGTGGCGACGGTGGTTTCGAGGTCCAGCGCCACCAGGCAGGCCTGGACGCCGGCGGCCTCGAACTCCTTGATCACGTCTTCCTCGCTCTTGGCGACCCAGTCGCGCTTCCAGTAGCGCGCCAGCTCGGCGGGGTAGGGGCCTTGGGCGTCGATCCAGGTCTGGGTGCCGGGGTAGCAGTGCAGGTCGATGATGCGCATGGGGTTGTCTCCTGTGTACGTGTTGGTTGAGCGTGCGACCTCAGGCGGTCTGCGGCGTGTGCGGGGCCCGGGATTCGTCGGCCAGCTTTTGCGCCACCATCTCGCCCAGCGCCTTCTTGGACACCTTGCCGAAGGTGGAGACCGGGAAATCGCTCATCAACTCCAGCCGCTCCGGCAGCTTGAATTTCGCGATCTCGTGGGTGAGCAGGAACGCTGTCAGCTCCGGCAGCGTGAGCGTGGCGCCGCGGCGCGGGATGACGAAGGCGCACATCTTTTCGCCCAGTGCGGCGTCCGGCATGGGGACGCAGGCCACGTTCTGGACCGCGGGGTGCATGAGGATGAGGTTTTCCACTTCCTCGGCGCTGATCTTCTCGCCGCCGCGGTTGATCAGGTCCTTCTTGCGGCCCTCGACGATGTAGTTGCCGCTGGAGTGTTTTCGCATCAGGTCGCCGGATCGGTAGAAGCCGTCGGCGGTGAACTGGCGCGCGTTGTAGTCCGGCACGCCCCAGTAGCCGCGCAGCGTGTAGGGGCCGCGGCAGGCCAGCTCGCCGACCTCGCCGTCCGGCACCTCGCGGCCCTCGTCGTCGATGAGCTTCACTTCGTCGTCCGGGCACACGGGGCGGCCGCAGGTTTCGAGCAGCACGTCTTCCGGGTCGCCGTGGCGCACGAACATCAGCAAGCCCTCGCTCATGCCGAAGTTCTCCTGCACAAAAGCGTTGCGGAAGAGCTGGCGCGTGCGCAGGCGCACTTCCGGCTGCATGCGCTGGCCGCCGCTCTGGATCTGCTGCACGCTGCAGAGGTCGAAGTCGGCGATGGCCGGGTCGTTGATCAGGCGTATCAGCAGGGCCGGCACCACTTTCAGGTGCGTCACGCCGTGCTTCTGGATGAGGGCGAACATCTCCGCCGGCCGCGTGTTGGCGTGCAGCACGACGGTGGCGCCCTTGAACATGAAGCCCTGGATGCCCGGGCAGGCCAGGGGCAGGTTGTGGGCGATGGGCAGCACCAGCAGCAGCACCGAGCCGGCGTCCACGCCCGCCACGTCGGCGGCGACCTTGGAGTTGTAGGCGTAGTCGTTGTTGGTGCGCGGGATCAGCTTGGGGATGCCCGTGGTGCCGCCGGAGAGTTGAAAAATGCAGGGGTCGCAGGGGTCTATGGCCAGCTCGCGCAGCGTGCTCGCGTCGTCCTGGGCGGGCTTGGCGATCAGCTCGGTGAGCGAGTGCTCGCCCGGCCCCGGCTGGCCCAGCACCAGGCGCAGTTGCAGGCAGGGGTTGGCGGCCTGCACGCGGTCTATGACGGGGGCGAACTTGAGCTCGCCCGCGCTTTCCGGGTAGACGCAGCAGCGCGCCTGGGCCAGTTGCGTGAACTGGTTGATCTCGGCGAAGCGGTGCGTGACCAGCGCGGCGATGGGGATGGCGCCCATCTTCTGCAGCGCGAAGTACAGGATCACGAACTCCGCCACGTTGGGCAGCGTGGGGACGACGCGGTCGCGCGGGCGCAGGCCCAGCGCCAGCAGGTTGAGCGCGAGGTTGTCGCTCAGCGCATCGAGCTGCGCGTAGGTGTAGCGGCGCTTGCCGTCTATGAGCGCGGTGCGCGGGCCGAAGCGTTGAAACACCGCGGAGAACTCCTGGGCCAGCGAGCGGTCCTGCCAGTAGCCCTGGGCGCGGTAGCGGCGCGCGAAGTCCTCGGGGAAGGGGACGAATCCATCCATCATGGCGGCCTCCGGCTTCAGGTGGAGGCGGTGAAGCCGCCGTCGATGACGACCACCTCGCCGGTGACGAAGCGGTTGGCCTGGATGAGGTTGAGCATGGTCTCGGCCACGTCCTCGGCCGTCACGCAGCGCTTGAGCGGCGTGAGTTTCCCTCGCTTGCCCATCAGGTCGTCGTACTTGTCGCCGAGCATGCGCTGCATCCACTCGCCTTCCATCCAGCCGGGGGCGACGGCGTTGACGCGGATCTCGGGACCCAGGTTCCAGGCCAGCGTCTTGGTCAGGTTGACCACCGCGGCCTTGCTGGCGGCGTAGGGCAGGGGCTGCGGCCCCGGGCGCAGGCCCACGATGCTGGCGGTGTTGACCACCGACGGCGCGTTGCCCTTTTTCAGCAGCGGCACGGCGGCGCGCGTGACCTGGAAGGTGCCGCGCACGTTGACGGCGAAGGTGCGGTCCCACTCGGCCATGTCCAGGCTTTCGAGGTCCTTGACCTTCCAGGTGGCGGTGGTGCCGGCGTTGTTGACCAGCGCATCGAGGTGGCCGAAAGCCTCCTCCACCTGGCGCAGCGTGGCGCGCACGGCGGCGTCGTCGCTCACATCGCACTGCAGCAGCAGGGTGCGGGCGCCGAGCTTCTCGGCCTCGGCCGCCGTTTCGCGCGCGGCCTGCGCGCTGGAGCCGTAGACGATGGCCACGTCGTAGCCCGCGCCGGCCAGCGCCAGCGCCGCGGCGCGGCCTATGCCCGTGGCGCCGCCCGTGACCAGGGCCTTCTTCCTGTCCGTCTTCATCGCTTTTGTCTCCTCGGTGGGTGTGGTGGACGAGTCCACTGTAGGCACCGGGGAGATGCTCAAGAAGATGGCAAGATGCCCAGCCTGATAACGCCGTGGCATCCCCAGGTTGACCCCATGAAGATCGAGCAGTTGACGGGCATGGTGGCCATCGTCGAGCAGGGCAGCTTGCGCGCCGCGGCGCGCCACCTGGGGCTGGACCAGCCGGCACTGACCAAGAGCATCCGCGCGCTGGAGCGCGAGTTGGGCGTGGTGCTGTTCGAGCGCGATCCGCGCGGCATGGTGCTCACCGCCTCGGGGCGGCTGCTCTACCAGCGCGCCAGCCTGGTGGTCAACGAGGTGCGCCGCGCGCGCGACGAGCTGTTGCAGTCCACGGGCGGCGAGGAGGGGACGCTGACGGCGGGCTTGTCCATCATGCCCCACGTGGGCCTGCTGCCCCACGTGCTGCCGGCGTTCCGGCGGCGCTATCCGCGCGTCAAGCTCAAGCTCATCGAGGGGCTGTTTCCGGACCTGGAAGGTCGCTTGCGCAACGGTGTGCTGGACTTCTTCATCGGCGCCTCGCCGCGCCAGCCGCCGGCGCCGGGGCTGCTGTCCACGCCGCTGTTCGAGAACACGCGCGTGGTGGTTGGGCGCAAGGGCCACCCGCTGGCGGGCGCGGCCGCGCTGGCGGCGCTGCAGGAGGCGGAGTGGGCCACGCCCTCGCTGGACTACAACGCCGAAGAGGATTTGACCGGCGTCTTCGCCAGCCGCGGCCTGGCGCCGCCGCGGGTGATGCTGCAGGCGGCCTCAGCCTTGTCGCTGATGGTGGCCTTGGCCAGTACCGATTTATTGGCGCTGCTGCCGCGGCAGTGGAGCGACTTCGCGCTGGCGCGCGAGGCACTGCAGGTCATCCCGATTGCGGACTCCATTCCGGCGCCCACCATCGTGATGATCCGCAGGCCCGACCTGCCGCTCACGCCCGCGGCAGAGTTCTTCAGCGACCTGCTGCTGCGCTTCGCGCCGGCGCTGAAGCCGTTGCGCGGGCAACCGGAGTGATGGATGTGAAGCTCAGCGCAGGGCGTCGCACAGCTCCGTGAAACTGGCGAACTCGATGTCCGGCGCCTCGTCGTGCGGCCACAGCGCCTGCACGCGGTTGGCCCAGGCGGCCTGCATGCCGGCGTTGCGCGCGGCCAGCACGTCCAGCAGCACGTCGTCGCCCACGTGCAGCACTTCCTCAGCCCGCACGCCGGCCAGCTCGGCCGTGGCGTGGAAGATGCGCACGTCCGGCTTGGGCACGCCGAACTCCAGCGCCGAGACGCTGCCCACGAAGAAGCGCGAGAGGCCTATGCGCTGCAGGTCGGAGTTGCCGTTGGACAGGCTCACCAGCGGGTAGCGCGCGGCCAGGAACTCCAGCGCGGGCAAGGCGTCGGGGTAGAGCGTGACGTTCTGGCGCTCGTCGAAGAACACGTTGAAGGCCGGCTCGGCCAGCGCGGGGTCGTCGCCGGCCTGGCCCAGGGCCAGGCGGATGGACTCCAGGCGCAGCGCGCTCAGGTCGTGCTTCAGGTCCGGCCGCTGGTGGGCCATCTCGTTGCGGATGGCACGCAGCGCGGCGGGGCTGTCGAACAGCACCGCCGTGCGCGGGGCGTTGAGAACGAGCCATTCGTGCAGCACCTGCTCTGCGCGGTCAATGGTGGGCCAGATGGGCCACAGCGTGTCGTCCAGGTCCAGCGAGATGGCGCGGATTCTTTCCAGGTTCAGCATGGGCGCGAGGGTACCCCAGGGGGCCTGGCCCACGCCGGCCCGGGGCCAAGGCCGGCGGCCCCGTGGGCTGCCTGCGCCTCAAGCCCGCTCCAAGGCCAGCGCGATGCCTTGGCCCACGCCGATGCACATGGTGCACAGCGCGTAGCGTCCGCCGCGGCGGCGCAGCTCCAGCGCGGCGGTGAGCGCCAGCCGCGCGCCGCTCATGCCCAGCGGATGGCCGAAGGCGATGGCGCCGCCGTGGGGGTTCACGTGCGCGCCGTCGTCCGGCAGGCCCAGCTCGCGCAGCACGGCCAGGGCTTGGGCGGCGAAGGCTTCGTTGAGCTCGACCACGTCGAAGTCGCCGATGCGCAGTCCCGTCTGCGCCAGCAGCTTGCGCACGGCCGGCACCGGCCCCATGCCCATGAGGCGCGGCTCCACGCCGGCGGTGGCCACGCCGATGACGCGGGCCAGCGGCGTGAGGCCCTCGCGCGCCGCTACCGCCTCGCCGGCCAGCAGCAGCGCCGCGGCGCCGTCGTTGACGCCGGAGGCGTTGCCGGCCGTGACACTGCCGCCCGCGCGGAAGGCGGGTTTCAATGCCGCCAGCGATTGCGCCGTGGTGTCGGGGCGCGGGTGCTCGTCCTGCGCCACCAGCGTGCTGTCGCCCTTGCGGCCGGGCACGGGCACGGGCGTGATCTCCTCGCGCAGCACGCCCTCGCGTTGCGCCTGCGCGGCGCGCTGCTGGCTGCGCAGGGCGAAGGCGTCCTGGTCGGCGCGGCTGACGTTGAAACGCCCGGCCACGTTCTCGGCGGTTTCGCCCATGGCGTCGGTGCCGTGCAGCGCGTGCATGCGCGGGTTCACGAAGCGCCAGCCGATGGTGCTGTCGTGGACTTCCGCGTGGCGCGAGAAGGCGCTGGTGGCCTTGGGCATGACCAGCGGGGCGCGGCTCATGCCTTCCACGCCGCCGGCGATGGCCAGCTCCAGTTGGCCCAGCGCGATGCCGCGCGCGGCGCTGGCGAGGGCTTCCAGCCCCGAGCCGCACAGGCGGTTCACGGTCGCGCCCGCAACCGTTACCGGCAGCCCGGCCAGCAGCGCGCACATGCGGGCGACGTTGCGGTTGTCCTCGCCGGCCTGGTTGACGTTGCCGTAGTAGACCTCGTCCAGCCGCGCCCAATCCAGGCGCGGGTGGCGCGCCATCAGGGCTTGAATCGGCAGGGCGCCCAAGTCGTCGGTGCGCACCCCGGCCAGCGCGCCGCCGTAGCGGCCTATGGGGGTGCGCAGGCCGTCGCAGAGGAAGACGTTGTTCATGTTCACTGCGCCTGCAGGCCCAGCTCGGCCACGATGCGCTTCATGCTGCCGCGCTGTGCTTGATAGAACTCGCGCGCCTCGGCCACGCTGCCGGTGCGCGGGTAGATGCCCATCTCGGCCAGGCGGGCCACCAGCTCCGGCGCCTGCATCACGCGGGCCACGTCGCGATTGAGCTGCTCGGCCACGGCGGTGGGCACGCCGGCCGGGGCGAAGAGGGAGAACCAGCCTATGGCTTCGAAGCTGGGGTAGGTCTCGGCGACGGTGGGGATGTCCTCGAAGCCGGTCAGGCGCTTGTCCGAGGTCACGGCCAGGGCGCGCAGGCGGCCGGCCTTGATGTGCGGCAGCAGCCCGGGCAGTCCGTCGGCGGTGAGCAGCGCGTCGCCGGACAGCACGGCCGTGACGGCGGCCGGCGGCGAGGGGTAGGGGATGAAGAAGAGCTGCATCTGGCCGGCGCGGCTGACCATCTCGCCGGCCAGGTGCGGCAGCGAGTTGGACTGCGGCGCCGCGAAGTTCACCTTGCCCGGCTGCGCCTTGGCGTGGCGGGCGAACTCGGCCAGCGTCTTGATGCCGCTGCTGGCCGGCGTGACCAGCAGCAGCGGGCTGGTGCCCACGGTGGCGATGGGCGTGAGGTCGGTATCGGGGTTGAACTGCGGGTTCTTGTAGATCAGCGGCGTGATGGTGGCCATGGCCGCGGGCACGAAGCCCAGGGTGTAGCCGTCGGCCGGCGCGTGGGCCAGGGCCGACATGCCGGGAATGCCGCCGGCGCCGGGCTTGTTGTCCACGATCAGCGTCTGCTTCCACAGTGCCCCCAGGCGCTCGGCCATGAGGCGGGCCACCACGTCCGGCGCCGCGCCCGCGCCCACGGGCACGATGAGGCGCACCGGCTTGGTGGGGTAGCCGGCGGTGCCGCCCTGGGCGGCGGCCGGCCACGCGGCGGCGCCCAGCGTGGTGCCCAGGGCCAGCCCGGCGAGGGCGCGGCGGCGGGAGAGGTTCATGCGCTTGTCTCCTTGGTGCGTGGCGCCTGCGGTGGGCGCCTGGGAGCGGACTCTAGGAGCGCGCCGTCATGCCGGGCAGATGGACTTTGCGCGCTGGTGATGCGGCTGCGTCATCCCCGGGCTAACCCTGGCGCGGGTCATGGCAGGGCCGTGGCGGCGCGCCTTTGCATCGGAAGCTTCCTTGGCGCAGGCCTGTTGAAACGGCTTTGACGCTGAAAAAGCGGTCCGCCGCCTCTGCCTTGCATCCGCCTTGAGCGCCGTGCGCAGGTCGGCCCCTAAGCTTTGCGACAAACAGGACTCAAGGCCATGAACCAGGATGCCTGGCCGCCCACCGAGGCGGCCCTGCGCGAGCGGCTGGCGGCGGTGGACGCCGCCGCCTACGCCCGCTCCCGAAACGCGCTCGACGGCGCCGTCACGGGCTTGTCGCCCTACATCACCCACGGCTTCGTGACGCCGCTGCAGGTGCTGCAGGCCGTGGCCGCGGGCGGCCAGCCGCTGCACCTGCAGCACCGCCTGGTGCAGGAGCTGGGCTGGCGCGAGTACTTCCGGCACGTGTGGGCGCGGTTGGGCGAGGGCATCTTCGAATCCCTGCACCCCGGGCCGCTGGCCGATGCGGCTTACGCGGCCGGGCTGCCTGCCGACCTGCGCGAGGGACGCACCGGCTTGCCGGTGGTGGACCGCGCCGTGCGCAGCCTCTACGACACCGGTTACCTGCACAACCATGCCCGCCTGTGGCTGGCGGCCTACGCGGTGCATTACCGCAAGCTGCACTGGCGCGCCGGGGCCGACTGGCTGTGGGCGCACCTGCTGGACGGCGACCTCGCCAGCAACCACCTGAGCTGGCAATGGGTGGCCGGCACGGCCAGCAGCAAGCCCTATCTGTTCGACGCCGCCAACGTCGCGCGCTTCGCGCCGCCGCCCTGGCACTGCGCCGGCACGGCCCTGGAGGCGCCCTGGGAGGCGCTGGAAGCCCTGGCCCGCCGCCCCGGCGCGGTGCTGGCGGGCGAGGCCGGCGCGCCTGGCGTATCCGGCGTGCAGGAGCCCGCGCTGGTGGGTGAGACGCGGCGCTGGCTGCCGGCGGCCGAGGCGGCGCCGGTGGAGCAGCGCCACGTCTGGCTGGTGCACCCCTGGGCCCTGCGCGCGGCGCCTGCGGACTTGCCGCCCGGCACCGTGCGCGTGGGCCTGTGGCTGACGGACTTCCACGCCGCGCGTCCCTGGAGCGCACGGCGCCAGGCCTTCGTCGAGGCCCGCATGGGCGAGCTGTGCGACGTGGTCTGGCGCACCGACGCCGCCACGGCCGCCGAGGCGCTGCACGGTGCGCGCTCGGTGCAGGCCGTGGCCGAGCCGCACCTGCAGCGCTGGCTGCCCAAGCTGGCGCGCTGCCGCCCGGCGCCGCGGCTGTTTCCCGAGCCGCGCACGCATTGCCGTTCCTTCTCCCAATGGTGGAAGGCCGTCACCCGCGAGCTGGCGGGCTGCGCGCCCAGCCCAAGCGGCATCCCCCTGGCCGAAAGTCTTTGACCATGCACAGCACCCTTGCCGCTGCGGCCGCCCCGGCCACCGCCCCACTTGACGCGCCGGCCCAAGCGCCGCGATCCACCCGCCGCGAGGAGTCCGACGGCGACGCGGCGGGCAACCGGCTGCTGGCGCTCCTGCTCGCGCTGGCGCCCGCCGGGGCCCTGGCCGGCCTGGAGCGCGTGGCGCTGCCTGCCGGGCGCGTGCTGCTGCAGCGGGGCCGGCCGGTGACGCAGGTGTGGTTCCCGGACGACGCGCTGGTGTCGGCGCTGGGCGTGCTGCGCAACGGCGCGTCGCTGGAGGTGGCGCTCGTGGGGGCGGAAGGGCTGGTCGGCTGGGAAGCCTGCCTGGGCCCCCTGCCCGCGGCGCACGACGCCATGGTGCAGGTGCCCGGCGGCGCCTGGCGGCTGCCCGCGGCGGCGCTGGCCGCGCTGTGCCGGCGGCTGCCCGCGCTTCAGGAGGCCGTCATGCACGCCAGCCTGGCGCTGCTGGCGCAGGCCGGGCAGATCGCGGCCTGCAACCGCCACCACTGCATGGAACAGCAGGTCAGCCGCTGGCTGCTCACGGCCTCCGAGCGCCTGCAGGGCCCGGAGCTGCCCATGACGCAGGAGCGGCTCTCGGCGCTGCTGGGCGTGCGGCGCGAGGGCGTCACCGAGTGCGCGCGGCGGCTGCAGGCGGGCGGGTTGATCCGCTACGCCCGCGGGCGCATCCGCGTGCTGGATGCCGCCGGCCTGGCCGCGCGCGCCTGCGAGTGCCACGGGGTGCTGCGCGGCGCGCGGCTGCAGTTGCACGGCGCGCTGGAGCGCCTGGCCGGCGCGCGCTGACGCCGCGCTGCGGACGCGCGCCCGGGCTCAGGCGGCGATACGGAACACCCCCACGGCGCTGACCAGGCGTTGGGCCTGGGCCTTGAGGCTCTCGGCCGCGGCGGCCGACTGCTCCACCAGCGCCGCGTTCTGCTGCGTCACGTGGTCGAGCTGCGTCACCGCGTCGTTGACCTGGCCTATACCGCTGGTCTGCTCGTTGGTGGCCTCGCTGATCTCGCGTATGAGTGCGCTCACGTGCTGCACCTGGGACACGAGGTCGGTCATGGAGCGGCCGGCCTCGTCCACCAGCCGCGTGCCCGTTTCCACGGTCTGCACGTTGTCGTTGATCAGCTTCTTGATCTCGTGCGCCGCGTTGGCGCTGCGCTGCGCGAGGTTGCGCACCTCGCCGGCCACCACGGCGAAGCC
>NZ_BCTC01000150.1 GCF_001571085.1 Azohydromonas lata NBRC 102462
CTGGACTGTGTTTCAGGCGGCTCGCTGAAGTACGGCCTCAGGACGAGGACCGTTATGGTCGCACCATCGCTTATGTGCGCTGCGCCGGCCAGGACGCTGGCGAGCAGCAGGTACGCGCCGGCTTGGCATGGGCCTACACCCGTTACCGGCCTACGACGGACCTTGTCCAGCTAGAGCAACAAGCGCGTGCTGAGCGCCGAGGTCTCTGGGCCGACCCTGTCCCCGTGCCGCCATGGGAATGGCGTTCCGCCAAACGGCGGTAGTAGGACCCCGGGATAACGCGTCTGACTGGGTGTCAACCAGCTCCTTCTTCACCTGCATAGACCCTGCGGCATGGGTCAACCAGAACGGAGCAAAGCCGTTTAGTACATTCCGATACAGAAGTACATGATGGAGGGGAAGTGAGATTAACCAAACGCGCCCACGGCGTACTGAGAACCGTCGTGTGTGGCGCTGCAGCGCTGCTGGTATGGCAAGGAAGCAATGCAGCGCCGGATTACGCTTTCCCCAGGTACTACGCGCCCTCAGTGTCCACTGGAACGCCACAGGAGGACGGAGCCACTTCTAATACAGCAGCGCGGTGGGAGCCTGAATTCAGGTTTCCGGGAAGTTTCTTCCCGTCGTTCGCTATATCAATAGCGGCGCGAGATAGAGGTGTAATCGACAATGCTGAAGGATATGGACACGGTTCAACTGCGTTGCTTGGCGTAAAAGTCATGCAAGCGCCTGCCGGCGCAAGAATTCGTGTGCAGATAGATATTCCAGAGCTTGGCGCTTCCGGAGAAATAGAGGCGCCGTCATCGCAATATACTCAGCCAAGATCAATTATTCCGCGCTTGTCTCTGAACCAGACTAGGCTGCTGGCCGTTACTCAGCCGCTGACCGCTGAAGTAATTTTCAGGGTTTCAATCAACGGAGGCGACTTTGAAGAGCAAAGGCGGCCCGTGCGCGTGCATGCCATCAATGATGTGCCATTGCGGGCCTGTCGGAAAGAATCACAGAAGTGCTCCGACTATTCCCCGTTTATGGCGGCTTTTGTCAACGAAGATCACCCCGCGATAGACCGGATCTTGCGTGCCGCTCTTGATATTCCTGCCATACCTGTGAAGCGCTGGATCGGCACGCAAGGCTCGCCGGATGAAGTGCTTCAACAGGTTTGGGCCATCTGGTACTTGCTTCAGAGAAACAAATTCACATATTCAAGCATTACTACTGTATCTGACAGCAGGCAAGACCTGTTCTCCCAAACGGTGCGGCCGCTGTCGCAGTCGTTAAGGACACAGCAGGCCAATTGTATTGATGGCACAGTGTTGTTTGCTTCAATCCTGCGAAAGATCGGTATTGAGCCAATCATTGTTCTGGTGCCCGGACATGCATTTCTTGGCTTCTATACTGACGCACAAGCCACCAGGCCGGCATTCCTGGAAACCACGATGCTCAACGATGCCAACAACCCTTTCGCATCGCGGGGTCCAACCAATACCGGCGTGGCCTTGGCAAAAGTTGTTGGCTCTGATATTCATATGCAACGAAGCTGGCAAGGATTCATGCAGGCCATTGCCGAAGGTGGGGAGAAATATAATCGCGCTGCTGGAAGTTTCGGAAAACAACCCGGATACATGCTCGTGCCTGTAATGAAGGCACGCCAGGCGGGCATCATGCCATTGCCGCTGTAACTTACCATTTAGAGTTATGATTATCGGGATATTCTTCTTGGTCGCTTTGTGCTTCCCAATGGCTGGGTGCAGGGCATCGGAGTCGCATACATAAAGTGATGCTCAGTAGTTAGACACAGCTTTCCGGTGAAATGTTGGCGTCACATCGCAGAGCAACGAAGTTTGTTTACTCATAGGAGGCCAGTGATGGAGCAAGTCAAATCGGTTAACTATTCGGCGCATGCAATTGAGGATTTGAAGAAGTTTGCAAAGGCAATCAGATTTGATGCGCCGCAATCTGCGAAAGCTATTGAAAAAATCATAATTATGCTTCGCAACAGTGTGAAATTCTTACTTCCAAATTGTTGTGAACTGATTGATCCCGAAGACTTTAAGCAAACCCATTTAGATGTCCTTCGGCTGCCATATCCATGTGTTGTATTTGAAGCCCCCTGGCATAAAGAAGAAGAGCAGTTGAGAACGGGGGAATTTGCAGAAACATTGTCTACCAAAAGAATTGCTTTATGCTGGGAGTCTAATCCGGTTTCCGAGGCTATTCCCGGAATTAATCACTGGCTTCAGTATTACCCTGATGGAGGAGTGTTTGCGCTTCCAATTTATTACAGCGACGAGCAAAAACAATGGCTTGTCGCTACAGGAGGTCTCTTTGTGCCGCATGAGAATGAAGTGCGAAAGATGACGATGGACCAAAAGTTGCCAGCCTCTGCAATTGCGCAAGAAGTTAAATTAAATAATGGCGAAGTAAAGAAGAATAACAAGGAGTTTTTGGCAGAGCCATTCGTAGTCTTGCCAGAATTTTATGAGCAAATGGCCTTCGCTCTAGGCAGTAAGGCAAAAGCTACCGCAAATATTCTTTTGAATGCGCATGACGAGGTAAGCATGATGATCCAAGCGTGCAGCGTTCTCAATTGTGACAACATAATAGCCCCAGACATTAAAGCAGATAAAGTAATGAACAGAACGCGCATTTCGAATGGGAGGGAACCATTTTTTTCCTATAAAGTTCTTCAATTAAACTCTGATGCTCAGCTACCTAATAATGGGGCTGGGAAGATTCTAAATGGTCATGCTTCTCCGAGGATGCACTTGCGCCGAGGACACCTGCGACGCTTAGAAAATAAAACCATATGGATTAGGCATACAATGGTGAATGCCGGCTCGAAACTGGGTGCAGTTGTGAAAGATTATAAAATTGGGCCATAATTGCTGGCGCAATGATCCGCACCTCATAGTCTCAAAAGTAGTGATTTCATGACGGCTCGCGCATGGCATTCAATCCAATACGCACTGCCGACGCTGCAGGCACACAAGGTATTGCCGCTTTGCTCTGTGTAGAAAACGGCAGGACCTGAGGCGCCATCGCCGATATAGAGCCTTTCAACCGGAAGATTGATGTCGCCAGCCAATACAGCTAGCACGTCACCATGCTCTGCATTGAGTGCTACGTTGAAGGGAAATAATCTTTCCATGGCCTATTGTCCTGTCTAACTGGTGGCGCACTGTGTGATGAGATTTTTGTTCGCGGTGAATGAGCGCACTACGAAAATTCTTCTGCTGGTGTGCGGTCATATTTCTACAGCTGGTCTATGGGCTCGATCGTGATCCTCACACGGTACTGTTGGCGCCTGTCCAGGGCCAGGGTCGAAGTGAGTCGCTGCAAAGTTTCAGCGGGCCGCCCCGTGACGACGGTGGAGCACATCAGCATCTCGGAACTGCACCATGGTGCCTTGGCCACCGGGTGTACTGCCACAGGCCTTGCCGATGGCACCGGCACCATCCCGCTGGTGAGTTCGGCCGCGGTCGGCACGGCATTTCCCGCTGGCGCGAGTGCTGTGCCCAGTTGGTGCAGCGAGTCGATCAGGTCGACGTCGTTAGAGCGCATCACTGCCATGGCGCCTAACGCGACGACGGCACCACCGGCCAGAACGGCCACTGCTACCCCCCAACGGTTCAGACGTCGTATACCCGCCTTGCCTGCGGTGGAGAGCACAGGTTGCGGCCTTTCGTCATCGAACAAGCTTGGATCGAAATCAATGCGCGGCGGCACGGTCATACTCAACTCCTCTTCAGTGGTTCAATCCCTGAGTGTTTAGTTGCTGTCGCACCTTGGCCGACCAAGGTGTCAGCCCTTTTGAACGTCTTCAAGGAACGCCGGAAAGTCTTCCGGGCGTTCAATGCGCTCCTGCACCGGGGACAGCGACATGGCATCCATCCCGGACGCAGCCTCTGCTTTCCAGGCACGTTGACGTTGTTGCATCGCACGGTGGTCAATGCCGTGTGGCTGTACCTGAGGCCGCACGCCTAGCGCCTCGAGCGCGGCGAGCATGTCGCGCAGTAAAGCGTCTGCGTAGCCGTCAGCCACCCGGTCACTGGCATAGGCATGGCAGGCCTGCACGGTGCTGTTGGGAGCCAAGTACCGCTCGCGCGCCAGTGCGACGGCAAAGGCAAGGTGCTCTCGCGCATCTTCGGGCAGATCGTCGGCGTGAGCCTGGAGGGCGAAGAGGCAGCCAATTCCCGCAGCCGCTTCTTCCAGCGCAGTTAGCTGCACGGCGAAGTAGCGGGCCTGCAGGTACCGGCTCACACGGTCCGCCATTGGCATCGTGGAAATAAGGACATGGCCGACGTCATCCATACAGCGCCCCTACAACGGTACCACCGTGTTAATTCCGCATCATATGCATGAAACGGAAAAACACGGTGTGGTTTTGTGGTGTGCGCCGGGCTATATCCATGGCACCGTCGAGGACTGCGAGTTCGGCCGGCCGCGGTTCCCTGAGCGCTTATCCCGTTCAGTCGAAAAGCTGCGCCTGGGGCTGTCTGGCCCGCAGGCGAGCGGCCTTCTCCAAGGCGTGCCGGGACGGTGCAGGCTTGCCGTTGCGTGCCTGGTCCAGCGCTTTCTTCTCGCTGCAGTGCCGATCGTAGTCGCGTGCCTCCGCTTGGTATCGCTCCTTGCGCGCCTTATCGTGCGCGTCGAGCAGCGCGCGCACGGCCGGCAACACCAGCCGGCGGAAGCCGGGATGGTGGTAGATCCGCCAGACCCACCCGAAACGCCCCAAGCCGAACTGCGGCTTGTCGGCCTCGGCCGCAGCGCGGTCCTTCCAGCGCTGGATGCTGCGTTCTCGTAAGGCCAGCAGATCAGTGGTGCGGTCCAAGGGGTAGTGCTGGGACCAGCCGCGCGCTTTGCGGCGCTGGCGGCGCCGCGCCTGTGCCTCGGGGGTGTTCTCGCGGCGGTAGATCTCCATGGGGTCCAGTTGCATCGCTTACTCCAAAGCCAAGGTGGTCTGCTCGACAGCCGGCGCGGGCGCGGGCGCACTTTTGCGCCTTGCCGAAGCTGGCCTTCGGTGGATCTGGATGGGCAGTACCGCCAGCTCGGGCATGTCGCCCAGGTCGAACGGGCGCTGCTCGTGGGCACTGACGCGCGCGAGCTGGGCCGGCGTGACGCCGCAGCCGTTGCGGGCGTCCAAGGCGTTGTCGGGGCCGCGGCGGGCCTCGGCCGCGGCCAGGAACGCCTCACGACCGTCGCGGCGCACCCGGAAGCTGGCGTCCACCACGCCGTTTTTCCAAGCCCATTGGTTCCACGAAAACGTGCGCCCAAGCCCCACGGAGGTCTTGCTGCTAGGGAAGCTGGCGGCGTTGCGCACCAGATATTCCGGGGTGGACGGCCTCCGAGTGCAAAAAGGTGCGCTTTGGGTCTAGAACATGTTGCGGGACAAGAACTTACGTAAATTTGAATTACGGTGACGGCAGTTTGGCCGTGTAAATCGGTGCGTTTTCCGGGGGGAATATCACCGTTTGCCATGGCCGAAAAATGCGGCCCCGATCTGTCTGGCGCGGCGCTCGTCGTCGGCGTGCAAGTACAGCGACGTGGTGGACACCGACGCGTGGCGCAGGTTGTCGCGCACCGTGGTCAGATCAGCGCCGGACTCAAGGGCATGCGAGGCGTGGCTGTGTCGCAGCCAGTGCGGAGAGGCCCTGCCCAGCTTCTCCGCCAGCGCCGGATTAACGTCGGCGAGCACCTCGGCCGCGGTCGAGAAGAAGCGCTTCATCGCCGCCCACAGCCGCCTGGGCGTGATGGCGGTCCCGTCTTCAAGGCTGCCCAGCAGCGGCGTGCGCGAGTCCCACTTCGCCGGACTCACGGGCAACTGGCGCTGCACCAGGTAGGTTTCCAGCGCGCCGCGCGCGATGAGGGGCAGCACGACCTTGCCGGGCTTGCTGCCCTTACCGACCACATGCAGCCAGGCCGCGCCGCCGGCGTCGATCTCGACATTGCCCAGCACGGCGTTCACCAGCTCGCTGGCGCGCAGCCCCGTGCCGAAGCCGAAGTCCAGCACGAAGCGCATGCGCTGCGCCGCGGCCGGCGTCCACCCGTAGGTCCATTCCAGGGCGTCGGCGACCGTGCGCAACAGCTGCCATTCGCCGCCAGAGAACCCCCGCGTCGTGTCCAGGCCGGCCGAGCGTGCGCCGCGCACGCGGATGCCGGCAAATGGATTGGCCAACACGTATCGCTTGGCGATGAGCCAGCGGAACAGCGCGCCCAGCACCGAGAGCGCGTAGGCAATGGAGCGCGGCGATAGACCGCCTGTGAAGGGACGCCACAGCGGCGAGGACCGCGCCGTGGCAGGCCCGATCCAGCGCGAGCGCGGTGCCGGATGGCGCAGGAATGCGCGGTAGGCCGCGGCGTCCTCGGTGGTGAGCGAGGACAGCGCCAAGCCGCGTTCGAAGATTGCCCAGAGCATCAATCTCTCGGCTTCCTTGCGGTAAGCGCGCTGGGTGGCCGGTGCCTCGTGCATCGACAGCCAGGTCTGCACGGCCTCGTAGTCGTTTTTGGCCCGCAGGGAGCACGACTCGCGTGGCGCGCGGAAGGTGCCTTGGGTGCCATCGACGTCGCCGGGCACGACGATGCGCTCCCACGGACGCACATCGCCTGCCAAGGGCGCGCTCACCAGTGTCCAGGCCCGCTCGATGAGGTCAGGGTGCTCCGCGAAGAAAGCTTCCACCTGGGCTGCCATGGCCTGTCCGAGCCCGGCAATTCCAGTCCACCAGCGCCGCCGGCGCGGCACGCGCAGCGTGAGCTCGGCCAGGGTCCTGATTCCGGCCCTGTGCAGCACGGCTGCCACGCGCCGGGCCAGCCAACGGCTCACGTCGTCGCCAATGAGCGGCTGCGGGATGGGCGCCTGGCGCAGTGCCTCGACGGCTTGCGCGACGGCGCGTGCGGCCGCGGCGCCCTTGCGCGCCGTGCCCGTGAAAAGCCGTGCCAAGTCCTCGCGCTGGCGGCTGGCCGCGAAGGCCGCGAGGTGCCGGCGGATGTCGCCGATCACGGCGCGCGACGAGCCGCCGGCCAGCCGCCGCTCAGGGATGAAGCGCGTGACGGCCTCGCGTGACGATAGGCCTTCGTGCCAGGCCCGCAGCGCGGACAGTGCCGCCGCGTCGGGCAGTTCCTGCAGTGCATGCGCGCGCTCCAGATCGGCGGTGGACTGGCGCAATTCCATGCTCACCAGTTTGAGCCTGCGTCAGCGCTGATCCGATAACGAAGGTTATTTGATCAGTATCGCGTTGACATGCTGATCCGCGTGAGCGTCATGACCCAGGCAAGGCGCAGATTCAGCCTGCACTCAGGTGCTCCACAAGGATGGCCGTACCGATGCCGATCAGCAGCAGGCCGCCGATGATCTCGGCACGTTTGCCCGCAACGATACCCAACGCGCGCCCCAGCATCACACCGGCCGTGACGGCAAGAAACGTGGTCAGTCCGATGGCTGCGGCAACAGGGACAATGTCGGCATCAAGGAACGCCAGCCCAACGCCGACAGCCATGGCGTCGATGCTGGTGGCCAGTCCCGTGATGGCCAGCAGCCAGAAGCCGTGGCGTTGGGGCCGCTCGGCTGGGTCTTCCTCCGCGTTGGCGCTGAAGCCGGCCCAGATCATGCGTGCCCCGAGCAGGCCCAGCAGCGTGAATGCAATCCAGTGATCCCAGGTCTTCACATACTGCGCAGCGGCCAACCCCAAAGCCCAACCAACCACGGGCGTGAGCGCTTCGATGACGCCGAAGATGGCACCCGTGCGGAGTGCCTCGCTGAGCCGGGGCTTGTGCAAGGCGGCCCCTTTACCGACGGCAGCGGCAAATGCGTCGGTGGACATGGCCAGCGCGAGAAGCGCCGTAGCTGTGAGGTTCATGGTTCAGTTCCAGGTCGGGCAAGCACAACGACACGGCGACGGCCCGACCGGGATACGTCTGCGTGCCGATGGTCTTGCCAACCCAGGACCGAACTTCCTGAGAGCATGCGCCACGACCTTGAACGGTCGAGTGTGTTGACGCATGCGTCCGCCATGCGCGGACCAGCTACTCCCCAAGGGATCGTGAAATTCTATAGGGCTGCTTGAAGCCTTGTCCGCTCGAATGCCATCCTGGCTTCGCCACATGCCAGTTGCGAACTGGCGTATCCCGTGCCGGCACGCTGCGAAAATCAATGAATGACGGATCCCCACGACCGGCCCTTCATCTACCTGCTCGTGTCCGGGGCGATCGCTCTGATCGTGGCCATCGCGTACGGCGCCTATCTGCAGATCCGCGACCGCCAGCTCAAACGCGAGCGCCGCGAACAGCGGCGCGCCCAGAAGAAGAAGGGCAGGCGCCCCTTGCGGTGATGACGCAGATCGTCAACGGACGGGATACCAGGCGGAACTGCAGTCGTTGATGTTGACCTGATACACCGTGTCCATGTCGATGGTCAGGCCTGGCGGCACGAGCGCGACATAGCGATTGACGAATTGATGTCCGCCGTCGCTGTACGAGACCACTGCGAAGCGCATTCGGGCATCGGCAGAAGACTCGGTACGGCAGTCCTTGAGGATGCGCGGGACCGGTTCCATACCGACTTCAGCCTGGATCACCCGCGCATGGCGCCATCCTTCCTCGAAGGCCGCCTTCACGGCAGGCGCATCGGCACAGCCATGCAGCAGTGGCAATGCCACGCATGCTCCCAGCATGGCGAGCCCGTGCGCTGATCTGTTAACGACGGACGTGCTCATGCAGTCCTCCCGAGGAACAACGCGATGCACTGGGCATCGCACAACATCACGCAGCACATTCAGAGCCGGCGGCAACCCAGACGTCAGCCTGGAATTCCTTCAGCCCAGAGCATCCTTGCAGGCCAACGCCTTTGAGCCGCACCGTGCCGTGCATCCGGTGAGGCTCCGTCTGCACGCTATCGGACCCGGTACCACCTGGCGTTGCAGTCCTTCACGTTGACCTGGTAGATGCGCTCGGCCCTGACAGCCTGGTCCTGCGGCACGGCAGCGACATAGCGGGCGAAGCCCTGGGCACCTTCCCGATACGACAACAGCGCAAATCGTCCTGTGCCTGCCGTGGAGGCCTGCGTGCGGCAGTCGTTCGCGAGATTCGGGAGGGCCTCGTCGCCGACGCTCGCATCCACGACTCGGGCCTCGCGCCAGCCCTGCTCATGGGCGTCCTTCGCTGCAGGGATGGCCGAGCAGCCTTGCAGCAGCGCTGCCGTCGTCAACGCCAGCAACGCGACAGAGGAACGCAGGGCTCCAGACACGGTAGTGGACATGGTCGTCTCCTTCATTGATGGCACCGTGAAATCAGCCTGCCGTTGGACGCGCAACGGCTTGCGACACCGCTGCGCTGGTCCTGGCGACGGGCTGCTTGAAGCCCAGCAGGCGCAGCGCGTTGATCACGACCACGAGCGTCGATCCTTCGTGGAACAGCACGGCCGTGCCGATGTTGAGACCCAGGATCGTCGCGGGAATCAGCACCGCCACCACGCCCAGGCTCAGCCACAGGTTCTGGCGGATGATGCGGCTGGTCTGGCGCGACAGCCCGACGGCAAAGGGCAGCTGGGACAGGTCGTCGGCCATCAGCGCCACGTCAGCAGTCTCCAGCGCCACGTCCGAGCCGGCCGCACCCATCGCGATGCCGACGGTCGCATTGGCCATGGCCGGCGCGTCGTTCACGCCGTCGCCCACCATCGCCACCTTCCCGGCGTTGGCACGCAGCGCCTGGATGGCCTGCACCTTGTCCTCGGGCATCAGGTCGCCGCGCGCTTCGGTGAGTCCCACCTCCCGTGCGACGGCCTCGGCAACGCGCTGGTTGTCGCCCGAGATCATGATGAGCCGGTTGATCCCCAGCCGCTGCAGCGCGGCCGTGACTTCGCGCGCCGCGGGACGCGGCGTGTCCATGACGCCCAGCACCCCGAGGTACCGGTCGCCATGGCGCACCAGCATGGTGGTGCGACCCTGCGCCATCAGCCGCTCGTTGTCCTCGCGCAGCGCGGCCGGCACGGCGGCGCCACCGATGTCCTTGAACAGCGCGGCCTTGCCGATGTGGACCGGACGCCCGTCGATGACGCCGGTGACGCCGCGGCCGGTGATGCTCTGCAGCCCCTGCACGACGGGCACCGCATGCCCGGCGCCCAGCGTCTCGCGCGCGCCGGCGACCACCGCGGCCGCCAGAGGATGGTCGCTGTGCTCCTCGATGGCCAGGGCAACCGCCAGCAGCTCCTGCGCCGGCACGCCCTCGGCCGGGACCGCATCGGTCAGGCGCGGCTTGCCCTCGGTGAGCGTCCCGGTCTTGTCGAAGGCCATGGCGGTCAGCGTGCCCAGGTTCTCCAGCGGTCCGCCGCCCTTGACCAGCACGCCGCCGCGCCCGGCGCGTGCCACGCCGCTGAGCACCGCGCTGGGCACCGAGATGGCCAGCGCGCAGGGGCTGGCCGCCACCAGCACCGCCATCGCACGGTAGAAGCTGGCGGAGAACGGTTCGTCCACCACCACCCAGGCGAACAGCAGCACCGCCACCGTGGCCAGCACCACCGGCACGAAGATGCGCTCGAAGCGTTCCGTGAAGTTCTGCGTCGGCGAGCGCTGGGACTCAGCCTCCGTCACGAGCCGGACCACGCGCGCCATGGTGGACTCGCTGGCCTTCTTCGCCACGACCACCTCGATGGCACCGGCGCCGTTGATCGTGCCCGCGAACACCCGGTGCTGCGCGGGCAGCTTGTCGAAGGCGTTCAGCGCCGCCTGCGCGTCCGGCACCGGCCGCTTGTCGACGGGCATGCTCTCGCCCGTGACGGGAGCCTGGTCGACACTGGTCTGGCCTGCCACCACGAAGCCGTCCGCCGGCAGCCGCTCGTTGGGCCGCACAACGACCACGTCGCCCACGCTGAGGTCCGCGACGTCGACTTCCACGGTGGCGCCCTCGCGCTTGACCAGCGCCCGCTCGGGTGCGAGCTTGGCCAGGGCCTCGATGGCCCGGCGCGCCCGGCCCATGGCGTAGTGTTCGAGCGAATGCCCCAGGCTGAAGAGGAACAGCAGCAGCGCGCCCTCGGCCCACTTGCCCAGCGCCGCGGCGCCGGCCGCGGCCACCAGCATCAGCGTGTCGATCTCGAAGCGCCTTGCCCGGATGTTCTCAATGGCCTCGCGCGACGTGAACCAGCCGCCCAGGACATAGGCCACGACGTAGCAGGCGGTGCTGGCGGTGGGGCCGGCCAGCTGCCAGTGCTCGACAACCCACCCGGCCAGCACCGCCACGCCGGCCAGCAGTGCGAAGACCAGCTCGGATTTCTCGCCGAAGAGTCCACCGTGCGCGTGCCCGTGCCCCGCATGCCCGTGCTCCTTTTCCCCGTGCTCATGCCCGGCGTGTTGTCCGGCGTCATGGCTGGCATGGTCGTGGTCGTGGTCGTGATCCTCAGAGTGAGCATGAGCCTTCCCAGGCGCCTGAGGCGCTGGAGACTCGATGCCCAGCGCCTGCAGCCGCTGCCGCAACGCCGGCTCGTCCAGGCGCTGCCTTTGGAACTCGACGCGCACCGCCCCGGTGGGCATCACCTCGGCTTCCAGAACGCCGTCGAGCGCCTGCACGCGGGCAGCGAGGGTACGGGCCGCGCGCGCATGCATCGGGCTCGTCTGCAGCGCGAGATGCCCGATGCGGTCAGTCAGCTGCGCACCCGTAGCCCGCGCCAGCTCACGCACGCGCGGCAGTGCGATGACCTTCGGGTCGTAGTGGATGCACAGCTGCGGCGTGTTGTTCGCCTCGGTGATGTGTGCCTCGCTGATGCCGTCCTTGCCCTTGAGCGTGTCGATCAGTTGCGTGACGCAGCGATCCCGCACCTGCGGCACCTCGGGCAGCAGCAACGGCAGGTCCAGCTTGAGCTTGAGTGTTTCAGCCATCCTGATTTCCTGACTCCATGACGACTGCACGGATGTGGCGGCACGCACCACTGCGTGGCGCAGTCGTTGCATTGAATTGATGCTGTCGCACCTAGCCCTCCACTGCCATCTCGATGACGAGAAACAGCAGAAAGCCAACGAAGAAGGCGCTGGTGGACCACGGTGTCTCGGCGACCTCGTGGGCTTCGACCAGCAGTTCCTCCGTCACCAGGTACAGCAGCGCGACGATGCCGATGCCCAGCAGCACGGCAAACGCAAATGGCGGCAAGGCGCCGAAGAAGACGCGCCCGATCACGGCCGCAAGGCACAGGATCAGCGCCAGGGCCGGCGCCGTGGCCAGGGCTGCCGCGCGACCCGCGCCCGCGCGGGACATCGCCGCGCTGACCGACAGCGCCAGGAACAGCACCTCCAGGGTGAGCGCGACGGCGAGCAGGACGCCGGCCTTCTCGCCGGCCGCGAACGCCATGCCGAGCACCAGCCCGTCGATGAGCAGGTCCAGCGCCGTGACGGCCAGCATTCCCGCCGGGAAGCGGCGCGCCTGTTGGCGCTTCTCGAGCGCGCCGGCCAGCCGGCGCACCAGCAGCATCAGCGCGATGCCCAGCGCGAAGCCGATCACGACCGGCAGCGCGGCCTCGGTTCTTTCCTTGGGCAGCAGTTCCAGCGCCGTGGCAGCGAAGACGATGCCCGCGGCAAAGTGCTGGATGACGGCCGTGAGCGCCTCGGAAGGCGGGCGCCACGCGGCCCACGCGCCGCCTGTCGTGGCCACTGCCAGCGCCGGCAGGGTGTAGAGCAGTACGAGCAGCGCGGGGTGCATGGCCTACTCGATGGGCAGGGCCTGCTGCACGTCCGTCACGTAGACCCAGCCCGCGCGGGGCTGCCCGGTGCGGCCGACCCGCCGGATGATGGCCACCAACTCGGCGACGTGGGCCTCGTCGCACAGCAGTTCCAGCTTGTACTCGTTGACCACCTCGTCGCCGATCTCGACCGAGTAGTGCTTCTCGCGTTCGTTGATCGGCACCAGCGAGCCCTTGACGACGTAGACCGTGAGGTTGTGCTGCCCGCCGTCGGCCGCGCCCCAGGCCGCCGAGGCCTTGAGCGCAGCGATGACCTCGCCGATGCGGTGCGCGTGCACGTAGGCCTTGATTTCCTTCATGCGATGTCTCCTTGTGCCGTGGCCGCGGTGCCGGCACGCCGCTCGGCGCGGCCCTCGGCCCATTCGTAGATCAGGGGCAGCAGCAGCAGCGTCAGTGCCGTCGAGGTGAAGAGCCCGCCCACCACCACGGTGGCCAGCGGGCGCTGCGTCTCGGCGCCGACGCCGGTGGACAGCAGCATGGGCACCAGGCCGAGGATGGCGACGGACGCCGTCATCAGCACGGGCCGCAGCCGCAGCGCCGCGCC
>NZ_BCTC01000151.1 GCF_001571085.1 Azohydromonas lata NBRC 102462
CTAAGCCCAAAGAGACCATCTCGGTACATGGGTCCAGCGTGGCGCAGCCCGCCATGCTGGCACTCACCATGCGCGCGCTGCTCAGTGATGGGCACGACGAGCTTTTCCGGCGCTTCATGGACAGCGTCCATGACTACGCCATCTTCCTATTGACGCCCGAAGGGTTGATCGCTTCTTGGAACGTGGGCGCAGAGCGCATCAAGGGCTACCACGCCGACGAGATCATCGGAAGGCATTTTTCCGTCTTTTATCCCCAGGAGGCACTTGAGCGCGACGTGCCCGCGCAGGCGCTTTGCACGGCCGTGCAGCAAGGGCAGTGGCGCGACGAAGGCTGGCGGCTGCGCAAGGACGGCAGCCGATTCTGGGCTCACGTGCTGATCTCCCCGCTGCTGGGCCCCACCGGCGAGGTGCTGGGCTTTTCCAAGGTCACGCGCGACATGACGGAAAAGCGTGAAGGCGAGCAGCGCTTGGTCGAGGGCGAGCGCAACCTGCGGCTGTTGGTGGAGACGGTCCAGGACTACGCCATCTTCTCGCTGGACTGCCACGGCGTCATCACGAGCTGGAATCGCGGTGCGCAGCGCATCAAGGGTTACACGGCCCAGGAAGCCGTCGGCCGGCATTTCTCCATGTTTTATGAGCCACCGGACGTGGCGCGCGGCTGGCCGCAGGAGGAGCTGGAGCGCACCGCTGAGCAGGGCAGATTTGAGGACGAAGGCTGGCGGGTACGCAAGGACGGCTCTCGCTTCTGGGCCAACGTCGTCATCACCGCCATCAAGGACGAGCACGGCCGGCTGCTGGGTTTCTCAAAGGTCACCCGCGACCTGACCGAGCGGCGCCGCCACGAGGAGCAGCTGCGCGAGCGCGAGGAGAGCCTGCGCCTGTTAGTCGAAGGCGTCAGGGACCATGCCATGTTCCTGCTCGATGCCAAGGGGCGCATCAAGGCGTGGAACGCGGGAGGCCAGCGTTTGCTGGGCTACGACAGCGCCCAGGTCCTGGAGCACGACGTCTCCATGTTCTACCCGGAGGAAGATCGCCTGGCGGGCAAGCCCCAGGCCGAGCTGGCGTCGGCCCAGAGCGCCGGGCACCTGTTGGTCGAGGGCTGGCGCCAGCGTGCGGACGGCACCAGGTTCTGGGCCGAGGTCACGACGACACGCCTGGAAGGCGATGGCGAGAGTGCGGCGCCGCGTGGCTTCATCCGCATCGTCCGGGATCTGACTGAGCGCCGCCGCGCCGAGACGCTGGAGATGGAGGGCCGGCGGCTGAGCGAGTTCATCGCCGTGCTCTCGCACGAGCTGCGCAATCCCCTGGCGCCGATTCGCAACGCGGTGGCGATCCTGGGCCGGTTCACCGACGAGCCGCAGGCCCGCTGGTGCCTGGACTTGCTGGGGCGGCAGATCGGCCACATGACCCGCCTGGTGGACGACCTGCTTGACGTCAGCCGCATCACCAGCGGCAAGATCCGTCTGGAGCCCGTCGCGCTGGAGCTCAACACGCTGGTGCGCATGGCCGTCGACGCGGCCAGCGCCATGGTCAAGCAGCACGGGCACTCGCTGACCGTACGGCTGGCGCCGATGCCCATCCAGATCATGGGGGACACCACGCGGCTGACGCAGGTCGTGGCCAATCTGCTCACCAATGCCACCAAGTACACGCCGCCCCCAGGGCGCATCGACGTCAGCGTCAGGGACGACGGGGACGTCGCCACGATGCAGGTGAACGACACCGGCATCGGCATGAGCGAGTCCCTGCTGCAGCGGGCCTTCAAGCCCTTTGTACAGGGCGTGCGCGCTCTTGACCGCTCCGAAGGCGGCCTGGGCGTCGGCTTGGCGCTGGTGAAGAACATCGTCGAACTCCATGGCGGCAGCGTCAGCGCAGCCAGTGCCGGCACCGGCAAGGGAACGACCATCACGGTCACCTTGCCGATCCGCAAGCAAGCGGCCACAGAGCCTTCAGCCGCTGCGCAAACCGTCGTCGTGCCAAGCCCGCGGCGCGTGCTGGTCGTTGACGATCACCACGATGTTGCTGAAAGCTTGGCAATGCTGCTGCGCATGTCGGGCCACGATGTCCAGGTAGCGCAAGACGGACCGATGGCGCTCGGCATGGCAGCGGCTTTGCGGCCCGACATTGTGTTGCTCGACATTGGGCTTCCCGGGATGGACGGCTACGAGTTGGCACGCCGCATCCGCGAGCTGCCGGAACTCGGGGCTGTGCAGCTCATCGCCGTGACGGGGCATGGCCGGGAGGCAGACCGTCAGGCTGCCGCGGCCGCGGGCTTCCACGCGTTCATCACCAAGCCGGTTGACCCGGAGGAACTGGCGCGTCTGGTGAATTGACCATTGGAATGTCGAACTCTGGGTACACCTCGGCACGCTTTGACGCCAATGGAGTGGGGTCACAAGACAAAGTTGACGCATCGCCTCACAGTGTCGTCATGCGGGTGACGGTGGCGACCACGTCACTGTTCGGTCCAACGGTGCGAGCCGCGGATCGAACGCAAGCGTTTCAACTTCCGTTTCTCCATTGACCGTGGAAACAGGTCAGCCTACGAGCCGGTCTCATTCGCCTTTACAGCGTTGGAATGGTCAATCCCAAGCTCAGCGACGAAATCCTCTTGGTGCTTGCTTTTCCGTACGTCCTTGCGCGAGACGATTGATATCGGAATCGTGAGGTCGAGGTCTTCAATCGCCAACGCCTGTAAACGTCCATCGTTCAGCTCTCGGGCAATGCACGGGCGGGGCAGACAACCCAGACCAATACCAGTTTCCACCGCGCTGCGCAAGATGTTCAAACTGTCGCTCTCCAGGACCACCTCCAGGCTGGACAAGTGATTGAGCAACGCCAAGGTGAACTGGCGCCGCGTGTCGCTGAAACGGTGCTGAAGGCACCATCTCTGGTCTTTCAGATCGGCTGCTCGCAGACGCTTCTTGCGTGACAGCGGATGTTCCGGCGAACAGAACACGACCAGGGACTCCTGGCGCCATCTCAGCATGTCCAAGGTTGGACGCACCGTGATGAACTCGATCAGTCCCAGATCCAGGGCCATTTCATCGACACGGTTGATGACATCGAAGGCCGGCATGACCGAAATGCTGAGCCGGACTTGAGGATGGCGCTTCTGGAAACGAGGGCAAATCTCGTTGAGAAGGTAATCACCGACGGTAGGGCTAGCGCCGATGCGGACGTGCTTCTGCTGGGACGCGGAGGCCAGTGACGTCGTGATCTCTTCCGCCTGCACGAGCATCGACCGCGCCATCGGCTGAAGGGCCTTGCCCTTTTCGCTGAGTACCAGCCGCTTGCGTACGCGCACAAACAACTCCGCGCCAAGCATCTGCTCCAACTGCTGCAGCGACATGCTCGCCGCAGGCTGCGTCATGCCCAGCTGCTCGGCTGCTTCGCTGACGCTGCCCAGGCGTGCGATGGCGTCGAAAACCGCCAGCTGCTTCAACGTAAACATAAGCTTCCCTGATGAACATTATCAATGATATTACTTTGACGTATCTAACGCCCCTTCCTACCATCGAGCTCAACAACTACTTAGTAGGAGACAAGCACATGAGTCCTCGTTCGGTCCGCACGCGCTTGAGCGGCATCTCCTTTTCCCTGGCCCTTGGCTTGGGCGTGCTCGGCGCAGCCGCGTCGGCTCAGGCAGACGGGTTCCCTGAGCGTGCGGTAACGCTCGTGGTGCCCACGCCCGCCGGTGGCCCGCTCGATTTTTTCGCGCGCCTTCTCTCGCCCGCACTTGGCAAGCGTTGGAGCGTTCCGGTGATCGTCGAGAACAAGCCCGGTGCCGGCACGGCGCTGGGCACGCAGGCAGTCGCCCGTGCCAAACCCGATGGCTACCAACTCCTGATCGCGAACATCGCGATCTCGGCCCATGGCGCGCTCAACCGGACACCGCTGTTCGATGTCGAGCGCGAGCTCCAGCCGCTCACCCTGATCGCGTCCACCCCGTACTTCCTGATTGCCTCGCAGAAGGGGCCCACGACCCTCGACGCCTTCGTGGCCCAGGCCAAGTCCAAGTCGGGTGAGCTCAATCTGGGCATCATCGCCAACAGCCAGCAACATCTGGATACCGTTCGCATGATGACCACGCTGGGCATCAAGGCGACGCTGGTGCCTTACACAGGGACGGCGCCCATCATCCGGGCCCTGCTGGGAGGCGAACTGCACGGGTACCTTGGAACGCTGGCAGGCATGGAGCAGCACTTCGCGGCCAAGAAGCTGTTTCCGCTGGCCATGACCGGCTCGAAGCCCTGGCCTTCTCAACCCAGCGTGCCCACCTTCCAGTCGAAGGGCTACTCGCTGGAGCTGAACCCCTGGTATGCCGCCTTCGCGCCGGCGGGACTGCCGCCCCAGGTGACCGGCAAGTTGCGCGAAGACCTGCTTGCCGTGATGAAGACTGCCGAGTTCCAGTCTCGCGTCCGCGATGGCGGGTATGAGCCGCGCACGTCTACCGACACGGAACTGGCGCGCATGGTCAGCGACAACCTTCGCTTGTCCCGCGAAATCGTCCAGGCCAACAACATCAAGCCGGAATGACGACGATGGCACCGCCCGAGTTCAAGAACATTCGCCTAGAAAGGCGTAACAGCGTCGCGCATGTCGTGCTCGCGCGCCCCGACAAGTTGAACGCGCTCGCATTTGGCCCGGGCTCGAATCGCGCCGAGATCGCGGCTGCACTGCAATGGGCAGACGCTGATCCGGACACCGGGGCGGTCCTGATTCGTGCCGAAGGCCGCAGCTTCTGTGCGGGTGGAGATCTCACCGGGCTTGAAGCGTTTGCCGGAGCCGGGCAAGACGAGTTCCTCATCGCCGAGGTGGACCGTTTTCATGCCGCCGTGCGGCAGACCCAGAAGCCGACCATTGCCGCGGTACACGGGGCCTGCTTGGGCGCGGGGCTGGGCTTCATCGTGCAGTGCGATTTTGTGCTGGCCTCCACTAACGCGACCTTCGGCCTGCCTGAAGGCCGTTTCGGCCACCCGGGAGGGTCGGAGCTGGTGCCGCTGATTGGGCAAGCCTGGGCCAAGTTCATGATCTTCACCGGCGAGCGCCTGGATGCCCGTCGTGCCGTCGATATCGGGTTAGTGCTGCTGATGCTTGAGCTCAGCCAGCTCGAGCCAGGCGCCTGCGAGTTGGCCGAGCGCATCGCACGCATGCCCAAAGATGCACTGCGCCTCAACAAGGCCGCCATCGACAAGGCCGGCGAGGCAGGTGGGCGCGGCGTGGCCCGCATTGCCGGCCGCAGCGGCGACGTGGCTACCAAATCAATGAGCCGTCATGCCAAGGCGCCCGATGGCCGCCTATTTGAGGACATTCTCCGGGCTGAAGGCCCCCAAGGCCTCAAGAAGGCGCAGCAACAGCAGTACACGGAATCCTGGTTGGAGAAATATGTTGACCCCATCTGAAAACTCTGCTGCGGGCCATGCACCGCAGGCCTTGGCTGGCTTGCGGATACTGGACATGACCAACGTTGTCATGGGGCCGTATGCCACGCAGGTACTGGCCGACTACGGTGCCGACGTGGTCAAGATCGAATCGCCGTCGGGAGACACCACGCGGCAGATCCCCCCCATGCGCCACGCGGACATGGGATGCTTGTTCCTGCACCTGAATCGGAACAAGCGCAGTGTCGTGCTCGACCTCAAGCTGCCGGAATGCGTCGAAGCTTTCGTTGCGATGGCATCACAGTCGGACGTGCTGATCTGCAATGTTCGCCCCGCGGCGCTCGCCCGGTTGGGCATCACCTACGAGGACCTGGCGGCCCGCAATCCCCGCCTGATCTGGATCAGCCTCGTCGGCTTCGGCAGCGACGGACCTTATGCCGGACGGCCCGCGTATGAGGACCTGCTGCAGGGGTTGACCGGCATGCCGGCCATGCTGGTGCAGGCGGGTTCCGAACAGCCGCATTACGTGCCACTGTCCTTCAACGATCGCGTTGTCGGGCTGCACGCGGCCATCGCGCTCTTGTCCGCGGTGCAATGGCGCGAACGCAGCGGTCGTGGCCAGTTCATCGAAGTGCCGATGTTCGAGACGATGACCCAGTTCACCGTCGGGGATCACATGGGCGGGCAGACATTCGAGCCGCCGGCAGGGCCGATGGGTTACCAGCGCACCTTGAACAAAGAGCGTCGCCCGTATGCGACCCGTGACGGATTCATCTGCCTCGTCGTCTACACCGACAAGCACTGGCGTTCATTTTTCGAAGTGGTCGGCCAGCCGGAGCGCTTCGATACCGACAAACGTGTGCAGAGCCTTCGGAGCCGCACAACCCATGCTGGGGTGCTGTACGCGGAACTGGCCGAGATCATGCGCACCAGGAACACGGCGGACTGGCTCGAGCTCATGAATCAGGCGGACATCCCGGCAGCGCCCATGCTCACCTTGGACAACGTGGTCACGGACCCGCACCTGGAAGCGGTAGGCATGTTCCAACTCGTTGACCATCCGACGGAGGGGGTCGTGCGGCAACTGCGTCCACCTACCCGGTGGAGTGAATCGCCACCGACCGTGCGCCTACTGGCGCCGTCGCTGGGACAACACACGGCCGAGGTGCTGCGCGAAGCGGGGGTAGATCCGGCGCAGATCGATCACATCGTGGCGCGCCTGGCACAACGAGGCACGGCCAAGCCCCGTCATGGGTCCTGAGAGAGGGTCAAGGATGATGAAGAACTATATGGAAACGCCGGTCCTGATCGTCGGTGGCGGGCCGGTCGGATTGGCATTGGCGCTGGACCTCAACCACCAGGGGACCGAATGCCTGATCGCGGAGCAACAGGCAGGTACCGCATTGGTCGTGCAGGCGAAGGCTGGCACCCACAATGAACGCACGATGGAGTTCTGCCGCCGATGGGGCTTGACGGAGGAGATTGCCGCCGCCTATCCAGATGACGAAGCGCGCGACACCGTCTACTGCACGTCGCTGGATGGATACCTGATCGGCCGCAGCAAGGTGCCGTCCGCGCGCGATCGCGGAGTCCCCGCAGTCGGTCCGGAAATGATGCGCCGCTGCGCCCAGAACCAGTTCGATCCGATCCTGGCGCGCGCCGTGCAGGCCAGCAGCCACGCCCGCCTGCAGTACAACCTGATCTTCGAATCGTTCGTGCAGGACGACCAGGGTGTCACCTCGCGGCTTCGCGACACGTCGACAGGAGAACAGGTGGAGATCCGTTCGGCGTACCTCGTCGGCTGCGATGGGGCAGGCAGTCCGATCCGCAAATCGCTCGGAATTCCTTTCGAGTTGATCAAGCAGATGGACTTCTCGCTCAGCGCCATGCTGCGGATTGAGCACCTGGAGCGCTACCACGATTTCGGCAGCCTTGAGCGATTCATGTTCATCGGGCCCGAAGGCACATGGGCCAACATGACCTCCGTGGACGGTCGGGGACTGTACCGGTTCACCGTGGTCGGCTCCGAAGCGGCTCTGGATGCGGAAACATTCGACATCGACCCGATCATCCGCCGTGCCTTCGGCAAGATCGAGGTGCCTTACGTCATCGAGAGGGTGGTGCCGTGGCGTCGGGCGCAAACGCTGGCGCGCACCTACGGGCGCGGTCGCGTATGGCTGGCGGGCGATTCGGTCCATACGACCTCGCCAACGGGCGGACACGGGCTTAACACCGGAATTGGCGATGCGACTGACCTGAGCTGGATGCTATCGGCCCGCTTGGCAGGCTGGGGCGGCGAACGCCTGCTGGACGCCTACACCACGGAACGACGGCCCGTTGCACTGCGCAATCTGGGCAGCGCCACGCAGAACTACCACGCGTGGGTGGGCAGCGGGATGGACAACGTGGACAAGGCCGGGCCACAGGGTGCCGCCGCGCGACGCAACATCGGCAATTCGCTCGTTGTTTCGCTGCATCAGGAATGGTTTTCCCAAGGCATTGCGCTGGGCTATCGCTACGACGATTCCCCACTGGTCGTCAGCGACGGTACGCCGCCGACTGAAGATCACCCCAGCTCCTATGTACCCCGCGCGCGACCGGGTCACCGCGCGCCGCACGCCTGGCTGACTGATGGCCGATCCACGCTGGACCTGTTCGGCCGCGGCTTCGTACTGCTGGCATTTGGCGGAGCATCGACCGAAGCCGGGCCGTTGTCGATGGCGGCTCAAGCAGTGCAGATGCCTCTGCAGGTCTACGAGATCGACCAACCGGAAGTTGTCGCGCTTTACCGCAACCGACTGGTGCTGGTGCGTCCAGATGGCCACGTGGCATGGCGTGGAGACGCCCTGCCGCAGAACGTGGACGCTCTGGTCGAAACCGTGCGCGGCGCCGCATCTCGCTGACCGGTGCGCTGCGTCAAGCAGCGCCTGGCAAAAGGAATCACGCAGTGGCCCAGCAGAGGTCGCTGGCCTTGCTTTGGCAGACAGGACGCAAATCGGCAAGAGCCTTTGATTTGCCGTTCAGCAATAACCGAACCGAAAGAACATCATGAGTGAGAGCTTTACCGCCGTCGTTGTCGAAGAGGTTGACGGCAAGCCCGCCACCGTCTTCAAGCAACTGCGTTTGCAGGACCTTCCGGACCACGACACGTTGGTTGATGCGCATTCCACTGATCACGGACACCCCGGGAGGGGTGCCTGAGTGACAGGTGCAATGGTAGTTCAGCTGCCCGCCATCACCGTGGAATGCTGTCCGCCTTCGCGTGGAACGCGGGCGCTCCGCCATGTCGATAGCCCGCGGGCAGCGTGCCGCGGATGCCGTCAGCCCTGCGGTGGGTCCCGGCGCAGCGACTCGCCCTTGAGCTCGATGATGTGCGCCCCGTGCCGCAGGCGGTCCATGATGGCGTCGGCGATGGTGGGCTCGGCCAGCCACTGGTGCATGGCGTCCGTGGGCAGCTGGCTGGTGATGAGGGTGCTGCGGCTGCCGACGCGGTCGTCCAGCAGTTCCAGCAAGTCCTGGCGTTCCAGGGCAGTGATCGGAGCGATGGCCAGATCGTCGAGCACGAGCACGTCAAGCCGCGCCAGTTGTGCCAGGCGGCGGGTGAAGCTGCCGTCGCCGTGGGCCACCTGCAGCTCCTGCAGCAACCTCGTGGCCCGGGTGTAGAGCACCGAGAAGCCCTGGCGGGCTGCCTGTTGCGCCAGGGCGCAAGCCAGCCACGTCTTACCGCACCCGGTGGCGCCTGTGAGAATCAGGTTGCGGCCATGGCGGATCCAGTCGCCCTGGGCCAGCGCGGTGATGAGGTGACGATCCAGGGCACGGCTGGCACGCCAGTCGATGTCCTCCACGCAGGCACTGCTGACCTTGAGCTTGGCGCTCTTGAGCAGCCGCGCCACGCGCTTGCCCTCGCGCCAGTCCAGTTCACGCTGCACGAGCAGCGCCAGACGTTGTTCGAAGGGCAGCCCCTCGGCGGCGGCCTGGGTGGCGCTGTCGTTGAGCGCAGCAATCATGCCGTCCAGGCGCAGGCTGCGCAGTTGGTCCAGGGTGTGTTGATGAAGCATGGGAAGGTCTTGTTGTTGGAGGATGAAGGCGCGATCGACGCATCAGTGGTGGCTGTAGTAGCCGGGCCCGCGCACGTTGTCGTGGACCGGCATTGACGCCGTGGTACCGCCCGGCGTGGTCGAGCCCTGTCGGTCCAGGCCGCATTCCCGGATGGACTTGACGCTGCGGTAGTGCGGCGCCCGGATGGACTGCGCGCGGGCGCAAGCCGCCTCCAGCCGCTCCTGGCCGTACTGCCGTGCCAGGCGCATGAGCTCCAGGCAGGCGCGGTAGCCCTGCTCGGGGTGCGGGCGGTGTTCCATCTGCCAGCGCACCACGGCGGCGGTGGCCGCGCCGATGCGCTGGCGGCGCAGCAGCACCTCCAGCGTGGTGGCCGTGACGCGCAGCTCCACCGCAGCGCCCACGTGCTGGTGCGGCACCGAGTAGTAGTGCCCCTCGTAGGCCACGTGGTAGTCGATGTTCACGCGCGCCGGCTTGAACTGCGCCAGCACCATGGGCTGCGGCGGCAGCGACTTGAGCGCCGGCGCGTCCAGCGCCTCGAAGGCCGACGCCCGGCAGCCGGGCAGCTTCTTGAAGGGGCGCTGGTTCAACTCGACCAGCAACCCGGCGATGGCGACGTTGAGCTCGCCCAGGCTGAAGAAGCGGCGGTGGCGCAGCCGCGCCAGGATCCAGCGCTCGACGACCTGGACTCCCACTTCGACCTTGGCCTCGTCCTGTGGCCGCCCGGGACGCGCGGGCAGCACCGCCACGCCGTAGTGCTCGCCCATCTCCTGCATCAGCCGGGCAGTCATGGGTTCATAGGCGTCGGGGTTGGCGATCAGCGCGCGCGGCTGATCGGGCACCAGCAACCGCAGCACGCCGTTGATGAACTCCAGCGCCGCGATGATGGCGCCCACCCAGTCGGCCGCCGTCTGCTGCGGGGTGGCGCAGGCGTAGGTGTAATTCGACGCGCCCAGCACCGCCACGAACACCTGGGCGCGCCGGATCTCGCCTGTCAGCGCGTCGACCAGCGGCACCGTCTGCCCGGCGTAGTCACGAACAGCCGCTCGCCGGCCGGATGCACCTGGAGCATGGAGCGCTTGAGCTTCTTGGCCCAGGCGCGGTATTTCTCGCAGTAGGCGCTGTAGCGGTAGGCCTGCTCGCCGCAGCGCTCGCGGTATTCCTCCCACAGCAGCCGCAGCGTCACACCCGGGCGCTTGAGCTCCTGGTGCAGCCGCCCGTAGTCGGGCTCGTGCCGGTGCGAGCTGCGCGGGCGCGGCGGCGGGTACAGCCGCGCCTGCAGTTCCTCGTCGCTGAACGTGCTGGCCAGCGGCCAGTCAATGTCCCGCTGTGCGCGCGTACAGCGCGATCTCGCTGACGGTGGACTTGCTGATGCCCAGCACCGCGGCCACTTGCCGCGTGCTCAAGCCGGAGTCGGCCAGTAGTTGTAGTGCTCGTCTGATCTTGCTCATGAGGACCCTTGGGGTGGGCATCGGCTCTCCGGTCAAAAACCGGCCAGCCTATGCCGCGGTTGGGTCACTCAGAACACCGTGCCGGTGTCCGCGATCAGGATGGAACGCTGTCCGCCTTCAGCGCGGAACGCCGTCCGGGATGGCGCGGAATACGCAATCAGTCAATTGATGACGGGCCCTAACCACGGCCTTAACTGTAATTCGCAAATTCATAAGAGCTTGTCGCGCAACGCATTTTTCAAGCAGAACGTACCAGGCTCTTTGGAAATTACCTGTGCCCCAGCCGCAGCACCGTGGAGGGTTCGCGCAGGCACCGCTTTAACTGAACATTGGTTACATCAGCGCCGTGGTGCGCGTCTGCACGGTTGATGTCGCGCAAAGCCCGGCGTGATGGCTGGCCTAGATTTCATTCGCCGCTGGGGCAGCGATGAAAAGGCGGCTTGCCCATTCAAAGGGTGGCACCGCCGCTGTACCCATGCTTCCATTCGCTCGGCAAGCGCAGGAGATGGCAATGAACCGTTTGATGAACTCGCTGCCGCGCCTGGACATGTTGCGCCGCCTGGTGCTGGTCTTCGCGTGGCTGGTGGCGCTGTGCCTGAGCGCCCTGCCGGGTGGAGCACGCGCCGCCTTGACTGCCACGGTGGTGGCCTGGGGCTACAACGGCGACGGCGAGGTGAACGTGCCCGCCGGGCTGACGGACGTGCGTGCCGTGGTCGCCGCAGGGACGTACTCAATGGCACTTAAGCGGGACGGCACGGTGGTGGCCTGGGGCAATAACGACGAGGGCCAGACAGAGGTGCCCGCCGGACTGCGTGACGTTGTGGCCATCGCTGGTGGGCCGCTTCACGCCTTGGCGCTCAAGAGCGACGGCACGGTAGTGATGTGGGGCTGGAGCAATGGGGGACTGACGGCCGTTCCCCCGGGGCTGCGCGACGTCGTCGCCATCGCGGCGGGCAACATCCACACGGTGGCGCTCAAGCGCGACGGCACCGTGGTCGCATGGGGTTGGAACGACCAGGGCCAGACGAACGTGCCGCCTGATCTGCGCGACGTCGTGGCGGTGGACGCCGGGGGCTATCACACGGTGGCGCTCAAGCGTGACGGCACCGTGGTCGCCTGGGGCGCCAACTGGTATGGCCAAGCGGATACGCCTGCTGCGGCGCGCAGCGGCG
>NZ_BCTC01000152.1 GCF_001571085.1 Azohydromonas lata NBRC 102462
AGCCGTTACGTTTTCCCCGGACAGCAGTGCGCGAAGGCGGGCATCCACGCAGGCCGGGAGGCCGCCCGGTGCTCGTGGACACCCGCCTGCGCGGGTGTGACGAGGCCATTTCAGTGTGGCGAACGAATTGGAATCAGAGGCGGCCGTCCCCCCGGGGCCGGCCCGGCGTCAGCGGCTGAAGCCCGCGGCGCCGCCGTCGCCCAGGCTTTGCGCGATGCGCTGCGCCAGGTCGCGCAGGAAAGCGGCCAGCTCCGCACCGCCGGGGCGCTGCTGCTGTGCATCGGCCTCGGCCGCCAGCCGGGCGACGTCCGCCATGGACAAGGCCACGCCACCCGCGGCTCGCGCGGCGGCCGGCGGCCGGAGCGCCGGCGCGCTGTACGGGACGTCGGCCGGTGGCGCGGCCAGGGCCTGCACGGGTACGGCCGGCAGCGCGGCCGGTGTTGCGGTTGGTGTTGCGGTCGTGACCGGCGCTGCGGCCGGGGGGCTGTGCGGTGCAGCGCCGCGGCGGCTGGCCTTGCCCGTGATGGCGCTGAACACCTGTGGCGGCGCCAGGCCGGCCTGCGCGGCTTCCCGCGCCGCCGCCAGCGCGGCCTGGCGGTCGCGCTGCAGGGCGTCGGCCAGGTCGCTGGCCCAGGCGAACTGCACCGCCAGCGGCGAGCCGAAAGCGGCCAGGAGGTCTTCGGGCAGCTCCGCGACCTTGATGGCGCGGCTCACGTTGCCCGAGTCGGCGCCGACGGCCACGGCCAGCATGCGCTGCGAGGGGAACAGGCCCTCCTTGAGCGCGCGCCGGTACATCACGCCCTGCTCGTAGGCGCTGAGGTTCTTGCGGGCGCGGTTCTCTCGATCCATTTCCGCGAACAAGGCGCGGTCGTCGAGGTCGGCCACGACCGCCAGCACGGGCAGCCCAAGCTCCAGGCAGGCGCGGTGGCGCCGGTGGCCGAACACGATCTCGTAGCGCGCGCCGTCGGTCGCCGGCCCGCTCAGCGGCCGCACCTTGATGGGCTGGACGTTGCCGCCCGCGCCGGCAATCTCGGCTTTCAGCTCCGCGAAGTCTTCGTTTTCGAAAGACGCCGCATGCCGGTTGGCCCAACGGCTGGCGCGCACCAGGCGCGCGTCCAGCGGCTGTGCGCCGCGCTCGCCTTCGAGCTGCTGCACTTGGGCGCGCAGCGAATGCAGCTCCTGCGCCAGGCCGGCGTGGCGCATCACGCCCGTGACGGGTTCGGCGGGTGCGGCGGGCGCGGCCGGAGCTGCGCCGGCCGGCGGCAGGTCGAACTTGAGGCCCTTGCCCTTGCTGACGGCGCTCATGCCGCGGCGCTCCGTGCGAGCTGGCGGCGCCAGGCCTTGAGGCAGTGCACGCTGATGGCGTCGGCCAGGCGGTCCGCGGCGTCGGTGGCGCGGCGCACGGTGCGGCTGCTGCCCACGGCCTCGTCGTAGACCGTGCCGAAGTTGGCGCTGGCGGCGCCGGCGGCGGCGCTCTTGGGAATCTCGACGGGCAGCAGCTTCTCGGCGTAGGCCGCAGCCATCCACTCCCGCACGGTGCTGCCCGCGGCGTCGGTGGATTCGACGCGGGTGGGCAGGATGCTGATGAAGTCGAAGCGCTTGTCCTGCACCGAGGGCAGCCGCGTGGTCAGGTCGCCGAAGAGCTGCCAGAACTGCGCGCTGCTGGCGAAGTCCAGCGCGTTGGGCGGCAGCGGCATGAGGATGCCGTCGGCCGCCATGAGCACGTTGATGGTCATGTAGGACAGCGCCGGCGGCGTGTCCATGATGATCACGTCGTAGTCCTGGCGCAGGTCGCGCAGGCCCAGCTCCAGCACGCGCCAGTACTGGAAGCCCGCGTCCATCACCATGCGGCCCGACAGCTCGAACTCGGCGCCGAACAGCAGCGGCGCCGCGGCCACGAGGTCGATGCCGCTCCAGTAGGTGGGCCGCACGGCGTAGCGCAGCGACGCCTGCGCGCCTTCCACCAGCGGCAGCATGGTGTCGTCGCGCCGCACCTCCGTGTCGGGCAGGATGCCGAACAGCGTGGTGAGCGAGCCTTGCGGATCGGTGTCTATGACCAGCACCCGGTGGCCGCGCAGCGACAGGCCCTGCGCCAGCGTCAGCGCCGTGGTCGTCTTGGTCACGCCGCCCTTGAAGTTGGCCACGGCGATCGTCACGGCGTGGGCGCCGGTTGGGCGCAGGGCGTCGGCCTTGTAGTGGCGCACCCAGGCCTGCAATTCCTGCAGCGTGAACTCGCGGCGGTTGCCCACGCCCAGCTTGCCCACGGGCAGGGTGCGCTTGCGCAGGGCCACGTCCATGGCGTTCTTGTCCAGGCCGGTGAGGCCCATGACGTCGCCCGTGTAGTAGCGCGGCGGCGTCTTGCGGTTCTCCGGCGCCAGCATCGCGCCGCGCACCTGCGAGACGACGGCCTGGACCCGGTTGGCCTGCACCAGCACCTCGGCCAGCGGGATCCCTTCGTCTATCACTGCACTACCCATCGCACCCTCGTTTTTGTAGGACGCGGGAGTGTAGCTTTGTCGCGAAACTCTGCGATAAAGCTTTGTTGCTGCGACAACACAAGGCCGCCGCGACCGCACGGGCTTGGGGGCTCAGAACAGGCCGGCGTTCGGATCGATCAGCCTGGAGAAATCGTCCTGGACGAAGGGCAGGATGGCGTCGGCCACGGGCCGCAACTGGCGCTCGATGTAGTGGTGGTAGTCGATGGGGGCGCGGCGCATCTCCAGCGGCTGCGGGCCCGCGGTCGTGATCACGTAGGCGATGCGGGTGCGGCCGCCGCCGAGGAACGGCTGCACGCGGCCCAAGCGCTGGTCGTTCTCGTCGGCCATGCGCGCCGCGCGCACGTGCGGCGGCACGTTGCGCTGGTAGTCCTCCAGCCCTCGGCGCAGCCGCTTGCGGTAGACCAGCAGCTCGTCCATGTCGCCGGCCAGGGTGCGGCGCACGAAGTCGCGCACGTAGTCCTGGTGAGGCTGGCGCAGGAACACCCGCTGGTAGAGCTGCTGCTGGAACTGCTGGGCCAGGGGCGTCCAGTCGGAGCGCACGGTCTCCAGCCCCTTGAAGACCATGCGCTCGCGGCCGTCCTGCTGCCTGACCAGCCCGGCGTAGCGCTTCTTGCTGCCTTCGTTCGAGCCGCGGACGGTGGGCATGAGGAAGCGGCGGTAGTGCGTCTCGAACTGCAGCTCCAGCGCGCTGTCCAGGCCGAACTCGGCCTTCAGGTGCTCGCGCCACCACTGGTTGACGTGCTGCACCAGGCCGCGGCCGATGCGGGCGGCGTCGGCCTCGGCGTGCTCGCGGCCCAGCCAGACGAAGGTGGAGTCGGTGTCGCCGTAGATGACGCGCCAGCCCTGGGCCTCGATGAGCTCGCGCGTCCTGCGCATGATCTCGTGGCCCCGCCGCGTGATGGAGGACGTGAGGCGCGGGTCGCAGAAGCGGCAGCCCCGGGTGCCGAGCACGCCGTAGAAGGCATTCATGATGATCTTCAGCGCTTGGGCCAGCGGCTGGTTGCCCTCGCGCTTGGCGGCCTCGCGGCCCTGCCAGACCTGCTCGACCATGGCGGGCAGGCAGTGGCGCGTGCGGGAGAAGCGCGCGCCGTCGAAGCCAGGCACCGAGGCCTGCTCGTCGGCCTCGTGCAGCCCCTGCGCCAGGCCGGCGGGGTCGATCAGGAAGGTGCGGATGATGGCGGGGTACAGGGACTTGTAGTCCAGCACCAGCACCGAGTCGAAGATCCCGGGCTGCGAGTCCATGACGAAGCCGCCGGGGCTGCTGCGCGGGCGTTCGTCGCCCAAGGTGGGCGCGACGAAGCCCAGGCGGTGCATGCGCGGCAGGTACAGGTGCGTGAAGGCGGCCACCGAGCCGCCGCTGCGGTCGGCCGGCAGCCCCGTGACGGTGGCGCGCTCCAGCAGGAAGTCCAGCACCTGCGTTCTGGCGAAGATGCGGCTCACCAGCTCGCAGTCCTTGAGGTTGTAGCGGGCCAGCGCCACCTTGTCCTCGGCGAACATGCGGTCGATCTCGGCCATGCGCTCGTCGGGGGTGTCTATGGCCTTGCCCTCGCCCAGCAGCTCGCGGGCGACGTTCTCCAGCGCAAAGGACGCAAAGCTCCAGGTGGCCGAGCGCAGCGCCTCGATGCCGTCTATGAGCAGCCGCCCGGCTGCCGCCGCGAAGAAGTGGCCGCTTTGCGTGCCGTGGGCGCGCCACTCCATCACGGCGCCGCCGCGGCCCAGCCGCAGCGGCACCTGCAGGCGCTGCGCGTGCTCGTGAAGGATGCGCAGGTCGAACTGCACCAGGTTCCAGCCGATGAGGGCGTCCGGGTCGTGGCGGGCGAGCCAGTCGCAAAGCGACTGCAGCAGTTGCGCGCGGGACTCGACGGCGTCGAGCCGGAAATCCACCGGCGCCCCGTGCCCGCCGAGCGGGCCCAGCACCCAGACCTGGCGCTCGCCGCAGCCCTCGATGGCGATGGAGTACAGCTCACCGTGCCGGTTGGTTTCGACGTCCAGCGAGGCCAGCCGCAGGCGAGGGCGGTAGGCGGGCGCGGGTTTCAGGCGCGCCTGGTGCAGCGTGCCGCTGCCGTCCGGCGTGCCGCTGAAGCGGACCGGCGCCGTGATGAAGCGCTCCATCATGTAGCGCTCCGGCGGCCGGATGTCGGCCTCGAAGACCGGGATGCCGGCGCGCCGGAGCCGTTTTTCGGCGCGCTGCAGTTGGTGCTGCTGCCAGCAGTACAGGCCCATCACGGGGCGGTGCTGGAAATCCAGCAGGTCCAGCGCGCGCAGCTCCACGTAGGGCTCGTCGCGCAGCAGCAAGGCCGCCTGCGCCTGCCGCTCGGCGGGGAAGAAGGCGACGGACGTCTGCGGCGGCAACCGGACCCGGCGGGGGCCTTCGTCGGTCGCCAGCCAGAACTCCACCAGCGTGCCTTGCGGCGTGTCGCACCAGTGCCGGGTGAGCACGAAACCCTGTTGTTGATCCACGGGCGGCAACCTCAAGGGCCCGCCACGAGGCGGCGTGGATGCGGGCGCAACGGCAGGGTGGGCCTTCCGGAGGGGCCTTGCGCGGTCCGCAGCCTGGTAGCCATGCCCGTCATGCCCGTCATGCCGCCAGCGCCGCAGCCAGCAGCTCCAGGAAGCGTTGCGCCGCGGCGCCCAGCGGGCGCTGCTTGGGCACGATGGCGCGGTAGGGCTCCAGCGCCTGGTGCAGTTGCAGCGGGAGCACGCGCAGCAGCCCGTCCGCCTCGTGGCGCGCGGCCAGCGCGGCGGGCAGCACGGCCACCATGGGCGCCTCGTTGATGAGGAACACGGTGGTGTGCATGGAAGCGGTCTCCACCAGGTTGCGCGGCATGTCCAGGCCCTGCAGCCGGAATTCCTGCTCCAGCAGCTCGCGCATGGGCGAGGGCCGCGGCTGCAGCACCCAGGGGTCACGCAGGAGGCCTTGCAGCGTTGGAGCGCTCTCGTGGGCCCGCGAATTGCGCCGGCCCACGACCACGCTCAAGGGCTCGCTGGAGAGCACCGTCGAGTCGTAGTTGCCATGGGCATGGCCTTCGGCGATGCGGCCTATGACCAGGTCGAGCTCGCCCTGGTCCAGCAGGTCCAGCAGGTGGTCGCTGGTCTCGGTGACGATGCGCACCTTCAGCAGCGGCCGCTCGCGCTTGAGCGCGGCCACCGCCTGCACCAGCAGCGTCGGCGAAGACGCCGGAATGCAGCCTACGGCCAGCACGCCGCCGCCGCCCTCGCTCAAGCCTTCGAGCGTGCGCGCGAGCGCTTCCAGCGAGCCCTGTAAACCCTCGAAATGCGCCATGACGGCCGTGCCCGCGGGCGTGGGCCGCAAGCCGCGGCCGGCGCGCTCGAACAGGGGCAGCTCCAGGGCCGCCTCCAGCTCCTGGAGCATCTGCGTCGCCGCGGGTTGTGTCATGCCCAGCTCCGACGCCGCCGCGCGCAGCGTCCCCAGCCGCTGCAGCGCCAGCAGCAGGGCGACTTGCCTGAAGCGCAGCCGCTGCAGCAGGTGGCGGGCGGACATGGGCTTCATAAATAAGTTGGGCCTATCAGTCGATCAGAAAAATCAAGTTTACGCGTATAGATCGGCTGCCTAGCATCGCTGCACTTCCTACAACGACCCGGAGACAAACATGAAGCCAAGCGCCTGGAAGCGGCGGGCGGTGCGCGCCGCGGCGGCCGCCACCTTGTTGGGCCTGACGGCGGTGCCGTCCCTGGCGCAGGAGTGGCCGTCCAGGCCGCTGCGCATGCTCGTGGGCTCGGCGCCGGGCGGCGGCACCGACGCGGCGGCGCGCGCGGTGGCCGACAAGCTGGGCCCGGCGCTCAAGACCACCGTGGTGGTCGAGAACAAGCCCGGGGCCTCCAACACGATGGCGCCTGCCGAGGCGGTGCGTGCCAACGACGGCCACAGCCTGGTGATGGGCGTCTCCACGGCGCACGCCATCGCCCCCCACCTCATCAAGCTGCCCTACAGCAACGACCGCGACCTGGTGCCCGTGGCCTACGTCGGCGCCGTGCCCAACGTGCTGGTGGTCAACAAGGACCTGGGCGTGAACACGGTGAGCGACCTGGTGGCGCTGGTGCGCAAGCAGCCGGGGTCGGTGAACTTCGCCAGCAGTGGTGCCGGCAGCACGCAGCACATTGCCGGCGAGCTGTTCCGCGAGGCCACGCAGGCCGACATCACGCACGTGCCCTACCGCGGCAGCGCGCCGGCGCTGGTGGACCTGATGGGGGGCTCCGTGCAGATGAGCTTCGACACCATGGCCTCGGTGCTGCCGCACATCAAGACCGGCAAGGTCAAGGCGCTGGCCGTGGCGGCCGCCAGGCGCAGCCCCCAGCTCCCCGACGTGCCCACGACCGCGGAGGCCGGGCTGAAGGACGTGGAGATGAGCGCCTGGTACGGCGTGTACATGCCCGCGGGCACGCCCAAGGCCGTGCAGGACCGGGTGCATGACGAGGTCACCAGGATCATCCAGATGCCTGACGTGAAGGCGCGACTGGAAGCCATAGGCATGGAGGTGCAGCCCATGAGCCAGGCGCAGTTCCAGGCTTTCCACAACGCCGAGAACAAGCGCTACGCGGCCCTGATCAAGCGCCGTGACATCCGGCTGGACTGAGTGCCGGGACACAGCCTCAGCAAAGGACACACCATGAACACCTCCACACGGCCCGTCGTCGCGCTGACCCTGGGCGACCCGGCCGGCATCGGCCCCGAGCTGATCGCACGGCTGCTGGCCCGCAGCGACGTGCGCGAGCAGGCCAACATCGTGCTCGTCGGCGACCCCTGGCTGTGGGCCCAAGGCCAGCAGGTCGCGGGCGTGGAAGTCGCCACGGCCCCGGTGTTGTCGCTGGCCCAGGTGCGCGAGCGGACGAACGCGTCGCGCCCGGCCTTCCTGGCCGTGGACACGGTGCGGCCGGACCAGGTGCGCGTGGGTCAGGCCGACGCGGCCGGCGGCGCCTCGGTGCTGTCGGTGCTCAACCGCTGCATGGACGCGACGCTGGCCGGCGAGGTGGACGCGATCTGCTTCGCCCCGCTCAACAAGCACGCGATGAAGCTGGGTGGCCTCCAGCACGAGGACGAGCTGCACCACTTTGCCCAGTACCTGGGCGTGCAGGGCTACTTCTGCGAGTTCAACACGCTGCAGGGGCTGTGGACCTCGCGGGTGTCCTCGCACGTGCCGCTCAAGGACGCAGCCTCTTACCTGAGCGTGGAGCGCATCCAGGCGGCCGCGACGCTGATCTACCGCTCGCTGCAGGCCAACGGCGTGGCCGCGCCGCGCGTGGCGGTGGCCGGCTTCAACCCGCACAACGGCGACGGCGGCACCTGCGGGCGCGAGGAGATCGACGTCATCGCGCCGGCGGTGGCCGCGCTCAACGCCGCGGGGCTGCCGGTGGTTGGGCCGTTCCCGGCCGACACCATCTTCCTCAAGGCGCGTGACGGCGAGCTCGATGCCATCGTCACCATGTACCACGACCAGGGCCAGATCGCGCTGAAGCTGCTGGGCTTCTCCAAGGGCGTGACGGTGCAGGGCGGCTTGCCCATTCCCATCACCACGCCGGCGCATGGCACCGCCTACGACATCGCCGGCCAGGGCCGCGCCGACGTCAACGCCACGGCCAACGCCTTTGCCATCGCCTGCCGCATGGGCCGTGCGCAGCGGGCGGCGCGCACCAGCACGCCTGCCTGAACGCCACCGCCACGCCCGTCACCCGAACGAACAAGAGACCGATTCCATGAAGATCACCAAGATCCGCGCCCGCGTTTTCGAATGGCAGGGCCCCACCGTGCCGCCGCAGGGCAACTTCTGCTCCAACGCCATGGACCTGGTGTGGGACAACAAGGCCCACGCCGGCGCCGACGACACCATGGACACCTTCCGCTTCCACGGCTGGACCGTGGTGGAAGTGGAGACCGACACCGGCGTGGTGGGCCTGGGCAACGTGGCGCTGGCGCCGCGCATCGCCAAGGCCATCATCGACCAGTACCTGGCGCCGCACGCGCTGGGCCAGGACCCGTGGGACTACGAGTACATCAACCAGCGCATGTACCGCGCCACGCACGCCTGGGGCCGCAAGGGCGTGGCGATGGCGGCGATCTCGGCCATCGACATCGCCATTTGGGACATCCTGGGCAAGGCGGTCAACAAGCCGGTGTTCAAGCTGCTGGGCGGGCGCACCAAGGAAAAGATCCCCTGCTACTACTCCAAGCTGTACCGCACCGACTTGAAGGACATGCAGCGCGAGGCCGAGACCTTCATGAAGCAGGGCTTCAAGGCCTTCAAGATGCGCTTCGGCTACGGGCCGCAGCATGGACAGCAAGGCGTGGTCGAGAACCTCAAGAGCGTGGAGGCGGTGCGCGAGGTGATCGGCTACGACAACGACCTCATGCTGGAGTGCTACATGGGCTGGAACGTGGAGTACGCCAAGCGCATCCTGTCCAAGCTGGAGAAGTACCAGCCGCGCTGGCTGGAGGAGCCGGTGATTGCCGACGACATCGACGGCTACGCCGAGCTCAACCGCCTCACCAGCATTCCCATTTCCGGCGGCGAGCACGAGTTCAGCCTCTACGGCTTCAAGCAACTGCTGGAAAAGAAGGCCGTGAGCGTGGTGCAGTACGACACCAACCGCGTCGGCGGCATCACCATGGCGCACAAGATCAACGCGCTGTGCGAGGCCTACTCCGTGCCCGTGATCCCGCACGCGGGCCAGATGCACAACTACCACCTCACCATGAGCAGCCTCAACTGCCCCATGAGCGAGTACTTCCCGATGTTCGACGTCGAGGTGGGCAACGAGCTGTTCTATTACATCTTCGCCGGCGAGCCGGTGGCCGAGAACGGCTTCGTGCAACTGCGCGACGACGTGCCGGGGCTGGGCCTGACGCTGCGCACGGACTACCTGGACCAGTTCCGCATCGTCGAGTAAGGAGCCGCACCATGACTCGACGTTTTGAAGGCGTGTTCCCGGTGGTGCCCACCGTCTTCCACGCCGACGGCACGCTGGACCTGCCCGGCCAGCTGCGCTGCGTGGACTTCATGATCGATGCCGGCTCCAACGGCCTGTGCATCCTGGCCAACTTCTCCGAGCAGTTCGCGCTCGCCGACGAGGAGCGGGAGCTGTTGACGCGGGCCATCCTGGAGCACGTCGCGGGGCGCGTGCCGGTGATCGTGACCACCACGCACTTCAGCAGCGCGGTGTGCGCGGCCCGCAGCCGCCGCGCGCAGGACTTGGGCGCCTCGATGGTGATGGTGATGCCGCCCTACCACGGCGCCACGCTGCGCGTGGGCGAAGCGCAAGTGGTGGAGTTCTTCCGCACGGTGTGCGCGGCCATAGCCATCCCGCTCATGGTCCAGGACGCCCCCGTGGCCGGCACGCCGCTGCCCGCGGCGCTGCTGGCGCGCATGGCGCGCGAGATCCCCAACCTGCGCTACTTCAAGATCGAGGTGCCGCAGGCGGCCAACAAGCTGCGCGAGCTGATCGCCCTGGGCGGCGACGCCATTGAGGGGCCGTGGGACGGGGAGGAGGGGCTCACGCTGTGGGCCGACCTGGAGGCGGGCTGCACGGGCGCGATGACGGGAGGCGGCTTTCCTGACGGCATGCGCGCCATCGTCGATGCCTACCTGCAGGGGCGCCACGAGGACGCTTTCGCGCTCTACCAGCGCTGGCTGCCGTTGATCAACTGGGAGAACCGGCAGGCGGGTTTTCTGGCCGCCAAGGCGCTGATGCAGGCCGGTGGCGTGATCCAGTGCAGCGCGCCGCGCCATCCCTGGCCGGACTTGCAGCCGGAGATCCGGCAGGGCCTGATCAGCATCGCCCGCCGGCTTGATCCGCTGGTGCTGCGCTGGGCGCAATAAGCGCCCTCAGCGCAAACCCGCCATCGGCAACCGATGGCGGGCTTTCACGACCTTTATGGCGCCGGATTTTTCGAATCCTGGGCTTTGGCGCGCCGCCGCACAGCGGCAATACCCAGCAGCCCCGCCGCCATCAACGCCACGCTTTGCGGTTCGGGAACCGGGCTCGCGACATTGCCCAGTCCGGTTTTCACGTTCAAGACCAATTGATCGTGCTGGCTGAAGCTCAATCCTTTCCAGTTGAGCTTGATGGTGTCGTCAGTGAAACTCAGTCCGTTGCCAATGCCCGCAAACGTCGTCGAGGGATCGACGGTGACGGAAGTGAACTTGCCTGCTTTACCGTAAATGTCGCGCAGCACCCAACCGTTGAACTCGGCCCCGGCGTCACCGTATCGGCTGCCATAAAGGAAATCGATGACGATACGGTTATTTTGAATATCCATTCTCGCGGAGCCGTCCGCAATATTATCTATCTCAATGCCTGCATCTGCCTTGTAAAGGCCGTTTGCGGAATTTTCGTAGGGATTGCTGCTCAGCGTCGGGTAGAAATATCGAAATTCGAACGTGTTGCCCAGCAGCGAGGTCGCTGAGGCGTTTCCGACAGCCAAGCCAAGAAATACAGAAAAAATTGCCGATCTCTTCACGGTACCTCCTTGAAATTCAAATGCCCGTGAAGGAATTTTGTAATCTTATTAGTTTAATTACAGCCTCTTGAGTGGGTGGTTGGCTTGCGAAGTTGATTCGTGGGCTGGGATGGCCACTCGCCTATACCGGGGGGCCTTGAGGTTTTCCGCAATGTGCCGCGCGCTTGCAATGCCGATAGCGTCATTGGGACGGCCGATGTTGGCTGTCGATGACGTGGAAAATTGGGAGGTTGCCATGGCGCCTGTAAGCAAGCAGTCTGACGCCGACGATGGCTCGTGCACCCCAGCGTGCATTGCAACCGGCGAAAGCTCCGTTGAGGCGCTGCTTCGAGTCGAGGCCGAATGTGGGTGGAGCGACGCACCCTGGCTCATGTCCCAAGCCTGGGAGCCGGCAGACGATGAGGGTTGGGCCGGGGCTGGTGTCGGACAACAGCCCTGACCCTGTCCGCGCTGGAGCCCAAGGTCGCAGAATTCGTTGCGCGGCAAACTACGCCGCGCCCAGCCGGATGATGTGTCGCCAAGGAAGGTTCTCATCCGCCTCATAGTCGGCGACGACCCAGGTGCGCGTCGGATGGTCCGCATGGGCGAGCAGGAACTCCCGCACCATACGGATTGAGCCCATGTCCAGGGCCGCGTAAGGCTGGTCCAGGCAGGTCACCGTGGCTTGCGTGGCCAGCAGCCCCGCGAGGGCCACTTTGCGCCGCGTGCCCGTGGAAAGCATGGACAAGTTCTTAGCCAGGTGAGGCTGCAGCTTTAAAG
>NZ_BCTC01000153.1 GCF_001571085.1 Azohydromonas lata NBRC 102462
CCAAGGCCTGGAACGTTGCCAGGCGCATCCACTCCGGCATCTGCCACATCAATGCGCCCACCGTGCACGACGAGGCGCAGATGCCCTTCGGCGGCGTCAAGGAGTCGGGCTACGGCCACTTCGGTGGTCGCGCCGGCATCGACTCGTTCACGGACCTGCGCTGGATCACGCTGCAGACCACCGACCGCCACTACCCGTTCTGATGTCTGCCGCAAGGAGCGCAACGATGCGAATCACCGTGCTGGGCGCCGGGGCCATGGGCTCGCTGTTTGGCGGCCTGCTGGCCGAGCAGGGCCATGCCGTCGAGCTGCTGGACGTGAACCCGGCGCACATCGAGCAGGTGCAGGCCCGGGGCCTAACCCTGGAGACCGACGGCCGGGGCCGGCGTGCCGTGCGCCTGTCCATCGCCCGGCCGGAAGCGGCTGGCATGAAGGCCGACTGCCTCATCCTCTTCACCAAGACGCTGCACACGGCCGACGCCTTGAAGGCGGCCCGCGGCGCCCTGCACGACGATGTGCTCGTGCTCACGCTGCAGAACGGCCTGGGCAACGTCGAGAAGGTGGCGGCGTTCGTGCCCTTGTCGCAAATCGCCGTGGGCGTGACCACCGTGCCGGCGGACATGGTCGGCCCCGGGCATGTGCACTCGCACGGCGAGGGCCATGTCCGCATGACGATGGCCAACGGGCAGCACTGCGACAGGCTGGTGTCCCTGGCGCAGGCGCTCACCGGCGCGGGCTTGCCGAGCACCGTCGATCCGTCCGCACAGGCGGCCGTCTGGCAGAAGGTGGCCTTCAACGCGGCGCTCAACACCGTGTGCGCCGTGGGCGACTGCACCGTGGGCCAGGTGGGCGAGCGCGCCGAAGCCCGCTCGCTGGCCCATCGCATCGCGGCGGAAGTGCTCACGGTCGCCAGGGCCCGCGGCCTGCAGGTCGATGAAGCGGGGCTGCATGCGACGCTGGACCACGCGCTGGACCACCACGTGCACCACAAGCCCTCGATGCTGCAGGACCTGCTGGCCGGGCGGCCCACCGAGATCGACGCGATCAACGGCGCCGTGCTGCGCGCGGCACGCGAGCTGGGCATGCCGGTGCCTTGCACCGAAGCGCTGGATGCCTTGGTGAGGCTGCGGGAGCAGCGCGCCCTGGCCCATTGAACCCCATGGCGCCAACCCATGCCGGCCAGGCTGCGTGGCCGGCCTGGCATCCCGTGTGTGAAATGCGCCACCCCTGGCGGTGGCCTCCTGGAAAACCAACTGGAGACAAACGATGAGCTCGACGCTTCTTTCCCGGCGCCTTGCCGCGCAAGTTGTGCTGGCAACCCTTGCCGCCACCCCGCTGCTGGTTGCGGCACAGGACAAGCCGCTGGAGTGGGTGGTGGGCTATGCGGCGGGCGGCGGCTCCGACGTGGTGGCCCGCACGGTGGCCGAACCGATGGGCAAGGCGCTTGGGCGCACCATCGTCGTCAACAACAAGCCGGGCGCCGCCACCAACATCGCCGCCGACTACGCCGCCAAGTCCAAGGACTACGGCAACCTCATGTTCACGGCCGACTTCGCCACACTGGCGGCCAATCCGGCGCTCTTCGCCAAGCTGCCCTACGACGCCGAAAAAGACTTCAAGCCCGTGGGCATGCTGGCCCGGTTCCCGTTGCTGGTGGTGGTGGCGCCCAACGTGCCGGTGAAGAACTGGAAGGAGTTCGTGGCCTGGGCCAAGGCGCAGCCGCAGGGCGTGAACTATGCCTCCGCCGGCGCCGGCAGCCCGCATCACCTGGCCGGCGAGCTGCTGCGCGAGCAAAGCGGCCTGAACCTCACGCACGTGCCTTACCGTGGCGCCGCACCGGCGGTGCAGGACCTCATGGGCGGACAGGTTCCCGTGGGCATGATCGACACCGCGGCGGCACAACAGTACGTTGCCGGCGGCAAGCTGCGCGCTATCGGCGTGGCCAGCCCCGCGCGCATCAAGTCGCTGCCGGACGTGCCGACGCTGGCCGAGCAAGGCCTCAAGGACTTCAAGGCGTATGCGTGGCAAGGCGTGGTCGTGCCTTCCGGCACCCCGGCGGAGGCGACCGCCAGGCTGGGCCAGGCGCTGCAGGCCGCCTTGGCTTCCGGCACGGTGAAGGCGCGTTTCGAGGCCCTCGGCCTGGAACCCATGCCGGGCACGGCCGAGCAGATGTCCAGCTTCGTGCGCAGCGAGCGCGAGCGCTGGGGCAAGTTGATCCGGGCCAACAACATCCGGCTCGACTGAAGCGCGGGGCCCCGCGGGCCAGGCAAGGCCCGCTGGCCAGCGGCCCTTGCGCGCCCAGCGGCAGGCAGGCGCAGCCCTCCAGCGCCGGCAGCACCTGCGCCATCCCCGCTCAGCCGGGCGCGGGACTATGCGCTCGCACCAAGGCGTCCAGAAATGCCTGCGCCAGGCGCGAGGGCGCATCGCCCCGGCGCGTCAGCGCCACGAAGCGGACCTCGTAGCGGCACCCCGGCGCGATGTGCCGCATCTGCCCCGCCTGCTCGAAGCCCGCGGCGTAGTGCGCAGGCAGGAAGCCTATGAAGCGGCCGCTGAGGATGAGCGTGGCCACGGCCTCCTGGTCGTTGACCGTGGCCGTGCGCCGCAGGCCGAAGCGGTGGGTGGCCTCCATGTTGGGCGAGTGGAAGCCAAAGCCCGCGTAGTCCAGGGCGCGCAGCCGCTGCGCCGAGACCTCGCCGGCACCAAACAGCGCGTGCTCGCGCCCGCAGTACAGCAGCATGGTTTCGCCGAAAAGGTCCGTGTAGTCCAGGCTGTCGGAGCGCCGGTGGTCCGGCAGCACGCCCACGTGCACGCGGCCGTCCAGCACGCGCGACTCGATCTCCGTGAGCCCGCCCACCAGCACGTCCAGCCCGACCTGCGGCGCCGCCGCCCGGAACTCGCCCAGCGCCTGCGGAATGCGGCAGGCCGGGTTGGTGGCCGTCTTGTCGAACAGCCCAAGCTCCAGCGTGCCCTGCAGGTCGGCGTGCATGTCGCGCACCTCGCCGCGAAAGGCGTCCAGCGCGTCCAGCAGCGCCAGCGCGCGCTCGTGCACCCGCAGCCCGTCGGCCGTGACGGCGAAGCCCGCGCGGCCGCGCCGGCACAGCACCAGCCCAAGCCGCTCCTCCAGGTCCCGCAGGTGGCGGCTGATGGTGGAGCGGCCGATGTTGAGGTCCAGCTCCGCCGCCGCCAGCCCGCCGCAGGCCACCACCGCGCGGAACACGCGCAGCAGCCGGATCTCGGCATCGCTCACCTGCCCAAGCAGCGCCTTCTTCACCATGAAAGTTTCAATCCTTGTCGCGTGAGCTTGCAAAGATCGGACTCTATTCAAACCACGCGCGCGGGCACGATGCAGACCTCACGCTTTTTGATGGCCTGCCGCTTCTCCATGCACAACGACCTCGCCCCCGACCTGGCCGCCGCCGCGGATGCACTGCCCACCCCGGCGCAGTTGCGCGCCCACTGGATGCCCTTCACCGGCAACCGCCAGTTCAAGGCCGACCCGCGGCTGCTCGTGGAGGCGCAAGGCCACTACTACCGCGACGCGCAGGGACGGCAAGTGTTCGACGGCCTCTCCGGCCTGTGGACCTGCGGCTTGGGCCACGGCCGGCGCGAGATCAGCGAGGCCGTCGCCCGCCAGGTCGCCAGGCTGGACTACGTGCCCGCCTTCCAGTTCGGCCACCCGCTGTCGTTCCAGTTGGCCGAGCGCATCGTCTCGCACATGCCCGCGGGGCTGGACCACGTGTTCTTCGTGGGCTCCGGCTCCGAGGCGGCGGACACGTCGCTGAAGATGGCGCGCGCCTACTGGCGCATGCGCGGCCAGCCCGGCAAGACGCGGCTCATAGGCCGCATGAAGGGCTACCACGGCGTGAACTTCGGCGGCATCAGCGTGGGCGGCCTGGTGGGCAACCGCAAGCTGTACGGCGAGGGCCTCAGCGCCGACCACCTGCCGCACACCCTGCTGCCGGGCAACGAGTTCAGCCGCGGCCAGCCCGCCACGGGACGCGAGCGCGCCGACGAGCTGCTGGAGCTCATCAACCTGCACGACGCCTCCAACATCGCCGCCGTCATCGTCGAGCCGTTCTCCGGCTCGGCCGGCGTGGTCGTCCCGCCCGTGGGCTACCTGCAGCGGCTGCGCGAGATCTGCACGCAGCACAACATCCTGCTGATCTTCGACGAGGTCATCACCGGCTTCGGCCGCGCCGGCGCGTGGACGGGCGCCGAGGCCTTCGGCGTGACGCCGGACATCCTCAACTTCGCCAAGCAGGTCACCAACGGCGCGATTCCCATGGGCGGCGTGGTGGCCAGCGCCGAGATCCACGACGCCTTCATGGCCGCCGGGGGCGCCGACTACAACGTCGAGTTCCCGCACGGCTACACCTACTCGGCCCACCCCGTGGCCTGCGCCGCGGCGCTGGCCTCGCTGGAGCTGCTGGAGCGCGAGGACGCACCGGCCACGGTGCGCGCCATCGCCCCGTACTTCGAGAGCGCGGTGCACGGCCTCAAGGGCAGCCCGCACGTGCTGGACATACGCAACTACGGCCTGGCCGCGGGGCTGACCATCGCCGCGCTGCCAGGCGAGCCGGCGCGCCGCCCGTTCGAGATCGCCATGCGCTGCTGGCAAAAGGGTTTTTACGTGCGCTTCGGCGGCGACACCCTCCAGCTCGCGCCGCCCTTCCACGTCACGCGGGAAGAGATAGACCGGCTGGTGGCCGCGCTGGCCGAGGCGCTGGCCGAGCAGCCCTGATCCCTGCCGCCCTGTGCCGCGGCGGCCGCGGGCGCGCGCGTTGCTCCACGCAGGGCAGGGCAGCGGTGCCGCCTGCACGGGTGCGCAGGCGGCGCCGCTGCGTTTGTGTTGGCTCATGGCGGAGGCGCGATTTGCATTCAGTGCGCATTGGCACCTGGAACCTAGGGCGCTCCGGCGCTTTTCACCGCACCCGCATCCCGCGGCAGATTCATGCGCTGCAGCAGCGCAATGCGGACCTGTGGGTGCTCACCGAGGCGCACGACGCCAACATCCCCCCTGGCGGCCACGTCAGCAGCTCGGCGCCGCATGGCGATTTCCATCAGAAGGGCGAGCACCGCGTCGTCCTGTGGTCCAGGTTCGCGCTGCGGCCGGTGGCCACGGAGGACGCCTTGTCCACCGTCGCGGCGCGGCTGGAGGTGCCCTGGCTGGACCGCCCGCTGCTGGTCTACGGCACCGTGATCTCGCCCGCGCAGGGCGGCGTGGTGCAGCGCCCGGCCTTGTCCTGGCAGCGCCACCTGGACGTGGTGCAGCGCCAGCGCGCCGAGTGGCTGCGGCTGCGCCAGGAATTTCCGGACCACGCGCTGTGCGTGGCCGGCGACTTCAATGCCAACCTGGACGCCACCGCCTCCTACGGCAGCGTGGACCCGCGCCACAGCCTGCTGCAGGGCCTGGCCGACGCCGGGCTGCAGTGCCTGACCACCGACGACAAGCGCGGCCCGCTGGAGCAGGGCGTGGGCCGCGCCGGCGTCGCGCACGTGTGCTTCTCGGCGCTGGAGGGCCTGGAGAGCCGCCTAGAAGCCTGGCCGGCCAGCGCCGAAGGCTACCGGCTCAGCGACCAGAGCGGCATCCTGGTCGAGCTGTCCTGGCCGCAGCCGCAGGTGCAGAGCTGGCTGGACTCCACGGGCAGCTCCTGAGCGGGGAGCCGCCGCGCCGCCGCGCGCCGGGATGGCGCGCCAGCTCAGAAGTGGCGGTTGTGGTTGCTGGAGTGGCTGCTGTTGAACAGGCCCAGGCGCTGCGCCTCCAGCGCGGCTTCGGCGCGCGAGCTCACGTTGAGCTTGCGGTAGATCTGCTTGACGTAGTCGGCAATCGTGTGGCGCGACAGGTTGAGCTGCACACCGATCTCCGGCAGCGTGAAACCCTTGGCCACGCGCAGCAGCACGTCGCTTTCGCGCTCGGTGAGCTTCACGTGCGGCATGAGCGAGGCTTGCGGCTTGGGCAGCGCGGCGAAGTAGGCCATGACGCGCCGGGCGATGGAAGGCGACAGCGGCGGCTCGCCCTGGCTGATGCGCTGCAGTTGCTCCATCACCATCTCGCGCGGCTGTTCCTTGAGGATGTAGCCGTAGGCGCCGGCCTGCAGCGCGGGGAAGAGGTGGCCGTCGTCGTCGTGTATGGACACCACCACCGGCTGCGCCGCCGGCTGCTTTTCCCGCAGCGTGGCCACCACGTCCACGCCCGACCCGTCAGGCAAGCCCAGGTCGATCAGCGCGAGGTCGAAGTTGAGAACGGAAACCAGGCCTATCGCGTCATGCACACGTGCGCTCTCGGAAATACTGGCTTGAGGAAACAATTCGTTGACCAGGCATTTCAGCCAGGTCCGAACTTGCGGCAAATCCTCCAGGATCAGAATATTTTGCATGTGACCTCCTTGCATATTCAAAAACGCACCCCATGCTAGCAGCGCACATTTGCTGACATATTCAATTCCATCCTTTGCCGGGTTTGTGCCATCCCAATATGTGGCGCGGCTGCCGTACGAAACCCGGTATGTCGAGGCGGCAATGTTCGTGACCGTGTCTTCAGGCGCGCAGTGCGCGCTGCCTGAACCACCGCTGCAGCCGATGACGCGGGCAACTTCCGTGCAGCCGAACGATTACTTCGCAACGGCCTGCTGGATGCGGCCATCGCCGCCTTGGAAACTGGCTGCCTCGCAACAAGGAGGCTTGCCATGGATGCCGTGGAAATCTTTGCCGTCGTGTTCCTGAGCTCGCTGGCGCTGCTGGTGCTGGGGTTGGCCGTGCATGCCCGGCGCAAGCGCTGGGGTGCGGAGCCGGTGCGCTTGCTGGCCACCTTGGGCGGCATCACGGGGCTGGGCGCCGCGGGCGTGGCCTGGCTGGGCTGAATTAATACGGCGGGCCAACCCGCCGGTCCTGTGCGAATTGGTGGTGGGGAATGTCCGCCGGGGTATTGGGGCTGGGCCCGGCCTGGCGACCCTCCTATCTCCCGCCGCGCCGCGCCGCGGCGGTGGCGGTGCTGGGCGGCCCGCGCCAAATCATCGCCGTGGCCGCATGACATTTTGCAAACATTGCACGATTGCTTGATCTGTGTTTGCTTCAATGCATAGGCCGGTTGCCAAGCCTCGACAGCATGGTTCCGGCGCAGATTCTTGGCCAGGAGGCCGGCTCAAACGGGGCATCCATCGCCGCGTCCAAGGGCGCTAGCGCTGCACCGGATGCGGCGTCGCCTGACGCAGCCGCTGCCCAAATGGCCCGGCCCACAGCCACCGTGGTGCGGTTGGCCCGGCCCTGTAAACACTTGAATTCCACGGTTGACTGGAGACCACATGTCCGCTGCCGCAGCCCTTGCCGTTGACACACCCAAGAAGGGGCACAAGAAGCTCATCATCATTGTGCTGGCCGTGGTGGTGCTGCTGGCGGCCGCTGCTGGGGGTTTCATGGTGTTCAAGGCGCGCACGGCGCACGCGGAGGAGGACGAAGTCGAAGTCGACGCCGCGCCGGCCAAGAACAAGCAGCCCGAGGCTTTCGACCCCAAGCACGCTCCGCTGTTCGTGAACCTGGAGCCCATCACCATCAATCTGGCCGACCGGGACGTCGACCGCTACGCGCAGATCGTCATCGCACTGGAAGTGGAGGACGACAAGTCCTCCGATCACGTCAAGGCCTTCATGCCCGTGATCCGCAACAATCTTCTGATGGCCGTGGCCAACAAGACCTCGGAGGACGTGCGCACTGACGGAGGCCGCCGCCTGCTGGCCGCCGAGATGCAGGCGCAGGCGCTGCGCCCGCTGGGCTACGACCTCAACGCCGAGGACTTCATGGAGAGTGACGCCTCCGCCCACGCCGGCGCGGGCAAGCGCAAGAAGTCGCACAAGCCGGCCAAGCTGCCCATCAAGGCCGTGAACTTCGTCAACTTCATCGTTCAATAACGGACACTGCCGCGCGCCGCCGGCGCGCATTTCTTATCGACCCACTCCGGGCCGCCTTGCAGTCGCACCATGCGTGCGGCTGCAAGGCGGCCTTCGTCATGGGCGGGCGCCAATTTCCCCACGACATGCCCCACGCAGCCCGTGCGATGTGCGTGCCATTCATCACGCGGTCCCTTGGACGACGCCGGGAGGTTGTGGTGCATCAGCACATGCAGCCAGAAAAGTTTCCAAACATTGCGAACACTTTGCAAACTATCAAACAGACACACTAGAATCAAACCAGTTTCGCAATCCCCTGCTCGGGCTGTGCAAGACCCTGACTGATTCCAAGGAACCCCTGCGGTGCTGGAAGTGGCCGGGGCTTGTGGGCCCCAGGACGCTGACACGAGGTTCAGCGCCGGTGCGCGCGAGGTAATGCGGTTGTTCCGCATGCCGGTGCGGTCCTTGCGCGCATTCAGGTCTACCTACAGGAGCCCCCGCAGCAGCCAACTTCTCTTTCCTAGGCAGTTTGCGCATGCGTTGGTGTCCAGCCCTTGCGCCTGTGCTCGCGATACCGTGAGTGGAAGAATTTTATGAGTGAGCGTATGGGTCTGCCGGGGTCGGACGAAATTGAGCCTGATTTCGGCGGCTGAGAGCCGCATTCATGAAATAAATTTTGCCCGAGCGGTTGCGCCCGGTGGTTTTCGGTGCATCAAGAAATCGTTTGCCGCATGAGAGGCGTGCGTTCTCCTGGTATTTGATGATGGTTCCTGCTTCGGGTGGTTCGTCGCGTTGTCCCCCGTCCCTGCTCGTCAGTCGCGTGGAGCGTTTGGCGCCATCCGCCCCTTGGCGCAGCCCGTACGCTGGGGTGCGGCAGGCCGCTGTTTCAGCCCGGCGGCGGAGGATTTCGGGGGCTGCGGGAAACGGCCCCGTTCGCCATTTGCCTTTCGGGTATTTATTGTTTTGCTCGTGCCTCGTGAGCCACGTTTCGCGGCTTTGTAAGGTCCATGCAATTCCGTGGCGTAGGCTGGTTTTGTTGGGAAACAGAACTGGTCTGAAAGTGCTTCGCAGAGGTCCGGGTGCCTTTGCAGTCCGTTTTCAAAGCTGATTTAAAGAAATAAAGAGGGAGTTGAAATGAATCTAAAGCGAAATTCATCTCTAGCTTTTGCCGCATTGATGACCGTCTGTGCCACAGCGTCGCAAGCTGCTGACCAGGGATTTGCCTTCAGCGGGTACGGCACGGTGGGCGGCGTGAAGACCAACACCGACGAGGCGCAGTTCCGCTCCGGCCCCCGCCAGGACCGTGGCGCCACGCGCTCGGTGGACTTCGGCGTGGACACCCGGCTGGGCCTGCAGGGCACCTACACGCACAACGACACCTTTTCCGCCGTCGGCCAGGTGCTGACCAGCCGCCGCGACGGCCAGCAGGGTCCGCAAGTCGAATGGCTTTATGCGCAAGCCAAGCCCACGCAGGCCCTGGACCTGCGCGTGGGCCGCATGGTGCTGCCCATCTTCATGGTGTCGGACAACCGCAACGTCGGTTACGCCCACTACTGGCTGCGAGCGCCGGTGGAGGTGTACGGCGCCTACTCGCTGACCTCGTTCGACGGCGTGCAGGCCCGCTGGGCCAGCGCCGTGGATGACGTCAACGTGACGGTGCGCGGCTCGGCCGGCAAGAGCAAGGGCGACATCTACCTGCTGGACAAGCCCAAGGCGGAGCTCAAGTACCCGCGCCTGTACTCGCTGGCCCTGTCCCTGGAAAAGGGCTTCTGGACCCTGTCGGCCAGCCGCACGGTGGGCAAGGACGTCGAGCTCAAGGGCGACTACCTCAACCTGGATCCCGACGGCAAGGACACCTTCACCAACCTGGGCCTGCAGTACGACGACGGCCAGGCCGTGGCCATGGCCGAATACGTCACCCGGCGCTTCAAGAATCCGGGCCACCCGGGCCCCGCGGGCGACGGCTCGGTCAACTCCGACAGCTACTACATCAGCGGCGGCTACCGCTTGGGCGCGTGGACGCCCTACGTGACCTTCAGCCACTTCAAGCCCAAGGGCGAAGGCTATCGCGGCTACAACCCCAACCTGCTCGCATCCGCCCCGGGCGACATCCCCAAGGGCATCACGCGCGCCGTCGGCGTGCGCTGGGACGCCTACCGCAACGTGGCGGTGAAAGCGCAGTTCGAGCGCGTGACGCACACCGACTACGCCTTCATGGACCCCTCCTGGCCGTTCCAACTGACGCCGCCCAGCGTACGCGTCTGGAGCATCGCGGTTGATTTCGTGTTCTGACCGGGAGTGGGTATGCGCAACATTCGCCTCATCGCTGCGGCCGTGGCGTTGTCGGCAGCCGCCGGCGTCCGGGCCGAGATCGTCGTGATCGGCAACCAGTCCGCGGCGGCCCTGACCAAGGAGCAGGCCGCTGACGTGTTCCTGGGCAAGAACACCGCGCGCACGCCGGTGGACCAGCCCGAATCCGCTGCCATCCGTGCCGATTTCTACACCAAGCTCACCGGCCGCACGCTGGCCCAGGTGCGCTCGACCTGGTCGCGACTGGTGTTCTCGGGCAATGGCCAGTTGCCCAAGGAACTGCCTGACGCCGCTGCCGTGAAGAAGGCCGTGGCGGCCGATCCCAAGACGGTGGGCTACATCGACAAGTCGGCCGTGGACGGCAGCGTCAAGGTGCTGTTGAGCGTCGACTGACCCGCGTCCAGCCTCGCCGTGGGGCTGGGTCAAGGAGCACTTCACATGAACTTCCGCACCAAGATCTGGATGCTGCCTTTGTGCGCAACGGTCGTCTTCGGCGTCGGCCTTGGCGCAAGCTTCCTGCTGGGCATGCGCACCACCGAGCGCATCGAGCAGCTGCGCGCGGTGGATTACCCCTACCTGGCCAGGATGGGGCGCATCTCGCAGAGCGCCGAGCAGTTCCGCCTGACGCTGCAGTCCGCAGCCGCTGAAGGCGACGAGGAAAAGATCAAGGACGTCGAACCCGCGATCGCCGCGGTGCGTGAAGCGGTGACGGAGGCGGCGGCGCTGCAGGGCAAGGCCGGCGCGTCCAAGGCGCTGGGCGACGCCTTCGATGCCTACCAGCAGGCCGCCATCGCCGTCACCCGTGCCATGCTCACCGGCGGGCCCGCGGCCGAACTGGTGCCGCGCATGCAATCCGCCCAAGCGGACTTCAACAAGCGGCTCTCCGAGCAGCAAAGCACGGCCGAGGCGGCCGTGGACAGCGCGCAGTCCGAAGCCGTCTCCGACGTGCAGACCAACACGCTGCTCAACCTGGGCACGGGCACGCTGGTGCTGCTGGTGCTGGGCGTGGCCTCGCGGCTCATCGTCACTTCGGTGTGGCGTGAGCTGGGCGACGAGCCCTCGCGGCTGCAGCGCTTCGTGCAGCGCGTGGCCAGCGGCGACCTGCGCGCCGACATGGCGCGCGGCCCGGCGGTGCCGGGCTCGCTGCAGGATGCCGTCTCCATCATGACCGCGCGGCTGCGCGAGACCGTGGGCACCATACGGCACGCCGCCAACGCCATCGCCTCGGCCTCCAACGAGATCGCCGCGGGCAGCCAGGACTTGAGCTCGCGCACCGAGAAGACGTCGGCCGACCTGCAGCACACGGCCTCCTCCATGTCCACGCTCACCGGCTCGGTGTCGCACACGGCCCAGGCCGCGCGCACGGCCGACGGCCTGGCCAGCGCCGCCACCGTGTCGGCCCAGCGCGGCGGCGAGATCGTCGAGCAGGTCATGAACAGCATGGGCGGCATCAACGACGCCTCGCAACGCATCGGCGAAATCATCGCCGTGATCGACGG
>NZ_BCTC01000154.1 GCF_001571085.1 Azohydromonas lata NBRC 102462
TGCGGCTGGAAAAGATCATGATCGGCGCGCTGCGCCGCATCTGGGACACGGCCGACCAGCACCGCATCTCGCTGCGCACCGCCACTTTCGCCGTGGCCTGCGAGCGCATCCTCACGGCGCGCGAGGAGCGCGGGCTCTATCCCTGACCGGCGCCCTGCGCGCGGCGCGCTTAGCATGCGCGGTTTCGTCCGATTCCCTTGCCCGCCATGCACCGCCGATCCCTGCTGGCCGCCGCCGCGGCCCTCGCGCTTCCCACCGCAGCCGCCCTCGCCCAGGGCGGCTGGCCCAACCGGCCGGTACGGCTGATCGTCCCGGCCCCGGCGGGCAGCTCGCTGGACATCATTGCCCGCCTCCTGGGCGACAAGTTGAAAGACCGCTGGGGCCAGAGCGTGGTGGTGGAGAACAAGCCCGGCGCCGGCGGGCTGCTGGGCATGGACGCGGCGGCCAAGGCGCCGCCTGACGGCCACGTGCTGGCACTGGGCTTCAACGGCCCCATCGCCTTCGCGCCCTTCATGTATTCCAAGCTGCCGGTGAGGAACGTGCGCGAGTTCGTCGGCTGGGCCCGCGAGCGCGGCGGGCGCATGAGCTACGCCTCGCTGGGCAAGGGCAGCAGCTCGCACCTGACCATGGAGCTGTTCATGGCCGAGGCCGGCATCCAGGGCACGCACATTCCCTTCAACGGCTCGCCGCCCAGCGCCATGTCGGTGGCCCAGGGCGAGACGGACGCCACCATGATGGTCGCCCCCGCGCTGCTGCCCCATGTGCGCTCAGGCCGCGTGCGGCTGCTGGCCGTCACCAGCCGCCAGCGGCTGGACTCCCTGCGCGACGTGCCCACGCTGGCCGAGTCCGGCTACCCGGACATCGAGGCGCTGGCCTGGAACGGCTTTTTCACCACCGCGGCCACGCCGCAGGCGCTGGTGGAGCGCATCAACGCCGACGTCAACGCCGTGCTGCAGGACGCCGGCGTGCGCGCCGCGCTGGAGCAGCAGGGGCTCACGCCCGTGGGCGGCAGCGCGGCGGCCTTCCGCGAGCTCGTGGCCAACGACACCCGGCGCTGGGGCGCCATCATCCGCAAGATCGGCCTGAAGCTGGAGTCCTGAGCGGCGGCGGTGCTCAGCGCGCCGCGAACAGGCCGGCGTGCAGCGCGTCGGCCATGGCGTCCAGCATGGCCCAGCGGCGGCGGTACATGGCGCGCTTGCGCGAGGGCACGTCCGAGAGATCACGCGGCAGCGGTTTCAGGCTGGTTTGCCAGTAGCCGTCCTCGCGTTGCTCGGCGCCCACCTCGCTCCAGAAGCGGCGGTAGTCGAAGCGCAGGCGGCGCCCGCGCAGGTTCCAGCGGCCCTTGATGTGGTCGAGCGGGTCTATGCCCACCAGGGCCGTGACGCCCCAGGTGGCGGCCGCGGCGCGCAGCGCCTCGAACAGCAGCCAGGCCGGACGCATGCCCTCGGCCGTCTTGGTGATGTCGCGCACCACCTCCTCCATGCCCGGCGCGCCCTGCACCGAGCCCACCAACAGCGCACCACAGGGCAGGAAGCCGAAGCTGACGTAGTACAGCCGCTGCCCGCGCGTGTTGCGCAGGCTCAGCGTCCAGCGGCCCTCGTGCCAGCTCACGTCGTTGATGCTGAGCACCAGGAGGCAGTCCTCGCTGAGCGACCACAGCTTCACCTGCTCGCCGCGCGCCAGGCGCAGTGCCAAGCGCCGGCCAAAGCGCGACTCGGCCTGCTCCAGGTCGGCCCGTGCCACGGTGAAGCGCTCGCGCAGGCTGAACCGCCGGTCCAGGAAGTAGGTGAGCGTGGGGTAGTAGCAGTCGGGGAAGCGCTGGTGCAGCTCGCGCCACACCGGCGCGCCCTGGACGAAATCCATGAAGCCCCGGCGCTGCGGCTGCGACAGCAGCAGCCGCAGGCGGTACTTGAAGCGCTTCATCACGCCCGGCCAGCCCGGGCGCGTGATCAGCTCGTCCGGGCGCGGCCAGTGCCCCTCTACGGAACCCGGCCCAATTGCGCCTACCAATTTCAGCGCCAGCTCGCCGCTCGACTCCATGCCCCACCTTTAGATAAAAGCGGAGGCGAATTTAGCGTTCAGTTACGCATGGCAGCTTTCAGCAATCTTGCAGCAACATGGCATACGTCACGCCGTGGCGCGGCGCGTGCGGCCGCCGAAGATGGCCGTGCCGATACGCACGATGGTGGCGCCCTCGGCCACGGCCGCTTCCAGGTCCGCGCTCATGCCCATGGACAGCGTGTCCAGCTGCAGGCCCTGCCGTCGCAGCGCCTGCAGCAGCGCGAACAGCTCGCGGTGGGGCTCGCGCTGAGCGTCGAACGTGCCGGCAGGCTCGGGGATGGACATGAGCCCGCGCAGCCGCAACCTGGGCAGCGCCGCGACCTGTGCCGCCAGGGCGGGGAGCGCCTGCGGCGCCACGCCGCTCTTGCTGGCCTCGCCGCTGACGTTGACCTGCAGGCACACCTGCAGCGGCGGCAGGTGCGGCGGGCGCTGGGCCGACAGCCGTTCGGCCACCTTGAGCCGGTCCACGGAATGGACCCAGTCGAAGCTCTCGGCGACCACGCGCGTCTTGTTGCTCTGCAGCGGGCCGATGAGGTGCCATTGCAGCCCGGCGCGCAGATCGGCCAAGGCGGCGATCTTGTCCAGGGCCTCCTGCACGTAGTTCTCGCCGAAGGCGCGCTGGCCGGCGGCATGGGCCTCGCGCACGGCGTCGGGGCCAAAGGTCTTGCTCACCGCCAGCAGCGTCACGTCCTGCTCGGCCCGGCCGGCGGCGGCGCAGGCGGCGGCGATGCGCGCGTGCGTGTCTTGAAGGGTGTCAGCTATGCCAGTCATGGGCGGCGAGCCTAGCCCATGCCACGCCCTGGGCGGCTGACGGCCGTCGATGCCGCCTGAAGCCGCCCGGCGCCGGGCAGCCGGGGCGTTCTGGGCCATGATTTGCGCTTTGCCGGCGCGGCCCAAGCACTGTTTGGGCCGTGCGGGACGGATCAACGCGCCGGGCGCGGGAGTAAATGGCAATGAGCGAACAACAAGCAAGCGGACAACCAGCGGCAACGGCGTCCATGGGCGGCGCGCGGGTGGCTTTCCTGGGCCTGGGCGTCATGGGCTACCCGATGGCCGGCCACCTGGCCCGCGCCGGGCACCAGGTGACGGTCTACAACCGCACGGTGGCCAAGGCGCAGGCCTGGGCCGCCGAGCACGGCGGGCGCGCCGCGGCCACGCCGCGCGAGGCGGCGCAGGGGGCGGATTTCGTCTTCGCCTGCGTGGGCAACGACGACGACCTGCGCAGCGTGGTGCTGGGCGCCGATGGGGCGCTGGCGGGCATGCGCGAGGGCGCGGTGTTCGTGGACCACACCACGGCCTCGGCCGAGGTGGCGCGCGAGCTGTACACGGCCGCGCGCACGCTGGGCCTGCATTTCGTGGACGCGCCGGTGTCCGGCGGCCAGGCCGGTGCCGTCAACGGCGTGCTCACGGTGATGTGCGGCGGCGACGCGGCGCCTTTTGAAGCCATGAAGCCCGTGGCGCTGGCCTACTCGCGCGCCGTCACGCGCGTGGGCCAGGCGGGCGCGGGGCAACTGGCCAAGATGGTCAACCAGGTCTGCATCGCCGGGCTGCTGCAGGGCCTGTCCGAGGCCCTGGCCTTCGGCCAGCGCGCGGGGCTGGACGTCAAGCAGGTGCTGGAAGTCATCTCCAAGGGCGCGGCGCAGAGCTGGCAGATGGAGAACCGCGGCGCGACCATGGCCGATGGGAAGTTCGACTTCGGCTTCGCCGTGGACTGGATGCGCAAGGACCTGGGCCTGGTGCTGGAAGAAGCCCGCCGCAACGGCGCGCGGCTGCCGGTGACGGCGCTGGTGGACCAGTTCTACGCCGATGTGCAGGCCGAGGGCGGCGGACGCTGGGACACGTCCAGCCTGATCACGCGCTTGAAGTAAGGGGTGGCGCGGGCAGCCGCACTGCGGCGGCGCAAGCGGCCCCATCGTTCGCCGGCGTGTCCATCGGTCCCCCATGGCACGCAGGCCATCGTTCAGATTTCTGAACGATGCGGCCTGCAAACCGCGGGCGGCTCAGCGTGCCGTCTGCAGGTTGGCCAGCTCGGCCTCGGTGAGGATCTCGAACACGCGCACCACCTTCTCCACGCCGCCGATGTTGCGGGCGAGGTCGGCCGCGCGCACGGCCTCACGCTCGGTGACGCGGCCCATCAGGTAGACCGTGCCGCGCTCGGTGACGACCTTGATGGCGTTGGACTGCAGGTCCTTGGCGTCCACGAAGGTGGCCTTGACCTTGCTGGTGGTGATGGCGTCGCTGGAGCGCGAGGTCAGCGAACTGTTGCCCAGCACGCCCAACTCGTTGACCACCGAGCGCAGGTTTTCCACACCGGCGATGGCGCGCTCCACCGACTGGCGCTCGGCCTCGCTGGGCACCTCGCCGGTGATGAGCAGCGTGCGGTTGTAGCTGGTGAGGTTGACGTGGCCGCGCTCGCCCAGCACCTCGCGCACGCGGGTGGCGGCCTTGACCTCTATGGCCTGGTCCTCGACCTGGGTGCCGGAGGTGCGCCGGTCGGTGGCCACCAGGGCGCCGCCCACGGCCGCACCGCCCACCAGCAGCGGTGCGCAACCGCTCATCCACGCGGCAGCGCCCAACGCGGCCAGCACGCGCGCGGCCCGCAGGCCGGCGCTTGTCCAATCAGAAGAAAGCTTGCTCATTCGTCCTGTTCGCCCATGAGTTGGAGGTCCACCGCGTCGCAGATGGCATGCAGCGCCAGCAGGTGCAACTCCAGGATGCGCGCCGTGCGCTCGTGCGGCACGGCGATGTGCACGTCGGTTTCGGCCAGGCGCAGCGCCTGGGCCCCGTTGGCGCGGCCGGTGAAGGCCAGCACCGTCATGTCGCGGCCATGCGCGGTCTGCACCGCGGCCACCAGCACCGGCGTGGCCACCGCGCCCAGCGCGATGAGCACGTCGCCCGGCGCGCCCAGCGCCTGCAACTGGCGCGCCTGCGCGGGCTCGTCCAGCGCGGGCAGGCTCATCAGCCCTGCGTCGCCCAGCGCCAGCGCGGCCAGCCCCGGGCGCTCGCGCTCGAAGCGGCCGGTGAGCTGCGTTGCAAAAGCCTGCGCCAGCCCAAGCCAGGGCCCCTGGCCCACCAGCAGCACCTTGCCGCCGCCGGTGATGCTGGCCACCACCACCTGCGCGGCGTCGGCGATTGGGCGCGACAGCGTCTCGGCCACCTGGTAGAGCAGGTCGGCGCTTTCGAAGAAATGTTGTTGGATGCGCTGTTCAAGCATGGGCGGGGATGATAGCGACGCCCTGTGAAGCCCCTGTTGCGGTGCCGCAGCGGGTGCGCGGGCAACCGCATCGCGGGGGCCAGCGGCCAGGGCCGGCCGGGCTCAGTCGATGTCGAAGGCACCGCGCAGCCAGGCGATCTCGCCGCCTTCTATCGTCACCACGTCGAAGCGGCAGGGCGGCAGCACGGGCCAGCGCATGAGGAAAGCCTCGGCGGCGCGGCGCAGCCGGCGCTGCTTGGTGGCGCCTATGCTGGCCGCCGCACCACCGCAGGCCGCACCGCGCCGGGCGCGCACCTCGACGAAGACCAGCGTGCCGTCGTGCTCGCGCAGGATCAGGTCGATCTCGCCGCCGTGGGCGCCGGGCCCTTGTGCCAGCCGATAATTGCGCATCACGAGCCGCAGGCCGTGGCGCTGCAGATGCGCCAACGCCAGCGTCTCGGCCTCTTCTCCCCGCGCCCTGGTCGTACCCGCCTTGAACATTTCGTCCTTGCTCCAGCAGGCGGCGGCCGCTGCCGCCGGTGCGCAGCAGTATCCCGCCGCAAGCCTCTACGTGGTGGCCACGCCCATAGGCAACCTGGCCGATCTGACGCTGCGCGCCATCCAGGTGCTGGCCCGCGCCGACGCCGTGGCCTGCGAGGACACGCGCGTGAGCGCGGCGCTGCTGCGCCACCTTGGGCTGGACCGGCCGCTGCTGTCCGTGCACGAGCACAACGAGGCCGCCGCCGCACAGGGCGTGGTCGCGCGGCTGGCGCAGGGCCAGCGCGTGGCCTACGTGAGCGACGCGGGCACGCCCGCCGTGTCCGACCCCGGCGCAGTGCTGGTGGCCGCGGTGCGCGAGGCGGGCTACCGCGTCGTGCCCATTCCCGGCGCCAGCAGCGCGGTGACGGCACTGAGCGCCGCGGGCGATGCGCGCACCAGCGGCTTCACGTTCGTGGGCTTCCTGCCGGCCAAGGGCGCGGAGCGCAAGGCCGCTTTGCAGGCACTGGCAGCGCAGCCGCAGGCGCAGGTGCTGTTCGAGGCGCCGCACCGCGTGCAGACCCTGGCCGCGGAGCTGGCGCAGGCCATGCCGCAGCGCCAACTGTCCTGCTGCCGCGAGCTGACCAAGCAGTTCGAGAGCATTCATACGCTGGCGGCGGCGGAGTTCCCCGAATGGCTCGCCGCCGACGCGCAGCGCCAGCGCGGCGAGTTCGTTTTGGTGCTGCATGCGGCCCCGGCCGTGCCCGCGGCGCAGGACGAAGACGCCCTGCCCCCGGAGGCCGAGCGCGCGCTGCGCACGCTGCTGGCCGAATTGCCGCTCAAGCAGGCCGTGTCGCTGGCGGCCACGCTCAGCGGCGCGCCGCGCAACGCGCTGTACCAGCGCGCGCTGGCGCTCAAGAACGAGGCTTGAGCATCGGCCGCCCGCCCTGGAACGGCCGGCCTGGCCTGCCAGGCGGCCGGCACCCGGGGCGGCTGCGCGCCACCAGTCCGGGGCCGTCGGCATCGCAGCGCCGTTGAACGCCACTTACTGGGCGTGCTGCCGGTCGTGCTTCTGGTGGTGGATGTCGGCGCTGGCGCGTTGCTGCATGCGTTCCAGTCGGGTGCGCTCGGCGCCGCTGACATGGCCGTCGGCATTGGCGCGGGCCTCGGCGGCGCTGATGCGCGACTGCTCGCGCTCCAGGCGTTCGGCCTCGCGGGCGTCTATCTGGCCACTGGCGATGCCTTGGCGAATGCGCGCGTCCTGCGCGGATTCACGGCGGTCCACCAGCGCGCCGGACGTGGGCGGCGCGGCTGGCGCCATGCGGGTGCTGGCGGTGTTGACGTCGTGCTTTTGCTGCGCGATGGCGGCGTTGGCGTTGTTCTGCATGCGGTTGAGGCGCTCGCGCTCGGCACCGCTGACCGTGCCGTCGGCCTTGGCCGCGGCCTCGGTGGCGTCTATGCGGCCCTGCTGGCGCTCCAGGCGGTAGGCCTCGCGGGCGCTGACGCTGCCGTTGGCGATGCCTTGCTGAATGCGCTGCTCCTGGTGGGCCTCGCGCTGGTCGGCGACGCTGGGAGCGGCGGCCTGCTGCGCGAAGGAGGCGGCACAGGCCAGCGCCAGCGCGGCACCGGTCAGGACATTCGAAAACTGCTTCATGCTGTGGTCCTTGGCGTGGGAACATCTCGCCACGGCTTTTCAACGGTGTCCGGACCACCCAGATGACGGGGCAATTGTCGCCTCGCGTAACGACGGTGGGTCCGGCGTAACCCAGGCGCTGCCCTCGAACCCTCCATGATCTCCCGCGAACCCACTCTTGAACGGCTGGCCCAGGCGCAGTCGCTGCTGCTGGACCCTTATGGCCTGAGCGAGACGACGCTGACGCAGGCGCTGCGCCTGATCAGCGAGCACCGCATCGACGATGCGGACCTGTACTTCCAGACCACGCGCCACGAGGGCTGGAGCCTGGAGGAAGGCATCGTCAAGAGCGGCAGCTTCAGCATCGACCAGGGCGTGGGCGTGCGCGCCGTGGCCGGCGAGAAGACGGCCTTCGCCTACTCCGACGACATCTCCGAAGCCGCGCTGCTGGACGCCGCGCGCACGGTGCGCACCATCGCCGCGGCCGGGCAGAGCCGCCGCGTGAAGGTGCCCTCCTCCGGCACCGTGGCGGGCAGCCGCATGCTCTACGCGCCCACCGACCCCATCAACACGCTGGACAGCGCGCAGAAGGTGGCGCTGCTGGAGAAGGTGGAGCAGCGTGCCCGCGCGCGCGACCCGCGCATCGTCCAGGTGATGGCGGGCCTGGCGGCCGAGCACGACGTGGTGATGGTGGCGCGCGCCGACGGCACGCGCGCGGCGGACGTGCGGCCGCTGGTGCGGCTGTCGGTGACCGTGATCGCCGAATCCAACGGGCGGCGCGAGATCGGCTCCGGCGGCGGCGGCGGGCGCTTCGGCCTCAATTACTTCCAGGACGACGTGATTGACCGCTACGTGGACCAGGCCGTCAACGCCGCGCTCACCAACTTGGAGGCGCGCCCGGCCCCGGCGGGCGAGATGACCGTGGTGCTGGGCCCGGGCTGGCCGGGCATCCTGCTGCACGAGGCCATTGGCCACGGGCTGGAGGGCGACTTCAACCGCAAGGGCTCCAGCGCGTTCGCCGGACGCGTCGGACAGCGCGTGGCGGCCAAGGGCGTGACGGTGCTGGACGACGGCACGCTGCCCGACCGCCGCGGCTCGCTCAACGTGGACGATGAGGGCTGCGCCACGCAGCGCACGGTGCTCATCGAGGACGGCATCCTGCGCGGCTACATCCAGGACTCGCTCAATGCGCGGCTCATGAAGGTCAAGCCCACGGGCAACGGCCGGCGCGAGAGCTACGCCCACCTGCCCATGCCGCGCATGACCAACACCTACATGCTGGCCGGCGACAAGCCCAAGGACGAGATCGTCGCCTCCATCAAGAAGGGCCTGTACGCGGTGAACTTCGGCGGCGGGCAGGTGGACATCACCAGCGGCAAGTTCGTGTTCTCGGCCAGCGAGGCCTACTGGGTGGAGAACGGCAAGATCCTCTACCCGGTCAAGGGCGCCACGCTCATAGGCAACGGGCCGGACGCGCTCACGCGCGTGTCCATGATCGGCAACGACCTGCAGCTCGACACCGGCGTGGGCACCTGCGGCAAGGAAGGCCAGAGCGTGCCCGTGGGCGTGGGCCAGCCCACGCTGCGCATCGACGGCCTGACCGTGGGCGGCACGGCCTGAGCATTCACACCGGGTGCGGGCTGGAGAAATGAACGATCTGGTACGTACCCGAAATGCGTTGACGCGTTCATGGGGTTCACCCCATGATCCGGGACTTATGCGTTTCGCACGATTTTTCTTCGGCTTTTATTGGTTCTCGCACCGCCCCGGCGGAGGAGAGGCCCGCGCTTAAGCCGACAGACGAAGCGCAGAGCAGATTCCTCAAAACCGCCGGGAGACCCCCGGCGGTTTTTTTTCATCCCTACCGACCCGAACCCGTCATTTCCTGGAGCCGAGTGCCATGACCGAGAACCTGAAATCGCCGCCTGCCGTCGCTGAGGGCTGGCAAGCCCCTCCGGATCGAACCAGCCAGACCGACGACGCCCGCATCCAGGACATCACGCCCTTGCCTCCGCCCGAGCACCTCATCCGCTTCTTCCCCATTCGCAGCACGCCCGTGGAGGCGCTGGTGACGCAGACGCGCCAGCGCATCGGCCAGATGCTGCACGGCCAGGACGACCGGCTGCTGGTCATCATGGGCCCCTGTTCCATCCATGACCCGCAGGCCGCGCTGGAGTACGCGCGCCGCCTCATGGAGCAGCGCACGCGCTACGCCGACACGCTGGAAGTGGTGATGCGCGTGTACTTCGAGAAGCCGCGCACCACGGTGGGCTGGAAGGGGCTGATCAACGACCCGTACCTGGACGAGAGCTACCGCATCGACGAGGGCCTGCGCATCGCGCGTCAACTGCTGGTGGAGATCAACCGCCTGGGACTGCCCGCGGCCAGCGAGTTCCTGGACGTGATCTCGCCGCAGTACATCGGCGACCTCATCGCCTGGGGTGCCATCGGCGCGCGCACCACCGAGAGCCAGGTGCACCGCGAGTTGGCCTCCGGCATCTCGGCGCCCATCGGCTTCAAGAACGGCACGGACGGCAACATCAAGATCGCCATCGACGCCATCCAGGCCGCCTCGCGCCCGCACCACTTCCTGTCGGTGCACAAGAACGGCCAGGTCGCCACGGTGCAGACCAAGGGCAACCCGGACTGCCACGTCATCCTGCGCGGCGGCAAGGCGCCCAACTACGACGCCGACCACGTGGCCGCCGCCTGCCGCGACCTGCAGGCCGCCGGGTTGGACTGCTCGCTGATGGTGGACTTCAGCCACGCCAACAGCAGCAAGAAGCACGAGCGCCAGGTGGATGTGGCTCGCGACATCGCGGGGCAGATCCGCGGCGGCAGCCGCTCCGTTTTCGGCGTGATGGTGGAAAGCCACCTGGTGGCCGGCGCCCAGAAGTTCACGCCGGGCAAGGACGATGCCACGAAGCTCGCTTACGGCCAGAGCATCACCGACGCCTGCATCGGCTGGGACGACTCGCTCACCGTGCTGGAAGAACTCAGCGCCGCCGTGAAGGCGCGCCGCGGCTGACGCGCGGGCAGTGCTGCGTTCCGCGCTCGTGCGCGGATGCGGCAGCTTGAAAAGCAACAGCGGCCCTGCCGGAAGGCAAGGGCCGCTGCCGTTTTAAGACTGGAAAACGGGGGGCGGCGGGGCTCAGCCGCGCTGCAGCCGCTCGCTGTGCCAGTACACGTCGTCTCCACCCAGGCCATCGAGATTGGCGCGGTTGAGCACGCGGGCCAGGACGAAGAGCAGGTCCGACAGCCGGTTGAGGTAGTGGCGCGGCTCGGAGCGCAGCGGCTCCTGCGCACTCAGCGTCACCAGCGCGCGCTCGGCGCGGCGCGCCACGGTGCGGGCCACGTGGGCCAGCGCGGCACTGCGGCTGCCACCGGGCAATATGAATTCTTGCAGGCGCGGCAGGCGGCCGTTGTAGTCGGCCAGCGCCTCGTTCAGCCGAATCACGGCGTCACCCTTGAGCAGCTCGTAGCCGGGGATGGAGAGCTCGCCGCCCAAGTTGAACAGCTCGTGCTGGATGGTCACCAGCAGCTCGCGCACCTCATCCGGCAGCGGCTCGCACAGCAGCACGCCAAGGTGGGAATTGAGCTCGTCCACCTCGCCCAAGGCATGGATGCGCAGGTGGTCCTTGGGCACACGGCTGCCGTCGCCCAAGCCGGTGGAGCCGTCGTCGCCAGTGCGGGTGGCGATTTGTGTGAGTCGGTTGGCCATCGCGGGATGCTAGCAGCGCCCGCGCGGCCCTCTGGCCGGGTCAGAAGGGCTCAAGACGGCAGGCAAAGGACGCACAGCGTTTCGCAGCCGGAAGGATCTGGACGGGCACGCCCGTTGCTATAAACCAAAGAGCGTGATGAGCGCCTGGTACACCCCCAAGAGCGCAGCACCCAGGCCCACATTGAGGGCCAAGTGCGGCAGGCCGCGGCCGACATGGATGCCTAGGCGCACGCACACGCAGCCCCAGAAGATGACCAGCAGCGTAGCGCCGGCGTTGATGGGTTCGAAGACGCCGCCGCTGGCATGCAGCGCGGCGACGTAGAGCAGCCACAGGCCAGCGGCCATGACGGCAGATGCGGTGACTTCGTTGAAAGAAGGTTTGCGGAGTTGAACGCCCAGAAGTTTCATGCGGGTACTGCGACGGATGGCTCCACCGGCGGCGCGGCGGAAAGATGCGGCAAAGCGGGGCACGGCCACAACGCAACGCGCGGCAAGGCGCGGTGACATCGCGTGTGCAAGAAAGAATGAGGAGCCCAACGGCC